>QZKN01000138.1 GCA_003598175.1 Candidatus Omnitrophota bacterium
CACGACATGGCTGTCGAGCCCGAACGATACGAATTTTTCGAGCCGCCCATCCATTCATTTGAGCTCGACCGCCGTGAATTCTTTAAAGTTCTCGGCGCGGGCATCGCCGTCGTCTGTTTGCTGCCTCCCTCGCAGGGCGCGGAGGCGGAAAGTCGGCGTTTTGCCGCCGGAAAACGCGATCCGGCGGAAATCGGCGCATGGCTGTACATCGGCGAAGATGGTATGGTGACTGTATACAGCGGCAAGGTGGAAATGGGGCAAAACATCCGCACTTCCCTCACGCAGGTGGTGGCGGAAGAACTCCCGGTTCCCATCTCCTTCATTCATATGATTTTGGGCGACACCGACTTGACGCCCTACGACGCCGGCACGTTCGGCAGCCAGACCACGCCGCGTATGGCGTCCCAGCTTCGCATCGCGGCCGCTTCCGCCCGCGAATTGTTGCTCGATCTTGCCGCCCAAAAATGGAGCGTCAAACGCGACGCCCTCACCATCGGCGACGGTAAAATCACGAATGCGAATACCAAAGACGCTCTCACCTTCGGCCAGCTCATCGAAGGCAGAGAAATCATGCAAACCGTCACCGATACCGCTCCCACCATTCCCGCAAAGGATTGGAAAATCGCCGGAACTTCGCTTTCCAAAATTGACGGACGTGATTTCGTGACTGGTAAGGTGAAATTCATTTCCGGCTTGAAATTACCTGACATGCAATTCGGAAAAATCCTCCGTCCCCCCGCATTCGGCGCGACGTTGACCTCCCTCGATACGCAACCAGCCGAAGCCATGCCCGGTGTGACCGTCGTTCGTGACGGAGATTTTATCGGCGTAACTGCTCCTGACGAACACACCGCGTCGAAGGCCGTCGCCGCCATTCGCGCGGAATGGAAAACCACTCCGCAGCCATCCAACGCGGAATTATTCGAGCATTTAAAGAAAAACGCGCGCGAATCGCAAGGTGGTGGAAGAGGCGCCTCCCCCAATCGTATCGGCTCCATCGAAGCCGGCATGTCCACGGCGGACATACAATTGCGGCAAACCTACACCATCGACTACATCGCCCATGTCCCGCTCGAGCCGCGCGCCGCCCTGGCGAACTGGGAAGACGGCAAACTGACCGTTTGGACCGGCACCCAACGACCGTTCGGCGTGCAGCAGGAACTCATGCGCGCTTTCCGTCTGCCGGAAGACCGCGTTCGCGTCATCATGCCCGCCACCGGCTCCGGTTATGGCGGAAAACACACCGGCGAAGCCGCTGTCGAAGCCGCCCGATTGGCCCAAGCGGCGGGCAAACCGGTCAAACTCATCTGGACCCGCGAAGAAGAATTTACCTGGGCCTATTTCCGCCCTGCCGGCGTGATCGAAGTTTCCAGCGGCGTCAAAACCGACGGCGTGATCACCGCCTGTGAGCTTCACAATTACAATTCCGGCGCAGCCGGCATTCAATCCAAATACGATTTCCCCAATCAACTCATTCAATTTCACGCGAACGACTCGCCGCTGCGACAAGGCTCCTACCGTTGCCTTGCCGCCCCCGCCAATCACTTCGCTCGGGAAGTGCATATGGACGAACTCGCGCACGCCGTCGGTATGGAGCCGCTCGCCTTTCGTCTGAAAAACATCAAGGACGAACGCATTCGCAATGTCTTGGAACGCGCCGCGCAAAAATTCGGTTGGGGGAAAGAGAAATCGACGCCGGAACGAGGCTTCGGCATCGCCGGAGGATTTGAGAAAAATAGTTATATGGCCAACTGCGTGGAAATCGCCATCGATCGGAAGAGCGGACAGGTAAAAGTCGTCCGTGTGGTTCTCGCTTTCGATTGCGGTCCGGTTCTCAATCCCAATCAGCTCAACAATCAAATCGAAGGCATGATCATGATGGGCATCGGCGGCGCGTTGTTCGAATCCATCCGCTTCGAAAACGGCAAAATTCTGAATTCGCGTTTATCCGACTATCGCGTTCCCCGTTTCAGCGATACGCCGATCATTGAAACCGTCCTGATCGATCCCAAAAACATCCCTTCCGCCGGCGGCGGAGAAACTCCGATTGTCGGTATCGCTCCCGCCATCAGCAACGCCATCTTCGCCGCGACCGGCCTGCGCCTGCGTACCCTGCCGCTGGTTCCCGAGGGCATAAAAATCTAAATAATATTAAAAACAGCGTAATATTTTCACCATCTCGTATTGATCGGTGGTATGAGATTCTGCCGGATTCGGTTGTGGACAAGTATTCCGACGCGGATACCATCTCCTCACGATGTTGGTCGCCGCTCCGCGCGAGTGCATTCGCATCGGCCAACTCTTACCTTTCCCTCTTGTCCATTCTTCCAATGGCTAAACTGTTAGTTTCTGCTGCCTGCTGTTCCAAATCATAGTTTCTTCAACTTCAAATCCTTAAATTCAATCCATGACTTATCTTTATGCATTTGCAATGAAATGTGTCCCGACCGCATCGTTGGAAATTTATCGTAATCGACCACCGTCTCGCCATTCACGCGAATGACGAGATGCGCTCCCTTCAACCGGATTTGCATAAGAAACCATTTTTCGTCTTCGTACCACGGCTGTTCGGCGCGGACAACGTTATAAAGGCTGCCGGTGGGATAATCCGAATCGGGAATATTCTCGATTTGGATTTCGTTGCCGCGGTCGCCGCCCGCCAATTGTTTCCAACGCAGAAAAATCCCGCCGTTCGCGTGTTTCACCGTGCGCACGTAAGTGTGCAATTCGAAATCTTCGTACTCCTCGTTGGTGACAAGATAGCTGGTTCCGTTTTCCGTGCGGATCACGCCGTCGTTGATGAACCATTTCGCGTTCGCGCCGCTGCCTTCAATATACCATCCATCCAGATTTTCGCCGTTGAATAATGAGATCCATTCCTCTTTCGGCGGCAATTCCCGAATCCGGATGTTGCGGAACCAGACGTTATAGCCAAGCGCCTGCAGGCCGACATATCCATAGCGCAGGCGATATTTCAGTTCCTCATTCTCCTCCACATTCAAATCCTGCACCAACTCATCGTTCATCCAACATTGCAACGAGGGCCAATCCATCACTATGCGCCCCGAATTCCATTCCCCGGACGGCTTGAGCGGATTGGCAAGCGGCGGAACCACGCCGAAAATCGCCCCGCAGGTCTTGATGCTGAGCGGCTCGCCGACTTTTTGGTCGATTTGAAATTCAAATCCGACTTTCGAATTGCGTCCATGCAGCGGCGCATGAAAAAACACTCCGCTGTTGCACCATCCCACCCGCCGGAACTCAAAACGCAGGTCGAAATTTTCAAACTGTTTCTCGCTGCGCAGCCAGGTCGGATAATTGACGTCCCCGGACGCATAAATCATTCCCGAACGAACAACAAATGAGTTGACATCGCCTTCTTCGATTACCCAACCGTCCAAATTATTTCCGTTGAATAAGGAAACAAAACCGTCTTCCACTTCCGCCGCCGGGCATAGGCTGAATGTAACCGACATGATCGTCAACAACAGCAAAATTTTTAATCCACTTTGAAACATGCTCCTGCTCCTGTCAGATTTTCTTGTTTCAAGCATTTTGTTTGTGAACGTTGGAGATTTCAATGCCGCCGATTCAAAAAGTAATTTGGAATCGTCACATTGCGGATGTTGCGCCTTTGAGAAATAGGGATCAATCCTGCGGAATGAACGTTTGGATACAAAACGCCCAACTCATTGAAACGAAATTTCACTTCGCCATCAATCGACTCACAAATAATTCCTACCGCCGTATGAAAAAGAAGATGATGGGAATGAACGTTACTTCTCATTCTTGTATAGTTTGCCATAAATCCGATAAAAGAAAAGCAGGCACGTAACCGGCAGCGCCAGGCTGACCCATATAATGCTCCATCCCATCACGCTGGTTTTTTGCCCGAATTGCCATTGCAGCCGGATCATTTTCATCGCGGAAAATAGAAGCAAAACAAAAAATACAACGGATGCGGTGTAAGAAAACAGACGAAGAAATCGAGCCAGGCGAAGTGATTTTTCCCTCGGCCACTGAAAACGAATCATTTCGTCGCGCGCCAGGCACACCGGCAATCCCAGACAGGCCAGCCAAAGGATCAAATAGCGGGTGATTTCTTCCGTGAAGGAGAGAGACCAGTTGAAGGCATAACGGGATAACACGCCCAGGCAGACGAGAAGAACCTGGATGGCGAGAATCAGGACGAGGATACGTTCTTCCCAAAGGTATTTTTTCATGGCATTGTCGCTTCCCGAAACCGCCGAAGCAGGTCTTCGCCAATGATGGATTTGTACTCATCGTAGACCGATAAAGAAGCGCTTTGAAATACTTCGATATTCTCCCGAGACGGCGTCACGGCGTTCATCCCATGCGCGCGAAGAAACTCGAGGTGAGCGGCTTCATTTTGGATAACCGTTTCCCGTTGAAAAGCGGCTGCTGCACGGGCGGATTTTTTTATCGCGTTTTGTTGCTCGGACGTCAACTTCTCCCAAACCGGTTTACTCATACAAAAGATGATCGGATCGAAGGAATATTCCCAAAGCGTCAGATACGGCTGCAGATCGTATAAACCGGACGAGCGGATCACGTGCAGCGGATTTTCCTGCCCGTCCATCGCTCCTTCCCGCAAGGCCACGATCAAATCGCCGAAATTCATTTGGCTGGGATCGGCGCTCCATGCGCGATAAAGGGACGTATACATTTGAATGGCGGGCACGCGGATTTTCAGCCCGCGGATGTCGGGTAAGGAAACGACAGGCCTTTTATTATTGGTCAATCGACGGAATCCATTGAATCCATACGCCAGACTGATGATGCCTTTTTGTTCCAGCGACGCCAGCATTTCCTCGCCCAGCTCGCTGTCACAAATTTTTGCGGCTTCTTCATAGGAATCGAACAACCAGGGCATCGACCATACGGTCCAACGGGGATCGATGATCGTGAGAAGAATCGATGATTCCCACGATCCGCCGAGGGTTCCCGCCTGCACCATTTCCAGCTCCGTGCGCTGATTGTTTTTGGAAAGCGATGAATTTGTGACCAGGCGAATGGCGATTTGGTCGCCCAGACTTTCTTCGACCAGTTCTTTCCATTTCACCGCGCCGACGTGCCATTCGGACTGATCGTTGAGAATATGGCTGAAGGTGATTTTAGGGTTCGATTCGTAGGAGCCGCAACCACAAAACAGAACGAATATAGTAATGAACGGGATCACAGGAATTCGATTCATAACGGATTTTCCTTTAAATTTTTGCCTGAATAGTAGTTTAAGAGCATCGATGGGATCGGCAAAGAGGAGCGAAACGAATTGTCCCATCGCCGGGCGCCGCATCGTTTGAAAATTAGAGCAATCCTTATACACTACGATGGAATTGACGAGTGAAGAAGTGAACTCTGTGATGGGAGATGGTCTATGAAGAATCCGAACGACGAATTCCTGTGTGGATCGATGCCAGTCAAGGTATTCGCAGACAAAGAAAACTTGGGAAGCGCCGCGGCGGATTTCGTTGCGGACGTGATCAACAAAGTCATTGCATTAAAAGGAAACGCGCGCGTGATTTTTGCCACCGGCGCATCGCAATTCGAATTTCTGGCTGCGCTGTGCGAGAAACATATCTCGTGGAGCGCCGTCCATGCATTTCATTTGGATGAATATGTGGCATTGACAGACAAACATCCCGCCAGTTTTCGCCGCTATCTTTGCGAGCGTCTTTTCGATCGCGTAAAACCGGCGCAGGTTCACTTACTGGATGGGTGTGCGCAGGATATTGAAAAGGAATGCGAACGGTATTCGCAGCTGCTTTTGGAGGATGAGATCGATTTGGCGTGCATCGGCATTGGTGAAAACGGGCATATCGCCTTCAACGATCCCCCTATGGCCGATTTTCATGATCCGAAGTGGGTGAAAATCGTGGAACTTGACGAAGCATGCCGAAAGCAACAGCTCGGAGAAGGTTGGTTTCCTTCTTTGGACGATGTGCCGCAAAAGGCGCTTACGTTGACGGCGCCTGCCATTCTCCGGGCGAAAGTCATCAGCTGCGTCGCGCCGGATAAACGCAAGGCGCAGGCGGTGA
This sequence comes from Candidatus Omnitrophota bacterium, assembly GCA_003598175.1. Lineage (GTDB taxonomy): Bacteria > Hinthialibacterota > Hinthialibacteria > Hinthialibacterales > Hinthialibacteraceae > SURF-12. The sequence goes on from QZKN01000138.1 coordinate 6,060, forward strand.
AAGATGCTCTGCAAGGACCTGTCGCAACAGCATGTCCCGCATCGATTTTACGCACGCACCCTCAAACCGTCCTTTGGCTTGACGGTCCCGCCGCTTCGTTGCTTTGAACACATAAAAAAAGAGAGAGAGAATAAGATTTTTTCGGCAACCGGGCGTGCCTCTCATTCCCTCTCCATGCGCAAGGGTGCGCAGACAGACACCCAAATGGTTTTCCTTGTGTCGGCATTCTCCTTTTCGGCAATGGGATATTTACCGCGTCTTATGGAAACTTATTGTGGCGCAGGCTTTCTGCCAGCACGTGCAGACCGAAGGTCCGCGCCACCCCGCAGCGTAGCGCGTTTATTGCTCTTTCGTTTCCAACTTTTCCAAGCGGGCTCTTAATTCATCGTTTTCGCGTTGCAACGCGTCCATTTTTTCAAAAAGTGGTTCGGAGGGCGTCGCTTCCTGTTGTTGCGTGGGTGGAGTGGACCATCCTCTCCATCCGCCGCGGCCGCCGCCGAAACATCGGCCTCTTCCTCCGCCGAATGGACGTCCTCCTCGACCAACTCCATATCCCGGAAACGGTTCCGTCGCCGGCGTTCCCGTCGCGCAATAGCCGCGTCGCCCGCCTGTCATGGGACCTTGTCCCTGCGGACCGGTTCGATCAAATCCAGGCATTTTTTCTTCTCCTTTCCAAGGGTTATATTATGAGTATATGCTCATTATCGAATCCGTCAAGAGAGAAAATGGAATAATGGCGAAAAAATGGATTGAAGGTTATAATGGCAGGCTGAAGGTAGTAATATTGAAACATGCCAATTGGGTTGTGTTTATGAAAGAAATTGATTTGCCGGAGATTTATAACACGTTGTTGAATCATTTTGGGCATCGCGGCTGGTGGCCGGGGGACACGCCGCTTGAGATTATTATCGGCGCGATATTGACGCAGAATACGTCGTGGAAAAACGTCGAAAAGGCAATCTGCAGCCTTAAAAAGGAAAAAATCCTTTCCTACCAGGGATTTCAATCCATACCCGTGGAGCGACTGGCCGCATTGATTCGTTCTTCCGGATACTACAACCAAAAAGCGAGGAAAATCAAAGCGTTTATCGCTTTCCTGCAAGATCGTTATAGTGGAAGCCTGGCGCGAATGTTTCGCGAGGACACGCCCGCGTTGCGTGAGAAGTTGTTGACGGTGAAAGGAATCGGTCCGGAGACGGCGGATTCCATTTTGCTGTATGCCGGCGACCATCCGGTTTTTGTCGTTGATTTGTACACGTATCGGATTTTAACGAGGCATGAATGGGTGGAGGAAGGAATCGACTACTCCGCCATGCAGGCGTATTTTGAAGAAAGACTGCCTCGCGATGTGGCTTTGTTTAAGGATTTTCACGCCCAGCTCGTCGCCGTGGGAAATACGTTCTGTCGTAAAAAAGCGAAGTGTGGCGCATGTCCGCTGAAATCGTATTTGTCTTGTGAATAAGCAGAGGATCAGGGAAGCAGAATCAACGTGCCGCGCGACGCCCCTTCCTGCACGACGAAGGCATAGCTGAGGGTTGGCGCCGCGGGCGCGGTCAATTCGTATTGCCAGCCTTCGTTCACGCGTTGGCCAAGCATGGTAAGAATATCGCCGCCGACGAAATTGACGGCCACCTGTTCCGGCATACCCGCGCTCATGATATCCGCCGAATTTTGCATGCGGCCGCGTTGAAAAATATCGGGACTGACGTACAACGATTCCGAGTTGGCAAATAGAGTCCTATCGCGATGAAAAATGACGACTTTCGTGATACCGGCAAGAGTGATGTTCTCGTCGCGCACCGTGAAGGTCACCTTTTGTTGGCCCAAGGATGCGGGGACGGTTTGAAACAAAATGGGAGAACCGGCTTCGCCGTTTTGCACCACGTTCATTTTCGGTTTGTAGAGATTTGGGTCCTCGAGCGGCAGCAAATACTCTTTATGGCACCAACCGGCGGTCGAATTGCCCGTCAGGATGAACCACCAATCCGCCCGTTCCTCCAATTTGATCACAAGATCACCCTTTCGCAGCAATCCCACGGAACGGTAGACTTCTCCGGGAGCTTCACGAATGTTGACTCGATCTCCGGTTATGATGCAGGGAAGGTTTTCCATGAGGTTGACGAAGTTGGGATGAATCCATCCTACCACCCCTTCCAACGTTTTTGCGTGCAGCCAACCTTCGGCAAACTCGATTTCGATCAGGATGGTTCGGCTTAGCAGAGATGCGACGACGGGATATTCCAATTTTGGTCCCTGACGGAAGCGAACTTCGGTCCCGGTGACCTGATAAGCCTTCCCTTGCGGCAGAACAACGGGCAATAACGGCCGCGGGACCAGCGAAGGGGTTTCCGTCGAGGGAAACAGCGTTTTTTTCTCCGGGTCAATGGACGCCGGTTGCAATCCACGGTCAGGGGAAACGCTCTCGATCGGCGTGGTGGATTCCGTTTCTTTTTTGATGGATTCGCCTTTTCTGGTGAGGGAAAGGACATCGATCTTCCGTACTCCCAGCAGATTACCGTTGACGTCGACGGTATAGGTATCCGCATCTTCGGAAATGATGGTTCCGATGATTTGATCCCCGCTGCGCAGCAGCAGCGTATCCGCTTTGGCCGTGGTTATATGAAGAAATAATAAAGTGATCGCGATTGGTAAACGCCAATACCGTTTCATGATTTCGTCCTTATCCGCCGTTTTTTAGTAACAAAGATCGATACGATTTTCTTGATCCTGGATTGTAATATCAATGATGTTCATTAACGAATGGTACCACATTTCCGCAACGGATGGGAGAAGGATTGACACGCCTTCGATTTCTTTCACGATATGGTAAATCCGGGTAGGGAAAGGAACGTGGTCGAATGAATCTGAAAAATGGAACCATTGCGATTTTATTCTGCATGATTTTATCTCTCGACGTGTATTGCCAGGATACCACGGCTTCTCCGTTCATTCATATCAACCAGCTGGGATATTTGCCCGGCGGTTCCAAAATCGCGCTCGTTTCCTCGGCGTTGGGAATGCCGTTCTCCGTTTTAACGTCGGATACGGGCAAACCGTTGTTAAAAGGGATGTTACAACTGGCGGAAGCCAATAACCGGGAAAGCGGCGAACATGTATGGGCGGCGGATTTTTCTATTTTCCATTCAACCGGAACGTTCCTGCTGGAAGTCCAGGGCTTGGGAAAATCCTATCCGTTTCGAATCGATGACAATCTCTACTCCAACCTGGGCCGGGAGGCGCTGCGGAGTTTTTATTTTCACCGTTGTGGAATGGCATTGACGCAGGAGTATGCGGGAGTATGGAAACATCCCGCCTGCCATCAAACGGATGGCGTGCTCTTTTCCGCCACACCCGTAAATGAAAATCCCCCAAAAATAGACGCCGTGGGCGGTTGGCACGACGGGAGCGATTACGGCAAATATGTCGTCAACGGCGCATTTGCCGTGGGAATGCTTTTGACGCTTTACGAAGTGTTTCCTGATGTTTTTCCGGACGGTTCGTTGCAGATTCCGGAAAGTGGGAACAACGTCCCGGATATTCTGGACGAAGTGCGGTGGGAGATCGAATGGCTGTTGAAAATGCAATCCGAAAGCGGAGGGATTTATCATAAATTAACGCCGCTGGAAACGGTTAAACCGATCCCGCCGCAGGAGGAAAAAGAACCGCGAATCATTTTTCCAGTTTCCACCGCCGCCACGGCGAGCATGTGCGCCGTGACGGCGAAAGCATCGCGTTTATTTTCTCCCTTTGACGCCACATTTTCCACTCGTTGTTTGAATGCCGCCGAATCCGCCTGGCTCTATTTGGAAACACATCCTTCCGACGGCGGATTTAAAAATCCGGCGGGCGTAGGGACGCAAGCATATGGCGACGTGGACGATTCGGACGAACGATTTTGGGCCGCGATCGAATTGTATCGAGCCACGGAAGAGGATCGATTGAGAGAAATCATGCTTGCCCTGGCGAAGAATCGCGCGCCGTTGATAACGGCGTCGGGTTTCTGGGGAAATGTCACCCCGCTGGCGGTCGCTTCCATTTTGAATGCTACGGAGCGATTCGGAAAGGAACTGAAAGAGGAAGCGCGAGCGGATCTGATCGCGTTTGCGGATATTTTGCACGAGAAGATCCGGTCGGATGGGTATCGCCTAAGCATCAAATCGGGCGAATTCGTGTGGGGTTCCAATAGTTTTGTGCTGCAAAATGCGGTGGTTCTGTTGCTTGCCGGCCTTCATCGATCCGATAGAGCTTATGTGGATGCCGTGATGGAACAATTGCACTATATTTTGGGTCGAAATCCGCTTTCCACCTGTTTCGTAACAGGTTATGGAAGCCAATCCCCGCAAAGTCCTTACCACTATTTTTCGATGACGGATAAAATCAAGGAACCTATCCCCGGCCTGCTCGTCGGTGGACCGAATCAATTTCTCAACGACGGCTTTTTAAAACGGTCATTTAATGAAACATCCCCCCCGGCGTTGACGTATAAAGATGTGGAAGAAAGTTTTGCTTCCAATGAAAGCTCATTAAGCTGGAATGCCGCGCTAGTGTTCGTCGTTACCGGTTTGGAAAAACAGATGGATTTATAAAACCCGGTCACCGTTGTGGTACAAGGGTGTATTTTTTTTGACAGTTTAATAAAAGCCTGACAGTTTCGGCCTCGGCATTTATACTATCTTTTTGAAGTTGTATTCTTCTCACCCACAATCAAGGGAAATTCCTTTTTAAATTGTTTATGATGAGAAAAACGATGGGCTCAATCAGAAAGAAGGGGGAATTTTACAGGATGAATGCCCGGAAAATGATCACGTTCTGTTTATTCTGTTTATTTTTTGTGTTTCTTTTGCCGGCGAGAGGACAGGAAGGCGCGGAAAATGAAAAAAGATTCAAAAAATTGGAACAGGAAAACCAAGAACTTCGCCGAATCATAGAGCAGCTGCAGGCGCGGTTGGACAATTTGGAGGGGATACCCGCCGAAAAAACCGACGGAGAAAAGAAAAGCAAGAAAAAAGAAAGCGAAGAGACCAAAGAAACGAAAAAAGCGGATAAGGAAGCGGACGCCGCCATTGAAGAGGATCAGGAAGCGAAAGAAAAAAAGAAAGATCCATCCTGGCTTCCCTCGTTAAGTGGAGAGAATTTTCGCCTGGGCGGACGTGTGCAGGTCGAGTATTTCAATCCTGAAAATGAACGCGCCCTTTCCTCCGCTGTTCCGGAAACGCCGGGCGGCGGATTCAAATTGGACGAATTTCGGATCAATCTGGACGCGGATTTGAGCCGTAAGATTCGTTTTCACAGTACGTACGATTTTGAAAACGATTCCGAAGATTCCGGTCTGGTGGAAGCGTATGTCGACTTCGAGGAACTCCCCTTTTATTCCGAACTGCGCATCGGCCTGCAGTCGCGCTTTTATCGTCCGAGTCGGTATACGGAAGCGTATCCATTGGCGGGGATCGCATTTTGGCGCAAACGGGATCTGGGCGTCACCTGGAAGGGGAATTTCGATCCGGTTTATGCCTATTTGTCGGTGACGAACGGAAACAAGTTGGATCGACGGCGATTGGGGGAGGATGATTCCGGGTGGATGCTCAGCGACTCGGAAAGAGACATCGATGAGATCGAGGAAAAGGAATTGAGCGCGGGTTTGGGTATTGAAATGGATTTTGAACGGTTTGGAAAAGTAGATCTAATGGGATTCGGCATGACAGGGGAATTGACCGACGACGATATTGATTTTCTACAACAGGAAATACCCGGATATGGCCAATCCAATAGAGATACACGCGAGTTGGCCGGCGTAAATCTCGGGTACAAGATCGGCGAATGGGATTTCTTTTCACAGGCCATCGGAGGCCAACATGGAGAAGTCGAGCGTTTCGCCTGGTATGCCGAAATGTCCAGAAAATGGACGCTAAAGGGACTGCGGTATCTGAAATCCATGCGTCCGTTGATTCGATATGGCCAATTGGATACGAATTTAACGCCGCGAGCGTTTTCTCGCAATGGTTCCCTGACCTGGGACCGTGAGCAATGGCTCTTCGCGATCATTTCCGAAATTACGAATAATGTGACGTTTCGGACGGAATATATGCTCAACGATGAGAAGACCGGATTTGACGATGCGCAGAACAACGAAATTCTGTTTCAGTTGGAAGTGGCGTTTTAACGAAGCAGCCCCCAAAATAATTTTATTCAAAGTGATTGAGAAAGCATAAACAATGACCGCAGATGTGATTTATGAAGCGACAGAAGCAGTAACGAATATCCCCATTCCGGGCGTCAATCAATTTATTGAAAGCCTCCGGAATGTGCCAAAACTTGATCAATACGCAGGCGAACTGACATACGCGCAAGTACTTCTTTCTTTGACCATTGCCGCCGCGTTGGGCGCCTTGATCGCGAATCATCCCAAACGCAATGTCGAAGCCGATGGTCCCGTTTACGATAAAGAACTGAAAAACACCAAGATTCTTATTTGTGTGGCCGGCGCGGTGATGGTCGCCTTGATTCAGGGGAGTCTGGAGCGCGCGTTTGGTCTGGTCGGCTTGGGGAGTTTTGTCAGGTATCGCACCGCCTTACGGAATCCGGTCGATCTCTCGATCATTTTTCTCTTGATCGGTTTGGGGATGGCATGTGGATTGCAATATTATGAATTTGCCATCGCGGTGGCGGGTTTTATCTATGTTTTGATTTATCTGCTCGAATTCAGCGGTATGGCGGAAAGGAATATCTGGACATTGAAGGTGGATACGACGGATCCCGCGCGAGTGGAAAAAGTATTTTGCGACCTGGCGCAAGAAAAAAACTTACGAATTCTTCGCATGAAGTCCAGCAAACAACGCGGCGGGTATCGCTGTCGTTTTCGATGCAAACAGCAACTTGACACGGATCTATTGACAAAAGAAATTCAACGGCGATGCGGTGAAGGAATCCGCTACACTCGTTTTGAGTGGGAGTTTGAACAACGATAATTCCGTTACAAACGAAAAATTCACCGCGTTTCAGCGCTTTCGACAGATCACCAGCGCATGATCGTGTTCCAACGCGCCGTAATCCAACAACGCTTTTTCGTATTCAATGGCCATACGCACGATAACCGCATGTTCACGATTCAGTTCCTCATCGAAATTCCCCATAATCGCTTCAAATAACAAATGGAGAATGGTTCCACCGTAATTTTTCCGTTCCACGATGTCGAAACATTCTTCCAACGCGGGAATAATGCGTTCCGAGCAGATCGATTCGAAGGCCATGTGTTTTTTCATGTATTCGACAGAAGGACGGATAACGTGATATTTGATCTGATCCGGAGAACGAATATTTTTCTTCAAATCGGAAGGAATGCAGGCTAAAAAACGATTCGCGGCTTCCAACTGGCGTTCCGTCCATTGAAAGCGGGTCGCGCCGATAAATTCATTGGTGATGAATAGTCCTCCCGGTTTCAGCCTGGCGTTCAATGCGTCCAGACTTTTTTCCAGTTCGGCGAAATGATGCAAGGCCATGGCGGCGATTACCACGTCATAGTGGTCGGGCAAACAAGCTTTTTCAAGATAATTGGCGTCCGCGTGGAAGTACCGGATCCTCCCGCCGAATCCTTCTTCCTCGGCGAGCGCCCGCGCTCGTTCGATCGCTTTCAGGCTGATGTCGAAACCATCGATTTTTTCCGCGATGCCGCGTCGAAGGATCAATCGTTCCAGCTCGCCGTGGCCGCAGCCGGCGGTCAGCGCGAGAGACGCGGGGATTCGGAAGTACTGGTCTTTTATGTAATCCAGCCAATCTTTTTGCGGATTGCCGGATACGCATTGGTTGATATAACGGCAGATCATCCTGGAATCGAACCAGGAAATGCCGACGTCGCTTTTTGCCTCCCCCCAAATTTCGCCTTCACGGTTGACAAGAGAATGGTAATCGGGTTCGCGATGGAATGAAATTCTCACAATATTTCCCCATATTCTTGTAGCCGTTGTTCGTAGCGATAACAGCGGGCGGCATATTCTTCCATTTTCAATTTTGTTTGCTGCAAATCCTTGTCTTTTTCGCTTAAAAGATGGTCCAGATTTCCAAGATGTTGAATGAATTTCGAAATATCGATTTCTTTGTTACGCAGCAGTTCTTCGAGGTGAGCGGTGTGTTTGGACGCTTCGTTGAGCAAGTGCTCCAAATTTCGGGCGTGTTCCAGCAGACCCTGTCGATGCTGTTCCACGCTTGCCATTTGTTTTTTCAACTCCTGGTTTTCGCGCTCGAAAAAAGAACCGTTCTGAAAATGGTCGTCTGTCATGATCCTGTCTTTGATGCCCGGTTTCGCGGTCGGAAAAAGAAACCATCATGAAGATGGTCGTGGATGCCAACCGCGTCTCAATACCAAATGGTATAGGCTAGTAGTATGATAGAAAGAAGTGAAGCGAGGAAGGTAAATAATGCGCTTCCGGTTCGGAAAATGATCCTGTTTCCTTTCCGAAGCGGGCGGCTATAATGAGAAACAATCCGAATTGCCGACGTTGAATCAGGTAAAAATGGTTCATTCACTCCATTCATTCTTTGCGCTATGGCTCCTCTTTGGGATATGCTGCGATCCCGCTTTTGCCGCGAATTTGATTGGCCTGTATCCAACCGGAAAAGTGAATTATACGAGCGCAATCAGTCCCCAATTTGAATTTGAATATCAATCCGATTGGATTACTCCGCAATCGTCGGAACCGGTTCTTATTCATCCTGGCGCGCTTCGTTTGAGGAATTGGGAATGCCGATGGATGCGCGTTGATTTATCCGGCCAGGATCAATCCATCAAAGAAGAGACGGTTTCCATCGGCAACGGCGAAAAGTTCCGGTTGAAGTGTAATCTGTTCCTGGCGGGTCCCTACTATCAACAAAAACTGGAAACCTGGTGGAAACAAAATTCCGGACTGCCTCCCGAAGGCTTTTTCCCTTCGCGCAAGCAGCAGGAAGCCTGTCGGCCGGAAGTGTTATTGATACCCGCTGCGGGCGCAGTCATTCAATCCACGCATCCGAAACCGTCGCTGTTGGCTCGGATTTTCGGCGCGAGGTCGCCAGTACGTCTGGCCGGCGTGACGAAAATACCAACCAATATCGTCATGTTCATGATGGACACAATGCGGTCCGATCATACGCCGCCTTACGGCCATCCATTCGTTCTTGCGCCGCACATCGACATGCTGGCTTCGTTGGGGGCGGTTTTTACGCATTCGTACGGCGCTTCGTCCTCGACGCGACCGAGTGTGGGATCCATGTTTTCCGGTTTGCAACCGTTGGCGCATGGCGCGATTCGTCATGCCACGCTGGGCGCTTTTCTTCACGACGGAGTTCCCCTGCTCGCCGAATCGTTACGAAAACAGGGTCTGTTCACGGCCGGAATTTCCAGCAACGATCAGGTTTCGGCGGCGTATGGATTCACACGAGGATTCGATTTTTTCAAGGGTTCTTTGTGGGATTCGCAAGTCACGCCGGTCGCTTTGGAGCAATTGAAGATTATCGATGAGCCGTTTTTTCTCTATCTGCACTACATTGCGCCCCATGCGCCTTACCAACCTCCGACACAGTGGAAAGGTCTATATCAGGGATTGACGAAATACGAGGAACAAGACGAATATTGCGCGGAAATCACGGCGGACGATCGCAGAGTGGGCGAAGTTCTGAAAGAATTGTCGAAGCAGGGATTATTGGATCGAACGTTGGTGTGGCTGGTTTCCGATCACGGCGAGGAATTTTGGGAACACGGATGGAAAGAGCATGGAACCACGGTGTATGAGGAAAGTGTGCAGACCGTATCCATCGTAATGTACCCTGAATTCGTGGCTGCCGGTCGGCGCATAGCGGTTCCGGTCACTCATGCGGACATGTATCCGACTTTTACGGATCTTTTCCGGTGGGAGCAGCCGACTTTTAGCCAAGGGATGAGTTTGCTTCCGCTTTTGCAGGGAAAAGAGGATGTGAATGTGGAAAACCGTCCTCTCTTTCTTCATCACGGCGGCGGTTTGCAACTCGGTCCTCATTTTTCGGATAAAAGCGGCATCTTGCTGGGGAAAATGAAATTAATTTGTTGGGATCAAAAGGAAGAGTGGGAATTTTATGATCTATCCCAAGATTCCGCGGAAAAAATGAATCTTCTCGCGCATGGGAACGAATCGGACGCGGAACGAGAAGCCATCCACGTGAAGATGGAACAACTGTTATTGCAGCATCGGGAAGCGTGCCACGTAATCGCGGATTATTATACCTCGCCTGATGAAATGGCGAGAACGGTCGAACTCAGCCCGCGTGAAATCGAAAACCTGACGGATCTGGGATATATGGCAAACAAACGCTAAAACGAATTGCTCACAAAATATTATCCAACGTTTTCGTGGAATTCCAATTTCAAAGCGGCGCAGACCCTTTCGTATTCGGATTCAATCTGATGTAACGTTTCGTATACAATTTCGTAGGAATCCAACTTTTCCGTGTGTTCCAATTCTTTCAGCAATTCGGCAAGTCTCATCGCTCCGAGAATACCGCTGCTCGACTTCATGCGATGCGCGACTTCCCGCAACGTTTTCCGATCTTGTTCCTGAATCGACTTTTTTATGGCTTGAAAAGAATTTTGAGAATCATTCATGTACTTGACGACGGTTTTCTTGAGAATGTCCGTCTTGATGACCGCCCGTACCTTATTTAGTACATTATGATCGATGGGAGATGACGACGAATCGTCCGGTTCGTTAACGACCGGATACGGTTGGGAGGATGGCAAGGATTCGGACGAAATCGCCGGATCCAATATTTCCATCATTGGTTCTTCCAATACCAATTTGTCCTTGGGAATCCACCGTTCCAATATCGCTTTCAATTCATTGAGGTTGAACGGTTTGCTGAGATAATCATCCATACCACTGGCGAGGCACTTTTCACGGTCGCCTTCCATCGAATGCGCCGTCAACGCGATAATCGGAGTGGCGGAAAATAGAATATTTTGGTTTTTGATTTTTGCCTGTATCGATTTTTCTCTTTCCCGAATGACTTTGGTGGCTTCATATCCATCCATATCCGGCATTTGGCAATCCATGAGAATCAGATCGTAGGCATGATTGGATATGGCGGCCAATGCTTCCAAACCATTCGCTGCTACGTCGGTGTTGCAGCCGAGAAGTTCGAGCATACTGACGGTAACTTCCTGATTGACCGGATTGTCTTCCGCCACGAGCACAGATACACGCAATTCCCCTTTTTCTTTTGCCATAGGGGAATGCTCCGTGTCGGCGAGGGTCTCAACACGAGTCGATGCGCCGATGATTGTCGTTAAACAGTTGAACAAATGAGATTGCCGTAACGGTTTTTCGAGAAAGAAGAATCGGTTTTCCGTCTCCGAATTCATCATGCTCAAAGCGCCGGTTGGAATCATCGGAACGACGGGAATATCCGTGAAGTCGGAATGGTTCGCAAGGGTATTGACAAAATCCTGAGGTTGCATATTCCAATTTGCGACGTCGATGAAAATGATGTCGAAGGAGAATCCGCCAGACGCGGCAGTGCGAAGTTTATCGAGCGTCTCTTGCAATCCGTTTGCACTTTCATTATGAATTTCCCAGGAATTCAGCAGATTTTGCATGATTTCCAGATGGGGTGAGTTCTCATTCACGATAAGCGCGCGGAGTCCACGAAAATCGTGATAAGTCACCGATTCCGTTTGAGGGTTAAATGGTTGTTTTTCCAGATGGATCGTAAACTGGAACGTCGAACCTTTTCCCAGTTCACTGGTAACGCCAATTTCTCCCCCCATCATATGCGTCAGTTTTTTGGCAATGGCCAGGCCCAGGCCCGTTCCGCCGAATTTACGCGTCGTGGAACCGTCGGCCTGAGAGAAGGAATCGAAAATACGTTCGACGGTTTCAGCGGCAATACCAATTCCCGTATCGGCAACCTCAAATCGCATCTTTACCGCATTGGTTGTTTCTTCCGACGAGGATACGCGAATTACGACTTCCCCTTTTTCGGTGAATTTGACGGCGTTGCCGATCAGGTTGATCAGGATTTGTCGCAGTCGCGCCGAATCGCCGCGCACGGCGATGGGGGTATCGGGATGGATGAAAAAGGCCAAATCCAACCCTTTTCGGTGAGCGCTTTCCGCAAGCAACTCGACGGCTTCCTCCACCGCCTGATGCAGGTTGAAATCGGCATGTTCGAGTACCAGTTTTCCGGCTTCGATTTTAGAAAAATCGAGAATTTCGTTGATGACATCCAGCAGCGTGTTGCCGGAAAGCCGCGCCGTTTCCGCGAAGCGGCGTTGTTTTTCCGTTAATTCCGTGTTGAGCAACAAATCAGTCATTCCCAACATGCCATTCAAGGGGGTTCGGATTTCATGGCTCATATTGGCGAGGAATTGGGATTTGGCGCGGCTGGCCGCTTCCGCGGTTTCCTTGGCTTCTTTCAACTCAATAATGGTTTCTTCCAGTTCCCGATTCGCGTGGGACAGTTCTGCGGTTCGTTCGGAAACCTGTTGTTCCAGTTGTTCCCGGTGACGTTCGAGTTCGCTGTCGCGTTGTTGAATCTGTGATAACATATCGTTAAATCCATCGATGAGAACGCCAATTTCATCGAGGCTTTTCTTTTTTTCGCGAACCGAATAGTTTTTTTCGGCGGAAACGCATTTCATGGTATGAGCCAAACTGAGAATGGGTAGCGAGATAACGCTCTGCAATTTCGTTGACAGCAAATAGGCGGCGCAGAGGGAAAAGAGCAGAACCGCGATGACGATTTTACCGTAGGAATACAAGAGTGTATAAAATTCGCTCAAATCCGCGCGAATAAAAATCATGTCCGGCGGCTGATTTTCCGTATGGGTTTCATCGCTCAGTTTGATTCCCTGAATGATTTGATAAATATCAATTTTTTCACGGGTAAAGACATACCCGACGGATTGTTCCCACGTTTTCATGATGTCTTCATGAAATTGTTGTATGGCTGTATCCGCATCGATTGTCGAGTTGTCCGAATCCGGATTGCCGCGCGCGTAGGAAGCAAACAGTTTCCCTTTTTTGTAGATGTGGGCGTTGGTGATGGCGGGAACCGCGCCGAGAACTTTGAGGTTCGTTTGGGCGCGGTTAACATCGTCGAAATCCAGAGCCGCGGTGGAATTTCTGGCGATGATTTCCGCAATCGTCGTGAATTTTTCCACCATCGACCGTCGAAAGAGTTTCAATTCGTATGTGACGAACGCCGAGGAAGCAATCAACAGCGCGATGACGCTCGTCGACATGATGATGACGTTCAATTTCCGTTGTATGGGCATATTTCTGAAGGTAAACATTAGTCCTTTTCCTCCCGGATGCGTTTAATCCCTTCCAGTTCGAGAACGAGGGAGCTGATTTTAAGACCCACGCGACTCAAGGCATCCAGGTTGATTTCAAAACGAATGGTTTTTCCGTAAAAGAAGAAATTGATGATGCCCCCCTGTTGGGCAAATCCTTCGAATTCACTGATCGTGAGAACATGCCAGCTCCTGATTTTTTCGAAGATTTTGGGGAGACGCGTTTTTTCCGAAGCGTCGATGAATAAAATGTGACAATATTCAAGATCTTCGATGCGATTGACACGTTTTACTTCTATTCCCCGCACCTGGTTGTTTCCATAATTGATTTTTTCTCCCCGCAGCAAATGGTCTAATTTGTCTCCGAAGGGATCGTTGCCCAGGATGCAAAGAATAAGGGGCGAAGTATTGGATTGAAATGATGGCGTCGGCCAGGTCACATAGGATTTCGCCAGAGCAAAGATTTGCGCGGCCTTGATATCGTATTCCTCGTAAGACAAAGGCGCCGCAACGGCAATCGATTGGTTCACGGTGATCAGCCAGAAACAGAACAGAATCCGAGCAAACATGGAGTTTAGCAGGTTGGCAGGATGAAAAAGTCCGGACAATGCCCGACGCCCCGGTTTTTTAACCTCAAGATTCAAATCGATGTAGCGCAATGCTAAAAATTCCATGAAATTACTTTATGAAACCGTCTTGACCTATAAAACGCAATGAACGATAAAAACCTGAAGCCGCCGAGTCGGCTGCATTTTCGGGAAAGCCGGCGATACGAATTTTCATTGAAACCTTCATGACCGGTTGGTCACAACGAAGGGTAATCATGTAATCGCTCGATCCGGCGTCGGACAAAACGTCATTCCGGCCCTTTTCATCGTATATATTTATATCCAATAAAAGAAGTGCTAGAAGTGTAAAGTGATTTTTGCATAAACGGATCGTTCCACCTCCATCATTGCTGTTTGAATCAAGGAATACTCAAACTCGAGATGTCTGTTGTCGAGCGCGTTTTGCACACCGATGCTGAATTCGAGATTTTTATTCGGTTTCCAGCCCAAGCGTGCGTCTAACGCGAAGTAACTCGGAAAGGAGTGTTTAGGAAATGCGTCTACATATCGTCCCCAAAGGTCCAATTCCAGATTTTTGGTTACATTCATCAGCGAGCGAATGGAACACTGGTGGCGTGGATTTCTGGTTTCGTATAATTCGAAAACAACGGTCCGACTTCCGTGAACCGGATGCAACTCCAGGCGCGAGAATGTATAGGCCATATGAAGGTTCCACCACTCTCGAATTCTGCACGTTGCCGCAACCTCCGCGCCATACGATTCTCCGGTCATTTTGTTATCCCCCAGGAGAGGGATATGGAAGTACCCCGGCGCCGGTTCGGGAATGTAGAGCCAATTTTCGGACGGTTCGGCGGTCAGCAGGTGATCATATACGTTGTAGTACAAAGCGGTATCCAACGTAAGCCAATCCGCAGCCAATGTGCGATAGCCAAGTTCATAAGCGACAAGGTCTTCCGAATCGAAACTGTCGCGCCCGTATGACGCCATTCGGACCGGCAGGGGTAAAGGATTATCCTCGCTTCCGGGTGGTAAGACAACCATGTCGATTTGAGCATCGTGTTCGTAGCGAGAGGGGGTTCGAACCGCGCGAGACACTGACGCCCATATTTTGTGTCGTTCATGCGGCGTCCACATCAACCGGACATTGGGCTGAATTTCGAAACCGGTGTAATCATTGTGTTCAAATTTTGATCCTAACGTCAGTACAAGCGTATCATCGATCAGTGTGATGTCGTCCGTGAGAAATGCGCTGAATAATTGATCGTTGCGGCTTGTGGGATCGAATGTTGCCGTATAACTATTGCCGATTTGATCTCCGGAAAATCGATATCCCAAACCCCACACCAAATCATGGCGGTCGCTGAGTCGAAGGTGGTGCTGGAAATCCAGATCGAATGTGTTTCGTTCTTCATCGAAAACCACGAATTCACGATCAAACCAATCGTAATAGAGTTGAAGCGTCACGTCCGACGAATCGGAATAGGTTCGTGACCATCGCGTTAACAGATTCGCGCCGATGAAGTCCTCTTCCGCATCGATGGTTAAGGAATAGGGAGAAAGCAGGTAAGGAATAATATAGGTGGATCCGACTGCGCCCTCGTATAGTTCTCCCTGAACCGTCAAACTGTCGCTCTCGGATATGTCGCTATCCAACCGAAAGCCGCTGCGAACTGCATCCCAATCGTCTTTTCCGGGATTGCCCTCCAATTCGACAAAATTGTCGCGATTAAAATATTTGCCGTAAATGCGGTACGATGTATCCTCCCCCAGCTTCCCACCGAAACGTACACTCATATTTTCCTTATCTTCATTTCCGAAGCCGGTGGATAGAAGTCCGCCTTGAGTGTCCTTCGCGCTTTTTGTGAGAATATTGATGACGCCGTTGACGGCGTTTGCGCCCCACAGCGCCGCCCCCGGCCCGCGGATGACTTCGATCCGTTCGATATCTTCCAACATGACATCCTGCATATCCCAATACACACCGGAAAAAAGAGGTGTGTAAACCGTGCGTCCGTCGATTAAGACCAAAAGTTTATTGGAAAAGCGATCGATGAATCCGCGAGAGGTTACACCCCATTTATTCGAGTCCTGACGCCCGACTTGCAATCCGGGAACCATTCGTAACGCATCCGGGAGATTCGTAACGCCCGAGCGGCGAATATCTTCCTGCGTAATGACGAAAACCGCGGCGGCGGCGTCAGAAAGGCTTTCCGGTTTTTTAGAGACGGATGTGATTTCAATATTCATTAGCTCGGCGAGGCTCATTCGGGTCAATTCCATCACGATTTGATTTTCGGCAGGATATGCCGAGGATGATCCGATCGACGTCAACATAACGAACGTAAGAATGATCCCATCAAGGATTCGCCGAGAAAAAAACAACATACAACCAAAGAGACTTTTTTGGGGATTCATCAGATGGGGTATCATGATTGGGAACCTTAAAACGGCAAATTCTGCTCTTTAGCGATGCATTTTTATAGCATGATTTTTTTGAAAAACGATACCGGCGTCGATTTAGAAGCGCCAGGTAATTTTCGCATACACGCTTCGTTCGACTTCCGTCGGTCTCGCTCGAATTCGAAATTCAGGGTGATGGTCGTTCACTATATTTTGCGCTCCGACAGACAATTCAACATTTTGAGATGGCCGCCACCCGATTCGAAGGTCAACGTTGTAATAACTGGGAATATTCAATGACGAAAGTTCGTCCGTATAGCGAAACCAACAGTCCAACTCGAGATTTCTGGCAATATCCATCGAGGAACGCAGGGAAATCCGATGGTTTGGACTTTCTCCCTCCGCGGATTCGAGAATAAAATCAGTGCTGTTCGTATCGGGATGCAGTTGCATTTGCAAGAATGAATAAACCGCCTGTATTTTCCACCACGACGAGAATCGAGTCTCGGACGACAACTCGAAACCATAGGTTTCACCATCCATTTTATTCCCGCCGATAAGCGGGATGATCACATGGTTCGGAAGTAAAGGAGAGACAGTAACAGGTCCCGCCGATTCCGCCGTCCGAAGACGGTTATACGCATTATAAAACAGCGCCATATCCAGCGAGAGCCATCTGGTGGCCTGCATTCGGTATCCGAGTTCATAGGCCTGTACATCTTCGGAAAGGAAATCCTTATTTCCGCGCGCATTCATGATAAGGGGAATCGGCAAAGGATTTCGCGGATCATGAATGGGGAACAGGAAATTGACCTCGAGGTCCGTATCGCCGCGTGAAGGAGTTCTGACCGCCCTTGAAACGGAAGCCCAAAATGTATGATTTTCATGCGGAGTCCATAATACCCGGGCGTTCGGTTGAATTTCAAAGCCACTGTAATCGTTATGCTCGAATTTCGAACCCAAAATCAATCGGATTTCGTCAGGCGACAGAGTAATTTCGTCTTGCAGAAAAGCCGAAAAGAGTTGATCATTTTGACTGGTGGGATCAAACGAGTACATGAAGGAATTATCGATCCTGTCGCCGTTGAATCGATAACCAAGTCCCCAAATGACGCTTTGCCGATCGGTGAAAGCGAATCGATGTTGAAAATCGAGATCAACCGTATCACGATTTTCATCGAACATGGGTGAATTCCGCCGATACCAATCATAATACAATTGCAGCGCCAAATCGGAGGAATCCGAAAAGGTCCGTTTCCATCGCGTCAACAAATTTGCGCCTGAATTTTGCTCGCTCGTGTTCAATAACGATGTGTAAGGTGGTTCCCGCTCCGGCGCGAGAAACGTCAAGCCGGATTCACCGTTGTACAGATCACCCTGCACGGTTAATGAGTCCGTTTCGAAGTGGGAATCCAGGCGAAATCCACTTCGCGAATAATGCCAGTCATCGTAGGCGTCATTTCCGATCTCATCCACGAATGCGTCCCGGTTGAAGTATTTCGCATACATTCGATAATGAGCCGTCTCTCCGATTTTTCCGCCATATCGAATGGCGCCGAATCCTTGCTCTTCGGTTCCGATGCCGGCTGTCGCCAAGCCTCCCTGCGTGTCGATTGCGTTCCGGGTGATGATATTAATGACGCCGTTCACCGCATTTGCACCCCACAGCGTCGCTCCCGGCCCTCGAATGATTTCAATTCGATCCACATCTTCCAATACAACGTCCTGAACATCCCAAAAAACGCCGGAAAACAAGGGCGTATATACGATTCGTCCGTCGATAAGGACTAATAATTTATTGGCGAAGAAATCGTTGAATCCGCGTGAGGAAATCGCCCACTTATTCGAGTCCATTCGCGCAACATTCAGTCCCGGCGCCATGCGCAATGCCTCCGGGATGCTGGCGACGCCGGATCGGCGGATATCCTCCCGCGTAATCACAAAAACGGCAGCCGCTGCGCCGGACAGAATTTGTGGTTTTTTTGAAACGGACGTAATTTCTATGCTCATCAATTCGGCAAGAGATAAACTGGTTAAATCACGCATGGGATTATTTGCTACGGCGTCATTCGCACACAAACCGACGTGGGGCGATGGGGAATGGAATAAAAGAAATAATGCCATGAATTTGCCGAATATCGATGTTTTCATGATGCACAATGATAAAACCCTACGCATGCAAAATGGCGCCTATAATGCATTGCATCGATCCCGTTTGAGGAAAAATCGTCCCGTTTCCGGTCTCGTTTTTATGTCTAAAATCTTTCTATTCCTTTTCGGTGTAGCCCCCTTTTGGAAATGTGCATGAGAACAATAAAACCGACTCTCCATGATCCCCATCGATGGAAGATCAGTTGCTCCCTCTTCGTTGTCGGATAGGATTGGGGAGGAGAATCATCAACGGTTTCGAGTTCCACACACCTTCTGTTAAACCAGGAGATTTCGCTTTGATACTATGAACGGTTTCGTGACGAAATAACAGGGATGACAACAAAAATGAAGGGGCGGCGGCGATCGACAGCACGTGCATCTATTGGCGGCAGTTCTTCAACATATGGAAAGAGGAGATTCGCCCGCACGAAACGATGCATAAAAAACTAACGCAAATTGATCGTTTTGATATCCTTGACCGCTTTGAACGATTTCAATTCGTCGAGGACGACGTCGGAAACGGCGGTGTCCACATTGCAAACAGTGACGGCATAACCTCCGCGCTCTTTCCGGCCCAGCGTCATATCCGCGATGTTGATGTTCCCTTTCGCCAAAATGGTTCCCACATGACCGATGACGCCTGGTTCGTCCAGATTTTTGAAGAAGAGAATAGTGCCGTAAGGCTTCGCGTCGATATGATACCCGTCCACGATCACGATACGGGGATCTTTTTCGCCGAAGGTGGTTCCGCAAATCTCAATCGTTTCCGTATCCGACGTCAATTTTACGCTGATCAGGTTCGTGTAACCGTCGGTTTTCGGATTTTTGGTTTCCGCATAATCGATATGGCGTTTTTCCGCCAACAGCGGGGCGTTCACGTAATTGACGGTCTCATTCATAACCGCCGTCAACAGGCCTTTGAGTACAGACAATGTCAAAAATGTCGTGTCGTGTTTCGATAAGGGGCCGGCGTAGGTCACTTCGAGTTTGTCCGCATGTTTTCCCAAATATTGAATGGCGAACATGCCCATTTTTACCGCCAGTTCCAAATAGGGGCCGATTTCGGAGCGCACTTCCGGCGCGATGGAGGGGATGTTCAGCGCATTCCGCACTTCGCCGCCGGTGAGCGCGTCGAGCACGTTGCGGGCGATGTCGATCGCCACGTTCGTCTGCGCCTCTTCGGTCGATGCGCCCAAATGCGGCGAGCAGATACAATCATCGCGCTTCAGCAAGGCAAAATCGGCGGCGGGCGGTTCGTTTTCGTACACGTCCAAAGCCGCTCCGGCGCATTTGCCGCTTTCCAATGCGCGGATCAACGCCCCTTCATCAATAATACCGCCGCGCGCGCAATTGATCACGCGCACGCCTTTTTTCATCTTGGCGAACGCCTGGTCGTCCAGCAAATGAGAGGTCTCCTTATTGATCGGCGTATGGACGGTGATGTAATCCGATTTGGCGTAAATATCGTCGAGTGTGGCCGGTTCAAATCCCATGCGGCGTATCCGATCCTCCGATGTGAACGGATCATACCCCAATACTTTCATCCCGAATGCGAGCGCGCGGCTTCCCACCACGCTGCCGATGCGCCCCAATCCGACCACGCCCAGCGTTTTCCCGAAAATTTCGGTTCCCGTGTATTTTTTCCGGTCCCATTTTCCTTCCCGCACGGAAATGCAGGCGGGAACGAGGTTGCGCGACAGGCTCATCAACAGCGTCCAGGTCTGCTCGGCGGTGGAAATCGTATTCCCACCGGGCGTATTCATGACCATGATTCCGCGACTTGTCGCCACATCCAAATCGACGTTGTCAATCCCAACTCCGGCCCGGCCGATGACTTTCAATCGATCCGCTCGTTCCAATACATCGCGCGTGACTTTCGTTCCGCTGCGAATGACCAATGCATCATAATTTCCGATGATCTCCAGCAATTCTTCCGGCGGCAATTTTGGTTTGACATCCACATACACATCCGAATGGCTTTGTAAAATATCGATTCCTTCCTGCGAAAGCGGGTCGCTGACCAACACACGGTACGTCATGGAATACACCTCTTTTCATGAGCGAACTCAGTTTAAATTATCAATATTAATGTTCCATTCCTTGTCTTGCAATCAACTTCTATCGACGCCAAGCAAAACGATGATCGATTCCATTTCCGGTTAATCATGGATTATTCTATCAGCAATCGTTTTGGAGAAAAAAAATCATAGCGTACGAAAGTATCGCCTGCAAGCGGTTCCTGCGATTGTCTTTGAATTTGTTTGGACAAGACGCACAATCGAATCATCATAACATCATTTACAGCTGTTTTGACGACAATCTCACGATTTCGGCTTAATGTGGCATTTTCCCTTTGTTGTTTCCACGGAATTCCATTCTTTCATATCCTCAAATGCAATGAATGGTTTTATACTATGCCATTGAACATGAATTTCTCTTGAAACCAGCCGGATGAGGAGAGCACATCCCATGTCAAACTATAAAATTGCCTGCCATACGCAGATGTGGAACGACGAAGCGCTTCCAAAAATTATCGAAGTATCGGCGGAGCTGGATTTTCAGGGAATCGAAGCGAAACGCTTTTCCGAAAACGACGGCAGGTTATTTGAAAATGTTCGGGAAGCGCTTAAAATCCACTCCATGCAATGGATCGCGCTCGGCGGCGGCGGTGATTTCGTGATCGCGGAAAATCGCGAGGATATTTTGCGGGAAAATATGCGCATTGCCGCCTTATCACAGAAATTCGGCGCCGCCTTTCTCGTGATCGAAACCGGCCGGCGTGAAATCGTGAATACGATCCGCCAGGATTTCAAAGTCGCGGCCGAAACGTTGAACGAATTGGGGAAACGCTGTACGAATTACGATCTGTGCGCCTGCATCCATCCGCACATCGGCCATCGCATCGAGACGGAAGAAGATATTGACCGTATTCTGAATTTGGTGGACACCCGCGAAGTGTTTCTCTGCCTCGACGTCGGCCATCTCGCCGCCGCGGGCTACGACCCGGTTCACATTTTCAAAACCTATGGCAGCTGCGTGCGTCACGTTCATTTTCAAGACGCCGCTTCCCTCGTGCAAAAACACGAAAATCAATCCAATTTTTGTGCGTTAGGCCAAGGAATCGTGGATTTTCCCCGCATTCTTGAGGTCATGAACGAACAACAATATGATGGATGGATCACGATCGATTATGACGAAACGCCCGACGATCCCGAAGAATTCATACAATCGTCGAAACAATATCTAAACCACCTATTATCAGTTCAAAAAGAACAAAACCCGGAATTGCAATAATGTGCAATCGTGTTGTGCGGATGTAACGAACGGAGAAATGATGATGAAGAAACTACGAACCGTCGTTCTGCTCTCCGGCAGCGGAACCACCTTACAAAATCTGATCGATAAAATGGAAGCTGGAGATTTGCCCATCGAAATTGCGCTTGTCATCAGCAGCCGCAACGATGCGTACGGCCTCGAACGCGCTCGGAACCACAAGATTCCTGCGAGGGCGATTTCTCGCAAATCGTTTCCATCGTGGGAAGCGTTCAATCAGGAACTTGCAAAAACCGTGGACGAAATCGAGCCGGATTTAATTGTGCTAGCGGGTTTCATGCTGCTGTTTCGCCCCGACTCGAAATATTACGGACGAATCATGAATGTGCATCCCGCCTTGATCCCCTCCTTCTGCGGCAAAGGATTGTATGGACATCACGTGCATGAGGCGGTGATTGCATCCGGCGTCAAAATTTCCGGCGCGACAGTCCATTTTGTGGATGAGCAATACGATACCGGTCCCATCATCCTGCAAAAAGCGGTGGATGTATTGGACGACGACACGCCGGACAGCCTGGCGGAGCGTGTACAGGAAGCGGAACGGGAAATTTACCCGCAGGCCATCCGACTTTTTGCGGAAAATCGATTACGGATAGAAGGAAAACGAGTAAAGATATGTACTGACAGGAAGCGGTGTTCAACCATCATGCAAATAATTGCGGTAATCATGTAAACATTTATAGGGATTTCATCATTTTGCGCCATCGCATCCAACTTACTGTAAAATATGATCTTCAATCAATTTGCTTCATAAGCACTTTAAGTTTTCGCAATAACCTGTTACTATTCATACAACTTTTACTGATTCAAGTCTATGGAATGAATATAGTTTTGCTATATATTTGCCATTATTGCAAATATATGATACAATATTGTAAAGTAGAGGTGAATTTTTTTGCCTAAACAAAGCAAATTGAGTAGGTTTTGATTCAAGCGGAATGAGAAAAGAGAAATCGAAGGGTAAAAAATGTAACACTTTAATCCGGCAGAAATTACTCCTTCATCCAAAAGAAAGCCGGTCAAATGATTGTCGTGGCTCTCGCAAGTATGGCGGTCCTTATCCTCGGCGGCATCCTGCTGTGCAGCTGGGCTATGAATACATATAAAAAACGAAATCAATTACTGGTGGATTTGGGATTGGTGCAAAATTGGATGGGGGAGGAATCCAATCCGTTTTACAAATGGGGATGGAGAAAAGCGACCGGTGAACGGGTCTGGGCGGAACGGATTGTACGCGAGGCGTTCGCCAAAGCGAAAATCTGGATGATACCCGCCGACTTGCTTTTTTTCGAGGATCAGTGCAAGCAGTTTGAGACGCGTCAAAAAATCGATCTCGAAAAACTGCAGAATTATGTGGAAACCATGATTCATCGCACGGAAGCGATGAATAACACCATCCAGAAACTGGTTTCCAAAATCATTCATCAGACATTATCCATTTCCGTGACCGAAGCCGAAAATATCCTGCGCGAGCAAGGCATCCTCGTCGAAAAGGAGAAAGTACGGCATCGATTCGGTACGTGGGAAATGCGGCGTATGGCGGCGGATATCGGAAAACAAATACTCAGCGCCGAGTCCGCCGGATTTCGTATGGAAGATACGACCGGCCACTTTTTGTTTACCATAAAAGGATACGAAGGCTGGCAGCAATTTGTAAAATCATATAAAGAAGCGTTGGACGCGCAACTCTCCCGCGGCAGTTTGCCCAATTACCAGTCGACGCTACGTTCTCTTCGCGCCAGCGTTCGCGAAGGATTGCTGAAGGATTTTGAAGACGATATTCGCGAATCCCGCAATTTTCGCAGCGCGATCGAGGAGGAAATCCACCGCAAGGAAATCGCCCTTACGCGCGAGCAGGTCGACGACATCGAAACGGTGTTTTACACGTGGCAATTTTCTAATGAAGTGCGCTTCAATCTGATCGATCACCGGAAAGCGCGGGAGTTGCTTGGCGGGAAAAAAGTATGTACGCATTTTCGGGAAATGATTTTCACCAATTTGTCGCCGGATTTTCAATCGCTGAAAACCTTTCTCGATCTATTTCCACGCCGCGTTATTTTTTACGGCGGCGACAGTTATTCCCGCGCGTTTGCGTCGGATCAATACCTGCGCCATGTGGAGGAATTATTACTTGTGTTTTCCACACCGGTCGGGGAAGATCCCATTCCGCCGGCGCTGCTTTCGATTACCCGCGAAGAAATCGAACATGCCCGGGAAGCCGGATCCATCAATCCGGCGTTGCCGCTGGTGCTGCAAAAAAAACGCAGACAGGAATTCGGCGCGGGGGAACGATATATCTCCACATCGATCGAGAAGAAAAAGCAGGAAAGTTTGCGCGACCGTTATCTGAACGCGGTGGATGGCGAAGAAAAGGGATGGATCATCAATCTGGCATTGGACGAAAACAGCTACCCGGACGAATACGCCGAGCTGGAAGTCAAACCGTACCGTTCCTACGTTCGTTTCCCCTGCGACGAATACGGCAGCATCGATTATATGAGTCAAAGTTTTCACGCCAAACAACAGCGCACACTGTTTGTCAATCAGATTCTCGATACGCTGACGCACATGCCTCCCATCGGGGTGAAAATGTCCAGCCCGGCGGCGGCCAATTCGTCCGCCAATCATGCCAATGCAAAAATCCCGGTTCCCGCCGCGGTTTGACGCTTTTCCGCCGTGAAAACCGTTTCCCACAAGTTTGTGAGAACCAAGCATGAACTATACATATTTATATTCTTCCATCAAAAAATATACGTCTATATTGACATACGTTGATTTTGACGTACAACGATTGCACCGTACATTGATTTTACGGAAAATGGGAAAAACATGTGCGATCAAGAAATATTTTACCCGCCATTCTCATTCTCAATCGTATACAGATTTGCGTTTGTCGAAAAATCCGGAGAAGCGGAAATCCTGATTTTACGCAGGCTTGCCATCACTCATTCA
>QZKN01000133.1 GCA_003598175.1 Candidatus Omnitrophota bacterium
CCGCGTAGGGGCGGTTCGCGAACCGCCCCTACAATATGCATTCATACATAAAATTCTTATCAAATTCGAATATCATCAACGAAAGGATAAATCAGATGGATTTATCAACAACTTACTTGGGATTGAAACTGAAAAACCCGTTGGCGCCATCCGCTTCTCCTTTGTCGCGAGATATTGACTCCATTAAAAAGATGGAAGATGCCGGCGCATCGGCCGTCGTTCTTCATTCCCTTTTCGAAGAACAGATTCAATTCGAAGCGAAGGAGCTGGACCACTTCCTCTCGCACGGCGCGGAAAGTTACGCCGAAGCCCTTTCTTATTTTCCGAAAGCGGATGAGTATGCCATCGGCCCCGATGACTATCTGGAGCACATCCGCAAGGCCAAAGCAGCCGTCGATATTCCCATAATCGGCAGTCTGAACGGCGTTTCGACGGGCGGGTGGATCGATTACGCCAAAAAAATGCAGGATGCCGGCGCGGACGCGCTTGAATTGAACGTGTATTACATTCCGACCGATCCTTCTGTCCCGACGGACAAGGTCGAGAAGGTTTATTTGGACATCGTGAAGGCCGTCAAAAAAGGCGTGACTTGCCCCGTTGCTGTCAAACTGAGTCCTTATTTCACTTCCATGAGTTCCATGGCGCAGCGCCTGGTTGACGCCGGCGCGAATGGTTTGGTTCTCTTCAACCGGTTCTATCAGCCGGATATCGATATCGAGAATCTGGAAGTGGGACCGAATCTGATGCTTAGCACGCCGCAGGAAATGCGCCTGCCGTTGCGCTGGATCGCGATTCTGTATGGCCGCATTGAAGCCGATCTGGCTGCGACAACGGGTATTTATACGGCGGAAGACGTGATCAAAATGCTCATGGCCGGCGCCAACGTGACCATGATGTGCTCCGCGCTGCTTCGCCACGGCGTCGGACGCATCCGGGAAGTTCTCGCTGATCTGAAAAAATGGATGGAGGAGCACGAGTACGAATCCGTCGAACAGATGCGCGGCAGCATGAGCCAGAAATCCTGTCCCGAACCGGCGGCGTTCGAACGGGCGAACTATATGAAGACATTGCAGAGCTACGTATAACACTGAATTTTGTATCGCAACAGAAAACCCTTGTAGAGACGATTCTCGACAAGGGTTTTCTTATGGGGATTTGGCGATGCGAAAACCGGTAACGGCATGAAACACCATGCCGACTTCGGGTGGAACGCCGGAGCGGAAGGTAGTCCGAAAAAATCGCGGCGATGATATCCAGTAATGGCCTCCGCGCTGTACTTTCGCGCGTTTTCCGATCCAATCCGTGCACCATTCGCTGACGTTCCCGGCCATGTCGTAACATCCATAGGGGCTGACGCCGGCGGGATAGCTGCCTTTGTTTGCCGTAAAGCGAAAACCGTCGATATGACCGTTGGGTTCCAGGTCTGCATCCGTGTCGTCGTTCCAATTACAGTATTTCGGATTCCATTCATTTCCCCACGGGAATAAGCGTCCGTCCGTTCCGCGCGCCGCTTTTTCCCATTCCATTTCGGTCGGCAGACGATAGGGTTGGCCGGTTTTCATGGCCAGCCAATTGCAGTAAGCTTCCGCTTCGTAGTAGCTGATTCCCGTGCAGGGGACGTCGTCGTCGGGATAGCGATCGTAGATTTTTTCGGCATAATATGCGCGAAAACGATTCCCTTCCGGAGACCAGAACGTGGCATCGGCATATCCTTTATCGAGAATAAATCGCCGATGTTCGGCGGTGCTGGTTTCGTAGATGGCTATCGAGAACGTCGGCAGATCGACGATTCGCGCGGGGATATCCCAGCGATGGATTATAGGCTCCGATGCATCGTTGGGCAAAACGCCGAAAATGAACGGGCCCGCCGGGATGGTCGCCATTTCCGGCAGGATTGGCTCGATGGCGTCAATCGAATCTGTATTCGTGACGAGAAAAAGAAATAAACAACATAACATAATCCGACATGAGCGGGTGATAGATTGAAATCGCATCCTTATGTATCCGGTCGACTGCGTTTGTTTTTACCAGGAATGGTTTTGTTGATTGCCGTGTTGCGAATTTATTATTGTTTTACCGTGCCTCTTTATACGACGGACGTGCTGCGAAATTTGGGATATGGAAATGAGTTTCGCTATTATGGTTTTTCTGTTTACGAACAGGTTCCATACGATTTTTCACCCGAAATCTACCAATTTTTCTGGCCGACTCGCGAATATTCGTACCCGGCGGTGACGTTGTTGTTTTACGCCGGTCTGGCTCGAATCTGGGCGTCGATTGTATTCGCCAAGCTGATCCTGACGTTACTGGATTTCATCAATGCCTGGTTGATCCATAAAATCACGTCGGATCGCTGGTGCGCTCTGCTCTACTTATGCCACCCGATCGGGATTTGGTTTGTCTCGCACGAAGGGCAGTTCGAAGCGCTGGTGAATTTCCAGATGCTTCTGGCGATTCTGTTGCTTCAGCGAGAAAAACCCTGTTCATTTTTACTCCTTTCGCTGGCGGTACAGTCCAAATTTTTCCCGATTTTACTTGCGCCCTATTTTTTGGCAAAGGCTGCCGGGCATTCTTTTCGATTTCTGTTGAAGTCCATTGGCTGGGGAATGGTGGGCTTGTTGCCGAGCGTGATCGCCGCCGGCCGGAGCCATTACCTTTCGCATTTCTTATTTCCCGGTTACGTGCCGATCAACAATCCGATTTCCTGGGCGTTGTTTCACCCCGGTCTGCATGCGTTCACTCCCTTTTGGCTGGTTCTGTGCCACTGGATCGCGGGAATCGTATTCCTCCTGGCGATTTTGTCTTTCATCCGTTGGGAGCAGCGGTTCCTGCCTTATTTGGCGCCCTTGGTTTTCGTGGTTTTCGTGAAGGCGAGTCCCATCGGACAGTTTTGGTATATGCTGCTGACGCCGGTTTTCTGTATGACGGTGGAGAATCCTCGTCACCGGCGGATTCTTGTGGGACTCACAATTCTGTTTGGCGTGCGATCCCTGTTTACGATGCTGATCGGGCCGGTCGGGTATCGGAACACGGAGGAGATTATGTATATTTTGAAGTTGGGAATGTTCGGGATTTAGAAAAATCTTACCAAATCACATCCACGTCGTATTTCCCAATCTGAGAATCGCTTGTCATAAGCGGCATTTTTTCCAGTTGACTTTGCGCAATCAATATTCGATCAAAGGGATCGCGATGGGAAAAGAAGTTCATTTTTCAAACAAATCCAGTAGATCGTCCGGAAGAGGATCGTTGAAATCCGGGGATATTTCGATTATCCCTTTTGCGCTTCCGGGTTTTCGTTCCGGTTTACACTCCTGAAATGGCGTCAATCGCGCCACCGGAACGCCCGTTTTTGCAATAATGATTTCTTCTCCGTCGATTACACGATTGATCAATTTGGAAAAATTTGTTTTCGCTTCGGTACTATTGACAGTGACGGCCATACTCCATAATCCTCTTTTTTTTATAACATTATTGACTATATCTTTGGTTCCGAACAGAATGATAGGTTGGAATTTTTCTTCCAAAATTCTTCATTGGTAGACCACTTGCAATATTTGAGTATACCCCCACAATCCTTTGTGTGAGGGTAGGAGGGAAACGATTCTACATTATTTTGATGAAATCCCTGGACGCGACCGGGAGGTGTCAGGAATGGCAAAAATAGAAGGATTTCGAATTAAAAATTTTCGGGCATTGAAAGAGATTACGCTGGGAAAACTATGGAATCTGCAAAAAGCCGATCCCCTCACACCGATGACCTGCGTGATCGGAAAAAACGGAGTCGGCAAGAGTTCGTTATTCGATGCGTTTGGTTTCCTGTCCGATTGTTTGAAATACGGGATTGAAGAAGCTTGTGATGCCAGCGGCAGATGCGGATTTGAAAAAATACGTTCTCAAGGTGAGGGGGGAGCCATTGAGTTTGACATCTATTACAAAGAGGAAGGAAATGCGCGCCCGATTACATATGAATTATCCATTGATTTGGATAAGTCCGGCAGACCGTTTGTAAAAAGTGAGCGTCTTCGCCAAAGAAGAAAAGGTCAGAAACATGGATGGCCTTTTTCGTTCCTGCTCCTGAATGAAGGAAAAGGCGTTGCCTGGAAGGGGGAAGTGGAAGGTCGACAAATTCAGGAGGATAAAGAATCTTTTGATTTATTTGGTTTGATTGACGATCTGGCTACGAAAGAGAGTGCGCAAACCGAAATTGTCGAACTGGAGGAAACTCGAAAACTCGGTATCGCCACACTGGGTTCGTTAAAGCAACATCCGCGGATTTCCGCTTTTCGGCAGTTTATCGAAGGATGGTATCTCAGTTATTTCACTCCCGATGCGGCCCGAAGTTTACCGCTTGCCGGTCCGCAAAAGCATTTGAATATTCAAGGCGACAATCTGGGAAATGTCGTACAGTTCATGGAACGTGAGCATCGATCACGATTCAACACGATTCTTACGCGAATTGCAAAAAAAATTCCGGGAATCCAGAAAATCGACACCGACAAAACCGCGGACGGTCGTTTGTTGCTGCGCTTTAACGAAAAGGGATTTCATGATCCGTTTTACGCGCAACAGATGTCCGATGGTACGCTAAAAGTATTTGCCTATCTTCTATTGTTGGAAGATCCAAGCCCACCGCCGTTTATTTGCATCGAAGAGCCGGAAAACGGCTTGTATCACAAACTGTTGGAAACATTGGCAAAGGAGTTCCGTGAACATGCCACCGGAAAAAAAGGAGGATCGCAGGTTTTTATTACAACCCATCAGCCCTATTTCGTCGATGCTCTCGAACCGGATGAAGTCTGGGTGTTGGAAAAGGGGGACGATGGTTTCTCGACGATCCGGCGAGCCAGTGAAGATGAAGTCGTAAAAAATCTGGTTGCCGAAGGATTGCCCCTTGGCGGCCTTTGGTATAGCGATTATCTGGATGCGAGGTGAATCATGCATTTTGAAATCCTCGTCGAAGATATATCGGGAAAAACGACGCTTGATATTCTCGTTCCGAAAATCATCGGTGATCAGCATACATTTCGGGTCGTTCCTTATAAAGGAATTGGCCGTATACCTAAAAATTTGAAAAGTTCTTCCGCTCCGAACAAACGAATTCTCCTTGATCAACTCCCCCGGCTACTGAAAGGTTATGGTAAAACATATGCCAATCAAAGAGAATCCGCTGCCGTGATTGTTGTCTGTGATTTAGACGATCAATGCTTAAAAACATTTCGAAATGAATTGTTTGAGATTCTCTTGAATTGTAATCCGAAACCGGAAACGCGATTTTACATTGCCATTGAAGAAGGGGAAGCTTGGTTTTTGGGCGATATTCCCGCAATACGATCTGCCTATCCCTCGGCGAAAAGCGATGTTCTTCATGCCTATATCAATGATAGCATTTGTCAAACGTGGGAGAAACTTGCCGATGCAATCTACCCGGGTGGTTCGGCCTCTCTTGTAAAAAAAGGATATCAAACGGTAGGGAAAGAAAAATCTTCCTGGGCGAAATCCATCACACCATTCATGAATGTGGACTCCAACTTGTCAACCAGTTTCTGTTATTTTCGAGATGCGCTCAGAAAATTGCCAGAAATATTATTTATACCCGAAGAGCGTGAAGCGAACCTTTGTAAGGAAGATGAGTAGGAGCGAGGAATATGAGTTTGAATGGAGAAGAAAATCCATGGATGTGGGCGCATCGATGGGGAGTCATCTTCATCCATCCGTGGAAATGGTTGCACTACTCCTCCGACATGGAATACGGGATATTGATTGAAAAAGGCAGTTCTCCGAGTATAGGCATCCACCGCGATGCAGGAAAGATGGCCCGGCAAAAAGTCGAAAATTGCGGCGCTAAAATTCATTCAGATCTCCTGATCAGGCGGAATCTCATCCGATCCCCATAGGTGGATTGTCATGGATTGATGATCACTTTATTCCGATTCGGCGTTCCCATGATTTCCACCGCTTTTTCGATTTCGGTCAGTTTGAATCGGTGGGAAATGATTTTTTCCGCGTCGATGATGCCGCGTTCCATCAAGTGAACGGCTTTTTGCATGGCGAGTGGAGTGGTTCCGAAACTGGAGTCCATGCGTGCTTCGAGGAAGTGCATGAGGCCGCTGTCCAGTTCGAATTTTTCGTGCGTGGTGATGCCGAAAATGTTCCAGCGCGTACCGCGGCGCAGGAGGCTGACCATCAGTTTCACGGCTTCAATGGGGCCGGCGGCTTCAATGACCACGTCCGGACCGTGGGGAAGAATGTCGTAAATCCGTTTTCTCCCATCGCATTTAATCGGATTGACGACATGCGAGGCGCCCAGGTGTTTAGCGGTTTGTAATGCGTGATCACTGACATCGACGGCGATCAACCGGCCTGCTCCCGCCGCTTTTGCTACCATCAGGCAAAACAGGCCGATTCCACCGACGCCGATAATGACAACATCATCGCCTATCGTTAACTGTGAGTATTGAATGAGGCCTTTCCAAGCGCCGCTTAATGGTTCCGTGAGACAGGCGGCGTCGAAACTGACCTTTTTCGGTTTATGAAACAGTGTGTTCGCGCCGGCGACCATATATTCGGCGAAACTTCCGGGGCGCACGTCGGTGGGGCCGTCTCCGCCGGTCGTGTACGCATTCTCGCAGTAATGTGTCAGACCGGATCGACAGTTGCGACACATTCCGCAATAACCGCTGGGTTGGACGATCACTTCGTCTCCCTTTTTGAAATGATCGACGTAAGGGCCAAACGCTTCGACGATACCGGCCGGTTCGTGTCCCGGAATCAGCGGAAAACTCACGTTGCGCCGAATGCCCTTGATGGCTTTGTAATCCGTTTGACAAAATCCGCAGGATTTGATGCGCACCAACGCTTCGCCCGGACCGGGTCGCGGTTTGGGAACGTCTTCCAGAATCAACTGATCAAAATCTTTCAACACAGCTGCCAGCATCGGTTTCTTCCGTTTCCTGTTCGTATTTACTGGATGGATATATTATCCATGCAACGTATTGGATTTGAGAAGTGTTTTGTTAAAGAGTGCTTCCGGTTACGCGGTTTCGTCCGTTTTATTTGGAGCGATAAAGGGCCTGATCCACCGCTCCCGCCTTTTCTCTTGTCTCTGATTTGCATCGGATCAATACGTCATCTTATCAAAACTCATCTTGGTTTTGAAGAGAGGCTTTCTTCCATTTTTGATTGACGTTTTCTTTCTTCTTCCCTATTGTTCTAATGAGGTGGATTCGCTTCTCATCGATGATAATGAATGCTCTATATTATAAGTGAATCCTTATAGATCTTCCATCATGAAATGTTTGTTGGCATCGAAACGAAAAAAATATTTCATGGCGCTGCTGATTGTTGTTGGGTGCTCGATCGGATTGGTTTCAACAGATGCAATAGATATGGATTCTCCCTCCGTACAAGTTTTCGATCATTCGGAGCGAAATAGCCCAACCAGCGTTCAACTCGAAAGAATGCAACCACATCCGGTTGGTTTGATTCAACATGATCCCCGATCGTTCAATGGATATACGTTGATTACCCGTGTCAATTCCACAAGCACTTATTTGATCGACAATGAGGGACGAATCGTTAACGAATGGAAAAGCGATCAACAAGGATTTTCCGCCTATTTGCTCCCGAATGGTCGCCTGCTGCGCACCATCATATCCGATACCGAGGTAAATCACACGTTTTTAGCAGGTGGAATCACCGGCCGGGTTCAGGAACTTGCATGGGATGGAACGGTGGTATGGGATTTCACGTATCTCGGCGACAACCATGCGCTGCATCATGGAATGGAGCCGTTGCCCAATGGCAACATTTTGATGATCGCATGGGAGCGCAAAACCGCGCGGGAAGCGATGGAAGCGGGCCGGTCGCTCATGATCCAGGGGAATAACGATTTATGGTCCGATCACATCATCGAAGTCAAGCCGACAGGGAAATCGTCCGGGGAAATCGTTTGGGAATGGCATGTTTGGGATCATTTGATTCAGAATAACGATTCCACTCTCCCGAATTTCGGGATCATTACCGAACATCCGGAACAGATTAACATCAATCCTATCGGATGGGAGGAACATTTGCTGCCGGATGATCTGGAAAGACTGCAATCGATAGGATATGTGGGGGGAGACAGCGATTCACAACCGGACAAAACCAACGCGGACTGGACTCATATGAACGCCGTCTCGTATCATCCGGAATTCGACCAAATCGCGATCAGCGTACCCGGCTTTCACGAAATCTGGATCATCGATCATAGAACGACAAGCGCGGAAGCCGCCGGCCATCATGGAGGAAAAAGAGGGAAAGGCGGCGACCTTCTCTATCGCTGGGGAAATCCGCTGGCGTACGCCGCTGGTTCGGAAAACGATCAACAATTGTTTGCGCAACACGACGTACAATGGATATCACAAGGAAGGAAAGGGGCGGGAAACCTTCTTCTATTCAATAACGGCCGCGGCCGCTGGGACGGAGAGTACTCATCCGTGATAGAGATCACATTGCCTATCGATCAAAACGGTAATTACAAAACCGAAAAAGGCCGTCCTTTTGTTCCGGTGAGGACGATTTGGAACTACTCCGCGCCTCAAAAGACGGATTTTTATGCTTCCTTTCTTTCGGGAGCACAACGCCTGCCTAATGGAAACACGTTGATCTGTAACGGCATGACAGGCGCTATATTTGAAATAACGGAAAACGGAGAGATTGTCTGGCATTACTTCCTTCCGAATGATGACGTGGATTCAATCGCTTATTCCTTAGCGGGATATCGAACTGGACTTTTTACTGTTCGCCGGTATGCGCCGGAATTTTCCGGATTGGTGGACCAGAATCTGACGCCCGGCGATACGATTGAAGCCGTCTTGAAAAATCCCACATAAGCGATCCCTATCAATTCGCCTATTTCTCTCTCCCACTCCGATATCGCACAGCATTCGATGTTTAAGCCGCGAGAAAGACGCCGGATCCTGTGGTCGATTCATTCGCTATTCATATTTCAGCGAGGCGTTGTACAATGATTTCATTGTTTTTTCTTAAAAAGATGGAGCGCGGGCATCCTGCCCGCATTGTGATCAGCCGATCAGGTGGAGTTATGCGGTAATACTCGTGGGTAGGGCAGGCGTCCTCGCTTGCGCTGTTTCTGCAAGCGAGGACGCTTGCTTTACCCAAGCAGGAAGCAGGATCGGTAGTTTTCATCCATTATTGTGATCCATCGGGTATGGTTGTTTCCATGAAAATAAAAAAACTGCTGAATTTGATTCACGCCTATATGGATTTGTTGTTGGCGCGCGAGAAACCCTGCGCGTTTCCGGTCGAACTCTCCCTCGGCACCACTTCGTTCTGCAATCTGAAGTGCATTCACTGTCCGCGAGAAGGCAGCGACGGCAATCTCGTTCCCTTCGACGAGCATCTGGATATGGATTATTTCCGCGAATTCCAACCCTATCTCGAACGGGCCAAAGATATCTATTTATACGGCCTGGGCGAGCCGATGATCGATAACCGGTATTTCGAAAAAGTGCGCTACGTCGCCTCGTTCGGCGGAAACGTCGGTCTTTCTTCGAATGGAACCCTGCTGGATGAAAAACGTTGCCGCGAAGTCGTGCTTTCAGGGATCAAAGGAATCGGCATTTCGCTGGACGCGTCCTCGGAAGAGGTTTTCAGGATCGTCCGCCCGCCAGGAGGATTGCCGAAAATTATCGAAAACATCAAACGGTTGGAATCGATCAAAAAGGAATACAACTCCGTCACCCCGATCGTAAAACTATCGTTCGGAATCATGCGCCAGAATCTGCACGACCTGCCTTTCTTTCCCGATGTGGCGGAAGAATTGCATTGCAACGAGATTATCGTCCATCCCATCGTGTATATGTCGGAAAAGATGAAGCGAGATTCCGAAGTGGATCGAGACCAACTGACGCAGGTGGTCGAAGAAACACGAGAAAAAACAGAAGCAAAAGGAATCATTTTTTCGTATTGGGATCTCGATCCGATGACCTTCTTGAAATCGCTTGACTACGCAAAAACCATCCAACAAAACCATGTAGGGTGGGTTGAGCAAAGCGAAACCCACCATGACGTCACGGAAAAACAAAAAAAAACCAAAAAATCCTACTTTTGCTTCTTTTTATGGCGCAATGCAATGGTGCAGGGAAAAGGCGAAGTGTTTCCCTGCTGTTATATCACCAACATGCGTGTGGGAAAAATCCAAAACGGGAATTTACGCGAATTACGAGGGCGCCCGTTAATGGCGTCTTTACGAAAAGATTTGTTCGAAGGCAATCCCCCCGCTCCCTGTGCGAAATGTCCGCAACTGCAACCGTTCGACCGATGGACGATTTTGAAAAGCGCAATCAAGGAAATGTATCATTTTTTGTAAAAAATCAGTAACGATTCAGGTTGTATTTCACGGAAATACCGTCATCCCCGGCGAGGATTATTACCCGTCCTATTTTTTCTTGGTCGCCGTCTCTTCCCTGAATTCAATCATTCTTTGCAGGTAGTCTCTGGTATATAGTTGGATGAAACACGCGATCCCCTTATCTTGGCGCCCGGATTTCAAATTATTTGCTTGACAAAGTTGACCATTTCAGTAAAATATAATTTACAAAGCCTAATCTTTACAAACTCGTAGGAGAAGAAATCCATGCAGCCTTATTATGATCCCGAAGCCGTCCGCCCGATGTGGGAAGAACTCGTGAATGTGGGAATCCGCCCTTTAACCACTCCGCAGGAGGTTGAGCAGGAACTGACGCAAAAAAAGGGAACCACGCTCGTGGTGATCAATTCCGTCTGCGGATGCGCCGCCGGCGGCGCGCGGCCGGGCGTTATGCAGGCGTTGCAGCACAGAACCATTCCCGATCATCTCGTCACTGTTTTCGCCGGCATGGATCGCGAAGCCGTTGACCGTGTGCGTGAATATATGCGGGACATCCCTCCCTCCTCGCCCTGTATTGCGCTGTTTAAGGACGGAGAGCTGGTTCACGTCATGCCTCGCCAGACAATCGAGATGATGGATAGCCGCATGGTCGCGCAAGCGTTAACAGACGTCTTCGATCAGCACTGCACCGCGCCGGGGCCGTCGATCCCGCCCGAAGAATACGCCAAAATCAATCCGGTCGAACAATGCGGCTCCAAAATTCCGGTCTATAGCGGCGTTTGATATAAGGATAAATGTAAAATTTATAATTGTAAGACATCTTCACCGGCCTGCGTTATCCATAAAAACAAAAATGTGGTTCGTACATACGTCCACCGCGTCGAATTCCATCCTGCCAAAACTCCAGGGGATTACCGGGTCCGTATTGCCGCGCGGAGCGGTAACCTGCTCATTGCTCGAAGCTTCTATCGTTGAAACGGTGTTCGCTGCCATGATCTGACGCGCCGGTAAAAAGTCGGATAAAATTTTGGAACCGACACATATTGTGGTATTAATCCATAACCTACCACTATATATAGTGCAGACCGGAGGTCCGCACCACAATAGTTGACTTTTTGCCGGGGCATCATGATCTTCGGAAGGAAACTGCATCGGCTATTATTATGCGTGGCTATCGTTATGTCAATTTCATTCGTGATTCGGTAATAGTATAATCGATTTGTATCGATGAGCGCCAACGCCATTCGTTCGTTGGCCTCCATTCAATAACCTGTGCAAGGGATGGAGATATGCTACAATAAATGATGAATTGCAAACCTTATTACTAAATTAAAAAACATAACTCGATTGCCTGATAATGTATTTTAAAACTAGTATTAATGATTGAGTCAAGTTTCATGAACGTAATCGACGTAAAGATAAGAGACCTGCGGGTAATTGCCCGATTTCATGAAGAGCCGTTTGTCCTCCTTCCGGGCGATTATTGCCTGGTGGATCACGAAGGAGACAAGGAAATCGCGAAGGTCAAGTGCGATCCTTATGTCTGGCAGGAGGATCTGCCGCCCGAAGACGACGTCTTTGTCGTTCGGTCATCCACGGACGAGGATTTCGAAATTTTACGGCAAAATCGGGTGGTGGAACGCGAGGGATATAAGGTTGCGTTGGAAAAAATCGAACATCACAACCTGCCGATGGCGCTGGCGACGGTGGAACGGTCTTTCGACGGCAAGAAAATGCGTTTTTATTTCACCGCCGAACATCGCATCGATTTCCGCGAATTGGTCAAGGATTTGGCGTATGTCTACAAAACCCGCATTGAAATGCGTCAGATTGGCGTGCGGGACCGTTCCCGGAAAGTCGGCGGTTATGGAATCTGCGGCCAGGAATTGTGTTGTTCCCGTTTCCTGCAGAAATTCGAACCCATTACCATCCGCATGGCCAAAGAGCAGAATCTCGCGCTCAATCCCACGAAAATTTCCGGCTTATGCGGTCGTCTGATGTGTTGCCTGGCATACGAATCGGACCAATATGTGGATGCCCGCGCGCTATTTCCTCCCGCCGGCTGCCGCGTTTCCACGCCTCACGGCGAAGGCGTCGTTACCGACATGAACTACGTGCAAAATACCATCAACGTTCGTGTGGATGAATCCCGGATCGTGGCCTGCCAGAAAAACGAAATCACGGTGTTGGCCCATTGAAGAACGGAGGTGTGTTGTTGACGAATCCTGATGCTCTCCGAATCGGCGTGGTCGAATTTCCGAACACTCGGCCATTGGCTGATTTTCTACCTGAAATCCTGCCGAATGCCCGAATCATTTTGGATATTCCTTCCCGCCTGGCGAAAAAACTGGATGCGGGAGAGTTGGATGTTGCATTGCTGTCCTCCATTGAACTATTGCGGCGTCCGGAATACGGTTTCGTTCCCGGCATGGGGATTTGCAGCGACGGTCCGGCGGGTAGTGCGCTGTTGTTTACGCGAATCGATCCCCGCGAAGTCAAGCAGGTTGCGCTGGATGGCGCGTCGTTGTCAACGGCGATGATGACTCGTATTGTCTTTGCCGAATATTGGCGTACTACACCCCATTATACCACACGTTTATCTCCGTTGCGTGATCGTTTTCAATCGGTGGACGCGGTACTCACGATCGGGTATCCCGGTCTTGTCGTGAATGATCCTACCGTTCGAAAAATCGATATGGGGGAAACGTGGAAAGCATACTGTAATCTACCCTTCATTTATGCATTGTGGATCGTTCGGCCGGAAATCGACGCGGCGGCATTGGAGGAACCGTTTGCGGAAGCGAAACGGCGGGGCTTGGAGGAGCGAGAACGCATCGCGCGCGATTGCGCGGAGAAAAACGGTTCGCCTTATGCTGTGTACCATACCCATTTTTTCCAAAATATCAGATATGATGTGGGCGAGCGGGAATTGGCGGGAATGAAGTTCTTTTTCGAGAAGGGAGAGAAGTATTTGTCGGAACAATAAAGGAATGAAAGCAAATGACGCGCCATCAACGACTGCTCGAACAAATCTTTGAAAATCCGATCCGTTCGGATATAAAATGGAGTGAGGTTGTTTCATTGATTATACATTTGGGTGGAGAGATCGAGCAGAGAAGCGGCTCCAGAGTAAAACTTATTTTAAATAGGAGAGAGCATGTTTTTCACGCGCCTCATCCCCAAAAAGAAATGATTAAAGGTGCGATAAGACAACTGCGTGATTTTCTACTCAATGCGGGAGTTAAGCCATGAATACGATGAAATATAAAGGTTATCAAGCGCTTATTACATATTGGGACGATGACAATACATTTGTCGGCCGAGTTCTATGCGCCAATGATGTCATCGGCTTCGAAGGACAGTCCGTGACGGAACTCGAGGAAATGTTTCATAGTGCGCTCGATCATTATTTGGAAGGGAAAGAAGATAAAGAACCTGCAAAACCTCTGACCGGCAAATTCGAAGTCAAAATTCCACCCGAGCAACTGGCGCGGGAACTATTCAAAACTCGAAACCATATCGAAGAAAAGGAAGTGGACAGCCTTCTGCGCGCTTGTGGCCATGAACCCGGCGAAATCTACGACGATTCGCGAGAGCGGTTTTGGATCTGCTGGAAGAATTTTCAAAAAGTAACGTTCAAAAAGAAAGAACCGTTGAAAAAAGCGGTTTAAATCTGATCGAAATAGCGTTTTCGTTCCCAATTCGTCACCACTGCGTTGAACGCCTTTTGTTCCATGCGCGCCAATCGCGTGTAATGACGCACAACCTCTTCTCCGAAAGCATTGCGCGCGACTTCACTTTGTTCGAATAATTCCGCCGCATGCAACAGATCGCGTGGAACTTGTGGCAGGGAATTGTCGAGATACGCATTGCCGCAATACGGCTCCCCGCAGTCCAATTTTTCCTCGATTCCCACGAGTCCGGCGGCAAGCGTGGCGGCGAAGGCGAGATACGGGTTCGCATCCGCACCCGGCATGCGATTTTCGATACGAAACGATCCTTCCTGACCGATGATACGGAAACCGGTAGTGCGGTTATCCTCACTCCAGGCGATGCGAGTGGGGGCGAAGGAGGTTTCCTGAAAACGTTTGTAGGAATTCACGGTTGGTGCAAAAAAAAGAAAACATGGCGCCGTGTAGCGAAGCAGACCGCCTAAAAATTGCCGAAACAATGTCGAGCCCTGCTTTTTCTGCGCATCCCAAAACCGGTTGTTCTCACCCTTCTCGTCATAAACGCTGGTATGCAAATGAAAACCGGATCCGGCTGCCCGTTCATCGTATTTTGCCATAAATGTCACAGTCAGGCTGTTTTTCCAGGCAATTTCCTTGACGCCATTCTTGTATATAACGTGACGATCCGCCATTTCCAGCGCATCTGCATGAGCCAGATTGATTTCGTGCTGCCCTTTGCCCCATTCTCCCTTGCTGAATTCGATCGGGATTCTGCTTTCGCACATCTGATTGCGGATTTGCCGAATGACGTTTTCATCGCGCGTCGTGGCGAGAATGTGATAATCGATGATATAATTCGATGTGGGGGTCGGTTCGTGAAAATGCCGTTCGTTTGTTTCGAGTTCCTCAATGTTCTCGTCAAACAGATAAAATTCCAACTCCGAGCCCATCATGGGAAACAATCCGGCATGATGGGCTCGTTCCATTTGCTTTTTCAGGATGGCGCGCGGCGATTGCGCCACCGGTTCGCCGTTTTCCCGGAATAAATCGGCCAGAACCAGCGCGGTTCCGTCCAACCATTGAATCGGTCGCAACGTGTTGTGATCCAACACGCCGTGAAAATCGCCATACCCCTTATCCCAGCTGCTCATTTCGAAACCGGGCAGGGGATTCATTTCCAGATCGGCGGAGAGAAGGTAGTCGCACAAATGGATTCCGTGTGCGAGAACGTGCTCCAGAAAATGCGAGGCGGTGACGCGCTTGCCGATCAACCGCCCGAATTGATCAGGAAAAGCAACCAGGACCGTATCGATGGTGCGATCGGCGATTCGTTCGCGCAGGGATTCGATTGTCAACGGTTCGTTCATTTTTTGTCGCCCAGGAAGATAAATACGTTCTTGACTTCCGTGAAATTCAGCAAGCTGTTCATGCCCAAATCGCGCCCGATGCCGCTCTGTTTGAAGCCGCCGAACGGGGCTTCGATGAAGACGCTGGAACTGCTGTTGACGCCCAGCACGCCGGAGCGAACCTGGTTGGCCACACGCAGCGCCTTACTGAGATCGTTGGTCCAGAGAGAACCGGAGAGACCATATTTGGTTCCGTTCACCTGGCGAATCATCTCGTCTTCGTCAGTGAAGGGGATTACGTTCAGCACCGGCCCGAAAATTTCTTCCTGCGAAATACGCATGGCGTTAGTTGCTTGAGTAAACACGGCGGGACGAATGTAGGAGCCTTTCGCATAAGTGCCGTCGGTGAGAATTTCGCCGCCGTAGGCCAATGTCGCGCCTTCCTTTTGTCCCAACTCGATGTAACCGCGAACCGTATCCCGCTGATGCATGGAAACCATCGGTCCGATTTGCGTGGCGTCGTCCATCGGATCGCCGATAAGCGTTTTGCGGGTCTGATCGATAAAGGCATCGACGAATTCGTCATACACCGATTGCTCCACAAAGGCGCGGCTGCGCGCACAGCAATCCTGCCCGCAGTTGCCATAAACGCCCATGACGGAATTGCGCGCGGCGTGCTCCACGTCCGCGTCGGCAAAGACGATGTTGGGAGATTTTCCGCCCAATTCGAGAGAAACCCGTTTGATGTCCTCAGCGGCTGTTTTCATGATCGTGCAACCCGTGGCGGTTTCGCCGGTAAACGTGATTTTGTCTACGCCCGGATGCGCCACCAACGCATTGCCGGCGGTCGAACCCGGCCCGGTGATGATGTTCAACACGCCGTCCGGTATCCCCGCTTCCTGCGCCAGGCGTCCCAAAAACAACGCGGAAAGAGGGGTGTAACTGGCGGGCTTGAGGATCACCGCATTGCCGGTCACCAGCGCGGGCGCGACTTTCCAACACGCCATCGCGAAGGGAAAATTCCACGGCACGATGGCGGCCACGACGCCGCAGGGAACGTGAATGGTGTAATCGAAGCCCTGTTTGGAAACGGGAATGGTTTCTCCGAAAAATTTGGTGATCGCGCCGGCATAATATTCGAAACAATATGCGCCGGCGCCGACTTCGTCCCGCGAATCGCTGATCGGTTTCCCCACGTTCCGCGATTCCGCTTGCGCGATTTCTTCCAAATTCTCTCGGATCAGATTGGCGAAGCGAAAGAGTACGGAAGCGCGTTGCGAAGCCAGCATTTTCGGCCAGGGGCCTTCATCGAACGCTTTCCGCGCTGCCCGCACCGCATCGTCAACGTCACGCTCGCCGGCCTTGGCGACCTGGGCGATCGGTTCGGTTACGGCCGGATTCATCACTTCGAAGGTTTCACCGGTTTGGGCGGGAACCCATTTTCCTTGAATGAATAAGTCATGTGTCGTCATTGCCATACCTTTCTCGATTTCGAAATCGACGGTGCAATCCTTTTCATTTGGCACACCGGCGAGATAAATAGATAACACCCTCGCGGCATTGATTCCTGTTCAAATACCGTCGACGATTATATGCTATCCGGTTTCAATCCTGTTCATAAAGAAGCCCATCAATAGAAATGTACAATCATAAACTCATTTCGGATGAACCGGAATTGCTGTAACGGCATCCAGCATCATACCGTGAGGGGAATGCTGTCAAGCGTATCGTGAAGGATGGGATCAGGAAGCCGCTTTGTTTTTGAGGGGAGGATGGTATTCCGATGTTTTTTTCTGTACCACGGGATCAAATTCTATGCGAACTTTCCGATTCAGAGCAGCAGCGACACGGCGAAGCATGGAAAGTGAGTGCCCTTCGTAATCGGCGTCTTCCAATCGTGTAATAACCGTCCGGCTCGTACCGATTAAATCGGCCAATTCCTGTTGGGTCAATCCTGCCTCTTGCCGCAAATCATAAATGATTTGTGCTATATCGGCGTTTGCTCGTTCTTCTTCAAGTAGAGCAAGCATTTCCGGTTTTCCTTCAAAATATCGCTTGTGCAGAATTTCCACGCCGTCCACAGTGGTTTTTCGTTTTCTCATTTCGATAAATCCTCGTATGTATGTAATGCTGGATTCGCCGTAAATTTCTTTTTTCGTTCGATCGCTTTATTGATCTCTGTGGCAGGAACGATTTGTTTCTTGACCAATCCGTGAGAAACCACCACTGCGGTATTCCCATGGAAAAAGTACAACATGCGGTAATGAATTCCTTCCTGTGACGCTCTTAATTCATAAATGTCATCCCGTAAATAATCAGCTAAAGGTCTTCGTAACTCATAACCTTGTTCCTTTAGTCGGTCTATTCTATCGCGGCATTTGGCCACGGCTTTTTGGGGAAGATTATCAAGCCAGTCCAGCAAAGGAATGGTTCCGTCTTCTTCTCGATACAGAAGCAAACGTATTTTCGGCATACATTTTCCTTTCTCATATTGTCGCAAATTTAAGACAATATGTCAAGTAACGATTTCCCATGGCGGATTCCATGCCAGAGTATAAATCTATCTTTTTCAAAAAGGAAATTGGTGAATTTTCTTTTTCGCTGGTAAAGAATTTTTGTTGGAGTAAAAGAATCGGTTACGATTCTTTTAAGTCGGATGCCGCGTGGAAGGAAAATTCCGATGGGAAATAGGTTTTTTGTCGAATGCGATACAGCATGTCGACGTATTGGGTTTTTGATTCGGACGAGAGGGCGCTGCCCAACACCCGCGTCATTTCCTTTTCGGCGAGTTCATCGAAAAGACGGAGCGAGTACAGGATTTCTATCGGTTCATTGACGGTGTATCGCTTTACCAGATCGGTGATGGTTGAACTTTCCACACTTTCAAATTCACGTACAACCAATTCTTCGAGCAATTCCTGCTCTTTCTTGAACCGGAGATAGCGTTTGTAAGCCAGAAAAATGAACAAAATCAGGGCGGCGCAGAGCAAAATGACCCACGCAGCCACCTCCAGATTGATATCGGAGGGTTTGAACATCTGAATATCGAGCAATTCCTTGTTCATTTACCTTGCCTTTACATAATTCCATCTTTCAATTGAATTATAGCAATATAATGTAAAAAAGCAAGAAATTAAAGCCATGACCTGTTACGATTTATCTTATTCTGTTCGCGATTATGGTGTAATAATATGGAAAACCGATGATAAAAAGTATAAGAGAGTTATTCCCATAAACATATTGTGACGCGGGTTTCCCGCCTGCGCTGTTCATGCAAGCGAGGACGCTTGCTTTACCCACGTTTGCGCAAACGATGATTACATCTTTGGTAGTAACCAATTGGTCATGCGGATTTACGCAGATGGACGCGAGTTTAGGGCTTGAAAAATGGCAGAATAAATTTGCCGCTCTTCCTTGCGAAATTTGATTTCGTAATGGGTTGCCGTATCCGGGGCTTCGTCGATATGGGAAAGGATTTCATGGGATAGGGAATGGTCGAGAAGGTCGAATCGGCCGGATTGTTGGATGCTTTCGTTTGCGTAGGAAAAATAATCCGCATGATCGGTCTTTACATGCAATAATCCCTTGTCGATCAGTGTTTCCGCCATTTTTTCGAGAAAACGGGGATTGAACAAGCGCCGCTTTTGATGGCGGCCTTTCGGCCAGGGATCGGGAAAATAGACGTGATATGCGGAAATGGAATGTGGACGAATCAATAATTTGACCACCATATCTGCGTCCAGATTCAGAAAAGTGCAATTGCTTCGCGGCGTTTGCGTTGCCCGCAAAACAGCAATACGGAGAAATTTCAACGAGCGTTCGATCCCCAGAAAATTGGTATCCGGTCGGTTTAGGGATTCGGCCAGGATAAAACGCCCTTTGCCGGTTCCGATCTCGATCTCGACCGGATTGGTATTTCCGAAAATGATCTCAAAATCGAGTTTCTCGTCGATGCCGCCGGGCGGGATGAGGTAGGATTCCATTTCTGCAGGGTAATGATAAATCGTTTTCGCGCACATACGTTTCTTTCCATTTGAAATGGTTCACGGATGGAAAATACGTCTCTTTTTCTTGCTTGTCTTTTTAGAAGAACGAGCTCATCTGATCTCCCAACGACCGTTTGAAATCGGTGTGCGGATTCGTTCTTCCCAGATCATATCCGATCCAGATATCCCCATCCGAGGATACGCCGTTCGACGGCCGGTAGGCGATGGAGCGTCCCCCGCCGAAATTCACGTCCAGTTCGTCGCCGTCCGGCCCGGTCGCCATAAACACCCACATCGAACCGGCGGGCATGTTCGGGCAATCGCTGGTCCCATAGGCGTAAAACAATCCGTTCGCAAAGGGATCGACGGGGATGGAACTCATGTAGTTGACCGGCGTGGTCAATTGCGCGTAGACCCGCCCATCGTGATACGGCTCGTAAC
The DNA here is from genome assembly GCA_003598175.1 of Candidatus Omnitrophota bacterium. Classification (GTDB taxonomy): domain Bacteria; phylum Hinthialibacterota; class Hinthialibacteria; order Hinthialibacterales; family Hinthialibacteraceae; genus SURF-12. The sequence goes on from QZKN01000133.1 coordinate 19,820, forward strand.
ATCCGGGAATGGCGGCTTTCACACAGGTGACGCCAAAATAGTTACCCTTCAATCCACAGAGATCCTCCGGCCCATGCGCGGAGTCGTTGCCGTCCGGCATCCATAAATTCGTATCCATTTTGCGGGTGATGTTCAGCTGATGGAGCATCTTCAAATCGCTCATGGACCGGGACGCTTTCGCGCGAATCTGCGCATTGAGAAAATTCGGAACCGCAATCGCGGCCAGGATGCCGATGATGGCGACCACGATCAGTAATTCAATCAGAGTGAATCCGCTTCGTTTCATAGTCATTCTCCCCCATGCATTCTTTTCATCGATTCATGACGAGGACATATGAATTGTAAGGGGTGATTCCCGCCTTGAGTAGCCCTCTGAAATTCGCGCTAATCCTATACAATATAGTGAATTGTAGGATGGGTCACGTTTTTTAACCCATCGATTATTCTCTTGTGCCCGGGAATGATGGGTCAAACGGCGTGACCCATCCTACATATAACGGAAAAATCAATACATTTCCCAATGTGCAATTCCGGAAAATCTCGATTGCTTGTTCTGTCGCAGGAACCAGCGGTATATTTCCGGATTATAGTAAACATCGGTTAGTGAGAATGTGGTAGTAGCCGGGATGTATGTATATACACATTCACCACCAAGCGTTCTGATTTCATTGATACACGATTCAATGATTGAAAGAGAAATCGTTTTAAATAATTCCGTTTCAAACACCCAGACCGGAAGTCCCGCCATATTTGCGCTCACGGAAGGTGCAGTGGCTAACATTCCCCCACTATAAAACGCGGCAAGCAGATCGGGAAATTCGTTTGCCAATGCCCAGCCTGCGTCGGCTCCGCTTGCATGGGTCATCAGATACAGCCGATTGGGGTCGATGGAATACGTTGACAACAACTCGGCACAAAAATCCTTTAAACGGTTTATATCCCATACCAGAGTCGTGGATTGGGGAGAAACGACGATGCTTTGAAACAACTCCGGGACTTTTTGCGCATCGTCCGGATTTTCCAATATGGTAAGGACAGAAACAGTATAATGGGTCAGGACCAGATCCAAATCGGTTCCCGTGAGGCAGCCGCCATGAAGAAAGAGGAGTATCGGCCATTGGCCTTCCTGCTCCGAATAGTCGGAAGGCAGATACAACCAATAGTTGTATAAAGGATCGTACATGGGAACCTGCTTGCCGGGAGTCGGTATGGGTTGGCGAGGCGCCATAACATGATCTCCCCCAATGGGATCGCCATTGATTACGCCGGAAAATTGCGCATCGTTCCCAACGATATCAGGCGTGTTGACATAATACGTTACTTTGGTTGAACCGGAAACAGATGTCAGTTCCCACGAGATGGTTCTGTCGTTCACTATGCCATTATTGAGGGTTCGGTAAACAGTCCAGCCAAGTGGGATTGTTTCATGGATGATCACGGAATCCTCCTCGCCGGTGATCTGAATTTTTACCATAAGATTCTGTTGCCCCTGTAAATAATACGGTCGCGGCAGGATTCGTTCCCCCGTCACGGCGGCCTTTCCGATGGGAATCCACATGCATGTGAAAATCATGACCGCCATGACCACCATTGCGTTACGAGAAATCAATCGGTTTGTGTTCATAATCGCTCTCCATTCGAATTGAAATGAACAAGGATGATCCTTGTGTTTACACTCGTTATGTATCAAAACCCCAACGGGGTGAGAGACGATAGCCAGGGCCAACAGCCCTGGTTTGATGTTTGAAATTAAACGTAGCCCTGAAGGGGCGTAAGAAAACATATGCGACATTCGCTTCTTTCGCCCTTTCAGGGCTGGGGTCGATTTGCGCTTCCTTTTCCAAGGGCGTTGCCCGCCGGCTGTCTTCTTTCGCCCCGTTGGGGCTGAGATATTGATCCGGATTGGGATCGAGGTGCGTCTCCGCTTCCAGGGGCTTCGCCCGCTGACTTTCTTTTTTCGCCTCGTTGGGGCTGGGATATCGATTCGGGGTGAGATATCGATACGATGTTTTACGATAAATTAATGACATTCGAATTGCTCTTTCAACCTGTAGGAATTCCTGTTGTGGATATCCCCATTGTTACATCGCCTGGTTGAGTAACCTTCCGGAATTCTGACGAAAAAATTCAATACATTTCCCAATACGTCAAACCGGAAGCTGATGATCGTTTATTTTGCTGCAGGAGCCAGGCGTAGATTTCCGGATTGTTGAACGTTGGCGCAAGAATATCTTCAATCTCAGGCGGATATGTCGTACATTTCACATTTCCTCCATGCGCTCTCACTTGATCGAGCATGGATTCAATTTCCGTAATCGTAACTGTGGTATTCGCCTCTTCTTGAAACACCCAAAACGGAATATCCGCTAAATTTTCTGTTCCCGCTGGTTTAATCGCAGCAATGATAGAAATAAAAGCCGCCACCGATTCCGGATTTTCGTTGGCGAAATCCCACCCATCGGCGCCTCCAATGCCATGACCGATCAGGTATACCCGATCGGGATCGATGGAATAGGTTGACTGCAATTCCATCAGAAAGCCTTTTAAATCTTGCTTATTCCATCTCGCAGTTGTGGATTGGGGGGAAACGACGATACATTGAAACAGCGCAGGGAATGATTCCGCGTTATTTGGATTTTTTAGAATTGCAAGGGAAGAATCATCATAATGGTTTAGGACCAGATCCAAATCGCTTCCTACGATACAGGCTCCGTGAAGAAAGAGGATTAACGGCCATTGGCCTTCTTGATCCGAATAGTCGGAAGGAAGGTATAACCAATACTGATAATACTCACCGGGGTTCAGTGGAACTTGCTTTCCCGGTGTTGGTCGGTGAAATTGCATGAGCTTGTCTCCACCGATTTCGACCTCATTAACCATTCCGGAGAATACCGCGTCGCTGTCGGCGATGGCAGGCGCGTTGACAATATATCGAATCTGCAATGAGCCGGAATATGATGGGATTTCCCAGGTTATGGTTCTTTCGTGAACCAAACCGGCTTGACCAACCGAATAAATGGTCCATCCGGGTGGAATCGTTTCTCGAATGACAACGGATTCCGCCTCACAGGTGATCTGAATGTTTATGGCCATTCTTTGCTGGCCGGGTAAATAATAGGATCGCGGCAGGATACGTTCAGCGGTTACGGCGGCATATCCGATGGGAATCCAAATCAATGAAAAAACCATGACCAGCATTACCGCCAACGCACTTCGAGAAATCAATCGGTTTGTGTTCATAGTCGCTCTCCATTCGAATTGAATTGAACAAGGATGATCCTTGTATTTGCGCTCGTTTCTTGTTCGACTGATGAAGGGGCGGTTCGCGAACCACCCCTACGATTCGCTTGTTTTTTGTAGGGTGGGCTCAAAGCGAAGCGTAGCCCACCGAAATTTGTGCACATCCAAATGGTGGGCTAAATTGAGCCCACCCTACACGATTATCATAATTCATCGGAAATTCTCATAAAACGTCACCGCAGAAGGGGTTGATTTCCTTTGCTGGAGGAGCCATTGATACACCTCGGGATTGTTATACGTTTCCGTAAAGGAATCATGACCGGCATCGGGATAAACGGTGTATTTCACATTGCCTCCCAGTGCCAACAAACCATTCACGGTTTCAGCGTCCATCGATTCCGGGACAACAGTATCCTTGGCTCCATGAAATGCCCAAATGGGAATAGAGACCAGATTTCCCAAATTTACTGCTGGAACAAATATATTTCCCTCTTTAAATTTAACTCCCGCACCACAGATGGGAATCGCGGCGGCGATCCATTCCGGATAAGCGCCGACAAAACTCCATGTACCGAAACCTCCCATGCTGACGCCCGTTACATAAATTCGACTGGAATCGACATTGTATTTCGACAACACTTCACTGAATACTTCAAACAAGAGAGGATTCGACCACCATGTCCCTTCAGGACAATGCGGTGATACAACAATGAATTGAAATAATTCCGGTACCATTTCCCGATTCGATGCATCTTTCAACATTTCTGGCAGCCCTCCGGCGTTTAATTCCCAATCCATCCCTCCTGAAGTCGGTCCACCAGTCAAAAACAGGATCATCGGCCATTTCTGTTCACCCTTCCCGTAATCCTCCGGCAGATACAACCAATAGGGGTATGTCAATCCGGTATTTTGAGGAATTTGTTTTCCCGGTGTGGGTTTCGGGCAATAGATAATATTTGGTCCGGTAATCTCGCTATCACCCACATTTCCGGAAAAAACTCCATCCTGGGTGGCTCCGAGTGGCATTGTGATCGCATATCGTAAATTTATGCTCCCGGAAAATTCTGTAAGATTCCACGTAATTCGATCGTCGGCTATGACGCCATTGCTTACTACTCGATCAATGGCCCAATCCGCCGGCGGCTGCTCGATGACGGTAATGGAACCCGGCTCTCCCTGCACTTTAATTCTCACGGGAATATGATTTCCTGGTAAATAAAAATCATCATATGTGGTACCCAGGAAGGCTCGTTCCGCTTGGATCGTCCCCCAAGCGCTTACATCGGTGAATGGTACAACCAAGAGGAATATAATTACCAAAACACGGTTTCTTTTCATGACGGTCTCCTTATCTTTTGGTGGTTCACATTTTTCGATCCATCTATTATTCTTAGACTTATAGGGTGGGCTCAAAGCGAAGCGTAGCCCACCGAAATTCGCGTCAATCCAAACGGTGGGCTACATTGAGCCCACCCTACATTTGATTTAAATCAATACATCTCCCAATCCGCGATTCCGGACAGTCGTGTTTGCTTGTTTTGTTGATGCAGCCATCGGTACAATTCCGGATTGTTAAAAACATAGGCTCGTAAGGGTTCAATTTCTTTTGGGATTAATGTGTATACATATTGCGCTCCAACCGAGGCAAGATCATTGACACAGGCTTCAATCGATTCAAAGGGAATAAAATATTGCGTTTCAAATTCGTATAGCCAGACCGGAAATCCCGCCAAATTGGCGCTAACGGAAGGTATATTATTCAATTGAAAAGAAAAAAAAGCGGCCAACACATCGGGATAGCTGTTGGCAAATTTCCAGCCGGCGTCGCCTCCGATTGCATGGCCGATTAAATACACCCGGTTGGGATCGATGGAATAGGTTGACAACAACTCGGTCAAAAAATCCTTTAAACGCTGTATATCCCACGCAGGTGTGGTTGAATAGGGCGAAACGACGATACTTTGAAACAGTTCTGGATAGGTTTCCGCATGATCCGGATTTTCCAGAATGATAAGGGGAGAAGCATCATAATAGATTAGAACTTCATCCAAATTGAGATCGACGATACAAGGACCGTGAAGGAAAAGGATTAATGGCCGCTGGCCTTCTTGATCCGAGTAGTCGGAGGGAAGATAGAGCCAATATTGATAGAAAGAATTGCTCATAGGAAGTTGCATTCCCGGCGTGGGTTGATGAAATACCATTACGTTGTTGCCGCCGATGGGATCGCCATTGATTACGCCGGAAAATACCGCATCGCTCTCAGCGGCGTCAGGCGTGTTGACGTAATACGTGACTTTGGTTGAACCGGAAACCGCTGTCAGTTCCCACGAGATGGTATTGCCGTTTACAACACCATCGTTAAGAACCCGGTAAATGCTCCAGCCGGTTGGGATGGTTTCGGTAATGATTACTGAATCCGCTTCGCCTGTAATCTTAATTTTTACCATAAGGTTTTGTTGATTCTGCAAATAATACGATTGCGGTAGGACTCGTTCCGCGGTCACGTCGGCATGGCTGATGGGAACCCAAATCAATGTAAAAAATGTAATCAACATTACCGCTAATACATGACGAGAAATCAATCGGTTTGTGTTCATAATTGCTCTCCATTCGTATGAAAATGAACAAGGATGATCCTTGTGTTTACACTCGTTATGCATCAGAACCCCAACGGGGTGAAAGGCCCTGGTTTGATGTGTGCTACCGTTTCCAGGGGCGTTGCCCGCTGGCTTTCTTCTTTCGCCCCGTTGGGGCTGGGATCGATGTGTGCTACCGTTTCCAGGGGGGGTGCCCGCTGGCTTTCTTCTTTCGCCCCGTTGGGGCTGGGATCGATGTGCGCTACCGTTTCCAGGGGCGTTGCCCGCTGGCTTTCTTCTTTCGCCCCGTTGGGGCTGGGATCGATGTGTGCTACCGTTTATGTCGTTGTACTCTCAAACCATTCATCCCGCATCACGTTTTCCACTGCGACCATCAATTCCTGATCCACTTGATTCTTGAGCAGATACCCGGACGCTCCGGCTTGCCGCGAGAGCGTCACGAAAGCGGAATCGGTATGCACGGTGAGGATGAGAATCTTGCAATCCGGCATCAGCCGATGAATTGCACGGGTCGCTTCAATGCCGTTTACTTTTGGCATGGAAATATCCATCAATACCAAAACCGGATGGAATTGTTGCGCCAGGTCAATCGCTTCCTGCCCGTTTTCCCCTTCGCGGATTTCGACGCAGTCCAGCATCTCTTCCAGCAGGGAGCGCAGGTAGTTTCGGAATTCCGCGGCGTCATCGGCCAGTAAGATTTTCATCATCGACCTATATCCATTTTTTTTAATGATTCATCATTGTAAGAGAAAAGAATGTCCTGTATATTCTGAATTTCATGGAATTTTGCATCATGGAATCTTAGGAATAGGCATCCTGGAAAGTAGGGAGAGAAATTCATGGAAAGTATGGAAAAGCAAAGAAATACAAAACCGGAATGATTTCGCAAATATTAAGAGAGGGTAAAATGATTGACCTATCATAGCAAATATGCTAACATTTATCAATGAACTGGACGATAGTTTACTTCAACGAGGATGTTCAAGAGGCGATTGGTTCATGGCCGGTTGGCCTACGCGTCTATTATGCCCGAATTACGGAGCGAATGCGTATCCATGGTCCTAATCTTGGCTTGCCATTTACCCGAAGCATGGGGCATGGGCTTTTAGAGATTCGAGTGAAAGGGAAAGAAGGGATGGGGAGAGCCTTTTTTTGTACACTTGTCGGGCGGAAGATTGTCATCCTTCATGCCGATATCAAAAAATCCCGAAAGACGCCTGCAAAGGAACTCGAAATCGCTCGTCAGCGTTTTACGCAGATCCAGAAACAAGGCGAAAGGTGAACAGGATGAAAACACATGATGAAATGGTGCGCGATTGGATGCAGGATCCTGTATTTGTCAGGGAATACAATGCATTGGAACAAGAGTTCACATTGTTTGATGAGTTGTTGCGCGCGCGAAAAGAAGCAGGCTTGACGCAAGCCGAGGTTGCCGAAAGGATGGACACACAACCGTCGGTGGTGGCGCGCCTGGAATCCGGAGGAGGCAGCCAAAAACATTCTCCATCAGTGGCTACGTTGCAAAAATATGCCCAAGCGGTTGGCTGCCGTCTTGAAATCAAAATGATCCATATTCCATCCTGAACTCGAAACAAGACTAATTGCGCTTCCAGCTATTTTTGAAAGGCGGGTATATTTATTTAAGGTTTATGTCTAAATTTTCAGGAATTCGCGCCAATCCTATGGTGGATTGGATTGAGCGTCACCACATCGGAAAGGAGAAATGGTTGAGTGATTACCATTCAACTCGAAGAAGAAATTGAGAAACGATTGAATAATCTTTCGACAAAAACGGGACGATCGAAGACAGACTATATAAGAGAAGCGATTCTCGAATATCTGGAAGAGATCGAGGATCGTGATTTGGCCATAGAACGGTTGGACAATCCATCAAAGCGATGGACGATGGAAGAAGTGGAGAAAGATCTTGGTTTGGAGAATTGAGTGGAATGATCGGGCGTTAAAAGAGATGCGTCGATACATTATTTTCCTTCCCTCTTTCCCTGCCCGTGTGATACAATACGGGCAGTAGGAAAAAATAAAATGTAAGGTCTCATACTATGACGGAAATCACTGTCCATTTCCATACCGACCAAAACCAGATCGATCCGAACTTTTTTGAGGAACTCCGTTTACTGGCCGAACCGTACGGTTTGCATGTGGCGAAAAAACAACACAAGATGGATTCTCTACCCCGAAAACGTAAATTGAGCCATGAAGAATTCGTCCATCAAGAGGATGAAATCCGCCACCATAGTGGTTCTCAGAGCCTAGATAGTACAGATTTGATTCGTGCGGATCGAAACGAACGCAACCAACGAGACGCCGAACGAGCAGCCAGTTCCGGCGGTTTGCGAAAAGATCTATCCCATCTTGATCCCTACCGAGGCTAATCCATGAATATCGTTGTGGATGCCAGTGTTGTAGGGAGATGGTTTTTCACCGAATCCTTAAAGGATGCCGCGGATCACTATCTACATCCCCAATACACGCGCTATGCCCCCGATCTCCTCATTCACGAGTTTACCAGCATTGTTCGTCACAAAACCCAAGTGGGAATCATTACCACGGCCGAGGGGATTCAGATCATAAAAGATTTCGAAGCCCTCAAAGCCATTCAGTTTATTCCGTCGGCCGATTTGTCTGAAAAGGCATATCAGATAGCCGTCGAATTCGATCATCCGGTGTACGATTGTTTTTATCTGGCGGTAGCGGAAAAATTGAAGAGTGTACTGATTACCGCGGATCAACAATTTTTTAAGGTTATCAAAGCCAGTTCTTATGCGAATTTAATTACCTGGATTGAGGACTTTCCGAAAATTCAACATGAATGATATCGCATTATTGATTCCAAATCTTGCATGAATTTCCTTTTTATCCACTCAAATACTATCACAAAGTTTAAGACTCAATCGACGTCAGTCCATGTCGAATGGCATATTTGGTGAGTTCGGCGATGGTATGAATGTCCAGTTTCTTCATGATATTTTGCCGGTGCGACTCGACCGTGCTGTCGCTGACGCAAAGGAGGGAGGCGGTTTCCTTGGTGGTTTTTCCCTCCGCGATCTTTTGTAACACATCTCGCTCGCGAGGCGTAAGGGGACTCAATGAACTATCGCTTTGGGAAGGCTCCTTTTGCATGAATTTGAAAACGGAATCCACGACGGAGGGAGAGAGATACGTCCGGTTTTTCATCACCGTGTGGATGGCTTCGATGAGTTCGTCGATCTCGCAGCTTTTCGGAAGATAGCCCGACGCGCCTGCCTCGATCATGCGCGCTACCAATTCGTTATCCGTGTGGACGGACAATGCCAGTACTTTTACTTTGGGAGAAAGCGACTTGATCTGTTGGGCCGCCTCGATTCCGGTCATGTGGGGCATACTGATATCCATGACGACAACATCGACGTCATGTTTTCGAATCAGGTCCAGTGTTTCCCGCCCGTTGCTGGCCACGGCAACCACTTCGAAGTCGGAATGTTTTTCCAACAGGGCACGAATTCCGTCTCGCATGACGATATGGTCATCCGCCAATAAAATACGAATTTTCATATGGAATTTTCTCCCTTGCTTTCTATGAAAATGCAACGAGATAGATGCAGACCTAATGTCATTAACATAGCGAAAAACTTGGTATTTTACCCCAACGGGGTTTAAGATGATAGCCAGCGGGCATCGCCCCTGGAAATGATGAATAACTGTTTAATCCCACCCTGAAGGGGTGGCAGAAAAAACTCAATCCCAGACATACTTCTCATCATAATCCACCCCATTTGCGGACAAAAATTCCCGAAACTCATCCTGAAACGTCTTTGTGCGATGATGGTCTTTCTGATTCTGAATATAAGTTTTCACGGATTGCACTTTTGTCTGGCTCACGGAAAAAACACCATAACCGGCTTGCCAATGAAACTTCTGATGGATTCCCCCTTTTGTTTTTATCCATTTTGACGAACTTTTCTTGACTTCTTCCAATAATTTCGCGATAGAAATAGTACGTGATAAATTGCAGAGAATATGCACATGATCTGGCATTCCGTTTATAAGGATTGCCGGACATTTGACCTGCTGCAGGATGGCGGCCAGGTACGAATACAAATCGGTTTCAATAGCATCGTTGATGAATGGATATCGGTCTTTCGTACTGAAAATAATGTGAATGATCACACAAGAAAGGGATTGAGGCATGAGTTTTTCTTCTGCCCTTTCAGGGCTATGCCCTTATGTTATTCTGTTTCTTCCAGGGGCGTTGCCCGCTGGCTATCTTCTGTCACCCCGTTGGGGTGGAATTCTACGTTTTTCCCAACTTTTCCAGGGGCGTTGCCCGCTGGCTATCT
>QZKN01000183.1 GCA_003598175.1 Candidatus Omnitrophota bacterium
CTTTACCATTCCAGTTTAATTCCGTTTTCAGGAGATTTCACTCAAATTCACTTTCCGTTGTTCCTGCAAAGAACGTTTGGCCGCCAGACCCATGACCACGGGAACGCGGGCGTCGTCGCCGGTGACCGGGCAAGGCTTGTCATGGATTACCGCGTCGACGAACGTCTTCATTTCGGCAATGAAGGAATCGGTGTAGCGTTCAAGGAAGAAATAAAGAGGCAACGGCGCGTGAACGCCCTCGCGGTTGCTGAGCAAGGTGCGATTGGGAGCGTTGTTTTCGGCCAATACCATGCCTTCCGAGCCGAATACTTCCACGCGCTGATCGTATCCGTAAACCGCCTGGCGGCTGTTTTCGATCACGCCGATCGCGCCGTCGGCAAAGTGAAGAATAATCACCGCCGTGTCGACATCGCCGGCTTTGCCGATTTCCGGATCGATCAACACACCGCCGGTTGCATACACCGATTCCACCTCACTGCCGACGAGATAGCGTGCCATGTCGAAGTCGTGAATGGTCATATCAAGAAAGATACCGCCCGACACTTTGATATAAGCAATCGGCGGGGGAGCTGGGTCGCGGCTGGTGATATGGAGCAAATGCGGTTTGCCGATTTTCCCTTCCGCCACTTTTTTCCTCACTTCGAAAAAGTTGGGATCGAAGCGGCGGTTGAAGCCGATTTGCAATTTGACCTTTGCTTCGGCGACGGTTTGCAGCGCTTTATCAATACGCTTCAGATCGTAATCGATGGGTTTTTCGCAAAAGATATGTTTTTTGGCGTTTGCCGCTTCTTCGATCAGGCGGGAATGCGTGTCTGTGGAGGAACAGATCACGACGGCGTCGATTCCCTGATCCGATAAAATCGGATCGATGCTGTCATAGACCTGTTTCACATTCAGTTTTGCCGCGCAGGCTTCCGCCGCCGCTCGATTCACGTCCGCAAGAGCGACGAGACGGGCGTTGGGGATGCGATAGGCGAGGTGTTCCGCATGCAGGACGCCAATGCGTCCGGTTCCGATCAAACCAATGTTCAGAGAATTTGTAGAGTTCATGGTTGTTTCCTTATAGCCGGCAGGATGCCGGCGTTACTGTTTTACAGGCCGAGAGATTGAAGAAATTCCCGGTTTCTCTTCGCGCTTTCCAACGGCGATCCCATGCCGGGCAGGACATCCTGCTCGACGACGATCCATCCTTCATAATTCATCTTTTGTATTTCTTTCAATATGGCGGTGAAGTCCACGGAACCTTTGCCCAGTTCGCAGAAGACTCCGTTTTTCACCGCTTCGAAGTAATCCCATGCATTTGTTCGCGCTTGGGCGGCGACATCGGGATGGCAATCCTTGAAATGGACGTGCCAAATCCGTTCGGAAAAATGGTTCAGCCCTTCGACGGCGTTGCCGCCCCCGTATTCGAAGTGGCCGGCGTCGAAACAGAGGCCAAGCAGATCGGAATCGGTTTCGTTCAGCAGACATTCGACCTCCGCCGGCGTTTCCACGTACCCTGCGCAGTGATGGTGAAAAACGGTGCGCACACCGACTTCGTTCAGGACCGTGCGGGCGAGATTTTCCGCGCCTTGCGCGTAGATTTTCCATTGGCTCCCGTTTAATCCCTGCTCCGGCCGGATTCTGCCGGCGTTTTTGGTGCGCGTTTCCACGCTGCCGTTGTCGTCCGCCAGTACGATGAACGGGGAATCATCCACCGCGGCCAACAATTTGGCCGTTTTCACGGCAACGTCGATTCCCTGCCGATGCGCCGCGGGATTGGCCAGCGCCACCGGAACGAATGCGGCGAGCAGGGTGAGATTGCGGCGTTTGATTTCCTGCCGCAACTCTACGGGATCGGTCGGCATGAAGCCCCAGTCGCCGAACTCCGTGCCTTCATAACCGGCTTGCACCATTTCGTCGAGAACCTGCGCATATCCGGCGGTCTGGCCTTCCAAATCGAATTCCAGCACACCCCATGAACAGGGGGCGTTTGCAATTTTTATTTTTGACATGATTTATCTCCGTTATTTCATAGAGAATCGAGATTCGGATTGAGGAGTATTTCGATTTCCGGCTCGTTCATATTTTCTTTGGTCACGACGAAAACGCCTGTGTCGACTTTCTGTTCCACCGCTTCTCCGCGCAAATGGCGAACCAGCGTTTTGACGCCTTCATAACCGATGCGAAATGGATCCTGGTTGATGATGGCGTGGATTTCACCGTTTTCCAACGCCTTCACCAATTCCGGCGATGAATCGAAGGCGATGAAGACGAGACGATCCGTCGTTTTCGACGCTTGTAGCGCCAGCAATGCTCCCAAGCTGCTGGATTCACTGCTGCAAAAGACGCCGTCCGTGTCCGGATTGCGAACCAGCAGGTCGTCCATGATGGCGCGCGCTTTTCCACGGTCGTTGTAATGATATTCAAAGCCGATCAGTTGGATGTCGGGAAATTCCTTTTCGAGCGTGTCACGAAAGCCTTTTTCGCGTTCGTTGGTCGATGCGCCGCCGGGATCGTTGCCGATGATGATCACTTGTCCTTTTTGTTCGAGGCGGCGGGCCATTTCGCGCGCACCTTCCACTCCGCCGCGATAATTGTCGGTGGCGGCAAAACTGACGTAATGATCCGAGTTGATGCCCGAATCCATAATCACGAGAGGAATATTGGCGGCAGCGATGCGCTCCACGGACGGAACCATCGCTTCCGCGTCCTGCGGAGCGAGAACGATGCCATCGACGGCGCGGACGATGAAGTCCTCGACGATGGAAACCTGCTGTTCCTTATTCGTTTCGACGGCGGGACCCGACCATAGAATCTCCACACCGAATTCTTTTCCCGCGGTGAGCGCGCCCGCATGAACGGTTTGCCAGAAAATATTCGACGTGCCTTTGGGAATCACGGCGATTTGCATCGATTGACCCGCATTCCGCTCAAACGGTTCCTTCGTGCAGGAGCCATGAAAAATCGTGAGACACAGTAATGCAAAAAACAACAGCCTGACCATGATTTGTCGATTCATCGGTATGCTCCTTTTTACGAAATCTATATTTTCCAATTCAAAATTTTCCCCGAATAGAATTATCATGACTGATTGGTCACAACGTAGAATGAGAATACCTCGGTAGGGGCGGTTCGCGAACCACCCCTACCAACCCACGCGGGTAAAGCAAGCGTCCTCGCTTGCAGGAACAACGAAGGCGGGGACGCCTGCTCTACCCGCGTATTTTTTTCTATTCATATAGATTTGCTCTCATTTCAAATCCAGGGTCCTGATTATTTAGGGCTTTGGGATCAACGTATCGAACGGTGGCGTATATTCGAAGCCCAAATATGGATCACCGGGCAGATGGCGTATGGTCCAGAGATAATACATATGAAAACCGGGAGCGGAGGTTTGCGCATGGTCTCGCTCGCCGGTGATTCGCAGCAGATCGTGATGGCGGAGTTTCAAGACTTCGTCGCCGAGTTCGCCATGACCGTATCCCCAATCCGGTTCGAATCGGTAGTAATAGAGTTCCGGCTGCGTGTGATGATGGGGGGGATAACTGCTCCAGCGGCCGGGAAAATTGATGACTTCGCCCAGCACCAGCCGCGCCTGCGGCGGCGCATTACGATGATCGAATATCGCGCGCACGATGCGGTGGCAGGCGTCATTCAGAATGCCTTTCCCGCGTTGTTCGTTTTCCACGTTATCCGGATAATAATACGCGACGGGGAACGAATCCGGATTTTGGGTGCGCACGACCGCGAATTCCGACGCGGATTCAGCTTTCACGGTTACCGCCTCATCATGTGGAATGTGTACGGTAAACGGATTTTCTTCGATCAGCGAAGAACGTTGAATCGCAGCTGTCCCCCGCGACGTTGTCAGTTCGCCTTTACCCGACATGAGAAGCACAGCCATTTCATCCGAACGGGATGGAAAGGTGTGGGTTTCACCGGCGGCAAGCAAATGAATGCCGAAATCGATTTGAATTTCCGCGTCGTTTTCGAGGAAAGGATTCCAGCCATTCTGCAGCGGTTTGTTTAAATAGGGTTGGATTAAATCTTGTGGCATTTTTCTTATTTCCGATCCGGATTGGGGATCATGCGCTCTCGAATAAAACCGACCAGCGATTCGTACCCGCCGATGAATTGGCGCATGGTGCGTCGATTCGCGCCGAATGAATCGAAATCTTTCACTTTTATCCCATCTTCTTCATACGCTTTGCGGAATTCCTTGAATTTCAACAATAATTCGTCAAGAATCTTTGGCGGGACGGGATTATCCATGCGTGGAATCACGGCCACGTCCGACTGGTTGAAGCGTACCTGCCATTGATAAGGGATGCTGACGATCAGATCGCCGCCGATGAATTCGGACCAATGCATATGGCAGCGATAAGCGGCGGACAAAAGGCGGGCGCGATACTCGCGCTGGCGATATAATTCATATGCTTTCTTCATGACGGCCACGCCGGCCCAATTCAGGTTGCCGGGATCGGTAATGATATCGTCCCGATCCGCCACCACCCGCAGCCAATCGTCAATGCGCCCGACCATGATGGTGCAAACCGGCGACATCGCGGCGACATCCAGGCCTTCCGCTTCCCGCCGTTTCAATCCTTTTTCAATCGCTTCCGCCACGGCGATGGCCTGCGGAACGGTAAAACTGACGGTGGCGTTGACGGATACTCCGCGATAAGTGGCTTCCTCGATGGCGGCGATTCCCGTGGTGGAAACCGGAATTTTTACCTGCATGTTCGGCGCCAGCCGGTCGAAATAGACGGCTTGTTCCACCATCAAGTCTTTATTGCGGAAGTATTTGGGATTGGTTTGGATGGAAATCCGGCCTTTTTTCTTTTTTTCGCGTTTAAAGACCGGCTGCAGGAATTCCGCGCCTTTCATGGCCATGGCTTCATTCAGTCGCCAGGTGATGTCATCCTCCGACGCAGTCGGATTTTCTTTGATCAGCTGCGCGATGCGTTCTTCCCATAAATAGAGTTCTTTTTTTAACACTTCGCCGACGATGACCGGATTGGTGGTCGCGCCGACCGCGCCGTTTTTGATGGCGTAGGTGAGTTCCTGCACCGAACACGAATCATTCCACAAATCCGTGCAGGTCGTGCACGTCATTTCGTGTAATGGGCTTTTGTATTTTATTTGTTTCATTATGACACCTGAATCCCCATCTTATTCTCTCTATTCATCGATATGATCAAATCCGAAAGCGTAGATTGAAATTGTAAAGCCATGAGATAAGGGGATCAATGCCTTCCTGTTCTTTCTCATCGCTCCGACCTACCTGAATACACCACCGCGGATACACTTATGTGTATAAAATTGCTATAATGGAAACCGCGTTTGGTCAGAAGTCAAAGTCCACAGAACATGGTTTTTTGCATTTTCATACGATCTTTCATGGTTGATTTTGGTTAGGATAAAAGGAATTGAGCCATCTATGAACGCATTATTTTCAAGTCTGGCCGGACAAACGGTTGTCGCTCTTTTTCTGATGATCTGTATTGGTCTCGCTGTCGGGAAAATACGGGTATATGGCTTTTCTCTCGGCTCCTCGGCCGTGCTTTTCGTGGCCATCGTGTTTGGCCACTTCAACGTGGTTATTCCCAAAGAAATTTCCGAATTGGGTGTGATTCTCTTTGTTTACGCCATCGGCTTGCAGGTCGGGCCGCGTTTTTTCCGTATCATTCGCCTAAATGGGATCTCATTTTTGATGATCGCCTTGATTTCCCTATTTTCCGCGCTGGCAACGGTTTGGATATGCAGCAAGTTGTTCTCGCTGTCAGCGCCGCTGAGCGTCGGCATATTCGCCGGCGCGTTGACATCGACGCCGGGGCTGGCCGCCGCGAAGGATGTATTGCAGAATCCCGACGTCTCGGTCGGTTTTGCCGTGGCGTATCCGTTCGGCGTGATCGGCGTCGTCCTTTTCGTCCAATTCATTGCGGGATTGAAGGGCACGAAAGAGGAATTGCAGGCGGAAGAAAAGAGCAGCAAATCCGCCGTTTCGGCAGTTCAGGTTAAACAATTCTCCGTAACCAATCCCAACTGCGCCGGTAAAACTCTCGCCGAGATCGATTTACATAGCATGACCAAGGCCAATATTACCCGGGTAAAGCGGGATAACCAAATTTTCATGGCGCACGGGGACACCGTGCTCCAACTCGACGACGTCATTCGCGCGACAGGCGCGGCGAAAGAGTTGAAAAAACTTGAACATCTCATCGGCAAGGAAACCAACGTCGATCTCGATGTCACGTGGGATATTGTCAGCCGCGACGTATTCGTTTCTTCGCCTAAAATCGCAGGAAAATCGTTGCAGGAACTCGAAGTCAAGGAGATGTTCGGCGTGGTATTGACCCGCTTGCGGCGGGATGAAGTCGAATTTGTTCCCACCGGCGCCACCACGTTGGAAATCGGAGATTTGATTCGCGTGGTGGGAGATAAGGAAGATTGCGAACGCTTCGTCGCCATTGCCGGACAACAGGAAAAGCGGATACACGAAACCAACCTGATCGCCCTCTCGGCGGGAATCGTGTTGGGCGCTTTTATCGGTCAATATCCCATTTCCCTGCCCGGCGGCGTCACCTTTCGCCTGGGATTGGCGGGCGGGCCGCTGCTGGTTGCGATCCTGGTCAGCCATTTCGGACGCATCGGAAGGCTGAACACCCGCGTGCCCTACGCCGCAAAATACCTGATTCGCGAAATCGGCCTGCTTTTCTTCCTGGCGGAAGCCGGATCGAAAGCGGGCGGTTCTTTCGTTCAGGTTTTTCAAGAAGCGGCTTTGCAGATTTTCCTATTGGGCGTCCTCATCACTTTCGTATCCATGCTTGTTTCGTATTTTTTTAGTTTTTATGTGTTCCGATTGGGACGGCTGGCTTCCTTGGGTGTGGTTTGCGGCGCGATGACCAGCACCCCGGCGTTGGGTGCGGCGGCAAGCAGCGTCGAATCGGATACGCCGATGATCAATTACGCTTCGATTTATCCTCTGGCGATGGTGGTGGTTACCGTGTTCTCGCAGATTCTGGCGCTGTTTTTATGAGAGTGCAATCAAGTGATTTTTTACGATTAAAACGCGTATAGGAATGTCCTATCTGACTCCGAATAACCAGGGTGGAAGGATAAAAGCTATGACACAGGATTAAACATAAAAGACGAATGAACAACTTATCACAATATACGAATCCATCACAGCTTGCACTTGTGCACATTTGTACATACAATAATTGTAATGAACTACCAATGGGATAAAAATAAGGCTCAAACGAATCTTCGTAAACACGGCATCCGATTCGCTGACGCGGTATCGATTTTCCAGGATGACAATGCTATCACGGTGGAAGATACCAACCATGGCAATGAAGAACGTTACATCACGATTGGAAGTGATGCCTTTGGGCAAATTCTCGTGGTAGTCTATACGTGGCGTAGTGATAATATTCGTCTTATCTCGGCGCGAAAAGCCAAACCACGAGAGCGTCGGCAATATGAGGGACACTATGAAGACTGAGTACGATTTTAGCAAAGGGAAACGCGGAGCGCTTGATCCACTTCCCCCAGGCAAGACGCGCATCTCGATCCGACTGGATACCGATGTGCTGGACTGGTTTCGCGGCGAAGTCGAGGCGATGGGCGGCGGTAATTATCAAACGTTGATCAATAAAGCCCTTCGCGAATACATCCGAGCCAGGCAAGAGTCGATAGAGGATATTTTGCGACGTGTAGTACGCGAAGAATTACACAACAAAACAGCGATTTAAGATGTGTATGGAAAATCCACCGCCTGCACGTTCGGAGGGGGAGAGATTGGATACACTATTCATCTTTCCAATCCTTATCATTTTTTGTGTCCATACAATAATGATGGTTTCTATAAAATATGGAACACAATCTTCAGAAAGGAAAATTTTTCATGTCTAAATGTCAGGTTTTGGTATTCATCGCATTATCAACTTCATTTTTCTCATGCACCTCCGGCGATCCGTCGCCCGCCGGCCAATCCAAAGGCGACGCCTTCAGCGTAGTCCTGATCACGGACGTGGGCGGACGGGGCGACAAAGGATTCAACGATGCGGGCTGGGCGGGATGCGAGGACGCGCAGAGGCGTCTGGCCGAACGCGGCGTCGACATCGAAATCAAGGCCATCGAGTCGCGCGAACAGACGGATTACATCGACAACCTCAATCTCGCCGCCGAACGCTCCAACGTGGTGTTGGCGTTGGGTTTCTTGATTGCGGAAGCGGTCGAGCAGGTCGCTCCACATCATGCGGACAAATCGTTTATCTTCATCGACGGTAAGATCAACGGCGCGAATATCGCCAGTTTCGAGTTTAAGTCGCAGGAAGCGGCATTCCTGGCGGGAATTTTGGCGAGTTACGTATCCCGCACGGAGACGGTGGCGGTCATGCCGGGCATGGATATCCCGCCGGTCGAGGCCTTCGCCGCCGGGTATCGCGCCGGGGTGCGAACCGGCGGCGCATTGCAGCAAAAAGAAGTCAAGGCGCTGTCCTCCACGATCGGCAGTTTCAACGATCCGGTCAAAGCGAAATCCATTGCGCAATCCCTGATTGGCCAGGGCGCGGATATCCTCTTTCAATTGTCGGGAGTCAGCGGACTCGGCGTGATCGAAGCAGTGAAAGAAGCCGCCGATCAGCGGTTCGCCATTGGCGTCGATATCGATCAGGACGATCTGGCGCCGGGAAAGGTCCTGACCAGCGTTCTCAAGCGCATGGACAGAGTCGTTTCCGATCAAATCATCGCCGCGTTTGATGGCCAATTCACAGGCGGCATTTATGAAGTCGGTCTGCATGATGGTTACGTCGGTTTGACGGAAATGAAATATACCAATCAATTTGTTCCGGAAGCGGCGACGGCGGCCATGAAAAAAGCGGAAGAACTCATTGCCGCCGAAACGATTCAGATTCCTTACACCTATGCGGAATTGGAAAATTTCCAACCGCCGATCGAGCAAATGCAGGCGCAATGACCGTCGAAAATTCACCAATGACCGGAGCCACACCGGCGTTGGCCGCGCAGGGGATCCAAAAACGTTTTGGATCATTGCTCGCCAGCGATTCCGTCTTTCTCATGCTGCATTATGGACGTATTCACGCGCTTTTGGGGGAAAACGGCGCGGGAAAATCAACCTTCGTTTCCATCGTGTATGGTTTATATCCCGCGGACGAAGGAAATCTTGCCATCGACGGCCAATGCGCAACCATTCGCAATCCCGCCGACGCGTTGCGTTTGGGGATCGGTCTCGTTCAACAACATTTTTCGTTGATTCCGTCCCTCGATGTCCTGGAAAACATCATACTGGGGCGGGAAATTCGCTCTGGCCTGCGTCTGGATCGCAAAAAAGCAGAACGTGAAATCGGTTCATTACTCGAACGATATGGTTTGGAATTGAACCTTTGCGAACGGGTGGAATCGCTGCCGATCGGTTTGCAGCAACAGGTTGAAATTGCGAAAGTGCTGTATCGCAATGCGCGTATTATGTTATTTGACGAACCAACGGCGGCTTTGGTGACGCACGAAGTGGATCGCTTTCTGCAAACGCTTTCCACGTTGAAGCGCGAAGGGATCGCCATTCTGATGATCACCCATCGTCTGCCGGAAGTGATGCGCATCGCGGATGATGTGACCGTGTTGAGAAAAGGGAAAATCGTACTACAATCAACGCTGCAGGAAACGTCGGCGAATTCCATCGCAAAGGCAATTATCGGCGAAGAACTGCCGAATGAATCGTATGAACCGATCCGGCCCGGTCCATCGCTGTTTCAGATCAACAATCTATCTTCCATGTCGCGGGAAAACCGCCCTGCTTTACAAAACATAGCTCTCGATGTGGCGGAGCATGAAATATTGGGCATTGCCGGCGTAGCCGGGAACGGCCAGGAAGAATTGATCGAAACGATTCTCGGCCTCGCGCCGGCTGATTCCGGTTCGATTACACTTTCCGGGGAAGAGATTTTGACGCTGTCAACCCTTGAACGCCGCAAACGCGGAATTTCCCTGATTCCACAGGACCGGCTGAATGAGGGATTGCTTTCCCATCATTCCCTGATCGAAAATTTCATGTTGAACAAACCTGCGTTTGCGCTGCAATCGACGCAGTGGCTGCATACGAAGCAATTGGAAAAACAGGTGGAGGAACAACTTGTGAAATTTGAGGTGCAGGCCGCATCTCCGCGAGTTTCCGCGGGAACATTGTCCGGCGGGCATCAGCAGCGGGTGGTCGTCGCGCGTGAATTGATGGCTTCGCCCAAATTGATCATTGCCCACAATCCCACCCGCGGGCTCGATCTGCGCGCCTCGCGCTTCGTGAATGAAACGCTTGTCGCCATGTGCCGTAAAGGAGCGGGAATGATTTTGTTTTCGTCCGAATTGGCAGAATTGTTTTTGATTTGTCGCAGAATCGCCGTGATGCATCGCGGCGAAATCGTACAAATCCGCTTCACGCAGGATTGGATGCCGGAAGAGTTGGGCAAGGCGATGGTGGGAGGAGCGTAATGCTGCTGCGACGGCTCCTTCCGCTTGTTCTCTCGATCGCTGTCACGCTGGCGTTGCTCTCCCTTTTTTTGTGGATCAATCGTTTCTCGCCGTTGGAAGTGGGACAAACCATCATTCGCAGTACGTGGGGATCCCCGACCGGCATTTTGTTGGTGTTTACCCGCGCCACCCTTCTCATTTTAACCGGCCTGGCCGTCGTGATTCCTTACCGCGCCGGTTTGTTCAACATCGGCGGGGAAGGCCAAATGTATGTGGGGGCTCTTTCCGCCGCGGTAGTGGGCGCTTTGCCTTTTGCATTCATCGGTCCTCTGCATCTTTTGCTGTGCCTCGCCATTGGAACAGTTATCGGAGCGTTGTGGGGCGCGCTGGCCGCCGTCCTGAAAACCTGGCGTGGGATTCACGAAGTGATCAGTACGATCATGCTGAATTTTATCGCCTTCCAACTTGTCAATGAACTTACGTATGGCATGTTAAGCGGCGGCCAGGGAACCAGCCGCACCGCGTTAATTCACGAATCGGCGAAAATGCCGCTTTTATTGTCCTTCGGCGCGGCGGAAACATCGGGGGGAATTGTCGTCGCGGTGGGGATCGCGGTTGTATTGACTTTCGCTCTGTATCGCACGTGGTTCGGCTTTCATTTGCGAGCGGTGGGAAGCAATCCCAAAACTGCCCGGTTTTCCGGCATTGGTATAGGGAAAATTCATCTATCCTCGTTATTGCTCGGCGGCGGGTGCGCGGGATTGGCGGGCGCGTTGGAAACCACCGGCATATCCCACACATTCTTCTCCCGTTTCGTCGCCAGTTATGGCTTCGATGGAATTGCCGTGGCCTTTCTCGCCTTATGCGAACCGTTGGCGACGATCCCGGCGGCGTTGGTGATCGCCACGCTGCGCGCGTCGGATCGCGCGCTGCAACTCGATTTGGATGTGCCGAAAGAACTGGTGTTGGTATTGGAGGGAATTTTGATCATCTGCGTGGCGATTTCGATGAGGCGGCGAAACCATGTATGAGTGGACGGCCATTATTCCTATGATTTTGTTACACGAACTGCCTATGCTCGTTCATGCCGGCGTGCTGAAAGGCGCGCCGCTGTTGTGGGCGACGCTCGGCGGCGCTTTCAGTGAACGATCGGGCATAATCAATATCGGCCTGGAAGGCATGATGCTGGCGGGAGCTTTTGCCGCGGTGGCCGCGTCCGGCCTCAGCGGCAATCCCTGGGCGGGACTGATGGCGGGCGCTGTGTGCGGTGGTTTGTTCGGATTGGTCCATGCGTTGGTTTGCATCCGCTGGAAGGCGGATCAGATCGTCAGCGGGATGGGGATCAATCTGTTTTCGCTGGGAATCACCGGATTTTTGTTGTTTCAAATTTTCAAAGCGAGAGGCAATTCGCCGGAAGTGCCGAAGATTCCGACGATTCAAGGGTGGAGCGACATCCCCATTCTTTCGGATCTGTTTTTCCCGCTTTCCCCACTTCACATTTTGTTGTTCCTTATGATCGGTTTCACGATATTTGTCTTCTATCAAACCGCCTTCGGCCTGCGTTTGCGGGCGTGCGGTGAAGATCCACGGGTCGTGAAAGCGGCGGGTGTGCGGGCGTCGTTGTATCGCTATGGCGCGGTGGGAATCAGCGGCGTCATGGCCGGATTGGGCGGCGTGCAACTGGCGCTGTGCGACGTCAGCCAATTCAGCCAGGGGATGACCAACGGCCGCGGCTTCGTGGCGCTGGCGGCGCTGATCTGCAGCGGCTGGCGGCCCGGCCGCGCGGCGTTGATCTGTTTTCTGTTCGGTTGTGCGGAGGCGCTGGGGGAACGGTTGCAAGGCGCGTTTCCGTTGCTCCCGTCCCGCGCCTATCTGGCGTTGCCGTTCGTTCTGGCCTTGATCGTATTATCCCTGCGAAAAACGCAAAGCCGCCCTCCGCGGGCGCTGGGAAAAGTATGATGCGATCCTGTATCGCATCGGGACATATCAATGCAGAATCTTCTTATAATACAAATCGAACATTTCCTCGAATTTGGGGCTGTTCTTTTGATCGTGGCATTGCGCGCATAGTTCTTTCGACGCTCCGCGCCGGATGGCCGAGGTTCCCATATCATCCGCATGCTGTTGTCCCGGTCCGTGGCAGGTCTCGCATTGCACGTTGCGCAATCTCGCTGATTTTTCGAAACTGCGATAGCCATTCGCGTTGCCGAATCCGGTCACGTGACACATCACACATTGCGGCATCCAATGCCGGTTTTTATTTATTACATCGTAAAACGCGGTCGCATGTTTGGTCTCCGCCCATTGCTCGTATTGATCAAAATGGCAGTCGCGGCATAAATCCGCACCGCCATAACCGCTGAAATCCTCTTTTTCCTGCGATAAATTCTGCAGCACGAACGGTCCTTCGTATGCAAGTTGCAAATCCACAATCATTTTCGCATACGCCTGCGTGAGAAAATTGCGCATCTTTTCGTTTTTATATTGATCCGGTTTCAGTGAAATTCGCTCATACTTCACGGCATCGATTCCCTTTTCTTTACTCACGTCAAAAGTGATTTTGCCAACCGCATATCCTTTCGATGGAGTGTTGACGATGTAAGTCTCTTTTACTTTTTTCGGTAAAATGCCGAAATCCTGTGTGACAACCAGATCGATTTTCGGACCGTTGTATTTTTCCAGCCATTGAATCACGATCGGCGGCGGTTCAAAGGCAAGCAATACCACCGCATCGACGCCTTCGGTTTCCCGCAGGTTTTTCGTCTCCGCCGCAAGGGATGCTCGCGAATCGGAAATCGCAAAATCCGGTTGTTTGGAATCCAGTTTGGGAACCAAAGAAACCGCGCCAAGAATGCCTATTTTGCTCTTCCCCATTTCTTTGATAAAAGCAGTTTTCCACAAAGGTTCTTTTGTTGAAGACAAATTTGTGCAAAGTAATGAAACACTGGCTTCTTTGCCGATACGGAATAAATAATCATACCCGTACGCAAGATCAACCGGACTGAGAAGGGCCAGATCATACTCCAATTCCCGGCATGCGCGTAAATAACTGATTCCCAACGCCTCATTGATCGCATTCTGTTCTTTGTCCACAAATTCCCCCAGATCGACCAATGCAAACGGAACATTTTCTGATCGCAATGTTTCCAGAAATCCCGCGCGCGCCTCCATTCCCCCCTCGACTTCGACGCAGCCACACGCTTCCAACATCCCCTTCGTCTGGCCGCTGACAATCAGCGTCACCGAATCGGCATAACCATACGAAATAAACACAAGGAAGACGAAAAAAAATAATAAAAAGGATCGCAACACGTCGAAAAAACCTCCAATGCAATGGTTTTCCCCCCCTAATTTTAGCCAACCTAATCCCTATCCCCTACACCCTACCCCCCGATTTTCACCACTTTCCCCGGATAATGCTGCACGTCGAGCGGCGCGTCGCCCAACGCGGGCCAGCGATGGTCGAGCGTGGTCGCTTCGCTGATGGCCTTGTCGAGTTCGTCGTCGGAAAAACCATAATCCAATGCGCGGCCGATGTTGCTGGATGGCAGAAATCCGATTCCGGCGTTTCCTTTGTCGTTCACAAACAAATAGCATTTGAGCTGTTCTTTTCCACCCACGAAGCGGTTGATGCGGTGATCGACGGGAATGTCCAAAACGAAGTCGATTTGCGCGCCCGCATAAGCTTCCGTCGGCTGCCGCTTATGAAGAATCAAATGGCTGCGGTCTCCCTCGCCGGCGGTCAATCCGTAAACATATTGATTCGCATCGGGAAAATAGTTCAAAAATTCCTTCGCGCGCGGCGATTCCATTCCCAAATGGAGAATTTTTTCCGGTGTGGTAATACGAACTTTGGATTTGAGAAAACGAATCGTCATAAACGTTGTGGGAATCACGATTCCGATCATAACCGCTGCGCCGAGCGTCGGCCAAAACGGCGTCACGAAAAACCAATACGGAAACACGAAGAGGATCAGCGTGGTCGAAACCATGGCGATGTATTTGTCTTTTTGAATGGAGGCGGGCGTGCGTTTTTCCCAATGCAGCAGCATATCGATGGGCCACCAGAACAGGAACATTCCCAGCAGGGCAAAAAACCACTTATAAACGGAACTCGGAACTTCAACCAGTTCTCCCGCATCAAGAATCATCATGAAAAAAAACACGGTCACCATCGGCGCAAGGACGAAAGGGATAAAGGATTTGGGTAAATTTTTCATAATGTTGCTATCGCTACAATAAAAATGGTAAAATGTCAGTTGCGTTGCTTCGGATTCCGCATGAATGAAATCCGAATCGCAGAAGAATTCATTATCCTTAACAAACGTGGAATAATTTTGTAATATGAATGGTAAGTTTATTTTGGGAGACTGTCAAATATCCATGTATAGGAACCTATCCGATCGTTTTTCACTCCTGGCTTGGCGAACCACGCCGCCGGAAATCAGCTGGTTGATGGCGCAAGCGATTGAAACGCCTGGTTTGATATCTTTGGCCGCCGGTTTCGTGGATCAGGAATCCTTACCGAACGAATTTGCCGCAAAATATATGCGGGAGATGTTTGAACGTAACCGTTCCGGTCAGTCGGCGCTGCAATACGGCACCACGCAAGGCGATTTGGTTTTACGCCAACATCTTATCGAACGATTGGCCGGTGAAGGCGTCTTTCATCCGGCGGCGGAAATCGATGAATCGCATGTGCTGATCGGTTCCGGCTCGCAGCAGATATTGTATCTGGCTGCGGAAGCCTTTCTGGACGAAAACGATATCGTGCTGCTGGAAGCGCCGACCTATTTTGTCGTATTGGGAGTGTTCAAAACCCGTGGAGCGAGAACGATTGGCATCGACACCGACGCGTATGGCATCGTACCGAAAAAAGTCGAGGAAGTATTGCTGCAGTTAAAAGCGCAAGCGAAACTCGGACGCGTGAAAATGCTGTACGTCATGTCCTATGCAACCAATCCGATGGGGATTACCCTCGCATTCGAGCGCAGAAGACAATTACTTGAAATCCTGCAGCGATTTCGCGACGACGGATATCCGATTTTATTGCTGGAAGACGCCGCTTATCGCCGTTTGTGTTTCGAACAGCCGGTCATGCCGCCCATCAAATCCTTCGAAGCGGATAACGATCTCGTTCTTTATACCGAATCCTTGTCGAAATCCCTCTCGCCGGGCATTCGTCTCGGTTTCGGAGTCGGACCCAAGCCGATCATCGACAAAATGACGGATATCAAAGGCAATCACGATTTCGGCAGCGCCAACCTGAGTCAGCAATTTCTCAAGCGAATGCTGATCTCGCGCGAATTCGACGCGCATACGGAGCAACTGCGGCAAATCTACGCACAGAAGCGGGACGCGGTTCTGCAAATTCTTCGTGAGACGTTTCCCGCCGAAGTGGAATGGTTGAATCCGGCGGGTGGCTTTTATTGCTGGATTACGCTTCCATCCTCGTTCGACACTGGCCCGCACGGCGCAATCTTTCAACAGGCGCTGAAAGAAAAGGTTTTATATGTGCCGGGCTGCCTGTGTTATTCCGCCGACCGGCCGGAATCGCGTCATTCCTCAAGCATGAGACTGGCGTATGGCATGATCGAGGTAGAGCAGTTACAGGAAGGATGTAAACGCCTGGCTCGGGCGCTCGAAAGGTCGTTGTCCCTGACAACCTGATTGGAAATATGAATATGGGGAGGAGCGCAGGCGTCCCGCCTGCATTGAGTTGCAGGCGGGATGCCTGTGCTACCCGTAACGCATAAATGAGGAGATGGATTCCATGAATAAAAAAGCGTTATTGATTTGTGATATGCTGAACGACTTTGTCCGCAAAGGCGCGCCGCTCGAAGCGCCGGGCGCAACGGACATTATTCCGAATATTCGGCGCGAAATGGAAAACGCCCGACGGGATAAAGTCCCTATCATTTATATTTGTGACAGCCACGTGTCCGACGATCCGGAAATGAACGTCTGGCCGCTTCACGCGATCAAAGGCACAAACGGCGCGGAAATCATCGCCGAACTCGCCCCGGACCGGAATGATATCATCATCGAAAAAACGCGCTATGACGCCTTTTATCAAACCAACCTGGAGGCAAAGTTGCAGCAATTGCAGATTACGGAAATCATTCTGACCGGCGTGTGCACGGAAATCTGCATTCATTATACCGGCTCTTCAGCCATTATGCGTGGATACCGAGTCGCCGTGCCCGAAGATTGCGTGGCCGGATTGGAGGATGCGAATGCGTCCGCCGCGTTATGCATGTTGAAACGAGTGCTTCAGCCCCAAATGAATAGTCAACAATGATTTGGGATTTGCATTTTCGTTTCCCTTTTTTGTTGTGTAAATTAAAAAAAGATATGGAATGGCGCTTGATGTGAATCCATTGGAATAATGAAAAAAAACAATATATAATTGCAAACTGCAAAGTAGGCATGTCGCTACAATGCCAATATCGCGCGTCACAGTGGGCTGGTAGGGTGGGTTGAACGAAGTAAAACCCACCGCATTTCCCCCAGTTACTTTGTGCGCGCCAGAAAGAAAAATCGTAAAAATTTCGATAATAGATGTCCATAACGATCATAAAGGGGAAAGCAATGAAACAAAACCGGCGGGATTTTATGCAAAACACGGCCAAGGGAACCGCGTTGACATCGTTTGCTGTCAGCGTCGGACCCATCTCGATCCTGGGCGCGAACGAGCGCATCCGCATGGGCGGCATCGGCGCCGGCGACCGTGGAACTGACCGCCTGCGCGCAGCGCAGCGGCTGGGCGCGGAGATCGTCGCGCTTTGCGACGTCAATCAACTCATGCTGGACCACGCGCGGGAAGTCCTGGGCGGCGCGGCGGACCGATACGAAGTTCATCAGGACCTGCTGGAACGCGACGACATCGATGCGCTGGTGATCGCTCCTCCGGATCATTGGCATCACGACATTTTTATCGACGCCATGCAGGCGGGAAAGGATGTGTATCAGGAAAAACCGTTATCCCATACCATCGAAGCAGGGGCGCGGATGGTGGAAGCGGCGGAAAAAGCCAACCGCGTGGTGCAAATCGGCAACCACCGCCGCAGCGGCAAGCACTGGCATGACGCCTATCAAGCCATCAAGGAAGGCAAGATCGGCGAGATCAAATGGATCCGCACCTACGACTGCCGCGATTGGTCAAAAGGCGATCCCTATCAGGCGCGGGGACGAAACAAGAATTTGTATGATCCCAACAAAATCAATTGGAAACGTTTTTTAGGGCCGGCCCCTTCCCGCCCCTACAGCAGCGACCGCGCCTCCGCCTGGCGCTGGTATTGGGATTACGCCGGCGGCCTGCTCACCGACATCGGCGCGCATAACATCGACGTGGCGATGTGGATGACGGATTGTGAAGCGCCGCGCTCGGTGACGGCGAATGGCGGCACCTATTTGCTCGATTTTTGGGAAACGCCCGACGTCGTGCACACGACAATGGACTGCGGAACCTTCTCCATTGATTTTTCCGTGGTGTTCACCAACGGCCACGACGGCTATGGCCACGTCATTTACGGCACAAAAGGCACAATCGTGCAGGAGAATTCTTCCGTTAAAATCTTTGCGGCAGATAACCGAGAAAAGCCGACCGTCGAATGGCCAATGAACGACGAAGGCACGGCGCATATGCAGAATTTTCTCGATTGCGTCAAATCCCGCAAACCGACCAATTCGCCGATCGCGACCGCGCATAAAGTGATCACCGCCTGCCATCTCAGCAACATCGCGTTTCGCAAGGAAACGAAAATCAAATGGGATGCGCAACGGCAGGCGTTTATCTAAGAATATTGTGGTGCGGGCTTCCAGCCTGCATGTGCAGACCAGAGGTCCGCACCACAATTTTTCATCGTTCGTTGTGATTAACCAATCATGACGGTTTGGATGGCAAGTCATTCTCGATTGAATCATGTCTTGCTTCCTGAAAGCGCTGAACTACACTGATGAAAAAAAAGATGAAGGTGAAAAAGTAATGGATTGTCCGCGATGTTATCACGGTTTAACGACGATCACGGTGGAAGGATTGGAAGTCGATGTCTGCAAAGGCGGGTGCGGCGGGCTTTGGTTCGATCACTTTGAGTTGCAACAGGTCGATGAACAGCATGAAACAAAAGGTGAGGCGCTGATCGATATCGCGCGCAGTTTGCAGGTTGCGGTTGATTTGTCGAAGCGTGTATATTGTCCTCGTTGCGACGAAATGATCTTGAAACGCCATTTTTGGAGTCCACGGCGCAAAATCGAAATTGATGAATGCCCGAGCTGCGGCGGATATTGGCTGGATGCCGGCGAACTCTACCTGATTCGAAAGGAATTCGCCACTCAAAAAGAACGAGATGAGGAATTCGAACGGGCATTCGCTGAATTATTTGGTGATGATTTTGCCATACGTGGAAATCTCAATGATCCGACTGCAAATAAAGCGGGATTTCTGACTCGCCTGTTGTGGCGAAATGTGTAATCAACTGCCAGCTGGTAAAATTTCATTTATTGAAACAATTGAGGCGCGAATTCGTCGAGGTAATTCCGCCAATTGATCCACGTATGCCCGCCGTCGCTTTCCTTATAAATGACATTGAATCCATGTTTCTTGAACATCTCTACCGTAGCGCGAGAGGTTTCGATAAGAAAATCCTCTTTTCCCGTGGCGAACCAGAACAGTTTGAGTCCTGCTTTCCGTTCAGCGTTGTCCAACGCTTCTGTGTGTTGTTCTTCCCAGCTGGGGCCTTCGTTGCCGCCCGGACCGCCGCCGGTGATTCTGAAAATTGTAGAACTAAAAACGCCGACGTAGGCAAATTTATCCAGGTTGGGGATCGCAATATTCAACGCTTGCGCGCCGCCCATGGATAATCCGGCGATCGCGCGGCTGTTGCGGTCCTTTTGCACGCGATAATGGTTTTCCACATAAGGCATGATGTTGGTCAGGAAATCCTGTCCGAATTCTTCGATGGGCAATCGGGAACGGCCAAACGTGAATGGGCCGGTATGGCCGGTGGGCATCACGACAAGCATGGGTTTGGTTTTTTTCGCCGCGATCAGGTTATCGAGGATAAATCCGGCCCTGCCGACAGAGGACCAGGAATCGTCGCTATCGGAGGCCCCGTGCAATAAATAAAAAACCGGAAACGTTCCCTCACCCAATTCATAACCGGGCGGCGTGTAAACATGCATCCGGCGAAACCGGTTTAGGGATGATGAATAATAGGTAATCTCTGCCAGCGCGCCATGCGGGACATCCTTTGTGTCCATGAAATCCGATCCCGGAACGTAGACCAGACTCCAGACGTTGGAATTGGATTCGCTGATGGAGGGACTGCGAGGATCGATCACCGACACACCGTCCACGTTGAAATTATACCGGTACGCTCCCGGATCGACCGGTCCCAGGGTCGCCTCCCACACTCCTTCGTCATTCCTGGTCATCTCCACACCCTGCCCGATTGCCGGCATGTCGCCGCCGGTAATCCGCACGGCTTCCGCCTTTGGCGCGAGGATGCGGAACGTGACGTGACGATCCGTGGACACTTCAGGCGAGACCACCTGCGGACCTTGCAAACCGAACCGAGGGCGTTCCCCCGCCTGTGGCGACGTAAGAGCCAACACCAAGAGAAATGCGATTGCTGTAACAAGTTGGATTGAGCTTCGTTGGTTCATTGTAATTTTTCTGACCCCTTTCAAATTAGTAGGCGTACCTAATTTTTAATTTCATCCCTATCATTACATGGATTGATAAAACATTCTATGTATCTATTCATATCTGACGCCCCGGCAAAAAGTCAAAAATTGTGGTGCGGACCTCCGGTCTGCACAATATATAGTGGCAGAATGAGGATTGATACCACAATATGTGCTGGTTCCAAAATTTAATCCGACTTTTTGCCGGCGCGTCATATCTGTATCAGGATTTCCAGGAGATTGGGATGAACAGGATTTGCACTTTCTTAAAAAACCATCCTGCTCCTCTGATTCTGGCAATTTCAGTGGGCTACGCTCCGCTTTGAGCCAATCCTGCCTTGCTGCAATTTTGGTTTACGAATTCGGGATTGGTTAATCCATGTTGCCTACGTTGATTGTAACAACGTTTTTGATGACCTTGAGTGGCAACACCAATCGGTTCTTTGTACCCGTCAGTCGCTTGAAGCCAAATCCCTCATAGAAGGCGGTAATTTTTTCGTTCTTGGCCTCAACCACCATCCCCATAACACCAAGCATTTCCGCCGCATGAAGCGTTGTTTCAAAGGCGTGGTGAATCAGAACATCTCCATACCCCCGCCCTTGATATTTTTTATCGACAGCCAGTCTTCCTAATAAAAGAAATGGAAGGTTTTCATAGGCTCCAATTCTCTGGTTTTCCGGAAGATGTTCACACAGAACGGAATGGGCGCTTATTGAATAATAACCAATGATGGTTTCATTATCCGTCAGCACGTAAACTTTGGTCAGGCTACGCTTTTGATCCTGGTTGGCATATTTTTGCAAATAGCAATTTAACGCTTCCACGCCACAATCGAAATTGCTACGATTATGGAGTTTCGGATTGAGTATCTCAAATTTCATGGCCATGAGTAATCTCACGGTAGGATTTCGCGGCTTTTTTCATGCGGTTTGTCGGGGGTGGTGGATTCTCGATCATTGCAAAAAAAGTATACCAGTCTTCTTTGCTAAATTGGGTTTGCTCCTGTTCCGCAATAACGGTTTGGGACATCTGACGGATGCTTTGACGGATAAACTTGCTTCGATCCAGTTTCAGATACGTTCTGGCCTTTTCCATCATGTCTACGGTTACCGCATCGATACGAATCTTGAGTGTATCATCTTTTTGAATACTCATAATCATTCCTGACCTCTTTCTCACGCCTATTAAATTGTACCCACATTTGTTCCCTTATGTCAATGTATTTTCACTGTTCTCATCCTGTACATCCGTTTGTAATGAAGTCCGGATCAAGTCTATTCTTGTTTCTATATCCAATTAAAATACGGTCATAAGGAAGGAGCAATCCGTCTTGCAGAATGGAACACGTGAACGTATTCCATTCCAATTGTGTGTCCCCCTTGTCAATCGAGAGAAGTCGTGACGGTTTCCGGGAAAATGAATTACGTTCTCCCGACAACAATAGTTAATATTCCCCTTTTCCCTTCCCGAATCCGCATACGATTTCCTTTCACTTTCCCGATCAAATTTTCTCCGTCGCGAACGGACCAATGATCGAGACGTTTGCAGCAATTCAGCTGAAGAATCGGTTTCGCCCCATTCGCAATCCGGCTAAAATCGATTCGGATTTGAACCTCGCGCGCGGAACCGATGACTTGAATTGTTAGTTTTCCGGCGTTTGTCGGCATATCATTCCATCCGAATTTCATGCCCGGATCATACCATTCAGGAGGAATACCACGCAAAAGATACAGATGCTCGTCGCCGGGAAACTCGCACGCAAACGCCCAGGCCAGCATCCGCGCCGCCGCCAGTTGGGAGGGGAGACAATCCGCTGCGCGATATTTCCCATCGATCCCGACCTGCTCAAAGGCTGTCAGCGTGTCCCGGTCCTGATGATGTGCGATATGCGCGTAGAAAAGCAGCCAATAGTTTTTCAAACGATCAGTCGCCAGTAAATATTTCCCCCAATCAGCCACCGGCCAATCGTCCAGATGGCCGGCAAATCGCGTCATGCCGAGTAATTCCCCGCCGCGATCGACCCGCATCCGCCCAATCGCTTCCGCCATTTCCTGCGGAAGACCGCCCGACGACAGCATTTCGAGATAATAACGGTAATTCGCGTAAGTATTTTCTCGCAGATTCTGCGGCGGTTGTTCCCGATCACGGATCGGTATCGACACACTTTCATTATTGTGATATTTTGACCAGGTTTCTTCGCTGATGTCGTTTGGGCGTGTCAATCCCGCGCTCAGAGTCAAAGGGAGCGCGGCGTATTGTGGATGAATCGGCGGGAGCGGTCCGTATGACGTTTGTACGGTAAACGCATCCAACGCTTTCCGGGTGTCTTTGTAAATATCCTCAGCCATATGGCGCAATTGCGCGGCGGTTCCCTTTCGTTTGTATCGTTCAAACAGTTGCGATAAACGTTCCAAACCACGCGCCGCCCAAAGATTGTTACTGAAATAGGCTTGTTTTAATTCCGCGTTGTCTGCTTCCGCCCCCAAATGAATCAAGCGATATCCGCCGGGCTCGATCGGGCGGCGAAGCGAATGGAGATAATGCGCCGAGGCTTCCAACTGCTTAAAATAGTTCTCGATCCCCCAATTCTCTCCCCATGCGCGATCAAGTTCCTCCAACAAATGGTAAATCATTCCATATTCGGAAGCGGAGGCGGCGTTCTGAACATCACGCTGCCAATAACGAATCACGCCATCCTGATTTACACAATACCGAAACCAGAAATCGATCAACCGTTTCGCCCGATCGGTTTCTCCATAACGAAAAGCCGTTTCCAGAACGGCGATAAAGGCGGGCGGGAAGGTATCGTGAACCGTCTCGCCATAGTATGCGCCGCCGTAATGCGGATGTTCTCCCGCAAAAATCACGTGAGAAAGCGCAAGCCCGCCTTTCACCACCCGCGTCAATTCCACATCGTTTATGTCCGGAAATGAAAGATTTTCTTCAAACGATTTCCAATGAAAAACGGTTTGGGTGAAGGATGACCAATATGCTTGTCCATCTATCGAACGAGCATCGGATGATCCGGTTGTCCAAAATCGTTCGTTGCGGATACTTCCCAGAGAATCCACTTCCGCCAGACGGATCCAAACGGAAGGGGAAGTCCCACGTTCCCAAACGGGAACGAATGCGCTCAATTCAAACATGCAGGTCGATTGAGAAAATCGGTAATGGGATATGGGCATCCAACCGTCAAGAAGGCCGGGCTGAGATTGGCAATCGCCCAAACGAGTTTCCATCGCGGCAGGATCAAACAATACGCGATCGCCAAGTCGAATTTCACCATTTCGCATGACGTTCGGACTCACGCCTCCCGTCAACGGACTGCCCAGAATTTGATATCCATTGACCAAAGGCGGGAGCAGTGACGCAATTTCTTCCGGATCAATTTTATCTTTTTCAAGAATCCGTTCCCCCAGGATATCTCGGGGAGAAGCCAGTATCTCTCCCGCGCTCCTGCCTCCATAGATTTTTGCCGAATCAATGGATATCGTTTTCATGGCCGGTTTGGTGATACGCAGGATGCGGCATTCGTCGCTTAACCAGACATATGCGTCCTTGCCCTCCACCAACGCCCAGGCGTTTTCATCCATCCTGCCGATCCACTGCAGGCGCCACCCTTCCCA
The DNA here is from genome assembly GCA_003598175.1 of Candidatus Omnitrophota bacterium. Taxonomy (GTDB): domain Bacteria; phylum Hinthialibacterota; class Hinthialibacteria; order Hinthialibacterales; family Hinthialibacteraceae; genus SURF-12. The sequence goes on from QZKN01000183.1 coordinate 23,785, forward strand.
TGTATCGCTGATTTTCATTTGCATGGATTCACCGACAGGTTTAGGGCGGAGGTTCACCTGCTTTTCGCTGATTTCCCAATACCCGAACCGGCCAAACATCGGTCCGGGATGCGTTTCATCTTCCAGTACGAACTCGCCGAGTGAACGAGGAATGTGAAAATCAGGAAACGGTTCACTGGCGTCAACCCACGTGATCCATGTCGGCTCCACATTTTCCTGCAAATCCTTCACTTCCGAGCGGAACAACCCGGCGCGGAAGCGCGCGCCCGGTTCCATTTGAATTTTTGCTTCCGACAAATCTTTCTGATACAATTCCGCTTCCATGCAATACCCATCCGCGGTCAACGAAACGGCATAGTTGAGCGTCTCCGGCGTCCAGCCAAAATTCAGATAACGATAATATTTCGCGCGATAGTCGAGAACAGCCCCCAGCGGCGCGATTTCGAAACTGATAAACGCGTCCTCCTCATTCCCGCACCATAAATAAAACTCGACCCGGTCCTGCGGCGCGACCGCCATGTCGTCCCAGCTGCGCGGTTTCGCGGCGATATTGTGATCCACGCATTGGAATGCAAACACCATTTTCTCCTCGGTCCAGAACACCCAGGCCCGCGTCGATGGCGCGGTTTGGTCCTGCCGTCCCGCGATTTTAAAATTCTCGACCGGTTGTGTATCGGCATAACAAGACTCGTCCAGCGTCCCGTCGATCCTGATTCCGTCCTGGAGTTTGGGAATGTAACGCAGGGGAACAGCACGACTCAGGGATTCTGAAAGAAGAGAAAAAAGGCCGACAAAACAGAGAAACACAAAGCGACTCGGTAATGATTTCAACATCGTATTCTCCATTGATGAGTATTGGCGAATCGATTCATTGGCCTCATTTTCATTCATGAAAAATCGAAAGTCTAGAAGCTGCGTCATCCATATTCCATCACTATATAAAACACCTATAATTTATAATTAAAAAAATAGAATATATGCACGAACACTGTTCCACCGGAATCAGAATAAACCGGAAAAAATAGGTAGCACAATTCTTTCTTTTCCGAAATCCTGCAAATCCTTGAATCCTGACCATCCTGATTCAGACAAAAATATCCATGCAATGATATAACAAGCAGCCACGCGAACCAAACCATGCAGGTGCGGACGCCCGTTCAACCCGTGCGTATTTTCAAAGAAACAATTACAATGAGTATTCGTTTTCACATAGGATTGCATTTCTCGATCAGAATGATTGAACAATACGAAGGATGGAGGATTATAGAAGGTGATACAACGTAATGTCGGTAACCTTTTATTTTGGATCGTTTTCATCATGGGAACAATGTTATGTATCGACGGTTTTTGTGAAGAGGAAACAGCGGAATCCGTTCATTCCGCCACGGCGGTAACTGAAAAGGAAAAAACGCTGGATTTCAACTTGAAAAATCTCTTCGACAACGATGACCTGTTTGGCAAACGACCGTCGGACATGAAATGGTCCGACGATGGCAAATACCTGGCCTATCGTTGGAATGTGAACGACGCCACCGGCTACGATCTTTGGCTGTATCATCCGGAAACCGGCGACAATCACGCCGTCACGTCCGTCACCGCCTTTATTTCCTTCGATCCGGACGCCGCCAGGATTCTGCAGGCGCAAAAGGATGGAAAAGCCGGCGATCCGGAAACGCCCAACTATGAAGGCGTCTCTTCCTTTTGCTGGTCCGAATGCGGCCATGAGATGCTGATTCGCTACAAAAAGGACTTGTATCGTTTGTATGTGAAAGACGAGCGCATCGAGCGTCTCACCAAAACCGATGCGGAAGAATCGGATTTTCAATTCACCCACGACGGCGACGGTTTTCTCTATTGGCAACACGGCTCGCTGTACCGAATCCGTTTCGGCGATTCGTTTATCGAGGAAATCCAACCGGCGATTCCATCCGGCCAACGCATCGACAAAAAAATCCTCTCGCCGGATCAACAATGGCTGGCAATCGTGGCATCAAAAGACAAAGGGGGAAAACCGGAGCCACGCAAAGTGGGATACGTCACCTTCCGCGACCGATTCGCGGAATGGAAAGAACATACCCGCCCGCTGGCGGAAGATCCGGAGCCGCCGGAAAACGAACGATGGATATACCTGCAAAAAATCGGCGACAAAGTGCGCAACGCCACCGCGGAAACCGCTGTTGAGGTGTTCCATCATCCCGGCGGGCAACAACAAATCGACATAACCACTCCCCGCTGGTCGGAAGACAGTAAAAATATAGTCTTTCGTACCTACGATCCCAAAACCGAAGAAATCCTGATCCATATCGCGGAAACGGATTCGGAAAAAAAGGCGCGTGAAATTCACCACTCGCGCAACAGCGGCAATCAACGCTCGCCCCAGCGCATCGAACCGATGTTCACGCCGGATGGAAAATACGTCGTGGCCCTGTTCGACGACAGCGGCTTTCGGCAACCGTGGCTCATCAATCCCATCACGCAGGGAAAAGTTCCGATCGTGCGCGGCGACTTCGACGCCGATCCGATTTCGTTCGCAAAAAATGAAAAGAAATTGTTCGTTCTGGCCAATAAAGAGCATCCCATCCGCAAGGAACTCTATGCAGTGGATTGGGAAAACGGAACGATGACCCGCATTGCCCAACGTGACGGCGAGTACTCGAATGCGGCGATTTCCGAAAACGGCGAACACTACGCCGCCTTGTTCAATAACTGGAATCAGCCGGTCGAACTCGTGGCCGGCGGCGCGCACGCGGCGACCGAATCGATGCTGACCGATTCGCATCCCAACTACATCGCCCAGCTCAATCAGCTGCATCCCCGACTTTTCTCCTACGAAAACCAAAAAGGAAACACCATCCACGGCATGGTATTCCTTCCCCCGCATTGGAACAAAAAACGCGGCCATCCCCTGATGATCTACACTTACGGCGGACCCTTGGGCGACCGGGGGATGGTGCAATACGGCGGATTCGGAACTTATAATTATCGTTTCCCGATGTACATGGCCAAAACCCACGGCTACATCGCGGCGGTCATCGATCCCCGCGGCAGTTCCAATTATGGCGAATTGTTTGAGCGCTCCAACTGGCAGCGTCCCGGCGAGCCGCAAGTGGAAGACCTGGCCGAGGGCGTCAACTATTTGGTGAAAACGTATGGCGGAGATCCCAACCGCGTCGCGTTGTATGGCTGGAGCTTCGGCGGCTTCGTGACGCAAATGGCGATGTATACCAAACCGGACGTGTTCACCGTGGGCATGGCCGGCGCGGGGCCGACGGAATGGCGCAACTATTACGGCAGTTACACCAGCGTGACCGTCGATACGTTCAAGGAACCAAAAGAGGAAGAGAAATTTTCCCTAATTCCGCTGGCAAAACATTTAAAAGGCCGTCTACTGCTGTTGCACGGCGTCGAAGACACCAACGTCCTCTTCCAGGACACGGTCAAAGTGTATCAGGCTTTGATGAAAGCCGGTAAAGGCGATCACGTGGAATTGGTCCTGGACACCACCGGCGGCCATCATTTGGGCGGCGACATGAAATACAACTATATTTTTACGTTGTTCGAGGATTTCCTGCTGCGCACCCTGGGCAGCGGCTACCGCAACGCCGCCTTGGGCAGAGTCGCAAGCGCATCCGGCGTGACGGAACCTCACGAAGCGCGGCTGGCCAACGACGGCAATCTCCTGACGCGCTGGCAAGCGAATGCGGAGGATAAAACATCGTGGTGGCAAGTGGACCTGGGACGCGAAAGAACGCTGATCGGCGCGATCGTCTATTGGGATGTGGAAAAACAGGATTTCGCCTATTCTCTCGAAGGTTCAACGGATACTATAACCTGGAAAACTCTCATCGAGAAAAAAGCCGATGAAAAAACGCCGCAAACACAACCATTGTTCTTCGAAGAAGATAAAATTCGCTACGTCCGCCTGCAGATTCCGGAATCTCCCAAACAACCGGCGTCGATCCGGGAATTGGTAATATATTGCCGCTAAATATGATTCGTGTAAATTTATGGGAGAATGTAACCGGATAGAGCAGGCGTCCCCGCCTGTGTTCTTCATGCAAGCGGGGACGCTTGCTCTACCCATCACACAAAAAAATATAGCCTGGTGCAAAAAATCTGCAACATAGTTTTATGAAAAAACGTTGCTGGTAAGGTCTTTAATCGTGCTGCATTTATGCAAATTTTTTGCAACGCGCTATATTATGGTTATTACCACGATTTACCTTATTTCAAGGCTTCCATCGAAGCCATTCTTCCCGCGAAATATCAGCTTGTTTGAGCAGACGCGCGAGTAAATCCACACCGATCGTGGATTTATGGGGATTGGGGATGGTCAGGCGCATCGAATCCTGAACCATATAGAGATGCTTTCCTCCACGGAAGGGGCCTTCAAAACCAAATTGCCGGTGGCCATGGATCAAATCCTGCCAGGATACAGGCGTCAGCCGAGCCATCAGACGCTTATTTCCTCTGGTACACGAATCTCACAAGAACCCAATCGAGGAATGGGAAGACCTTTTGGGACGCTCAGCAAAATCCATCCCTCCACCACTTCTTTCAAGTTCTCCCGGCACTCTTCCAAGGTGCGTCCCGAAGCCCACACGCCCGGCATTTCCGAAATCTCTCCATAATACGGCTCCTCATCCTCGATCAGTTCGTACTTAGCGCGATGCAAAGCTTCCTGAATGTATTCCGAAATCATGTGTTTCACTCCCATCCGTGTGATTCCTATGCAGTAGTATACAACCATTACTTTTATATAGTTGAGAAAGATTCCGTTAAAACATGAAACCCGAATCCCTCCCTGATAAGCGCCGGCGCATCTCGGACTGGCTGGAAGACCAGCTCCAAGAAATCAATCAGATAGTCGATCACATCATCTTCCAGCTGCGGTATGAGGATCCGCGCATCTGGAAGAAAAAAGATGAGATGCAATTCGAATGACAAAATCAAACGAAGTTTCTTGTGTTCTCGAGTTGACAAATAATCGCATGATATGGAAAAATGACACGTGCATAATGAATGAACGCCTTTTCTCGAAAATGGCAAATCAAAAACATCATCCTGGAGAACTGCAGTAACAGCCCCTGGTTCGAACCCAATCCAAACACCGGCGTTCCCAACGATAGCCTTGATCACGCAGTCAATGCGACGCAGACCATTTACATGGGAGGAGAAAAACATGCTTCTTACATCAATCTGCCCATCGTGGGATCGTTAGCTGGTTTAAATTGATCAGCAAATCACTCTCCCGGAAGACGCGAATGATTTGATGAATTTCTTCCTGCATTCAATCGAATGCGCTGGGGAGTATGTGACAGCTTTGTTCTTTTTAACAATTTCACCTTACTCGTCTGTCACCACCTCACACATACAAATCCCCAACGCCCTGGCAACGCCGGCGCCATAGGCCGGATCCGCTTTGAGGCAGTTGCCGATATGGCGAATTTTGATCTCTTTCGGAGCGTCGCTCATCGCCCTGGCGGTGTTTTCGAAAAGCGCCTTCTGCTGCTCCGGACTCATCATGCGGAACAATGCGCCGGGTTGGGAATAGTAGTCGTCATCGTCCTCGCGATGGCTCCAGTGGTCGGCCGCGCCTTCCAGACTCAGCGGCGGTTCGCGGAAATCAGGCTGTTCCTGCCACTCGCCGTAACTGTTTGGCTCATAGCCAAGGGTTCCG
>QZKN01000019.1 GCA_003598175.1 Candidatus Omnitrophota bacterium
TTCCTGCAGACAATCGCGATAGCCGCGTCGAGTCAATTCCGTCCACAGCCACAGCAGAAAAGTTCCATCGCCGCTGTGATCGAATTGGCGGTCTTTCGCGTCGCCGTAAGCCGTGTGATCAAAGGAGGAACCGTCCGGTTTGCAGCGTCGGGGATACCAGCCGTTGTCACAACGGCCCACGTTTTTCCACAACCAGTCAGCGACTCGCAGAGCGGTCCCCCGCAGTTGGTCGCGAAGAGAGCCGTCGACCTCGTCAGACGCCCACAGCAGTTGCAACGCGATATACGCGCTCGAACCGGGGCAAAACCACGTGTCGAAGCGGTCGGTGTGAAGATAATTGTAATAACGTTTATCCGTGGGAATATCGCGATACGGTTTCAACGCGCCGTCGTCCTGAAAAAAACCACCTTCCAATGCATGATAAAGGACGGACGTCCCAATGGCGCGCAGGCGCTGGTCTTTGAACACACGGGCAAACCACAGTAATTCGTACGCGCCGCCGACCGCGTTGGACGCCCAGCCCACCCCTTCCAACTCGCCGAATTCGTGCCACGGTTGAGGAATCCCTTCAGGATCAACGAACGTCGAGTTGGCGCAAAGATTTCCATTATACGTCGTCAGGCAGCGGCGTGTCGTGAAGCGCAAAGAATCTTTTACACTATCGAGAATTGAATAATCGGGATCGGCGGCGCGATAAAATCGTTTTTGCATGATCGTATCCTTCAATTTGAACGGCATAGCGCCAGTATACGGCAATTCGATCGTCAGAACAATTCGGGGACGAAGGTCTGGTCGGTGATGGGAGGGCGCACGTAGCCTTTGGCGTCCTTACGCGGCGGCAGTTCAATCGGTTCGGGAGTGAGATCTTCATAGGGAATCAGACTGAGCAGATGGGCGATACAGTTCAGACGCGCTTTCTTTTTCACGTCGGCGTTGACGACGTACCACGGCGCCTGTTTGATGTCCGTATAGGCGAACATTTCGTCCTTCGCTTTCGAATAATCTCCCCATCGCTCGCGGGATTTGAGGTCCATCGGGCTGAGTTTCCAGCGTTTGGTCGGATCAAGGATGCGCGCTTGAAAACGCTTTTCCTGTTCCTCATCGCTCACGGAAAACCAATATTTGATCAGGATAATGCCGGAGCGCACCAACATGCGTTCGAATTCGGGACAGGAACGCAAAAATTCCTTATATTCCTCGTCAGTACAAAAATCCATTACGTGCTCGACGCCGGCGCGGTTGTACCAACTGCGGTCAAAAAGAACCATTTCGCCCGCCGCCGGCAAATGCGGAACGTAACGCTGAAAATACCATTGCGTTTTATCTCGTTCCGTCGGCGTGCCGAGAGCGACGACTCTACAAATGCGGGGATTGAGGCGCTGCGTAATCCGCTTGATCACGCCTCCCTTGCCGGCCGCGTCTCGTCCTTCGAACAACACGACGACTTTCAAGCCCTGATTCTTGATCCATTCCTGCAATTTCACCAGTTCGATCTGCAAGCGTGCGAGTTCCTTGTTATACTCCTTATTATTCATTTTTTCCGGCTTTTTTTCTCCGTCTTGTGCATCGCCGGTTATCTTGCATTCCATTTCCGATTTGTTTTCCGCTTTTGCATCCTTTTGCTTCTTCGATTTTTTCTCTTTGTCTTTTCCCATGATTTTCCCCTATTTTTTCGCGATTCATTTCACCGGCAAGTGAAATGGGAACCATCTCCTCAACGAAAAAAACAACACAAAACATGTTTCCTTTGCGGGAAACCATAATCTCAATTATAACCGGCAAATCAGGAGAAACCATTCCCCACCCCATAAATTCACCCATTGAATTCAACTCGAACGGCGGCACGCATATTGACACGTTTTGTATTCGCAAGGTTCAATAGTACAATCCATATCCATTTATCGTACCCACATTTCTTAATGATGAGAGAAAAAAGGACGATCAGTCGATAATGGCGCATCGGATTTTTATGGAAAGGAAAGACTCATGATCAGAAATCATAACATAACCCGCCGCACTTTTTTTCAAACGTCGGGAACGTTACTACTCGCAACCGGCCTGGGGCGATCCATTCCGGCGTTTTCCGCGGAAACGCCTCGAACATCCGCGGTAGCTTGCCGGGATGCTCATCTGCGTATGGTGAAAGCGGCGACCAGCTGGGAAGCGATGAAAAAAATCGGCGTAACCGGCGTCGAAGTGGAAGTCAATTTCGACATGAAATGCCCGAATTTGTTTCCGGACGACAACGTGTCGCTGGCTTCGTTGCAATCGATCAAGCGGATTCGAAACGAATTGAGCGAAAACGGATTGCATATTTCCGCGTTCATGATGGCGAACCGGTTCGACGAACGGCCGGAGGAAGAACTGCAATGGGTATCCAAGGTCGTGGCCGCCTGCAAAGCCTTGCAAGTGCGCGCGATTCGTCTCGACGTCGTTCCACGCAAGATCAAACGGGAAGAGTTTCTCCCCTTTGCAATTTCCATCGGCAAGCGGATGGTCGAATTGGTGGAAAACACAAACATCGGATTGGGCATCGAAAATCACGGCCATACGACGAACGATCCGGAATTTTTAGAAGCCCTATTCAACGGCGTCGGTTCCGAAAAACTCGGATTGACGCTCGACACGGCAAATTTATATTGGTTTGGCCATCCCCTGGACGATTTGTATGGGATTTACGAGAAATTTGCCGCGCGCGCCTTCCATACCCATTGCAAAAGCATTCGATATCCGGAAGAGAAACGGAACGTTCGGAGAGAGCGAGGGTGGGAATACGGCAAATACAACTGCCCGATTTACGACGGCGATATCGATTTCAAGCGTGTGGTTTCCATCTTGAAAGCGGCAAATTATGAAGGCGATTTTTGCATTGAAAACGAATCGTTGGGAAAATACCCGCAGGAACAACGGGAGAATGTGCTCAAAAAAGAGGCGGATTTATTGCGTTCTCTCATATAAGCCCGCATGACCAATTGGTCATAACGGAAAGCGAAAATAACCATCATTCGTTCATACGTGGGTAAAGCAAACGTCCTCGCTTGCATGAATAGCGCAGGCGGAGGCGCCTTCTCTACCCGCGTATATTTTCACGGAGATGGTCATAACCGCTTGATCACAACGAAAGGTGAAAAATTGTGTTGCGATCTCCGGTCTGCACGTGCAAGATGGAAGCCCGCCCCCAATATTTCCATAAAAAAGCAGGAGCATGGCAACCCACGCTCCTGCAATTTTGTTCCTTTCCAAACCATTCATGCGAAAAAAATTACGGCGCGGGCCGATCCGTCGGATTTTATGGGCAAACCCATATGATATCACCGCGGCTATTCAACCCATTGGAAATGTGGTACGTGCCGGGATATGTGTGCTCCGTGTCCGGTCCCACACTCACGAGATAGCGACCGTTTCTGAATTGAGAACGCGCTTTGGATTGCAAATTGGGATCATCCGCAAACCGCAGAGTCAAATCGTAGCCGGAACCGATAGCGGGGACGGTATCCATATTGGGATGTCCATAAGCCGGATAGTAAAAAGGTTCCGGATGTAGTTCGGCGGCTTTCCCACTCCCACCGGAAAACATTTGCGTGGTTAACGACTGCGAGTACGTCTGAAAGATATCCGTCGGAATTTTCGCGATGTAAGCGACAGGCGTCGTCAGGCCATTATTTAAAATGTTGAAAGCGTGATTAGGATCATGCAGAGGCATCGAACCGAAATCAGCTGAATACAGCATCATGGACGTACTGAGCGCTTTCATGTTGCTTTCGCATTGCGCCAATTTGGCCTTGGTCTGCGCATTCAGGAAATTGGGAACAGCGATGGCCGCCAGAATTCCGATAATAGCCACAACGATAAGTAATTCGATCAAGGTAAAAGCAAGGTTTTTCATATGATTCCACTCCCAGTCCAGCAAATTAAATTGGTTATCTATAACAATCATTATGGTGGTTTGTGTGCAAAATCAAGCCTTATGCGATGAATTATTGTTCTTTCGGTAGGGGACGGGTGGAATCAATACCTTTGTTCATTCAAGAATTTTCCAGGGAATACGAGTGTCATTCTTTTCACTATTTGGTCATTCGTGATACAATGAATATGAAATTGCGCGGTACGGGTATCTTGTCTACGCTTGTAGACCGGAGGTCCGCACCACAACGTATTATTTTCCGTAGTAACCAATTGTCCATGATGGTTTCTATGTATCTATGGAATTTGTATTTGTCTTGTATACTATATAAGCGTATCATGCTTCTGTTCCTTCCGGAGAGCATATTCTTATGAAGAAATCGACTGAAAATGAGGCTGTATTTCACGCGTGTATCAATGACGTTCCTGAAATTTGCAGAGTGGTAACGGAAGCCGCGCGTGAGAGCGGGATGGATGACAAAGGGATGTGGAAATTGGAGCTGGCCTTGGACGAGGCGTGCACCAATATCGCTTGTTACGGATATCAAAACAACTGCGAAGGAACCATACGCCTGCATTGGGAATGCCGCGGGGACGATTTTTACGTCACGATTGAAGACGAAGGATTACCCTTCGATCAAAGCGAACCCACCGATCCTGATTTCTCATCCGACATCTGTCAACGCAAAGCCGGCGGGCTTGGCCGCTATATCATGCGGAAATTTCTGGATGATCTCTCGTATCAGCGCTCCGACAACAAGAACACATTGATTCTGGTAAAAAAATTAATCAATACCGAAGATTCGGATTAAGCGCAACCCAACCTCCCATCCGTGAAACGTCGTATCAAAATTACCTCCTGAATTCCACTGCGCGAAACATAACCTGAAGTCATCAATACAATCAGGCGGTGTTCCTCTGTTCGGCGCTTTTTATTCGGGCATTTACCGTTTCAGCGAAGGAAGCATTTTCCTTTGCCATAAATAGGGAGAATCCTGGAACGCCTCGAGGGATATATCGTCCACGATCAAATTGGCGCCGTCGAGAATGACGCCGGGGAATGCGCCTTCGGTGTTTTGGTTTTGGATCACGATAATCGGCTCAAACGGCCCCGGTCCGGATAAAATCCCGCTGGTGGCCATGCGACGCCATTCCGGATCAAGCGGCAGCCGGTCGTTCGAAATGAAAGTGACCGCATCCTGATATCCATTCGTCAATCCCAACGCAAAGAATCCTCCTCCCACGCGCGCCACCTGCACATACGCCTTGGCCGTCACCATGCGAGGATAAATGGATTCATCGAGGGGATTCGGTCCGATCTCCACCTGAACCGCGGACACCGGCTCGTCGAGAGCCATTAACAAGGATTGGTTGAATCCTCCGGGAAGAACGGTTCGATTGAAGAGATTCGTCAAAATGGCGCGCGCGCCGACGGTCGCCGCCTGATTTACGTTGAACAGAAATCCCAATCCCTGCAAAACGGATTCGAACGTTCCATCGAAATCCACGGGCAACTTCGTCACGCCCAGCGCGCGATCGATGTCCCTGGCCGCCGGAAACACGCGGACATTATCCACATACATTTCCGCTCTGCCGGACGTTTGGGTTCCCTCGATTTGAATCAACGCCTGCACTTTCGGCCCAATGACATCGTAATACGTGGAAAGAAACTGATAGCGGCTTTCTCCCAAAATCTCGCCGCCGCGAACGGTCGTATAAGACAAATTCGAACTGTCTTCGGCCAACGCCAGCGTGATTGTGGGCAAATCGTCGTCATTTCCATCCAATTTTTCAACGGCAAACCACATCGAAATCCTCGCCGGACCGGCTGGAATCTCAATTTGCTCGCTGAGAAGAGCGATGGTTTCCCGCGGATCGACGACGAAACGAGCGCCGTACCCATCCGTGATGACCGGAATCGGTTCCGGAGGAATCGGTCCCAAAAAAACCTCCCCGGACGGCGGCGCGGGGCGACTGACATACCAATTCGTTTCGCTGAGAGATTCGGCGGAGAAATTATAATTGCGTTCCGCATCTCCATCGCCCGGTGGAAAAACAGAGGTTGTGTGAAGAACCGCTCCATCGAAATCCATCGAATTGAGCTGTCTGCGACCCAGAATCGAGACGGGCAAAGATTCGATTACCTTGCCGCCGGGAAATTCCGGGAAAAGATAGACCTCTCCACGGGCAACATTTGCCGCTTTTAATCCCTTATTGGCTGCGAACGTCGCTTCGAACGGAACATCGGCAATATTGATATCCGGCGGATCCAGCATGTATCGTAGCGAATAAGGAGAAACGTAAGCGAAATCCTCCACGAGAGGCGCATCCTCCAAAATAAATTCCAGCAAACGGAACGTGGAAACTTTGACGTTGATCTCGTCGCTGACCTCGAATATTCCATCCGAGGCTTTGACCACATAGCTGCTTTCCAGCGGCCGATTGATGCCATTGATTGATATTTCATTATTCAAACCACGCAGGATAACCGGCGCCTCGGGTTGCCCCTGAATCGTCCAGGAAATGTCTTCGATAGGCGTATCCCGGTCTTCAATAAATTCGTTGAGGGAATAGATATTGGTGACCGATTCTCCCTTTAAAACTCGAATATCCGGAATATCTTTCAAAACCGGCGCGCTGAATACCACGACGTACAACGGAAAACTGGAGTACGTGGCGCCCTTCGAATCCACCAACCTTACTCGCACTTGATTTCTTCCCTGCGCAAATAAGGTGGTAATATCTTTGGGAGCAACGGGAACGGATAATTCCGGAAACGTGAATGTGGCGTGCGAAACCGCGCCGGCGGGTTTGAATACACTCAACGCAATCGTATCTTCGGTCAACAAGTATCCTTGTCCGTCACGAGAGGAGGAAAGCACGACCTTGACTTTGCCGGAATTGGGAGCAGATGGAATGGTAACCAGGGTTTCGTTGGTATAGAAAACGAAATTCTCATCGAGAGAAATGCCATTGGGAATCGCCGGCGCCAGTTGCCCTTGGGGAAGCGCCGTCGGCGTATTGGTCGGCGTCGAAGTCGGAATCGGAGTCCTGGTCGGCGTCGGCGTCCGCAAACGCGGCGTTCGCGTCGGCGTAAACGTCGGCCCCAATGTTTGCGTTGGCGTTGGCGTGACAGTCAACGTCGCGGTGGGGGTCGGCGTTGGCGTCATTTCGGGAGGAGAAACCACGACGCGTCGAACTTTGTTGTTTCCGGAATCGGCAATAAAAAGATTGCCGTACTCATCGGCGGCGAGTCCGGCGGGTGTGTTCAATTCGGCAAAACTTGCGTCATCGCCGTCGCCGCGCGAGCCCGGCGAGCCGGTCCCGCTTATAATCGTAACATTTCTATCCACAAGATTCATCCGGCGAATCCGGTGATCCTCGCTGGAAAAATAGAGAAAATAATCTTCAAAAATAGATAATCCGCGCGGCGCGGAAAAACGCGGATCGATCGTCGCGTCAAATACGGTCGTAATGACGCCGTCTTGAATTTTACGGATACGTGATCCGAATCGTTCCGCAATGTAAATCGCGCCGGAGGGAGCGACCGCCACATCGACGGGGTTGTTCAGTTCCGCCCGTTCGGGCGCGCCGTTATCGCCCCGGCTGCCTTGAATGCCGGTTCCGGCGATGGTGACGGCGATATTGTCCGGTCGTATTTTACGAACTTTATGGTTGGACCCGTCGGCGACGAGAATTCCCCCATCGGCATCGATGGCAATACCACCAAGAATGCGAAATTGCGCTTCTTTGGCCGGAACGCCGTCGGCCGCGTCCCCCTGCTCGGAACCCGCGAATAAATTGATGATACCGTCGGGATCGATTACACGAATGAAATATAACGACGTAATGTAAATGTTTCTTGTCGCATCCACGGCGATTCCTCGCGGAGATGCAATTGCGGCTTGTGTGGCGGCCAATTGATTTCCCGATGTACCGCTGGTTCCGTTTCCTGCGATCGTCGAGATGCGGCCGGTCAGAGGATCGACGCTCCGAATCCGATGATTGAGGGTATCCGCAATCAGGAGGCTTCCATCCGGATGCAACGCAACCGCCAGCGGAGCGTTCAAACGGGCGGAGATCGCCAGGCCGCCATCTCCCAAATCCCCCGTCACGCCCGTACCGGCGATGGTTTCGATCGTGGCCGCGTCAATCGCCGATGGCGATACAAACAGGTTGGATTGAGAGCGAACCGGTCCCAAATACAAAATATTCGAGGACGAAGATGGTTTGGCGATACTCTCAACACAAAGAAAGAACACGAGATTGAGTATTGTGGTAGTGAGAACGAACCGTTTCATTTGCACTCTTCTGATTTCCTATTTCGGTAATTGTGTCCTACCCTCGATCTCACACGGTACTCCAAAATTACAGTTCATGCAATACAATTTACGCTACACCGTGGAAGTATCGGTTCATCAAGGGCAAAACTTGAGAATACCTCATGCAAAAATTATACCTAAACATGTCGATTTTGTGGATAGGCGATGAAAATCCAAGGATGTATATAAAGAAGATAATTCATTATCACCCTAATCCATTCCACAATGAGCGATAAGAATACAACATAAAATCAGAATTTCTCGGAATTGGATTGAACAACCGCGACAAGTGGGTTTGAAAACGGTATGATAGTATTTATCCGATTCCACGGTGGAATAAATATGCAATGCATAAATTGCTTCAATCTACCGTCGCCAAATCCGCATTCGTTTTGCTTGGAACGGTTCCCATGAAGGGAATCCGCACATGTTGAAAAAGAGGCGCATGTTGGAAAACCCATCAGACGCGATTATATTTTGCACGGAAAGACGGATGAAATTGGATATCCATGATTTCGCTTTCACGGAATCGCGCCCTTTTTCATCCACCGTTGCATAGAGAACATGGATACCATCAAGCTTAGCATCTATCCACGATTGAACCGCAATGATATCGGCGCCTTACTGATTCTTTGCGCCGCGGGTTTGATCCTCAATTATCCGATCGTATTCCAAAACGGCATTTCATTGGATGGAGATTCCCTCCTTTTTTTCTATCCGCTTCGCGCCATGCACAGCGATCCGGAAATCGGCTTATGGAATCCGTATCTGTTCTGCGGTTTTCCCCGCGATGCCAATCCGCAATCCCAAATCTTATACTTTCCCAATTTTGTATTTCATATCCTGCCGCTCCATGCCGCTTATGCGGTGATTGTGATCGGGCATTACCTGATGGGTGGGGTATTTTTGTATCTTTTCCTCCGGGGATTGCGTCTTTCGCCGGCGGCGGCATTGTTTGGTTCCCTCGTTTTCGTGTCGAGCACGTTCTGGCGTTGCAAGATCACCAATTTGGGATTGCTGGAAGGCATCGCATGGATACCGGCCATGCTTCATTTTTATATATTGGGATTGGAACGAAATTCATGGGTAAGCGCATTGGCCGCCTCGCTTCCTCTTTCCTGCGTGATTTTAGCCGGCGTCCCTCATACGGTCGTGTACTCCGTTATTTTTCTCTTGTTGCTGAGTTTGGTGTTTTGGGCAATGCGGGAAATTTCCTTGTACGCCGGATTCAAATCGTTGGGAATCACGCTGGGAGGGGCGATTATGATCACCGCCGGTTTATGGCTGCCGGCGTGGGATTACGCATCCGAAACCCAGCGAACCTGGCTGGAACTTGAAGACGCCCTCGCCGGTTCTCTGGGGTGGTCCGAAATCGGGCGCGCGATTGTAGGAGGCCTTTCCCAACCCGATATTTCCCGATGCGATCCGTGGGAGGGAACCTGTTATATCGGCGCCACGGCGCTTCTTTTTTTCACGTTCGGCTGGAAAAACGCCGGCCGCGCCGTGAGGTATTCTTTCGCATTGGCCGCGATCTTTTCCTTGCTTTGCACCCTGGGTCGACAAGGCGGCCTTTTCGTGATTCTGTATGATTATTTGCCCGGTTGGAAATTCCTGAATCTTCCCAATCGATCCTTGTTGTTATTGGCTCTTGTTTTGCCGACGTTTGCCGCATTTGGCATGGAACGATTTTTATCCATCGAACGTTTCGACCGAAAAATCCGCCTCATCACCGGCGTCATCACGGCAGGAACCCTGCTTGCCTGTTTGTCCGCCTTATTCTCCCATCCCTGGTTTGTCCGAACGGTGATCTATTCCGGTTTGACCAAAACGTTTTACCCGGATTCCATTTCCGATTCGGTTTGGGCGTTGCTCGTATTTTGTTTATGGACGTGCATAACCGGATCGGTATTACTTTTTTACATGTTTAATAAAATCCGGTTTCCCCTATTTTACACAATCCTCCTTCTGCTCGTATTCGCGCAATCCATGCAGTATTCCCAGCGGCTTTTTTTGCAGTGCACGCCGGAAATGTATTTCGATCCTCCGCGTACCCTTCACGTTTTGCAAGCCAAAGCCGAACAGGGTTCCACCATGCGGATTTGCGGGTACGCCCCGTGTATCGATACCGGCAGCGACGTCCGTTCCTCATTCGTAAAACCGGTTTTGATGCATCGGCTGCCAGAATTATACAAAATTCATGAAATTCAAGGATACGATCCCATGTATCCCGCTCGATACGCCGAATTGTTGCGCGCGTGGGCGGGACATTCTCATGCGACGGATCAAACACGGACAGTTCGGTTGGATCGACTCCCCAAACGCCTGTTGGATATTCTCGGCGTGCGCTACGTAATCGGGTATCCGAATCAGGAAATCCTCTACGCCGGAAAATCGGCTGAATTGAACGAACCCGGTATCCTCGGCAGTTCGCTCAAAACACCGAGGATTGTCGAATCCGTCTCGTTTCGCTGGTTGACAGCCGGATTGGAGCGAGCGCCGCAAGGCATGGAACTCGGCCGCGTCGTGGTTTCGAGCGCGACGCGGACGATCGAACAGTTTCCCATTCGCGCGGGGATGGAAATATCCAATTACATCCTTGATTTTCCAGCAGAAAAAGCGGCTGCGCACCGCTCCGCTTTTACCTATCGGTGGCTTCCGATTCCCGCTCGGGGTGGGTATACCGACGTTCGGCATTACTATCGCACATTTGACCTTTCTCAACCAACCGAAATCGACCAGGTTTCCGTCGAATTTTTTGCGCCGACAGGTCGGCTGGCCATTTTTGAAATCGACATTCATACCGATGATCACAAAGGATTGTCCCTTTTGTCGGATCAGGGAGAAATGCCGGTTTATGAAAATAAAGAAGCCGATTTTCCGGCGTATTTGACCCGTCAGATGCATCATTACGAACGCGTGCATGAGATTACGGACATCTTCGACCATCTGCAACATGGCAATGAAATCCCCGTTTTCATTCATTCGGACGAAACGGCGATGCTCGAATCCTCTCCCATCCCATCGGAAAAAAATCCGGACAATGCAATCAGTGAAATCAGAAGAACCCATTCCGATCGCATCGAGATCGACGTCAAAGCCAGACACGATTCTTATCTCGTCGTGTCTGAAAATTATTCCCCGCATTGGAACGCGGACATCGACGGGATACCGACCAAAATTTATCGGGCCAATCACGCTTTTATGGCGGTCCGGATTTCCGCGGATGAGCACACCATCACGTTTCATTATTTGCCGAAGTTGTTTTATTTTGGATGTTCCGCCGGAGGATCGGCGTTCATCATGATTTTATTTTTGCTGGCCATGAATCCACACCGCTGGCTGCTGACGGCCGCGCTAAAACCGCCAAATTGATTTTGTTCGATAAAATATAAACTATGACATAATAATAAAAGAAGGATTGGAAAAGTGAGTGTTCAAACATTTCTGGAAGAAAATAAGGATTATCTGGTCCGATTGACGAGTGAATTATGCTCGTTCGCGACGGAAAATCCGCCGGGAAAGGATTTCGAACCATGCGTGGATTTTCTGCAAGGATATTCCGAATCGTTAGGACTGAAAACGGAAAAAATTCACGTTCCGGAGGCGTATCAACGCCGTTACAACTCGCCTGAAACCTTCGGGTATCCGCGTTTCAATTTATTGGCGCGATGGAACG
Source organism: Candidatus Omnitrophota bacterium (assembly GCA_003598175.1). GTDB lineage: Bacteria > Hinthialibacterota > Hinthialibacteria > Hinthialibacterales > Hinthialibacteraceae > SURF-12. The sequence continues at coordinate 11,902 of QZKN01000019.1, forward strand.
TGGGAGCAGAAAAAACGTTGCATTTCAACAGCCATTTCGATGTCGTACCCGTCTCCGATGATTGGAAGACCAATCCGTTCCAACCGGTTGTGAAACAAGGGAAATTATTCGGGCGGGGTACCTGCGATATGAAAGGAAGTTTGGCCGCTTCTCTCTTCGCGGTTCATGCGTTGAAAGCCTGTGGTTTGCGCCCGGCGTGGAACATCGAACTTTCCTTCACCGCCGATGAGGAAATCGGCGGCGAATGTGGTGTGGGATATCTGGTGAAAAATAAACTCGTTCGACCCGACGCGGCGGTCGTTTGCGAGGGGGGCAGCGGTCAGGCGGTATCGTTCGGCCATCGCGGCGTATTGTGGGCGGATGTTCTCGTGCGCGGCGTTTCCGCCCATGGATCCAATCCGCAGGCGGGAGTAAACGCATTTGAAAAAGGAATCGCTCTGGCGGAACGGATGCGAGCCCTGGAAAAAGAATTTCGGCGGCGAAAAAGCCGATTTCCTCTCGACCGCCCGGAATTTGCCTATCCGACAATGACGCTGGGAGGCGTCTCCGGGGGAGGGAGCAAGGTAAACACCGTCCCGGACCGTTTTCATTTTACCATCGACCGGCGCCTGACGCCGGAAGAACGAGTAAACGATGTAATAAAGGAATTCAATACAATCATTGCGGAAGCGAAGAAAAAAGATAAGACGCTCAAAGCCAAAATGCATGTGACCAGAGGATTCGACGCCGGCATCACGGATAAGAATGCGCCGATCTGTCAAATCGCCAAAAAAGCGGTCCAAACGGTCACCGGCAAAAACGCAACTTTATGTATTTTCGGCGCATTTACCGACCTGCATTTTTTCACCGGCATCGCGAAATGCCCCACCATCGGTTATGGCGTGGAGGGAGAAGGCTTGCACGGAAGCCGCGAATTTCTCAAAATCCGGTCCCTGGTCGAAACGGCGAGAGTGTACGCCGAGATTATGATGAATAGCACGCCCTGATCAAAAAATGAAGCCTCATTTTATTTCCAGACAGGCGCGCCTGCGACCTTGAGTTGCACGGCGTACAAACCGGTTCGCGCCGTGATGAAAAGAAAGGTATTCTCTTTTCCGCCAAACGCGCAATTGGCAGGTTGCTCCGGCACGTCGATGGTTGCAATCCGCTCCCCTGACGGATTAAAAACAACTACACCTTCGTTCGAAGTGGCATACAAATTACCATTGTCATCAACCTTGATCCCATCTGGCGTGCCTATTTCTGCAAAAATCTCCCCATTTCCCAGCGTTCCATCTTTTTCCACTTGAAATTTCCGCACGTGATTTTTGTCGGATGAATCCGCGATGTAAAGAATGCTTTCGTCGGATGAAAATGCGATTCCGTTCGGCATTTGAAAATCATCCACCAGCAATACCGGCTCGTTTCCGGGAATGACGCGGTAAACGCCGTTGCAAGGCTGTTCCCGCTCCTGCCGTCCGATGCCGTACGGCGGATCGGTGAAAAAAATCATGCCGTCGGAGCGCACCACACAATCGTTGGGACTGTTCAAGCGTTTTCCTTTAAATTGATCGGCAATGACAGTAATCGTACCATCTTTTTCCGTTCTCGTTACGCGGCGATTGCCATGTTCACAGGCGATCAGTCGGCCTTCCCGATCAAACGTCAATCCGTTCGAATTTCCGCTCAATTCACGCCAGACGGACGCTCCCCCATCGCGTATCCATTTGACGATGTGATTGGACGGAATATCGCTGAACAAAAGATAACCATCCTTATGCCAAACCGGCCCTTCGGTGAATTTGAATCCGTTGGCGAGTTTCTTTACTTCCGAGGCCAACAAGTCGGAAGCAGCATCATTCTCACTGCCGGCAACGGATGCAATGACGAATACCATGAGTCCCGCAAATCCAATCCATTTTCTTTTTGCCATGATCCATTCTCCTTTCCTTAATTGTTATTCCGCAATCAGTTTTTCGATCCGAATTGTCGAAGAATTCACTTTTTTCAATAGAGCAATGTCTCCTTCCACTTTTCCAATAGGCGTGACTTCGCTGGCCGCGCGCGGACGATCATCGGTCGAAGCCGGCGTTCGTCCATAGAAGATACAAAACGCATGACCCGGCGGCCAATACGCGAGTTCTCCGACTTCCATGATTTCTCGGCCGTCTTCCGGTTCGAGAGAAACGGGGATGGCAAAATAGATTTCGTCTCCCCACGTATGATACGGAAGATCGAACGGCAGCGCGTCATAAATCACTCGCGCCGTTTCGTTATCCCATAACGTCGCTGTCAGATTGACTGGCCCCACGCTGATTCTGATTTTCATGATCGGTTCTCGCATGGTATGAATTGCAGAAGACCAACAATCCGATTACTCCTGTTTTTCCGGCAATCCATAGATTTTGGGAATGAATCGCGTATCGCGATGGCCGCGAATCGTCCAACCGATCCGATTGACTCCTTCGTGCAATGGCAATTCAAATCGCGTCGGAAGTAAACGGCCGGTTGCGGAATCGTAACGGACGGTTTGATCTCCTTCCAAAAAGATACTGTTGAGAAGAACATGTTTGTCCAATGTATGGATTGTACCGGCAGGAGTATCCAACAGCAAAAAGGAACTCATTTCCGCGGGCTCCACTTCAAAACGATAAATGCCTGAACGACTTGCCTCCAATTCGGTTTCCACCCAAAAAAAACATTCGCTCAAGGAAACATCCTTGATCCTTTCCCCCGCATGAATCAAACCTGACGGTGAACGTTGGGCATTGTATTCATGGGATTCGGCGTTTTCCACTTCCTCCTTCTTAAACCCAAGCAAAATTTTATCATTGTCCACGGATTTCATCCATCGCGGTTGCTTATAAAGAGAATCTTGAATTGTGGCAAACGGCCCCTGCAAATTCACGGCTTTCAGTGACCGTTCGCAGGGAATCAATTCAAACCAATCGACGCCGATCATATGACCTTTCGATTTTGGATTTTTACCCTGCACTCGGATTTCCAATCGCGGTTCGTCCACGGCATGAAAAAAGAAAAGGGGGGCGGTTTGCAACGATTTCGGTTTTGTCTCGACCGAATACAAATCGATGGAATTGAAAAAAATATGATCATTGATACTGATGATGACAACCGGACTATCCGGCGATGACGTAAGCACACAATGCAAGGAATACCAACCGGAATAACGAATTCGGGAAAGTAAGAATGTGATCACGGAATCCACGCCAACCGCTTCGAATCGCAGCTGCCGGTTGGCGCTCCAGTCCGGGCCATAGGGAAGCATATCCTGCGGTTCGTAAATCCCTCCGGATACAAGAACGATTTGTTCTTCGGCTTCCAGCCGGGGTTGGGGAGAACCGATTGCTCCATTTTCATCCTCGGATGAATTTGGCGGAACGGAGTCGCTCACCGAATTCAATTCCAAAACAGGCTGAATCAACGGAACGGAACGAAGGCGGCGGGCTAAAGACGGTAACGGCCAGGGAAACGGATCGTGAGGCTCTTCCTGATACCAAAAAACCGTCGTCGAGTAATCCAGTAAATTCGTATTGGCGAGTCCATGTTCGAAAGATAATAAAATTCCGTTTTCAAATGGAATAGGTGCAGGGAGAAACAACCGAGTCATGTTATTTTGGCCGTTCAAATCGGCTTCCCCGCCGGCCAACGGCCAATCGATGGTTTGAATCTGCCATGCCTGATCAAAAAAACCCTCATTTCCCGTTTCTGCAAAAAGAGGCGGGTAAACGTCGGAATCCACGAAAATCATGGCGTCGCTGTCGGGCGACGGCGTGCGAATCATCGTTATCCCCACCACGTGGCCACGTCCTTTTGTATTCAATGCGATGTAATTCTGTTCCGGGTTGACAATTGGCTCGAAAGGATTGATCGCGAATTGCACCGGTTCCAAGCAGGTTTCGTTCTCGCGATTCCAAAACGCATGAAATGTACGTAAAGGAGGTGAATAAACCGGTAATTTACTTACATAACAAGTCATCTCAACCGTAAGAGCGCCTGAATCCAATCCATTTTCCAGCGAAATGCGCGCGCTTCGCTGGAAAGGCATCGGCAGATAACAATAATGGCGACCGGCCGGATCCGTTCCGAGCGCGTATGTCCTCGTTCGTCCGCCGAAAAAATCAAACACCGGCGAGACGACGCTGGGCTCGGATTCATCGTCCCAATAACAGCGCAGGAGAAGATGTCGTCCTGCTTCCAGGAGATTTCCCGACCAGCGCATTTGAACACCTTTGAGTACCGCGGGGCCATCGAATGTGGCGAAATCAATCATCTCATTGGCCGGAATGGAAACAGAATAATTAACCACCTGCGTGGATGCGTCGATCGGGAACGGCGGCTCTGTCATGAGACGGAACTGTTTGGAAACAGTGGTAAACGCATTTTCATCGCTTGTGGATAAGGGGAGTTTTAAAGAAACGATATTCGTCTGTGGAGGATAGGTGATCGATTCGATTTGATAAAAACAGGGCTCGGAGAGAGAAATCTTGCAGAAACGCGCATACGGAATAGGCACGTAACTCCAATGGGAGCCATCTTCATCATGAGTTCCCCTCACGAAAGGTTTCATAAACGGTTTTGCCCGGCTGAGAAATACATCACGAAAAGATTGTTGGACAATCGGCGCGCCGCCATCATCGACGTGAATGCGAATCATTCCCTTTGGATTTGCGGACCATATGCGTGTAACCGCTCCCGGCCCCTCCATTTCCGCAACGACGTACCATTTCCCTTCGGTTCGAAGAAAATGTTCGCCATCCCGGTTGCTTCCCGCCGGATCATAGCTCGACCATAACCGAACCGTGAAATCCGGCTTTTTCCACAAATCTTGTAGATCGACGAGTTGGGAAAGAAGAGTGGAAAACGAATGAGAAGATTCCTGACTGTATACCTGGCTGGAAAAGAATAGCGGAATCAGACAAATCAATACGCAATACCGATTGAGAATGGAAAAGCAATGCAATATGAACAAAACCTTTATCCTTCGGTACGTTTGCTCGTTTTTATGGGAATGACGATTCTCTGCGTCCCTCTTTGAATTTCCACTTGTACAAGTTCGTTCGGCCTGGCGTTTAAAATATAATAAATGAGATCCACTCCCTGATTGACCCTTTGGCCGTTGAATCCGGTAATGATATCTCCTTTCTGCAATCCGGCCATTTTTGCAGGACTGGTTTCTTCCAATTTTTCAATGATGATGCCGGAAATGTCCTGCTTGAATTCAATCCCGGGGATCCATCCATGCTCGATGGTTCCGTTCGCGATGATTTCGCGGGCGGAATCCAATACCATGTCGCCGGGAATAATGAACGAAATTCCCGGCCAACCTTCCCGATGATATTCCGTGGCCAGCATTCCGATCAATTGGCCGGACGGACTGAAAACGGGTGCGCCGTCGTTGCCGGGAAAAAGGGGTAGATCCGCCTGGATATACCGTTCGTACTCGAATAAGCCCACCGTTCGATAATAACCGCCGATCATCCCGGAAAATGGAGAAGCGTGAAGATCATAAGGACGCTGGATGGTCATGATATACGAGGCAATCGGCAACATCCCAGAAATTCGAGTCACGTCCACATACGTTGAAAAAGACGCATCCTCCACTTTCAACACCGCGATTCCCGTTGTTTCGTCCAATCCGAGGAGATTCGCCTTCAATCGTTGGCTGTGATCGTCCATGAGGGTGATCTCCCCGCCAAGCGTAGCGCTTCGTACGACAGTGCTGAGCGTCACCAGATGTTCGTTGTCGATGGCAAATCCCGCTCCTCGTAAATAATTATTCGACATCAGTTGGTTTACATAGATTTTAAGATGCTTCTCGATACGGTTGATCATGTTTTCGAAAAGCATGGAGTTCCCTGCATTTTTCCCACTTCCACCGAAGATGTCTTCCGTCAGATTCTCCTGATATTCGTTCAGCCGTTTGATGGAATCTTCGTAGCTTTTTATGATATGTTCCTGCGGAATTTCGACGCTGATGGAATACACGGCGGGAGCGTTTCGTGAAAAGGTCTCAAAAATGGCCCAATCGCCTTGCCCATAAGCGGTTAAGGAATAGATTAAGGCCATGCAAGTCAGACCGATTCGTGTCCCCAATACTCTCATGTTCCTTCGCCTTGCTTTGAATGTTGTATGCAAACCACTCAACAAACGATAAATACACACTAAAGTAACGATACCCGATCCTTCGCGGTGGGAACGTTATTGTCCATCCTACTCGTTCCCAACGGACAGTACAATCGCCTATCTTTTCTTGAAAGGAGTATAAATCTTCTTGATAATCCAATCAACCAAATGCCGTCATGTTACAAACAATTTCAAACCGGCGCGTGACAGATTCTTCCTGTTTTCCGCCGGATTGGCGTTTACACAAGAGATTTTCTCACCAATGATATGGGGAGAAAACCATCATTTCAGGGAGGCGTGTGATGAATGTATTAAGCCATAATTTTTTTAAAGGACTGCTGATTTTGGTTCCGATCGTGGCCACAATTTATACGGTGTATAGAGTTTTTCTGTTCATCGACGGACTACTGCAAATTCAGTTGCCCGACATGGAAAAACCGATTCCCGGCGTGGGTTTCGTCGTAACCATCGCCATAATCACTCTGATTGGCACGTTTGCGTCCAATTTTTTCGTAAAAAAACTGTTCGATCTGACCGATCGTCTCTTTGCGCGCCTACCGCTGCTAAAAATATTGTACAATTCCATCAAAGACCTGATCGGCGCCTTCGTCGGAGAAAAGAAACAATTCGACAAACCGGTCATCGTGACGATCTCGCCGGAATCGAACATGAAAGTGATCGGATTCATCACGCGGGACTCGCTGGATTTTTTGGGAATCGATGATCACGTTGCCGTTTATATCCCCCAGTCCTATAATTTTGCGGGAAATCTGTTTCTCTTTCCCAAAGCGCAGGTTCAGCCGCTGTCGCAGGACAGTTCCAACGTCTTGACATTCCTCATATCCGGCGGCATCTCCGGAATCGGGAACGCGAATGCAGGCAAACAAATCGAAACGAGGTAATAGACATGAGTATCAAAAAAATCCTGATGCTGGTCGGCGATTTCGTCGAAGATTACGAAGTGATGGTTCCTTTTCAAGCGCTGCAGATGGTCGGCCATGCCGTTCATGCCGTCTGTCCGGATAAAAAGAAGGGTGACGTGGTGCGAACCGCCGTCCACGATTTCGAAGGCGATCAAACCTACAGTGAAAAACCCGGCCATAATTTCACGCTGAATGCGACGTTCAGTGAAATTTCACCCGAAGACTATGACGCGCTGATCATTCCGGGAGGGCGCGCGCCGGAATATATCCGTCTGAACGACTCCGTGATCAGGATGGTCAAACATTTTGCCGATGCGAACAAGCCGATTGCCGCGATTTGTCATGGTTTGCAACTGTTGACCGCGGCGGATGCTTTAAAAGGAAAAACCTGCACCGCCTATCCCGCCGTCGGACCGGAAGTCCGCAACGCAGGCGGGAATTGGAATGCCATTCCCGTGGATCAGGCATGCGTCGATGGAAATTTGGTGACCGCGCCCGCCTGGCCCGCGCATCCGCAATGGCTGGCGAAGTTTCTCGCCGTTCTGGGAACCAAAATCGAACCATGAAGCAGTCGGAACGCGGGCATCCTGCCCGCATCTGCACTTTCCTGGTTTATTGGGATACCTCAATCATGTCAGTTCAATTAAAAATATAATGAAATCGAGGTTAGAAGAATGGCTGGAAAACTAATTCGTTCACGCGCGCCGGTACGCGTTGACTTTGCCGGCGGATGGACCGACGTTTCGGATTTTTGTCGCGAAACGGCGGGTTACGTTGTAAACGCCGCGATCAATATTTATTCGTTCGTCACCATCAGCGAAGAAAAAATCCCGGATCCCGGCACAGATCCGACTTTACAGGAACGTGGAGTCGTGGATCAAAAGGGAATCACGCTGTATTCCAGCGATTTCGACCTGTACATTCAGGCAAAAACAATCCGCGATCTCGAATACGATGGCAACATCGATCTGGTGAAGGCCGCGGTTCGCCAGCTGGGAGTGGATGAGGGATTTTCACTTATCACTCAATCCATTGCTCCGCCCGGCAGCGGCCTGGGAACCTCGGCTTCGATGGGAGTTGCTCTATTGGCGGCGCTGAACCGCTATGCCGACCGTCATCTTCTTGCCTATGAATTGGCGGAAGAAGCGAGCCGCATTGAGCGTGAGGAACTCGGCATTCTCGGCGGAAAACAGGATCATTACGCCAGCGCGATGGGATCGATCTCTTTTCTCGAATTTCGCGGCGAGCAGGTACGTTCGTCGAAATTGAACGTATCCCGCAATGTAATTCTCGAATTGGAGAAAAATCTGGTGCTGTGCTACACCGGCCAGTCTCGCCTGTCAGGAGAAGTTCACGCCCGGGTAAAAGAGCGTTTCGAAAATAAAGATGAATTCACAGTCGGCGCGATCGAAGAGATGAAACAAATCGCGTCCGACATGAAATCGGCGCTTTTGAATGAAAATATGAAAGACTTTGCCGAACTTCTTTCCCGCAATTGGGATTGCCAAAAAAGGCTGCATCCCTCCGTCACGAATGAAACCATCGAAACCATCTTTTCCGCCGCAACGGAAAATGGAGCGATCGGCGGCAAGGCCTGCGGCGCGGGCGGCGGCGGCTGTGTACTCTTTTATTGCCGGCCCGAACGGGAACATCAGGTTCGTCGCGCGCTCGAAAAGGAAGGCGCCATGATTATCGATTTCAACATCGATTTCTTCGGATCCGAAACGTGGGAAGTGGCGCATTAAATTTAAACCACCTGACCTTCAGGAACAATGATTAAATCACTCTTTATAATCATGCTGGATGTGACGGATCCGATCAGAAATTGATAACGTTTGATTATGCAAGCAAATGCGTCTCGATCACCGAGCAGGGATGCTTGCAACAATTCCCGTGCGGAACCAGAGTTTGTATCCACGGTTTGGATTCCTTTAAACTTGCGATTAGTGAGGTTGGTTTGACAAGCATGTAGAAATTAATAGGATCATTCACCCATCTGCTGCAAAAAATCAAGGTAAAGCGCATTGCTCAATCGCAGACCTGCCTCCCGCAGAGCCATCACAACAGGTGTTACCGATGTGATAAGACCCGAGTCCTTTGCTTCTTTAAGCACACGCAGAGAGCCCAAACATAGAATCCCTCCTTTTTCAGCTTCTCGACGTGCAGCACGGTCATCGATTAAGAGGGATACGTTGCGTTCCTTTGCGAGTATGATCGCTTCCCGTTCGCCAAGACCTAAACTTTTCGGCAACCGGTTTACCTTTGCCGAATCGTGGACTGCTGCCCGCTTAATCCAGGGACTTCCTTGAACCAGAGAAACACCTGGTTTCCCTCTGCCTTTAATCACCACCTCCGCATAGACGGCCTCTGGAATAAGGATATCCGAGAAGATTTGCCGAAGTAGGTATTCATTCCCGGATCGAGCAAATGAAATAATCGGACCGGTATCCGCAACTACTGTCATTCGTTGACTCCTGGCAGGTCAATGGATTTTCTCAATTCCTCTTGTAGTTCATCGGACGACATCTCGATAACAGGAAGGTGATACTCTCCCATGAGGTCGAACAATCTATGGCGATCTATCTCCAGAAGCTCAGCGGCTCGTCCTTGAGAAATCACATTTTTCCGTAGCAGTTCCATAACAATGGTTTGCTTGCCTTTTTCTTTGACTTCGAAGTCGCGTAATCCCTCTTCAGGCAAATCGGAAGGAAATTCGAGAACGAATTGTGTAGACATGGTATCTCCTTTTTTTCCATCGTAGCAAACCCGCAGAAATAGTCAAACAAAAAACTCTGTCGATTGAAACACCAACACTGGTTTTATCTGTTGTTTTTATTTATAGAAAAACTCAATTACACCATACAATCCAAGGCGTAGCGATCACCGAGCAGGGATGCTTGCAACAATTCCCGTGCGGAACCAGAGTTTTTATCCACGGTTTGGATTCCTTTGCAGTTCATCATACAGATTTACCTTCCGTTCATAAGTGGTTAAGAAGCGAAGGAAGGTGACAAAAAACCTGACTCCCCCTTCAAATCTGAAATCCATTACGGTATAAAAGAGTAGATTTTTAATTCATTTGAATCATTTCTTTTCTATAGGAGGAAAATACAATGAATAGGTATGGAAAGTATGGATTTTTAATATCCGGGATGATTCTCTGCCTCCTCGGCATGACGGCGACGGCGGCAGTGCAGTATTCGAACGATTTCGAGAATCCCGGCAGCGCCAATGTGCAAACCGCCTGGCCGGAATTAGTGATTTCGGCAGGTGGAACCATGCAAGCCGTCAATGGCCGCATCGAATGGGACGCTACTGGCGGTAACAACGATTGGATTCGTCTGGATCAGGAAGTGCCGAACGAATATCAATTCGAGTTCGACTTTTTCTATCAGGAGAACACAAACGGCCGTTTTTCGCTTTGGCCGTTTTGTAAACCGGGTGACGGGATCACTCGATTCAATTATTTCCTGCGGAAGAATACCCATTATTACAACCTGGCGGATACCGTGCCCAGCGAAGGACCGCGGGATTTGACCCTTCCCATCGGCTCCAAGCCGCATCGTATGCGGGTGGAAGTAACCGGCGACCATGTAGCTTTGCTGTACAAAGACCGCGGCGAGGGCGGATGGATTCTGATCGACGAACGGGATTTCCCCCATGTCGATAGCCCCCGCTATATCCAGCTGGGATATAACCATGACGGCGGGACTGCAGGTTTGATCTACATCGATAATTTAGTATTGAACTACCGGTCACAGAATCTATTGAGTTACAGCAACAATTTTGATAATGCGCCGAACGCCAACGTCAACACGTCCTGGCCGGAATGGATCATCGCAACTGGCGGCACCATGCAAGCCGTCAACAACCGCATCGAATGGGACGCCACCGGCGGCAACAACGACTGGATCCGGCTGGATATGGTGATGCCGAATGATTACGTGTACGAATTTGACCTTTTCTATCAGGAAAACACCAATGGACGCTTCTCGGTTTGGCCGTTCTGCAATGCGGGCGACAGTATCAGCCGATTCAACTATTTCGTACGCAAGAACACCCATTATTACAATCTGGCGGATACTGTGCCCAGTGAAGGTCCGCGGGATATGACCCTTCCCGTCGGCTCCCCACCGCATCGCTTGCGGGTGGAAGTGACAGGCGATCATGTGCTTTTATTGTACAAAGATCGTGGAGTAGGCGGATGGATTTTGATTGACGAACGCAATTTTCCCCATATCGAAAGTCCCCGCTACATCCAACTGGGATACAACCATGACGGCGGAACCGCGGGACTGATTTATGTTGATAATTTTGTCGTCAATGAGTTAGCCGCCAATCGCGCAACGGTTGAGCGTTCAATCGGCGCGGAGGTTTTTACCGCCAATACTCCGATTCCGGTCAATCTGACCATTAATGTGACGGGCAACCTGCCGAGTTTGACGGTGACCGAAGGAATTCCCGAAGGATGGTCCGTTTCGAATATTTCAAATGGCGGCGTCGTATCCGGCGGAAATATCATCTGGTCGTTTACAAATCAAAGTGAATCGTTGACGTTGACGTACAACGCCGTTCCTCCGCGATTGGTTTTAAGCCGTGTGGCCGGATTTTCCGGCAGCGTCGATTCCGGCGAAGGAGAAGAACGGATTGCCGGCGATACGGCGATTTCGATCAAATTGCCCTATTTATATCGCGAGTGTATCGATTATGATTTCAGCGGAAGTCCGGTAGATGGTAAAAATTATCCCACGGGTACGGAATTTGCGGTTCGGTATTGCCAAGGAATGAATGGAATCCTTGCAACTGTACCCTATACACGTCCCGGCGGAGGCGCAACGCCGGCGGTGAATACTCAATTCGTATTTCAGGCAGGCGCTGATTTCTATTTTTCCAATCCCGGTATTGCCAGGGATAACCCGAATTACGAATTCAGCGACTACCGTGATCAAGGTGAAATTACATTGGAGCATGGCGCCAGCGACACAAATGCAGGCATCGGCGGCGATGACATCAGTGTGGGAGACTGGTTCCGCTATACCTTCGATTTTGGGCCGGGAGACCAAGTCATTCTGATTAACTTAAGTGTGAATATGTGGGGCAATGCCAATTGTTCGATCGATGTCTATGTTGATAACAAATTCAAAGCGGAATTTTTGCCTACGAATTTTTCTTACAACGCTTATGAATTCCACACGGTAGGTCCGTTTGAAATCTCCGGCGGCGTGCATTCCATCGTGCTTGCCATACCGGGACCGAATGTACCCGACGGAATCGGTCGTATGGAAGTGGTTCGCGTGAGAGGCATCGGGCAAGTCACGCGAACGTTGACAGAGGAAGGATTCTTCGATCCGAGCCAACCGCTGCCGGTTCATTTATCGGCGGAAGCATTGTATGGTTCGTACACACCGTTTGTCGTGGAAGATATTCCGCAGGGTACTCAAATTACCGACATCAGCAACGGCGGCCGCGTTGTCGAAAATAAGATTATATGGGAACTGCCAGCCACGACGACTTCCACCGATTTTTCTTACACGGCCATTCCGCCAGCGGGCGCAACTTTCCTGCGATTCAACGGATTGGCGGATGTGGGGTTGCCGCTGGCGAAACGTGTAATGGGAGATGGCAGTGTTGTAAATGAAGTGTGGCTGTTCGGTGGTCCCGGTTCGACAGCGAGGAAAGATGATTTCAATGGAAGCGCACTGCAAGCGCCATGGGTGGTGGAATACGGCAGCGACCCCGCTTTGAATACGAATTATCAGGATAGAGTAAAAATCGAAGTAAGCGGAGGCCGCTTGACCTTCAGCGTGGATCCGGTCGGCGTCAACAACAAATTCGACGAATGGGCGAATGGACGCCGCGCGCCGTTGATTCTACGTACCGACCTACCCGCCGGCGATTGGCGCGCCGAGGCGCTTTGCACGTTGGACGAAACATTTACGTGGGATCAATATCACGTCGGCATTTTCGTTGCTTACAACGCGGGCAATGACACGAACGTCAGCGGCGACGAATACTTGCTCGGATTCTACGCCTCTGATCTGCGGGTGGAAAAGACGAATGTGGGCAGTTTGGGGAATCTCACCTATCATTCCCTCGCCGATGAATTCGATTGGCTCGATCTGGTCGACGCCGGAAACGTCAAAGCCACCCTGGCGATTACCAAACGCGGCAATCAATTGATCTTCAGCGCGAGAATGAACGGCCGGGCATGGGAATTGCTCGGCGTCCCCGTCACGGAAAATCGCACGCCCACTCGCGTGGGCTTCTTCTCGAAAATCTGGGGCGACTTGAATTATTCCATCGCTTCATTCGATTATTTTACTTTAACGGAATTGGATGTGTTTACGGATGTGGAGGCGTGGGAATTGTATTAGATCGATTCGATTGACAAAAGGGGCAGGTTTTAAACCTGCCCCCTCTACTTTTTCATCCCATCAATAGATAAAAATCAGTTGCAAAAATCCACAGAATCCCTGGATTTCCATGAACTAACAATGTATAAAAATAATTCGATTGTTCTTCAGGAAAGAGCAAACGAATCCTACTCTATGGGAGGAAAGAAAATGGTTAGAAAACTGGTTCTCTTTGGGATGATCGTGTTTATCTCAACGGCGGCGCAAAGCGCCGATCGTACCGGTCTCGTCGGCGAGTGGCTTTTCAACGACGGAACCGCAAACGATTCAAGCGGTAATGGAAATCACGGAGTTGGCAACGCCATCGTTGTGGATGGCCTGTTGGGCAAGGCATTCGAATTTGATGGAACCATGTCGATTGCTGTCAATCAATTCAGCAGCAACTTTAATTTTACGCAGAATTTCACGCTGGAATGCTGGGTCTATGTGATGGGAGGCAGCCAAACCATGATCCGCAAGGGTCCCTCCGCAAATTTTCTGTTGGAATTGGGCGTCGGCAGAACCAACGATCGTGGCTCCAATCCGCAATTCGGCTTTGCTACGAATCAAGTCAACATCGGAGCGAGCATCACGTACGCCGAACCGCCGATTCCACTCGGAAAATGGACTATGCTAAACATGACATATGATGGTTCAAAACTTCGCGGCTACGTGAACGGGGAATTGGCGGTGGAAAATGTGGTTACCGGCAACGCCGTCAACAATACCAGCCAGCCTTTGCTTTTCGGCAATTATTCCAGCGAAGTGTTTATCGGCCGCCTGGATGAAATCCGCATTTGGGCGCGGACATTGTCGCCGGAAGAAATCGCCGCCGATTACGATGCTCTTGCGCCGGTTTTGATGCGAGATCGGCTCGTCGGCGAGTGGTTGTTCGACGGCAATGCGAACGACACCAGCAGCAATGGAAATCACGGTGCGGTGCAAGGCGCCGTGCAGGTTCCCGGCCTTTCCAATCAGGCGTATGAATATGACGGAAACAGCGTAATTCAAGTCACTCAGTTCAGTGATAACTTTGTTTTTACCGATCAATTCTCTTTGGCGGTTTGGGTCAAACCACAGGCAGGCTCCCAAACGATGGTGCGTAAAGGCCCCTCGGCGAATTTCCTGTTGGAATTGGGCGTTGGCCGAACAAATGATCCGGGGACCAATCCACAGTTCGGATTTGCTACGGATCAAGTCGGCATTGGAGCCAGTATCACCTACGGTCCGGCCTTGCCTTTAAATGAATGGTCGTTCCTGAGCATGACCTACGACGGCGCGTATTTGAACGGGTACATCAACGGTGTACTGGTCAGTAAAAATCCCATTACGGGAAATGCGGTGAATAACACGGCGCAACCATTACTTTTCGGAAACTATTCTTCGGAACGATTTTTCGGGCAATTGGATGAAATACGAATCTGGTCTCGAACCATATCACCGGCTGAAATCAATCGGCTTTTCAATGAACATGCCGCGAAACCGGGCGTCTCCAAATTCCAAAAAGGCGAACGCGCTTTTGACGACCTGATTTATGTGCCGGGCAAGCCCATCCCGGTCCGAATCCAGTTGATTGGACAGGCTGGAGCGATTACAGTCACGGAAACGCCGCCCGCCGGGTGGAATGTATTCAATATCAGTCACGGCGGTCAGTTCAGCAACGGCGTCATTACGTGGAATATTGCGGATTTCTCCGGCGATTTAACCGTATCATATGAAGCAACGCCGCCCGCCGGAACAACCGGCGAAGCGCGCTTCACGGGTAGAATCGGTAATAACGATCTCGCGGGTAGTTCAACGCTGGTTCAGGGAAATCCAATCGGATTTTTCGATAATCATTTGGACATCGGCGCAGTGGGCGCGCCCGGAACTGCCGCCTATGATGCAACCGACGGCTCGTATACGATCATCGCCAGCGGCCGGGAAATTTGGAATCATCTGGACGAATTCCATTTCGCCTACGTTCGCACAGTGGGCAATTTCACCATTCGCGCATTCGCCGAAATATTCCCGATTGATAGTACGGCGACATGGACGAAAGCCGGTTTGGTCGTCCGTGAAGACCTGACGCCGCAATCCGCCTATGCGCTGATCTTCGTGCGGACGGATTTGCAGATGTCTTTTGAGTGGCGTCCGATCCGAAACGTCTATCCCGATCGCACCGGAACCTTGGAAACGCTTGATTTTCAAGACGGTCATATGGAAATCCAACGCGTCGGAGATTTGATCAGCCTCTATTACATCGATTTCTTCACTGGCGAACGAGTGCTCTTCAGTGAACGTGAAGTGGATTGGCAGGATCCGGTTTATGTCGGCCTGGCGGTCAGCGCTTCCGGCGCCAGTTCCGGCGCGGGAACCGCCACGGTGGAAGGCGTGTTCAAGGAAGTGGAATTCATCGGCGCCACGCCGGTTCCGCATTGGGAAGTGTATTGAACGTTTTGAATGATTCAACTTCCAATTGGTAATGAGAAGCCGCTCAAACGAGCGGCTTCTCAAAAAAATCTTTCATGAACCATACTCATCCAATTCTTTGTGGCTCCCCCCGCATAATCCTTTGCGTGTCGCGAATGACTCCCTCCGCCGGCTCCTCCTCATTCTCAATAAACCTGAGCAATAATTGCATTACATTTTTTCCGTTTGCATTATTTTCGATATGTACCGAGGTTCACATGAAATACCGATCAAAACCGGATTGAATAAGGATTCGCCTATAATTGGAGCAGAATTTATGCTTAACTAAACCGCATGTGATCATATGAATTGGATGAAGGCGGATCAAACTTATATACAAGGGCATTTCCCATGAAATTTGTAAAAAGTTCTCGAATTCATAGAGAATTGAAAGTTCAAAATGGTATGGGGAGGTTCATTATGCGCGGTTTTACACTCATCGAATTACTCATCGTCGTAGCCATCATCGGAATTTTGGCGGCCATCGCGGTGCCGAATTTCATGAACGCTCAAATCCGGGCCAAAGTGTCCCGTTCGTTGGCCGATCAACGGACATTGGAACTGGCGATTCTGCAATATATGGCGGATTTGAACGACAACCCCCCGCATTCTCACGCCGCAAATCAGAATTGGTGGTTGACGACGCCGGTGGCCTATCTGACAGGATTTCTGCTCGATCCGTTTCAGGACACGCCGATGTCCACCGAGCTGTTAGCGACGGAATTCAATCTGACGCAATTTCAACATCATTGGGATCCATATGACAAGCGCTATTGGCCGGCATTGGCGCCGAATTATTTCGATCCCACCATCAATCCCGATTTCGGCCCGCGACGTCAGTCCATCGGCGTGATTCTGGGGATGGGACCGGCGATGATGTATAAAGGCGCAAGCACGACGGATTGGCATCCCTACGAACCATCCAACGGACTGTATAGCATCGGCATTATCCGTCGTTACGTTCCCGGACGACCGAAGGTTGATTTTGCCATGCCATAAACCGGACGGGAAAAACCTCTTTCGCCGCCGGCATGGAAAACGCCGCAATCCCCAGCGTATCGATTATAAAAGCAAGAGGATTTTAATTCTCCGTCACGTGGATGGAATCCCCTCGAAACCCTTGCCTTCTCATTTCATTCCTTTCACAATCTGTCAACCATTACCAATCAAATCGATGATCCAAAATATGAACAAACCATCAAGCAAAAACAATTATCAAACCGGACAACTCTTCGATGACGTCCTTTTTTCGGCGGATGAAAATGATCCCGCGCAGCGCGGGAAAAAAATCACCTATCGGGTGAGGAAATTGTATGAGATTCCCATCGAACGGATGCAAACAGACGCGAATCAGCCGCGCCATTTTTTCGATTCGCAGAAATTAAATAACCTGGCGGAATCAATCCTGGAAAAAGGAGTGCTTCAGCCGGTATTATTTCGCGTGGAGAATGGCAAGCCGATTTTGGTGGCGGG
>QZKN01000037.1 GCA_003598175.1 Candidatus Omnitrophota bacterium
CTTACTCTCTCAATTTAAGCTAAATGAGAGGCTTCTTTCAATACCTTCACCTCTTTTTTGATAAAAATTCTTTCATTTTTTCTATTTTGCATGAGGCTCGAAAGAAATACATATCACTCAAGTCCGTTCCAGATGAACGAGCCAGGCGGCTTTGGGCAGATAAAGGTTGGGTGAATGTAGGTACCGATCATGATACATCAGAATTTGCAGTCGAAAATATTCGTCGTTGGTGGAACAAAATGGGAAAAGAATATTATCCAAAAGCAAAAGAACTATTGATAACAGCCGATGGTGGGGGAAGTAATGGATATCGTGTACGTCTGTGGAAAATCTCATTGCAGTATTTTTCAGATGAAACCGGATTGAAAATATTTGTGTGTCATTTTCATGCTCGCCAGTCCAGCGATGTCGTTTTGCCGTCGTCCTGCATATTCCCGCCGATGGCGTGGAGTGTAAAATCGCCTCCGCCGGAAGCCAATTTCGCTTCCACCCAGCCGATGGGATCCTTATCGTTGAAGTTGTAGCCCACCGCCGGCAGATTGATCAGATGGATGCCCTCGATCCGGTCGAAACGATATTCGTGCGAGTGCCCGTACACGATCGCCTTGACGCGGCGAATGGGCCGGATGATGCGAAAGAGACGTTCGACGTCCATCAAATCTCCGTCATTGTCCGATAACGTATGATGCAGAAACAGCAGAACGGGAACATCGTCGAGATTCTGCAGATAATCTTCCAACCATAAGCGTTGCGCCTTGCCCAACAACCCGGCGACTCGGTTGGTGTACATGTTCGAATCGAGGATGAGGAAACGCGCCTGCTGTCGCGCCACTTCCAATACATATTTTCCGGAAACCAGCTGTCGGTTTACAGGCAAAGTTTCAAAATAATTCAAAAAATTTTGGCGATCGTCGTGATTGCCGAGCGCCAGGCAGACCGGCATTTTTTCCGCGAGCGTATCGAGGAAACGTTTCAGATTGGCGTAATCGCCGGGAAATCCTTCCAGCCGCGCGAGATCGCCGGTGATGACGACGCCTTCGGGATTGGCGGCGAGGATTTCGGGAACAATCGTCTGCATGTTGTCGTACGGACGAAAACCACGATATTCGTTGGTGGGATCGAGAGGAACGTGGGTATCGGATAGAAACGCCCAGCGAATGGAATCCGCATGAGCCGCCGCTCCGGCCATTTCCATCGTCAAAACCGTTCCGGCTGCAGCGACGGTCGTCTTTAAAAAAGTGCGGCGATCGGTTGTTTTGAAAGAAAGATGGGGCATTATAATTGTTTACCTCATTGGCAATTAATTGTTGACATCCAATCTGTCCTACAAGCCCAGTGTACTCTCAGAATGGGGATTGATATAGGTGATGGAAAATCGACTGTTGAAATCACCACAGCCATCCTTGTCCTGGAAAATTGTCTTTAACTTTATTATAATGTCAAAAATTTGTTTCAACCGCATGGAGGCAAATCCTATTGTGAAATACGCATTTACTCTGATCGAGTTGCTCATCGTTGTCGCGATCATCGGAATTCTGGCGGCGATTGCCGTGCCGAATTTTCTCAACGCCCAAACTCGCGCCAAAGTCGCCCGTTCCATGGCCGACACAAAGAATTTGGGGATCGCCGTTGAATCGTTTCGCATCGAACGCGGTTTTCTGTTGATCGATATTTGGGATGACGATGGGGCCATCTGCCTGGAATTGCTCGATCGCTATTTCGGCAACATCGCCAATCCGCAAAAACCGACGCGGCTGATGCGGGACGTCATGGCGCCCTTGACGACGCCGGTCTCGTATATCGCGTCCATTCCTCAGGACCCGTTTTTGCTCGAACCGAAACGAGTGGCGGAGAGTGAAACGTGGACCGGACAACTCGATACCTATACTTACGTGGATAACGATCCGCGCTGCACCGACGCCTGGCCGCCCCATAATCATAATATCGACGCATATCAACCCGCCAATCAGGGAAGGCAGGGAGCGGTTCGACCGTTAACGACGGGAGAATTCGCCTTGATCGGCAGCGGTCCGGACGGCATCGTCGTGCAAAGCGGATTTCGCGGCATCCCCTATAGCTCCTCCAATGGTTTGAAGAGCGCCGGAGATGTTACGTTCCGCTCCGGGGGTGGTTTCGACGGCGGATGATTTTATGCAAAACCAGCGGATCATTTGATTCCAATAAAAGAGGGAAAACGCAACGCCGCGGTCTCGGCGGCATCGCAGGAAAAGCCGACAGGATGCCGGCGATACGCTTTTATTTTGACGCAACGACGGAATTGATAATGGTTCCCAATCCTTCGACGGACACTTCCATCACATCGCCCGCGTGCGCCGGCAGGGCGGCGGTGGTCCCGGTCATAATGACGTCGCCGGGATTCAGCGTAAACACGCGCGACAAGTCGCTGACGATCTTTTCCGGTGGAAAAATCATATTGGACGTATTGTGACGATAGATTTCTTTCTTCCCCTTTTCCTCGTTTTTCACCACCAGGACCCGTTCGCGATTGCGCCAATCCACGCCGCGATAAATGAAGGGGCCGTAGGGAGAGAATTTATCGCCGTGTTTCAAGGCGGGTCCTAGCAAGGTTTCCACCTGGTCCGCCGGCTCCCCCGCCAGTTTGTGATAGGAATCGACGGAGCCTACGATATCGTTGCCGATGGTATAGCCGAAAATGGCTTCTTTCGCTTCCTCCAAATCGGCGTTCTTTACGGTTTTGCCGATGATGACCACCAGCTCCGTTTCGACTTGCAGTTCATCTAGCGCCGCCGGTAGTTCGATGGCCTCTCCCGGCGAGGCGGCGCTGGTCGGAGGCTTTAAAAACCAGCGAATGGTCTTGAACGGCGTTTTCCCTTCCCACGCTTCCTTATACGAACCGGAAATGCCGATGATGATCGTGGGCTCGCTGGGATGCAGGAATTTGACGTTGTCGAGCGGAACCGTGTGTCCCGTTTCCACGCCGCCGTTCCATGGCGCCGCGCTCCATTCGTGGATGATTTGCCCCTCCACTTTGCCGTAATGCACGGCATCGATCAATTTGTAGCGGCAATAGATATCTTCCGCCCATGCGCCGGATTGCGCCACAATCATAAAGCCGATGAATAACAAAATAATGCGTTTCATGTTGTTACCTTTCTCAACAGATGGCGTTTTACCACATAGTAACACAGGATGGGATGGTTGAATAGTTCCTGCATGAATGATGAGCGAATTGACATAATTCGTCGCCGACTCTATGAGATAGAATGGGAAGAGGCGTCAATTTCCGTTAAAAAATTCTTTAAACCGCTCACAATCGGCTATCAATTTGTTGGCATCATCGATGAGCAAATATCGATCGGCAACGAGCTGATTTGCGGCAGATTGAAACCGATTCACATACTCGTCAAAGGTTTTGTATCGCTCTTCGAGCGAAAGCCGCGGATCCCCGGTTTTTTCCCGTTCCACTTTCGTTTTTGCGAACGGGATGAAGGAACCGGCCAGATCGACAAGTTCATTTTCCGCGCCGGCGGATGCGCAGCGTAGGTTCCAGCCCGTGTACGTTCCGATCGGAACGGCAATTTCCGGCAGGCGAATACCCGCACTATCGTTTCCATCTTCGTCCGTTTTAGGAACCAACACTTTATACACGCCTTTGGAAACCGGGGGTTGTATCGAAACGATGCCGGAGAACTCAAATTCCGGACCGTAATCGAACCAACCGGGTTGTTGGATCACTTCGGGGAATCTCGTTCCCGGAAGATAGGGAAAACCAACACTCTTTTGTTTCCAATCCACCAGCGTCGCGCTGTCGATGCGGGGGTAAAGGCTGGGAGGAGGATTTTTGCCTTCCCGCGTCCACTGATCGAGCGCGACCAGCAACGCTCGCAAAATCGGTCGGTAATCGAGCGGATTGGTCGGGTGTTGTTCGATGCCTTGTTTGGGAGGAAATGCTCCGTAACCGTGTTGGGAACCCGCCATCAAATAGAAACGTACATTTTCCGGAACCAGCGCATCCGCGGTTCCGGATGGATCCGTATGCGAGAGGGAGCCGCTGCGGCTCCAATATTCGGCGGAGCTGTCGACCTGAAAGATTTTCGGCGCCGTGTTCGTTTTCACGGACTGGCGTAGAAGCCCGTCTACTTTTCCGGAAAACGGATCCGTGGCGTCCGTGTATGTAAACGGAAAGCGATCGGCGGGATACGAGTGACCGAGATGCTGCATGTTGGTCCAGGTCGGTTCGGCAAAGCGGTGATTGAAACTGCCGCGTCCCCCGCCGGCGACGGTCGGCATGATGGCATCGAATACGCGTTGGCCGTCTTCGTCCGCATTGAAGCCTTGGTAGAGGAAATCTCTTAAAAATCGCCCGCTTTGTGAAATGCCGAAGGCATAGGCAAGTTGAATCCCGATCTGCCCCTCCTGCACCAACAATGGATTATGCTGATCCACGCTCGCGCGCAGCCAGGAAATCAGATCTCTCATCACGGCAAAACCAAGGCCTTGGACGATGGGACCTTTCCCTTCATAAATCAGTTCATAGATATATCCCGGACGAAAACCGGCGGGAATATGCAGGTTGAGTAAAGGCAATATCTGCGTTTCTTCCACTTTTTCCGACGCAATAACCTCCAGATTCCACTGATCCCGCGGGATGGGAATGCGCATATCGGATTCGCGCAGACGCCAGGTGAGAACCGCTTCTTTTAATCCCGTTTCCGTCGGTTCGTATGATCCATGAACATCGTTCCATTTTACCGGCATGACGGTCGTCGGCGTATTCGTGACGATTTCGGTTCGAATCAGGCCGGTGATGTCCTGATTTTCGTCGGTTGCGACCGGCGCGTGCAAACGCATCAGGCTGTCGCCGGGACGGATTTCGGCGATCCACCCACACCAAACGACGGTATAGCCATGCCGCATGAGAAATCCGTTTCCCGCATGATCCAATTCGTTGGCATTGCCTGGGGCGTCGTTAAAGAAACGCAGGGCTAATTTATTGCCCCGATTATTGACATCATACAGAATGACGCCATTCCCTTTTTCCATAGCAACCGGCTTGAGAATGCAAACATCCGCATAGTAATGCACCAGTTTTCGCTCATCTTTCGGCGCTTTATCCAAATCGATGATCGCTTGATTCGCGGGCGCGGTTGGATCGGCGGCAAAAGAGGCGCGGGCGATTAATATTTCGTATGGACCTTTCTCTCCGAACGATTCCCCATTCGCGAACGGTCTCTCTTCGAGGATTTCCAATTCCATCAAACGCCCATCCGAAAGGAGAGGGATAAAAAGAAGAATCCCGGCTATGCAAAACCATGTCCACTTCATCATAACCTCCACGAATACTCAACAATCCGTAACCAACGATTTGATCCGGCAATCTTTTTTGGCTTTTAACAAATTTGATTTATTCCGGTTATTCATACAGAGAAATCCGCATCTTCATCGTAGTGCAAACGGAAATTCCATATAACCCCTATAATCTTTACGTCCATGATGGGGGAAGGGAAAGAGGAAGACAGAAAGGAATGAATACGGAAACAAAATCAGGAGATAATCAAACCACGTAATTTTCTTATTCTTAAGGTTTCAATTGGCGAGATGGCATTCCGACGCGGCATATTCCACTCGCAAGCGGCTGAGTGACTCTTGCAGGTTGTCCAGGCGCTGCTGATATTGAACAATTTCGTCCGTGATAATATCCATCATGCCGTAATCCCTATTCTGAATATTTTGCAGACGGACGTCGTCCAACACCAGAATCATGGCCTCGATGAATTCGGCTTCATCAATCAACTTTTTTTCCCGTAAGGTCCAATTTTCACCGACGGTTTGTAAACGATCCGCGTAACTGATTCGGCTCTCTTGATGTGGCAGCGTAATTACATTACCCATGAATGTCCTCCATACTCTTTGACTTGATCCCAATAAGCGCAACAGATATGCCATTTCGTTCCCTATAACTTATCTCAATATAAATCAAAAGGTTATGTCACAATCACATCCATGCCTTCCTTTGGCGACAAGGAAAAAAAGGCCGGTTGTTTTCCAGAAAAATGAAGAAATTGCCGGATGGTGGATTCGTCCCAATCCCGCTGACCGCACAGGAAAAGTCGTGTACTCTATAGCGGAACATTCTCATTGGAAATGACGAAGATCAAAGGAGAACCATTATGCGCAATCGTCTGAGCCATCTCTATTTCCTATTCATTCTGTTCATCGGTGGGAACGGACCATTTGCCGGCGAACTCCTCCCGTTTTCCTTACCCTGGGATGACGGAAGCGACAGCATCACCAACGTGAACCACCTTTTGGAAAAACCTGCCGGAAAAAACGGTTTCGTCCGCATTGAAAACGGGCGCTTCGTCGACGGCGCGGGAAAGCGGTTTCGCGTTTTGGGAGTGAATACGGCCTTCGACGGGAATTTCCCCAGCCACGAACAGGCGGAAAAAGTGGCCGCGCGCATGGCGAAATTCGGGATCAATTGCGTCCGTTTTCATCATTTGGACACCAGCCGTTCGCCGCGAGGAATATGGCAGTCGAATACGCCGGAAAAACAATGGTTGGATGCGGAACGCCTGGACCGTCTGGATTATTTCATCCACCAACTCAAACTGAATGGAATTTACGCCAATATCAATCTCAAAGTGGGGCGAAAAACAGTCGAAGCGGATGGGCTGCCCGACGCGGATAAACTTCCCGGTTACGATAAAGGACCGGATCATTACCATCCCCGCCTGATCGAGTTGCAAAAAAACTATGCGCGCGACTTGTTGACGCATACAAATCCGTATACGCACACGCGCTATGTGGAGGAGCCGGCCGTAGCCTTTATTGAAATCAACAACGAAAGCGGACTCGTGAACAAATGGAATGGCGGCGACCTCGACCGGATGCCGCCTCTCTATCTCGAATCGCTCCAAACGGATTGGAACGCATTTTTACGCAATAAATATGGCGCAACCGAGACGTTGCGCGAGGCATGGAAAACCAATGTAAGCGGCCTGGGAAACGAACAACTCGTCTCTCCGCTTGACGGTTGGACGTTCCAGCAAATCGAGGAAGGAAAAGGAACAAAAGAAATCGTGCGGGAGGGGCCGGATGGAGAGGATTGTTTAAAAATCACAACCACGGCGACGGGCAGCCAGGGCTGGCACGTGCAGCTGTTCTATCCCGGCCTTTCTTCCGAAAAAGGAGGAACCTATCGTTTTCAAGTATGGATGCGAGCCGACCGAACCCGGGATATCAGCATCGGCATGCAAATGAATCATTCGCCATGGACGGCGTTGGATCATTCCGCCGAGATCGATGCGACAAGAGAATGGAAATTGTATGAATTGGTCTTCGCGCCGTCTCAATCCGACCGGAATGTTCGCTTGAATATCAGCGATCTGGGCGACGAACTCGGAATTCTTTGGATTGCCCGCCCCTCCATGATCGTTGGGAGTCCGGAAGGGCTTGCGGAAAACGAAACACTCAGGGACGAATCGGTTTCCGTGATTTTGCGCAATGAGTACGGCAAAAAAGGCCAAGCCGCCAAGCGGGACTGGATGGGTTTTCTCGTCGAACGGGAAACGGAATATTATCGTGACATGGTTGAGTATCTGAAAAACAATCTCGGCGTCAAATCGCTCATCGGCGGAACGCAATTGGGATTTGGAACCTATGTGGCGCAAATGGAATGCGATTTTATCGATCATCACGCCTATTGGCAGCATCCGGTTTTTCCCGGCAGGGCGTGGGATTCGAACAACTGGTTCGTTAGAAACCTGTCGATTCTCAACGCCTCGGACAATCCGCTGGAACGCCTGATGCTTGCGCGCGTGGCGGACCGGGCTTACACCGTTTCCGAATACAATCATCCCGCGCCGAATACCTATTGTTCCGAAGTGGTTCCTCTTCTCTGCGCCTATGCCGCGTTGCAGGATTGGGACGGGATTTATTTTTTCGCCTACAGCCATAGCGACAATTATGAGCGGAAATCAATCAACAACTTCTTCGACATCGCCGGCCATACGCCCAAAATGCTGGCCATGGCCGCCGCCGCCAACATGTATTTGCGAGGGGATGTCTCGCCGGCAAACGACGCGATCATCGGCGGGATGAGCCGGGACCGGTTTGTCGACGTGTTGACGGAGCGGGGAGGGAGTTTGTGGAATATCAACAACCAAATCACGAACCTTCCCGGCGCGGCGCCCTATCTTCATCGAACCGCAATTGCATACGGCGATCATCCGGAACCGGAGGCAAATCCATCCGTTTCCGGCTCACGCCGCCGGTTGGAATCGGACACCGGCGAATTGGTTTGGGATAACAGCGCGGCCGATAAATCCTATGCGCTGATTCGCGCCGAAAAGACCAAAGGTTTTGTCGGCTTTGTGGATCAACGGAACTTCGATCTCGGAAACGGAGTCCGTTTGGAAATCGGAAAGACAAGGCAGGATTGGGCGAATGTGCTGTTGACCTCCATGCGATCGGAGGAACACGGATCGCGTTGGTTGTTGACGGCGACCGGTTATGCGGAAAATCAAGGGATGCAATGGACGGATGAGAATCAGCAATCGGTCGGCAGAAATTGGGGCGAAGGGCCGCCGCTGGTGGAACCGATTCCGCTGCGTCTGACTTTTGCCAATACGGAAAACCATCCGCGCATTCATGCGTTGGACGAATGGGGAGCGCGGACGCGGGAACTCGAGGCGGCCGTTTCTGCCAATCCGGAGAACGAAGCCGTAATCGATTTGATAAGTTCACAGCCTTCGCTGTGGTACGAAATTGTTTTTGAAGAGCAGGCTGTTTTGAAATAGGGATTATTTCTTCCTTTGGGTAGGATCAACGTTTACGATAAGGGATTTTGCCATGAAACAGGTCGTTATCGAAAATCCGATCATCAATTCTCCCTTCGCAGAACCACAACGTCACTTCAAGTTTGACGAGGAAGGGATCACCAACGAAATCATCGAATCCCGCCGGATCAGTTCCTACTTTATTCCGGTTCCCCGCGCGAAGAAAAAAGGATTGCAGCAGACATTATTTGAGACGGAATGGACTCAGGAACGGGTGCGAGAGAATGATTTCATTAATCTGATCCGCTCCAAAGTCATTCAGTGGCGGGAAGGGGGGTATTACGGCATAACCAAAACGACTCGTCGGCTGTTGGAGTATTGGAAGAATCCGGAACGGGAACACCGGCTTTTCTTTTGTCAAATCGAAGCGCTGGAAACGGTGATTTACGTCGCCGAAGTGGCGCCGAAACATGATGTGGCTATCCGAAACGAAATTCAGGAAGGGAATAGCGAAGCCAATCCCTTGCTGTATCGAATCGCGTTCAAAATGGCGACGGGCAGCGGTAAAACCGTTGTGATGGCGATGATGATCGCCTGGCAGACGCTCAATAAAATTGCTTATACGCAGGATCGGCGGTTTTCCGATGCGTTTTTGATTATCTCGCCCGGCATCACGATTCGCGACCGTTTGCGGGTGCTGCTTCCGAACGATCCCAATAACTACTATTGCAAACACGATATTATTCCGAAATA
The DNA here is from genome assembly GCA_003598175.1 of Candidatus Omnitrophota bacterium. Lineage (GTDB taxonomy): Bacteria > Hinthialibacterota > Hinthialibacteria > Hinthialibacterales > Hinthialibacteraceae > SURF-12. Next base: position 9,516 of record QZKN01000037.1, read on the forward strand.
CAACATGGATGAATTGGGGAAAGCCAAGATCGTCATTACCAACTTTCATCAATTCAAACAGCGGGAAAAGGGGGAAGGCAGCAAACTCACGAAGAAGATTTCCGGGCAGGCGGAAACAGGCGTCAATCTTGAATCTCCCGGCCAAATGGTTCGACGTGTCTGCCGGGATTTGGGGAATAAGAAGAACGTAATCGTGATCAATGACGAAGCCCATCATTGTTATCGGCATCGGGTGGAAGATGAAAAGGTGAAACTGAAAGGGGATGAACGGAAGGAAGCGGAAAAGCGGAATGAGGAAGCACGGATCTGGATTTCCGGCATCGAGGCGGTGAAGGAAAAGATCGGCGTGAGAATGGTTTACGATCTTTCCGCCACCCCCTTCTTTCTTCGCGGATCGGGTTATAAAGAGGGAACGCTTTTTCCGTGGGTGGTTTCCGATTTCTCGTTGATCGACGCGATCGAAAGCGGGATCGTGAAGGTTCCGCGCGTGCCGGTTGCGGACGACGCCGTGACCGGCGATCAACCCACTTACCGCGATTTGTGGATTCGCATCAAGAACGATCTACCCAAAAAGGGGCGCAAAACCGAAGCGGTGAGCGAAGAACCCAAACTTCCGAAACAATTGGAAGGCGCATTGAAAAGCCTGTACGACAATTACGAAAAATATTATCGGCTGTGGGAAGCGGAACAGAAAGACAATGAAGCGCGTGGAATCACCCCACCGGTTTTTATCGTGGTCTGCAATAACACCAACGTTTCGAAGATGGTGTATAACTACATTTCCGGTTGGGAAAAGCCTTTGAAGGATGGTTCCAGCGTCATCGTTCCCGGCGAACTGGCGATTTTTAGTAATGAGGAAAACGGGCGATGGAAACCGCGGCCGAATACGATTTTAATCGACAGCGAGCAGCTGGATTCCGAGGAAGCGATGAGCAAGGAATTCAAGAAAATCGCTTCGCAGGAAATCGAGCAGTTTAAAGCGGAATATCTGCAACGTTTTCCCGGCCGCGATGTGGAGAAACTCACGGATGAGGACCTATTGCGGGAAGTGATGAACACGGTCGGCAAGCCCGGCAGGTTGGGAGAACAAATCAAGTGCGTGGTGTCCGTTTCCATGCTTACGGAAGGATGGGATGCGAACACGGTTACGCATATTTTGGGCGTGCGCGCGTTCGGCACGCAGCTGTTATGCGAGCAGGTGGTGGGACGGGGATTGCGCCGGATCAGTTATTCGCTGGAAAATCGCGTCTTTAACGTGAATGGAAAGAGCGTGGAGCTGGAATCGTTTCCCACCGAATATGCGGAAGTGTACGGCGTGCCGTTTTCGTTCATTCCCTGCGCCGGTTCGACGACCACGGTCACAGGCGGCGCGAAACCGTCTCGCGTCCGCGCGCTGGAGGAACGGAGCGATTGCGAGATTCGCTATCCGCGCTTGATGGGATACCGCTATGACGTGAAACGGGAACGATTGACGGCGACGTTCGATCAGGAATCCACTTTTACGCTGTCGACGGAAGACGTGCCATCGTGGACGGAGAACAAACCGATTGTGGGGGAATCGAGTTTGCATACGATTGCAAGTTTGCGGGAGCGTCGATTGCAGCAAGTCGCGTTTCGTCTGGCAAAATTGGTATTGGAAAAATATTTTCGCGCGGATGGCAACGGCGAGAGTTCGGACAGCAACGATTTATCCATTTCCGAAGTGCAAGCCTGGCTGTTTCCCGATATTTTGGAGATCGCAAAACAATGGTTGGGGAACTGTCTCGTCTGCAAGGACAACACCTTTCCGCAAATGCTGTTATTGGTGGAAAACGCGCATCAATCGGCGGAGAAAATCTACAATTCCATCGTCAAAGCGGTGAAGGAAGAAAAAGTTTTGAAACCGATTCTTTATCCGTACGACACCGAAGGTTCATCCCGCTATATCGATTTCGACACCGCCAAACCAGTCTACGATACCCGTCCGGATAAATGCCACGTGAATTATGTCGTGGCCGATACGGAATCGTGGGAACAGAAAATGGCGGTAACGCTGGAAGAAATGGACGAAGTGGAAGTCTACATCAAAAACCACAATCTCGGATTCACGATTCCATACACCTTTAACGGCAAGGAACACAATTACATTCCTGATTTCATCGCCAAGGTTCGCTTGCAGAATGGGGAATTGCTCAATCTCATTCTCGAAGTGACCGGGCAGAAGCGCAAGGATAAGGAAATTAAGGTAGCCACTGCCAAAAATCTATGGGTTCCGGCGGTCAACAATCACGGGGGATTCGGGAAATGGGATTTTATGGAAATCGATGATCCGTGGAATGCGAAACATATCATCCGATATCGTATTGATGTAAAATAATGTATTATCACCAACGAAGGGGGTATTCATAATGGATGAAATTCATCAATTCGGCGGTAATTGGACTGCGGATAAATTGGAACGATTGAGGAAATACCTCGTCGCATATGCCACGATCATGAACAAGAAGAATTTCATCTTTTCCTATATCGATGCTTTTGCGGGAACTGGGTATAGAATTCTTAAAAAAGAGGAATACCATGAAGGATTTTGTTTGCTTGATTTTGATGAAAAGGATTCGCAAGAATTCCTTCAAGGTTCGGCGCGTATTGCACTTCAGGTTGAGCCAAAATTTGACCAATATATTTTTATTGAAAAAGATGCAGCTCGGTGTCAGGAATTGGCAAAATTAAAAACGGATTTTCCTCTTCTGAAAAATCGCATTATCATTGTGAACTCTGAGGCAAATCAATATCTAAAAGATTTTTGTAAAAAAGTAAATTGGAAGAAAAATCGCGCCGTCCTGTTTTTAGATCCATACGGTATGGAAGTGCATTGGGATACAATGAAAGCGATTGCAGAAACAAAAGCAATTGATGTATGGTATCTTTTCCCGCTTGGAATCGGAGTAAACCGATTGTTGAAAAAAGATGGCAACATCAATGAGGCATGGAGAAACAAATTAGATAAAATCTTTGGCGCCTCGGATTGGTATCAATCTTTTTATGAAGACAAAGAACAAGACACCTTATTTGGACCGTTACATCGTACAGAAAAAATCGCTGATTTCTCTTCCATTCAAGAATTTTTTTTAAACCGCTTGAAATCCATTTTTCCGGGAGTCGCCGAGAATCCTCTCATCTTGAAAAATTCAAAAAATAATCCACTCTATCTATTATGCTTTGCCGCAAGCAATGAAAAAGGAGCGCCGACAGCGATTAAAATTGCGCAGGATATTTTAGGAAGGTTTTAATAAATGGCTTTTAATTCTCAAATCGAATGGACGCAATCGACCTGGAATCCAATTACGGGATGTACAAAAATCAGCCCGGGTTGTAAGCATTGCTACGCGGAGAGAATCTCGCTTCGACTTCAAGCAATGGGGCAACCCAATTACGTGAACGGTTTTCGATTAACGCTTCATCCCCATGCCGTTGAAATTCCTCTACATTGGAAAAAACCACAAATAATCTTTGTCAATTCGATGAGCGACCTTTTTCAGGAGGATGTGCCATTGGATTTTATCCAAACAATATTTCACGTGATGGCAAGAGCCGATTGGCATTGTTTCCAAATCCTGACAAAAAGGTCGGAACGATTATTGGAAGTCAATCCGGTTCTCCCGTGGATGTCCCATATATGGATGGGCGTAAGTGTGGAAAATATGGACTATTCTTTTCGAATCGACCATTTAAGGGAGACGCAAGCCCCAATAAAATTTTTATCATTGGAGCCGCTTCTTGGACCGCTTCCCAATCTGGATTTGCAGGGCATCGATTGGGTGATTGTTGGGGGAGAATCGGGAGCGGGCGCCAGGCCGATGAACCCTTCATGGGTAGAAGATATTCGCGATCAATGCAGATCGGCAGGCGTCCCCTTTTTCTTTAAACAATGGGGCGGCGTTAGAAAAAAGAATAACGGGCGAGAATTGGATGGACGAACCTGGGATGAAATGCCTACATTGCCGCCTTCAATGCTAAAGGCCGGGAATTATGCATACGCGTAAATTCGCTGGTACTTTATTATAAAAAACGGAAACGAATATGTTCAAAAAAAAGAATTCAAAAACCATTCCCGTTCAAACAATCACACACAAAGACAAACGCGCCAACATCCCCACCGAAGAACTGCGGGATTTCGTCATCGATGACGAGAAACAACCGAAAAAAATCCGCTATCCCCGCAATACCGATCTTGATCCGCAACTCGTCTGGAAGGGCAAGGACGACCAGGACGAACATCCGCTGGAAGTGGAAGCGGTTCCCATCTACATTCAGGAAAAAATCCATCCCCACGCCTTAATCGAAAACGTGCGCGCGCAGGCAAAAAAGCAAACCGACTTGCAAATGACGTTATTCGATGATTTTAACGGTATTGACGATTTCGAAGATCGAATTGACTTCTACAGCCATGAAATGAATTGGTCCAACCGCATGATTTTGGGCGACTCGCTCTACGTCATGACCAGCCTCGCCGAAAAGGAAGGGCTCAAAGGCAAAGTGCAGATGATCTATCTCGATCCGCCGTATGGGATCAAATTCAACTCGAATTGGCAGATAAGCACTCGCAAGCGCGACGTGAAGGACGGCAAAGCGGAAGACGTCACCCGCCAGCCGGAACAGATTCAAGCCTTCCGCGACACCTGGAAGAATGGGATTCATTCCTATCTCTCCTATCTGCGCGATCTGTTGGTGGTTGCGCGGGAGTTACTGACCGAGACGGGGAGTGTGTTTGTTCAGATTGGGGATGAGAATGTGCACATTGTTCGATGTTTACTTGATGAAGTTTTTGGTGGGGATAATTATGTATCATTAATACCGTTTGTAACAACTAGTAGTCAAACCAGTGAATTGCTTCCAAATATTTGTGATTATGTATTATGGTATTGCAAGAATAAGAAATTTGTAAAATATCGGCAACTTTTTTCAGATAAACAGGTTGGGAAAACCGGTGGAAAGAAATACACAAAAGTTGAATTGAAAAATGGTGAAAGATCCTCATTTAAAGAAATTGTTAAGAAAAACAAAGGCAAAATTCCTGAAGGTGCAAAAATATTTCGTCCAAGCCCACTAGTCTCTCAAAGTGGTGGAGAAAGAAGTTCCTTTTCTGTAAGTTTTAATGGCAAAGAATTTAAACCTAGAAATGGTTTTTGGAAAACAAATAATGATGGTTTTAAAAGAATTAATGATTCAAATCGATTGTATATTGAAGGTAATTCACTCGCATATATACGTTATTTAGAGGATTTTAAAGCATATCCTAAAAATAATTTTTGGAGTGATACATGGGGAATACAGAGTAGAACTGATCCAAAAAAATATGTAGTACAAACTGATAATAAAACAGTTGAACGTTGCATACTTATGTCCACCGATCCCGGCGATCTTGTACTCGATCCCACCTGCGGCAGCGGCACCACCGCTTACGTCGCCGAACAATGGGGCAGGCGCTGGATCACAACCGACACCAGCCGCGTAGCCCTGGCGCTGGCGCGAACCCGCTTGATGTCCGCAAAATTTCCTTACTATTTTCTCTCCGACTCACAAGATGGTTTACAAAAAGAAATGGAAATCACGGGGAAAATCCCACCGCAGCGGGAAACCTTCAACGATATCAAAAAGGGATTCGTGTATAAGCGGGTTCCACACATCACGCTGAAAGCCATCGCGAATAATGAAGAGATCGATGTGATCTACGACAAATGGCAACAAAAAATGGAGCCGGTGCGGGAAGCGTTGAATCAAGAACTCAAACTAAAGTGGGAGGAATGGGAAATCCCGCGTACTACAGAAGAGAAATGGTCGAAAGAAGCAAAAGAGTTGCATAAACGTTGGTGGTCATTGCGGTTGGACCGGCAAAAAGAGATCGATGATTGCATCCAGAAAAACGCCGATTATGAATACCTTTTCGATCAACCGTACGAAGACAACAAACGCATCCGGGTAACCGGTCCGTTCACGGTCGAAAGCCTCTCGCCCCATCGTGTGCTCTCCACCGACATCGACCGTCCGCAGTCCGAACTCGAAGCCGAGCAGGAAAAGGGCAACGGGCAATTCGAGTTGACCATTCTGGAAAATATGAAAAAAGCCGGCGTGCAGAACACCATCAAGAACGAACGCCTGAAATTCGACCGTCTCGAACCCTTCGCCGGAACCTGGATTCACGCGGAAGGGGAATATACCGATAAAGACGGAAGCAGCCGCCGAGTCGCCGTCAGCATCGGTCCCGAACATGGAACCGTCGGCCCGGAACTGATCAAGGAAGCCGCAAAGGAAGCGGTGCAAGGCATCGGCTACGATCTCCTGCTCGTCTGCGGTTTCGCTTTCGATCCCCACATCAATGAAGAGGTAAAACGCTACGGCAATTTGACCATTCTCCCCACCCGCATGAATCACGATTTGGTGATGGGAGATGATCTGCTCAAAAAAACCGGATCGGGAAATCTATTCATGGTCTTCGGCGAGCCGGATATCGAGGTAGAGAAAGCGAAAGACGGCAGGATCGTGGTCGAAATCAAAGGCGTGGATATCTACGATCCCACCACCGGCATGATCCGCAGCCATTCCACCGACGATATCGCCTGCTGGTTCATCGATACCAATTACAACGGCGAAAGTTTCTTCGTCCGCCACGCCTATTTCACCGGCGCGGATCAACCGTTTGACAAACTGAAGCGGGCATTGAAGGCGGAAATCAATGAAGAAGCGTGGTCCACGCTCTATTCCACGAAAAGTTATCCCTTCGATCCACCGGAAACCGGAAAAATCGGGGTAAAGGTGATCAATCATTATGGGGATGAGGTGTTGAAGGTCTATAGAATGCGGGAATGAGAAAAGCGTGAAAAAAAAATGAAAAATTTGTTTGAGAGGGGACCCGTTGAGTCTTTCGAACGAAAATAATGTGTTAGTATTTGATTTTATTGTGGTTATGGTTTTATTTGCTTCTTAGTTTTTGAGGGAAGTAGGAGCGGTCGGGCGACGAGGGGAAATAAAAAACCGGGGGAATGAAAAAAAACAGAGAAATGGGTTGACGGCAAATTGTCTACGATCTATCCCTTCCCCCCGGTCAACAATTCGTTTGACGGATTGACCGGCGACGTCAGGGAGGAAACCGAAGCACAAATGGAAAAAAACTGGCAAAAAATCGAAGGCTGGGGATACCATGGCGACGCCGCCTTGCTGTCCGATGAGACCGGCGCGACCGCCTCATTCACTTACAACGGCCGCAATTTTTGCGTATGGTCGAAACGGCGCAGCGATTTCGGCGTCATGGATATCCTGTTGGACGGCGTTTCCCTGGCGAAAGTGGATTTGTACGGCATTCACTGGCCGAAAGATGACGGATACCGCGCCGCGCCGGTGTATTGCTCTGCGTATGTCGAGCGCGGCGAACATACGGTTACGCTCAAAGCCGCCGGCGAGAAAAATCCGATTTCAAAAGGCATGTCGGTTTCGGCGGACGCCGTCGAATTTCAGAAATAAGAGGATTCGACTTGCCATTCCAAGGCTGTATAGCACGCATCCACGTCCGGCCGCTCGTCGAATTTCAGAAATAAGAGGATTCGACTTGCCATACGAACCATTCGACTCTAATTTTTCATTATTTTTTTCTCGATTATACATATAGATCTACAAATCTGCGGTTCTCTTCCAATTTATGTAGGCATTCATCAATTTCAATTCTTACGAAAAGGGAAAGGAACGGCGACATGTCGGCAAATCCACGAATCCAAATAACGTTTTTTTCGCCGGATGGAGTTACGCCGCTTGCATCGACCGACAATCCGCGAAAATGTGTGATCAAATCCGGCTGCGGAGCAATGGAACGGCGCTGCTGGCTGGAATTGTATAATGAGGATTTGTTTTTGCCTCTTGCCATCGGCGCGCAAATGGAAATTCGGATCGACGGCAGCGCCTGTTTTTATGGTCGAATCCATCAGCGCCGCATCGATTCGGTGGACGACCAACTCTCCCTCTTCGCCGCCTGGCAACCGCAGCGGGAATTTGCCGCAACCAGTAGCGGTATTTTCGTGAACATGACCGCCACGCAAATCCTGCATAAAATTCTAAAGGAATCAAACATCTTTCGCATCGACTCTCATCCTCATTCCTATCTCCTGTCCCGTCTTCACTTCGCGGAAGATTCGATTTTTGCCGTAATCGATCTATTGGCAAAATTGGCCGGGAATTGGCTGTGGGATATGCGGGACGACGGCAGCCTCCGGTTTCGTCCTTATCCATCTCAACCCGATCATGCGCTTTCTCTTCTCCGCGATGTTTCCACCGTGAATTTGTGGCAAACGGTGAATGACCTTGCCGCCGGCATCGAATTTCATGGAGGCTCCATTGAAGGGGGAATTTACACGAAAACGATCGATATTCCCCAACTCCATAACTTGTCGGAAAAAGAAATAATACGGATTTACGTACGTTCCATCAACGCCGGCGACGTGTATAAAGCCTTACGCAATGCAATCATTCAACAAATGACGCAGCCGCATTACGAACACTACGTCGACCTCATGGATGGCGGCGAATTCGTCCAGCCGGGCGAGGTGGTCCGCTTTTATGTGGAAGAGATTCCCCTTTTTCCCCAAGACCGAATGTTTCGTGTGAAGGAACGCGAAATCGAATACGCTCATGGGCGGCTGAAAACTCGCTTACACCTCACTTCCGGTTTTGAATCGACGCCGACATACTTCTATTATTTCACCGATGACAAAAAAATTCCGGAATGGCAGAAATCCACCGCTGCCGGCCCCTTTCAGCTGGATGTCTCCGCCCTCGATTCCATCGCGCATATCGATGGGGTATAAAATCGGATAAAGAGAAGCAATATGAAAACCTTTTTTGAGATCGTTCACAAAGAAAAAACAGCCCGTACGGGCAGAATCTTCACGCCGCACGGCAGTTTTGAAACCCCCGCCTTCATGCCGGTCGGCACCAATGCGACCGTCAAGGCAATGACGCCGGAAGAAGTAAAAGAAACCGGCGCGGAAATCATTCTCAACAACGCCTATCATCTTTACCTGCGTCCCGGCCGGGAACTCGTCAAAAAAATGGGCGGCTTGCACAAATTCATGCATTGGGACGGCCCTATTCTCACGGACAGCGGCGGCTTTCAAGTCTACAGCCTCGCTCCCCTGCGCAAAATCGATCCCGACGGCGTCACGTTTCGCTCCCATCTCGACGGCGCGGAACATCGGTTCACGCCGGAAAGCGTCATGCAGTTGGAAAATGATCTCGGCGCGGACATCATCATGTGCTTCGACGAATGCACGCCCTACCCGGTCACGCCGGAATACGCCGCGCAATCGGTCGACATGACCACCCGCTGGGCGGAACGCTGCCTGCAAACGCACAAAAATGAAAACCAGGCATTATTCGGCATCGTACAGGGCGGGATTTATCCGGATTTGAGAGAAATAAGCGCAAACGATCTGGTCGCGTTGGGATTTCCCGGCTACGCCGTCGGCGGCTTGATGGTGGGCGAGGAAAAGGAAAACACGTGGGATATCTGCAAAACCGTCTGCGATATTCTACCCGAAAACGCTCCCCATTATTTAATGGGCGTCGGAACGCCGGAAGATTTTTTAAACGGTATCGCGTGCGGCATCGACATGTTCGATTGCGTCGTTCCCACCCGCCTGGCCCGCAACTCTCATTTTCTCACCTGGAACGGCCGCGTTTCCGTCAAACAGGCCCAATATCGTGAGGAGGAACGCCCACCGGACGAGCAATGCCCATGCTATTGCTGCCGCAACTACACTCTCGCCTACATCCGTCACCTCTTTTTGGCAGGCGAAATCCTCGCTTCCCGCCTGGCGACAATCCACAACCTGACGTTTTTCCAACAATTCATGAAACGCTGCCGGGATGAAATCGCGAAAGGAACGTTTTTCGAGTTTAGCCAAAATTTCATGACTCATATGAAAATTTAGCGTTTTTATAAGAGTATGGGGAGATGTTGGAAGAAAAAAAGATACGATTAAATTTCTGAATCATTATTGACACTCATTGACAAGTGTTATATCATAATCAAACAAGGTGTGTGTTGGCGCCAGAGAAAATCAATTACAGTAACTATTTTATTCTCTCTATGTCATGAAAGAGAAAGTTGTATTCTATACGTCCGGTGTGGAATACTATTTCGGATTATACGTTTTCTTGGGCTTATAAGGATTTTGGGGAGAGGATAGAATTATGTTATTGATCGTTTTGATAACCGGAGGAGCGGAAAAATGAGTAAATCGGCAGGATTTGTGCCTGGAACAAAAGAGTGGGACGAAGTCATGGAGAAAAGTTTCCCCACAGTGAGAATTACCGAAAAAACAAAACAAACCACTCGACGTTATATGAAAAAGTTTAGGGGTAGTTTTAGAGTATCCACTTGTCGGTTCTCGACAGAGGATGAAATAAAAAAACGTAAAAATCGTATTGTGTAAAACATTCCCTATCACCCATTCCTGGTTTATTTCTGAAATCGAGTGTTTTTGAAGGGGGAGTCTATGTCGGAATATAACCCACCATGGGAAGAAATCATTCGGCTTCATCAAAATTTGAAGTATATTGTTCTTAAGGCGGAAGAATTAACTAAAGAAAAAGAAACTTACATTCAACCGATATTGGAACAAAGAGATGCATTGGATCACTTCATAAGAAGCAAAGCGGCAGAATTAGGATTGCTTGAAAAAACAAAAGATTCTTATTATATCGAACAGCAATTTGAAAAAATGAAAGGGCATTTATATAGAGCCTTTTTTGACGCGGCAGATTGGGCGAGTACATCTATAAGAGATGAAGTCGATTTTGTACTGTCAAGATATACCCATGAATGTATTGTGGCAGTGATTCCTGAATATTATGAGGAAATAATTCCTTCTATTGATAATATCTCAAATAAAATTGCCCTTATCCGTAATGGAAAGGATATTGCTCAAGAAAAGAACGAAATAGTTGAAGAGGTAAATCGGTATTTCGATTTAGTTGATGGGTTGTTTACCCATTTATCAAAGATAAAATCAAAAATCAGGGGACTTGAAGACTATAGGAAACGTAGTTTGATCGAAAAATGGAAAAATTGGATAATAACGCTGATTATTGGAGTAATTTGCATTATTCTTGGCTGGCTAATAAATTAGTAGCATGATTTTTTGTTCATTCATTTTTTAAAAAGTAATATGCTACCATCTATTTTCATCTTTTGTTATAACCAAATGATCATGTGGATTTATGTGATTTTAACGGCGCTTTTTTAAGCGAATCCACTCTCTTCACCCACGCATCTTATGGCCGGTTCCATATCATCATCGACTATCGTTCTCTCCGATGTGTGGACTTGCATTTTCCACCGTATTTTCCGGTTTCTTTCCGAAAAAATACAAAATGCCGAACAAGATACATCCACCCACAATCAGCATCAGCCACGGCGGGATGGGTTCCCATATTCCAAAGGCGAGGCAAATCCCGGCGACGGCGGCGACGAGAAGCGCATACGGCAATTGGGTGTTGACGTGGGCGGTAACGGGGCAGCCGCTGGCGCCGGAGGAGAGAATGGTGGTGTCGGAGAGGGGAGAACAGTGATCGCCGAAAATGGCGCCGCCCAGGACGCTGCCGACTGCGCCGTAGATGATTTCCGGATTGTCGACGCCGAGCCGCAAGGCCAGGGGAACGGCGATAGGCATTAAAATTCCCATCGTGCCAAAGCTGGTTCCCGTCGCGAAGCTGATGATCGCGGCAAACAGAAACGTCAGGAATGGCAGGTAATAGGGATTGAAATCCTTGCCCAGCAAAACGGCCACGTAATCGCCGGTTTTCAGGAGTTGGCAGATGTCTCCGATGCTCCATGCCAGCGTCAAAATCACGCTGATGGTGAACATGCCGCGACACCCTTCCATCCAGTGCGAGAAAACGTCCAGCAATTTTTCTTTTAAAAACAGCGGATGGATAATCAGGGCGATCAGGCAGGATATCATCGTCGCCCACAGCAGGCAGAGGAAAGGATCGGCCGCCGAGAACAGGTTGATGACGGTTTGCCAGAGCTGGTCAGGGTCGATTACCGCGCCCTTGATATGACCGTGGATTCCCAACATGCAAATCGAACCGATCAGTAACAGCAGCAGCGGCAAAAAAACCAGCCAGGCCTTTTTCCCACGAACAATGTCTTTCGTTTTTTTATGCAAGTCGGCTTCGTCCTCTTCTTGGGATTCCGATTTCAACGCATTTCGCTCTGCGCGCAGCATGGGGCCGAAGTCGCGACCGAGCACGCAGACCATCAATGCGAAAAACAGCGCCAGCAACGGGTAAAAGCGATAAGGAATGGAAGAGATGAAGAGACCGTACCCGGTATAGAGGGTTGAGCCCTCCGCTTTCAGTTGATCGGAAATGAGCGTGATTTCGATGCCGATCCAGGTGGAGACCAGCGCGAGAGACGTAATGGGAGCGGAGGTCGTATCGACGATGTAGGCCAGTTTTTCGCGCGAGATTTTTAGGTTATCGGCGATCTTGCGATAGGTGTTGCCCACGATCAGGGCGTTGGCGTAGTCGTCGATGAAAAAAATCATTCCCGAAAACCAAATAATGATCGTGGCGCGAACGCGAGTGCGAATTCGGTCGGTCAGGCTGCGAATCAGTTCGTGGGCGGAGGGACTGCGGTTGAGAATCTCAACGAGACCGCCCATGAACACCGTGAAAAAAATAGTGACGGCGTGATCCCTGTCGGTGAAGGCGGAAATGATGATGTCGTCCACCGCGCGAAAAAAGGCGAGCGGCGAGAAATCGTAAATATAGAGCGCTCCGACGACGATGCCGACGAACAACGCCAAAATCGCTTCACGCAACAGCACACAGAGAATGATGGCGACGAGCGGAGGGACTAAAGAAAAAAAGGTGGCTTCCATAATTGGTTATTGTATTTCGATGGTGGCCCAATAGGCGGTTTCGATCCCGTCATCATCGGCTGTGTTTTCGAGGACGAGGGTGGTTTCCTGCTCGGCGAATGGGGACAGATCGACTTTCAAGTCGTGCCAGCCGAATCGCCCGTTGACCGGTCCGATCAATTTTTCGGCAATGACCTGCTCGTTCGCTTTTACTCGCAATAGCCAATCCGCGTTCGGCGCGCCGTCAAAGCTGGACACGATCAAATGAAGAGTGGGATTTTGAGCGGGAATCGTGACTTTTCGACTCAACCGGCATGGCGTTTCCCGATCCAGCGGATGGGTCATGAACACATTGTAGCGATCCTGATACCGTTCCAACAAAACCGGATTGATTTGCAATCCGCATTGTGTAACTTTCCAACCGTTCGCAAATTGATCCAAAACCGTTTGCAATCGTCGATGCAATCCTTCGCCGCGTATGTGCGGAAGATTGTCCCACTGATTTTTGTAATCACGATGCATGGATGGCGTGAATTGTTCCAGACGCTCCGGCGGCGTCGGTCTTTGAATCACGATTTCGAAGTACTCCCGTTCACCCAGCCGTTCGATATTCCCGGCGTTACGCTCGATCATCTCGCGCGCCAATCGCGCACAAGTTTTCGTAAGGGTATCGAAATTATAGGGAGTAAATGAAAAATTCCGGTTCGCGATCAGGGGAATCCCGATCGTGAAATTGCGAGGGATGCCGCCGTATCCCACCATCGCGCCCACAAGACCGGCGGCGGTGGATGCATTCGCGTCAGTCCCCTGTCCGCAGCGCGTCGTGATTTCCAACGTTTTGGCAAAGTCGCCTTGCCCATACAGCAAGCCGAGCGCGACATACCCGCCGTTCAATTTGGCGTCGATGTTGAACGGCTGTTCGAAACCATCCGGACACAAATCGTTCTGCGCCCATTTTTCTTCCAGCATGGTCCAGCACCCTTGCCAATTTTCCGGATTGGCCTGGTGATAGTCTAAAACGTCGGTGATCAGCTGCGCATACCGGCTTCGCGCCGGAATCCCGGCCAATCCCAGCCGAACGACGGTTTCCGGATCTTTTTCCATATACGCGACGGAATACATGCCGGCCACGAACAAGCCGCCGTAAACGCCGTCGCCGTAATTCATGAGACGGCCGAACGTTTCCGCCATCCGGACGGCGGAAACCGGCAAGGCGGGACAAAGAATTCCGAATAAATCCGCCTCGTTTTGAAAATCGACATCGTCGGCGTGGGGATTGTATCGCGGGTGGCCCGATTCGGGCGGCTGGATGCCGGCGCGAATATTTTGCCGTGCGGCTTCGTTTGCGTGTGACAACGCGTACTGTGATTGTGCGAAGTAGCGCCCCGCTTCCGCTGTGGATATGGTCAATCCTTTTTCTTCCAATGCATGCAGGAAAGACATTTGTACATACAGATTGTCTTGATGCATGGCATTCGAGACGTATTCGGGCAGCCAGGGGCGAATCTCTCCGCTTTCCATCATGCGACCCAAATAACGAAATCTGTAAGGTGAACCGTAACTCACGCCGATCATTTTTCCCGCCCACGCGCCTCGCACTTTATCCATGAATTCATCCTGCGACAATCGGCGCGTCTGTCCCCGGGTGCGCGGATCATCGCGGAACCAGGACAAGACCTTGTCCTTCACTTTTTCCGTCCCGCCGCACGAAACAAAAGCCAACGCCAGACAAGCCGCCATGATCGGAATGAGTTTTGATTTCATCATACAGACTCCACACCACATGATCTTATTATTCTTCGTTGTGACCAACTGGTCATGTCGGTCTCCATGCGTATTTCGCTGTGTGAGCTTATTTCGTTATGGCAAATTGAAAGGAATGGATTGCCATATCGTTCTCACAAAAATTAGTATAAAATACATCCCACGTGTTTACGAATCAACAACAATAGGTTTACGTTGAACATGCCTAGTTCATTGCAGGCAACGCCCGTATTCTCGATATCCTTGGGCAGTATAGCATAAACAATGCATGAGACGAATCCGGTCGTGAGAGGAAACGCAATGAAATCCAGTGGTATTCCTGAACACGGCGACGCTGGGTGCATTGGAATCCGCCGATTTTGAGAATCCGCCTATCGACGCGAATGATGCGAAAGAAAAAAAACAGTAAGGAATAGTGGATCGCGTACATTGAGTACACGTATACTAAAAATACAAAAAACAGGAGATGCCTCATGATGGATTATCCCCTACCGCCTCAAGATATTTATAAGGTACTTCGAAAAGGAGTCGTCATTCCGGCCCACCCGCTCGCGCTTACGTCACAGCGCAAATTCGACGAAAAGTACCAGCGCGCCCTGACCCGCTATTATCTGACGGCGGGCGTCGGTGGTCTCGCCGTCGGGGTTCATACCACGCAATTTGAAATCCGTCAACCGAAAATCGGTCTCTTGCGGCCGGTCTTGCAGCTCGCATCGGAAACTATAAATTCATATGAAAAAAAGTATATCAGCGCTCATATCATACGGATCGCGGGGATTTGTGGAAAAACCAAACAAGCGGTCGTCGAGGCGACATTGGCGCGAGAACTGGGCTATCATATCGGTCTGCTCAGCCTCGGGGCGATGAAACAAGAGAGCGCCCAACAATTGATCGATCACGCCCGCGCCGTGGCGAACATTATTCCGCTGATGGGATTCTATCTGCAACCTTCCGTCGGCGGGCGAATTCTGGATTTTGACTTTTGGACGAAATTCTGTGAAATCCCGAACATGGTGGCAATTAAAATTGCGCCGTTCAATCGGTATCAAACGATAGACGTCATGCGCGCGGTGGCGGAGACCGGCCGGGTGGATGATGTCGCGCTCTATACCGGCAACGACGACGCCATCATCGCCGATCTATTCATGAAATATCGATTTAAAGTTTCGCCCAAAAAACATGCTCGCGTTCAGTTCGTCGGCGGTTTGTTGGGTCATTGGGCGGTTTGGACGAAAAAGGCCTGCGAATTGTTGGGCGAAATTCAACGATTGCGGAAATCACACACTCCGGCCACCGCCCAGCTCCTGTCGCTCGCTTTCGAAATCACTGACTCCAACGCCGCGTTTTTTGATCCGGCCCATCAATTTGCCGGTTGTATCGCCGGGATTCACGAAGTCCTGCGAAGGCAGGGATTGATGCAGGGACGATGGTGTCTGAATCCGAACGAGGAACTCTCGCCGGGCCAAATGGAAGAAATCGACCGGGTCTATGCCGCCTATCCCCACCTCAATGACGATCAATTCGTTGCCGAAAATCTCGATACATGGTTGAGATAAAGTGAAGATGGGTGGCAGGGGCAGGTTTCAAACCTGCCCCTGCGGTTTATTTCAGTTTATAGATCACCGCCATGCCGTCGCCTTTTTCTTCGGATGCGCGAATGATGACCATGTCATAATCCGGATCGTTTTCCATGAAATCCAAAAAATCCTTCATGGCTCGCGCCGATTGCACCACGTTGTCCGCGATGATGACCGAACCGACTTTCAGCATGGGCAGGCAGGCTTTGAAATAATTGAAATAATCCTGCTTTGCCGCATCAAGGAAGACGAAATCGAATTTCCCCTTCAACTTGGGAATGGTTTGCAATGCATCGCCGGTGATGCACGTCACGGTTTTTTCCAAACCGACCTTTTTGATATTTTCCCGGCATTTATCGGCGGTTTCCGGATCGAGTTCCAGCGTAAACAAATGCCCGCCGTTGCGCTCGAAGCCCATTCCCATATTGATCGCGCCGAATCCGTTGAAAGAGCCCACCTCAAGGCCGCGTTGAGCGTTCGTGCATTCCACCATAATCCGCAAAAACGCCGCGTCGCCGATGGTGGTGTTCAATCCGGTGCGATGAAAGTTTTTGATGAATTCTTCACGAAATTTCTGAATGTCCGCCGGGCTGGCCAATGTTCCGATCTCCTCACGGTCCTGCGCTGAAATGGATTGCACGCTGACGGCCAAAAGAATCGCCGCCATCATCATCAAACCTGTTACGAGTCGAATATACTGCATACCTGCTTCCTCCGTTCGATCAATTTGCTTGAAAAAGTGGGTTGATCGTAGATGCTTTTCCACATTTTTTCAATCGCGGAAATCCATAGGAAAAGGAAAATCCATTCCTTTGTTGCCGGAGGGCGCACAACGTGCCTGACTGTCGATTCCGACACACGATAAATGGGAGCATGAAAAAATGAAAAACCAAAGCTGGAACGTGGCGTTGGTTTTAATGTGTAATATTATCCATTTTTGGTAATTTGGTGTGAAGACTCCGATGCGGCAAGAGATATCCATCCCTGCAAATGACGATTGACCTGAGCCACGAACAGGCGGAACAATTCCAACAGCTTGCAAAGTTTTTATCAATTCCACCGCAGGAATTAGTGCGAACGGCGATGGAGGATTTTCTCTCGCGTCCTGGAATAAAATGCTTTTGTAAGAAACAAAGGTAAAAATAGCGGCGACATTGATTTTATTTTTTCTTGACTATCGAGATAAATTGGCATAGTCTCGCAGGATGGATTATGCTATTTCAACCCATCAAAAATGGGAGGAATTGATGATGGGCAAAAACGACATTAATCATCCTACAATACTCAAGGCGAAATCGTGCGACATCGGATCGAAGAACGATGGGAGAATATGAATACCCCCATCGTGAAACAAGGGAGTAGAATAAAAATGGAAGAATCGGTCG
Organism: Candidatus Omnitrophota bacterium; assembly: GCA_003598175.1. Lineage (GTDB taxonomy): Bacteria > Hinthialibacterota > Hinthialibacteria > Hinthialibacterales > Hinthialibacteraceae > SURF-12. Next base: position 27,135 of record QZKN01000037.1, read on the forward strand.
TACAAAAACTATATCAATAATATAGGATTCGAGGACGTAAAATGGGCTTATTTCAAAAAAAAGTCAAAGTTTCCAACAGTAAAAATCCCGATCGCTTCTTTGAAGGTGAATTCTGGGTGGATACGGGAGCGCTTTATTCTTTCATCCCGGAAAATGAATTACAAAAAATCGTCGTCATGCCCACGTCCAAGCGAAATTTGATTCTAGCCGATGGCCGGCAGGATACGCGTTTGCTCGGTTTTTGTGATTTTCAGATCGAAGGCTTGGAAGGCGGAATTCCCTGCCCCGTGATTTTCGTGCCCAAGGATTCCCTGTTATTACTGGGCGCGACCGCATTGGAAAATTTCGGCGTTGAAGTGGATCCGATCCGGAAAATCCTGAAACCGATTCTCGCGGTGATCGGGGGATTTCTCGCTTCTCATTGTGAAGCAGGTAAGATGGGCCAAGAACAATGCGAGTGACTATACTCTCGACGAGATGATCGATTTTGGGGAGGAAATCATCCTATGAATCCATATGCGCCCCCAAAACTTCCATTCAACAGCATTGATTGGGTACGTCATGTCACTCTGATCGGCAAAGCCAACGCAGCTTTGGCGCGGGATGACAGGCGGTCGTTCCATATTGTCTACGGAACTGATTAGTAATGTTGGCAAAAAGAGATTATGATTGGAAAGCCGTCAGTATACATCGAAACGACGATACCAAGTTTCCTCACGGGGCATCCCACAAACAACCTGATTGTTGCGGGCAAGCAAGAGGTGACGCGGCAGTGGTGGGAAACGCGGAGACATCGATTTGAACTGTTCATTTCTCCGTATGTTCACGATGAGGCGTCGGCGGGTGATTCGGATGCAGTACGGAGAAGAATGGAAGCAATCGAGAGCAATGACTTGCTTGAGGTGGACGATGAAGTTCTCCACCTTACAGACCGGATCATGGAGACGGGAATGATCCCGGAGAAATCGAAAACTGACGCGGCTCACATCGCCGTAGCGTCTCGCCATACCACAGATTATCTCCTGACTTGGAATTGTAGGTATATTGCAAACGCGGAAATCCTGAGTACAATCAACTTTGCGGTTTTCAAGGCGGGATATCTCCTGCCTACGATCTGCACGCCCGATGAACTTTTCGGAGGAGAGGAAGATGAAGGATGATCCGATTGTGACTGAAGTTCGCCAACGAAGAAGGGAGATTCTGGAATCCTACGATTGGGATTTTGAAAAGATGTCCAAAGATGTGATGGTGCGTCAGTGGCAGAGTGGACACAAAGTGGTCTCCCGTCCAAAGAGAAAGCTCCAACAAGGCGCTGCACCAAACGCTCACCCGCTCAGCGGGAAAGAGTAGGTGAGCTTAACTTTAGTGCATCCCCGCTGCTGCTGCCAGATTGCCTATTCTGGTATAATATGCCAAAGAAATTCGTCTGGCTGTGAGAACCATTATGTATGACCGCATTCTGAGACAAATGCGGGAAAAAATCCGATCCCGTCAGTATGTGATGACATTGCACGCTGAAGAGGAAATGACAGACGATTATCTATCCATTTTCGATGTTGAGCGTATTATTCTATCCGGCGGTATCCTTGAGCGGCAACAAGATAAAGATACCGTGGAATGGAAATACATCATAAAAGGAGAAACCGTTGATGGTGACTTGGCGGTTGTCGTTGCTAAGATCAGCATCACCGGCAAACTGGTTATTATCACAATTTATGCAGAGTAAAGGTGAGTGATGATTTGTGACGTTTGTGGTCAAGAAGGTGCGCGCGTTCGTCACGTCCCTCGTAGTTACGGTAAGGGGGAAGATTTGCTGGTCATTGAGAATGTGCCCGTTATCCGTTGCTCAAACTGCGGGGAGAGTTACCTGACCGCCGAAACATTACACGAGATTGAACGCATCAAGCAGCATCGAAAAAATATGGCTCAAGAGCGTCCAGTAAGCGTAGCGGTCTTTGACTAGTAGTATGATTCCATAATTACATTGCAATAAAATCACTTTTAAGATAAACTCTCCTTCAAGATAAAATAATTGGAAGAAGGAGAGAATCATGCCATTTCAACGGAAAAGACCCACATT
>QZKN01000102.1 GCA_003598175.1 Candidatus Omnitrophota bacterium
GCTCTTCCGATCTAGGCAGCCCCCGGGCCTGAGCAGGGTTTTCACCGTTTTTAACACCGCCCCGGTTTGCCCGGCCTCTTCAAAATCGTGAAGGACTGTGGCCATCAGGCACAGATCTAGGCTGTCATCCTCGATATCGATTTCCTTGGCCGCGTCCGCCACCAGGGTCAGGATATTGGTGAGGTTCCGGGTTTCAATCTCTTCTTCCAGGAGCATTATTCCTTCTTCCCACAGATCCACGGCATGGACCAGGCCCTGGTCACCGACAATGCCCGACAGGAAAAGGGAATAGGCGCCTTTTCCGCAGGCCAGATCGAGGACGACGGATCCCGGCCCCACCGGCAAAGCAGCCTTTAAGAGATCCGGGTCCATGAATTCAAAACTGCTCTTGCCGGCCCCTTTGGGCTTTTTGGGCATATCATCCATGATTTTTCAAGGAACATGCCGATTACGCTTCTATTAACCCTGGGACCGGCGGACCAAACCGCCGTCGAAGCGTTCCTGCGGTTGATTCCCGCGCAGATTCCGGTTTATGTATTCGCAAACGAACCCCTGCGGATTCTCGCGTCCACGCTGAACCAATGCGATCTTTTTATCGGCAACGACAGCGGAATCACCCATCTCGCCGCGGCGGCGCAATGCCCCACCGTGGCTTTTTTCGTTGCCTCCGAACCATCGATCTGGTCGCCGCTCGGCGAGCACGTCCGCGTGATTTCCCTCAAGCCGCCGGCGAAGCGTTGAAACCATACAACCATTCAACGGTTGACAAGAAATCGACAGTTACTATGATTAACACTGCAAACCCGCAGAACCGAAGAATCAGACATGGGCCATTAGCTCAATCGGTAGAGCATCCGACTCTTAATCGGCAGGTTGAAGGTTCGATTCCTTCATGGCCCACTACTTAATTCCTTCAAAACATTGAACTTACAATTATCTCCTTTTTTTTCGTTGGCAAAGGTGACCGTCATAAATTCCTGCCCAACATGTCAGTTGATTTGTTCATAAGATTATTTTATCTTATGAACAAGACTGGCGATGGCTAACGGAATTGAATCACGCCGATAATATCTATATGAACAAATTTGAGCGGATCATGTTGTCAATCCCGGTGATATCCATTTGTTTTTATGGGATGATGCCGTTACCATTCCACATGCCGATTTTTGATTTAAAAACAATTTTCTGATGACCAAAGGGGATTCATATAATGTCTTGGTTCTATACGGCGATTAAATACGCATTACAACATCATGGCTATAAAGTTTTTTTAACGAAGGGAGAAACACTCCCAGGAGGGTGTTACCAGAAAAAGACGAAGGGATTTGATGCTGTCGTGATACTCCCTGAACAGCATCCCAAACATAATAATAAGTATTATTATGTAGCCGAAATAAAAACACATCAGGAAATTACTGAAAGTAATTATACATCTACCGATAAAAAAACCGAGGGTTTTAATAAGGTAAGAAAACATTATCGCAATATATATAAAATAAATAAGACTAAAGGCAATTTTTGTATCGCTATCGCCGGTCAAGCGGAATATTACTATTCTCATTTTACAAAAGATCCGCTTGATAAACATATAGAAATCAAAGATAAATACGATTATAATAATACTCCAAACGCATTTCGTGAAGAAAAACCTCAAAATTTAAACAACTATAAGAATCCCGAACGAATGTTCATCATTGATTCCATTGATAAGGAGGCATTCGATAGCGCGATAGAAAATGTAAAGGCCAAAATTGTATGGCAGGATGATTTCAGCTTACTTTCACCCTTGGATTGGATTCGTTGCAGCGTATATATCTACGACAAACCCGACGGCGCTAAATGGCCAAAGTGGTATGATTACTATTTTGAATTAATTAAAAATAATCAAATCAAAAAGGAAAATGTGGAGAGTTTTATTGACTCATTAAAAATCTCTCAAGAGGATAAAGATAATCTCAGGGGTGAACTCGATAAAAGGATAAAAACCGGACTGCCGAAATTGTAAATAGGAATGAAGGATTCCGTATCATGCATGTGTCTCTCACGGATCGTTTAGAAGAGTTTGTCAGAGAAAAAATCAATAGCGGTTTTTACAAAAATGCAAGCGAGGTAATCAGCGAGGCGCTTCGACTCATGGAACAAAATGACCGGCTTCATCAAATCAAGCTTGACCGCCTGCGTAAAGCCGTTCGTATTGGAGACGTTCAGTACGCTCGGGGTGAGTTTAGCACTCGCACGATTGACGACATTATCGCCGATAACGAAGCGGCGGTGAAAAGGGATTGCTGATCATGCCTCATTACAGGCTTACCAGGGCCGCCGAGGCCGATCTCGATGATATCTGGAAATACACCTATAATACTTGGGGACTCCGACAAGCCGGCAAATATCTTTGCCGGCTGAAGAAGCGGATGGAATTGCCGTTTTGTTTCTACAACCAGGGTTGAAAGAAAGGATGGTTTTTCTGTATTTATAATTAATCAAGTATTTTCAATATGGAGCGCAAGGGATTCGAACCCTCGACCCCTACCTTGCGAAGGTAGTGCTCTCCCAGCTGAGCTAGCGCCCCGTTTGGCATGAAAAAGTATAGCGGTTTCGGGCAAACTGAAAAGCCCCATTCCTTGCTTTTGGTTGAAATGGATGGATCAAACACAATATGACCCATCCTGCTTTTTCTACGCTCCTTTTACCGCATAGACGGCCGTTTTGTTTCCTTGGCGTTGCTGTGCGCGCAGGGCGTAGCGGTTGTACCACATGTGTTCCAACAACGGTTTAATGACATTGCGAATGTTGGGGCGTTCAACGATGATGTCGATCATGCCTTTTTCCAATAAAAATTCGGAACGTTGAAATCCCGGCGGCAGTTGCTGGCCGATGGTCTGCTCGATGACTCGCGGTCCCGCGAATCCGATCAAGGCGCGCGGTTCGGCGAGGATGACATCGCCCAACGCGGCGAAACTGGCGGCCACGCCGCCCATCGTCGGATGGGCAATGAGGGACAAGAACGGAATTCCGTGTTTTTTGAGCAACGCAATGGCGGCGCTGGTTTTGGCCATTTGCATGAGGGATAACATGCCTTCATGCATTCTCGCTCCGCCGCCGCCGGTGGAAACGATGAAGAGGGGCAATTCATCATTCAGGGCGCGTTCCGCCGCGCGTGTTACCTTTTCACCGACCACCGATCCCATACTTCCGCCCATAAAGGCGAAATCGAGCACACCAAAAATGACCGGGTATCCCTCAATTTCTCCCCGGCCGGTAACGATGCCTTCGTAACGGCCGGTTTTTTGTTGCGCGCTTCGGATTTTTTGATCATATCCGTCGAAATCGAGCGGATTTTTTGACGCCAGATTGGCGTCGAATTCCTCGAACGAACCTTCATCGAGCGTGTGCTTAATGCGCTCTTCGACCGGGAGGACATAATAATAGTTACATCGCGGGCATATGTGATAATTTCGCTTGATCTCATCGTTGGTAATGTATTCTTCGCAACTGTCACAAAGCCGCCAGATCCCTTCCGGTAAGTCTTTTTTCTTGTTTGTATTGCCGATCGTGGTAAATTTCGATTTTTTTCTGAACCAGGCCACAGGGCGCCTCCTCAATTTTGTCCGCCGATCATTTGCCCGGCGGATTCATGATGTACATCTGCTTCCGAAATCCCTCATCCCCGCATACCCGTCAGTTCACGTGCTCATTATCATGCAATCCATCGACGAACGGCCGTAAAAATATGGCGACCATTCGTTCCGGCAGTTGATCCGTCTCTTCGATCAGGCGAACAATGGCGCTGCCGATGACCACGCCGTCCGCATATTGCGCAATCATCTTCGCCTGTTCCGGATTGGACACGCCAAATCCTACCACAACCGGCAGAGAAATGATAGACCGAATTTTCTTTAAATTTTCCGCCAGATCGGCGGATAAATCCTTCTGTTCGCCGGTCACGCCGGTGCGGGAGACGTAATACACGAATCCGCGCGCCACATGGCCGATTTTTCGGATTCTTTCTTCCGAACTGGTGGGGGCTATCAAATAAACCAATGCGAGATTGTACTCGTCCAATGCATCGCGGAATTCATCCGCTTCTTCCGGCGGCAAATCCGGCACGATGACGCCGTCAACTCCCACCCGCGCCGCTTCCCGCGCAAACTCTTTCAATCCGAAATGGTAAAAGAGATTGTAATAGGTCATGATGATGATGGGCGTATCGATGGAAAGCCGCATGGTTTCGATTGAGCGCAGCAACTTCTTCATCGAGAGTCCCTGCCGCAACGCGCGCTCGCCCGCGCGCTGAATGACGGGACCGTCCGCGAGCGGATCGGAGAACGGCATTCCCAATTCGATCAGATCCACACCGATGCCGGACAGGGAACGTACGATCTTTTCGGTGGTTCCGAGATCGGGATCACCCGCCATGATGTAGGGAATGAATACGTGTTGGTTGTTTTGCCTGCGGCTTCGAAACACTTCCGTGATGGCCGCAACGCCTCGTGAAATGGATGTTGTCGAGTCGCTCATCCCATCAATCCTTTCAAATACCGTGAGGCCGATTCCACGTCCTTATCCCCACGTCCGGAAAGATTCACGACAATGGTTGTATCCCGGTCGAGCGTCGGCGCCAACTTTATCGTGTAGGCAATCGCATGGGCTGATTCCAACGCGGGGATGATGCCTTCCCATCGAGCCAGATTCGTGAACGCGTCCAGCGCTTCCTCATCCGTAATGGATACGTACTCCGCGCGCTTGCTGTCTTTATAAAAGCAGTGTTCCGGTCCCACGCCGGGATAATCGAGACCGGCGGAAACCGAATGCGCCAACGCGATTTGCCCGTCATCATTTTGCAGCAAATAGGTCATGGAGCCGTGCAATACGCCGATTTCTCCCGCGCAGAGAGTGGCGGCGTGCTGTTTGGTGTTGATCCCTTTGCCTGCCGCCTCGACGCCGATGAATTTGACGTCGTGTTCATGATAAAACGGATAAAACAATCCCATCGCATTGCTGCCGCCGCCCACGCAGGCGATTAAATAATCGGGAAGTTTGTTTTCTTTCTCGATAAATTGCTGTTTGGTTTCTTCTCCGATAATGGCTTGAAAATTACGCACCAATTTCGGATAGGGATGGGGACCGGCGACGGAGCCGATCACATAATGCGTGGTTCTGACATTGGTCACCCAATCGCGCAACGCCTCGTTCATGGCGTCTTTCAGCGTTTGGGAGCCGCTGGAAACCGGGACGACCCGCGCGCCCAATAATTTCATGCGAAACACGTTGAGTTTCTGCCGTTCGGTGTCTTCCTCGCCCATATAAATGCAACAATCCAGACCAAAAAGAGCGGCGGCGGTGGCGGTGGCCACGCCGTGTTGTCCCGCGCCGGTTTCTGCGATAATCCGCTTTTTACCCATACGCACGGCCAGGAGAATCTGGCCCATCGTGTTGTTGATTTTATGCGCGCCGGTGTGGGCGAGATCCTCACGTTTCAGATAAATTTTCGCTCCCCCCAACTCGTTCGTCATGCGCCTGGCGAAATACAACGGAGTCGGCCGGCCCACATATTCTTTTAATAACGCCTTCAGTTCCTGCTCGAATTGGGGATCTTTCACCGCGTTTTCCAACGCGATTTCCAATTCCTCCAACGCCGGCATCAACGTTTCCGGAACGAATTGTCCCCCGAATGCGCCGTATCGGCCGCGACGGTCCGGGTACGTGACTTCTGTGGCTGGAAGAGGAGATGTAGAAACCATATTATTCCATTTCAGTGGTCGAAGGCTGTGGATGGGTATTCTTATGATCGGAATTTTTTGTATCATTCTGCTACATTCGGACAAAATATCTACCCTGATTTATAAAAGACCTTTAATTTCTGATTATTTGAAATAATCTACATAGACAGAGTATTCATTTGAAACCAAAATTTTACCTTGATGGATACTGTTTTGTCAAGTTCCTGAATTTTCGGAAGAAAGGTGTATTACTCCCACCTGTTTTCCAAAAAAACATTCTGATCAATAGTACGTTTTCAGCGCAAGCGCAATAAAATAACCGTTTATGAAATCGAAACAAGAGTCAAAAAGCCAACAGGAGAATTTGCATTGATAAGATTGAATCAAGATGAAATTTCTTTTTCCGAACCGGACAGTCACTTTGCGCCGGCGGAGAGAATTGACGGTTTTTATCTGAACCGTGATATTGAAACTGTTCGCAGCAACGAAGTCATCAAGGGTTTGATGGTATCCATACAAGGCCTTTTAGCCGTTTTAAATGAACACCGCCAAATTCTGGCCGTCAATGATTGTTATTTACAAATGCTGGGACTCAGTGCGGCTGACGAAATATTGGGATTACGTCCGGGTGAATCGATTCAATGCGTCTATTCACATTTGGAGCCTGGCGGATGTGGGACCAGTGAATACTGTTCGTCCTGCGGCGCCGCCATTGCCATTGTGTCCAGCCTGCAAGACGGGAAACCGATGGAACGAAAGTGTGTGATTCGTAGAAAACAAAACCATGAATCGGAGGATATCTGCCTGCATGTGAAAGCTTCGCCGCTTGGGATCGGCAATAAAACCTATGTATTATTGTTTTTACAGGATATTACTCTCGAAGAGCGAAGTGCTTCACTCGAGCGCGTCTTTTTTCATGATATCAACAACATCATCACGGGACTATTGGGAACCAGTAACTTGTTGCTCAAACGAGGAGATCAATCAAATTATAAATATATCAACAGCATCCGTTTTCTATCGTCACAGCTCGCGTCGGAAATGGCCATTCAAAAAGCCCTTTTACACCAAAATCATTGCAACTATCCACTTCTTATCCGTAAAGTATTGGTCATTCAGATTTTTCAAGAATTGAAAGAAATGTTGGCCAACCATCCCGCGGCTAAAAATAAACGCCTTCATTTCGTGGACTCGGATCCTCTGGCTTATTTTGAAACGGACAGTTCCTTGCTGCTTCGTATTCTCGGCAACATGTTGATCAATGCGTTCGAGGCCACCGAAGAGGACGGCGAAGTGCGATGCCGGTTTGAGCAGGAGGACAGCGGCGTCTCTTTTCATGTCTGGAACCGGCGGGTGATTGCGCCGGAAGTGGCCCGGAGAATCTTTCAATGCCATTTTACGACCAAGAAACAAAAGGGAAGGGGATTGGGAACCTATGCAATGAAATTACTCGGTGAACAGTATCTCAACGGGAACGTAAGTTTTATTTCCGTCGAACCGGAGGGAACCACGTTCCGCATTGTATTGCCAAAGAATATGAAACAAGAGAACGATCATGAAATTTTATGACCACATCGCGGCAAGTTACGACTACTTTATCGATTGGGAAAGCCGGATCAAACGGGAAGATCCTTTTTATCAGCAACTTTTTCAGGAATGTCTGGCGAAATCGATTTTGGATTTGGGCTGCGGAACCGGCGGACACGCCATGCATTGGGCGGATATGGGGTACAACGTGATCGGCGTCGACAGTTCCAGGGAGATGATCGCTTTCGCGCGTGACCTTGCGGAAAAAAAAGAAATCGATATCGAATTTCAATGCCTGCAGATGACAGATTTTGCTTCGCGGTTGCAAACAAGATTCGACGCCGTCATTTGTGTGGGAAACACGGTAGCGCATCTTCTCGACGCCGCCAATGTATTGCGCCTTTTTCATGAATCCATCCAATCGATGAAAGAAACCGGCGTCGCGGTGTACCATCTCAAGAATTTTCAGCGCATCATTGAAGTCAAGAAACGGGATTTTCCCGTCATATCCCGGGTTGTGGACGATAAGGAATATGTGTTTATTCGCTATTACGATTTTCCGGAACACGATCTGGAATTCAATTACATCGTCGCGGTCAAAGAGAACGGCCAATGGCATTCTCGCAGCTATCAGCTCAAACACCATCCATGGATGATGGAGGAAGTCGTCGCGATTGCCAAAGAAGCCGGTTTTACGGAAGTGATGATTTACGGCGGATATGATTTTTCCGAATTTGATCCGGAAACGAGTGAAGATCTGCTGTTCGTCTGCGAACTCGGCGAAGTATAATTCCCCATCCTCTTTTTATAACGATCCGACCAATTGACATTGAATTTGATGAAGAAAAAGGTCCATCTGCAAGGGATCCAGGATGCCGGGGCCGATTTTCATGGTTGATGCGGAAGCGCAGGCGCAGCCATGACGAAACACATCCTCGATTTTCATTTCCCGTTTAATCGCATAAGCCATGCCCGCTGTCATGGCGTCGCCACAACCGACCGTATCGACGATCCACGTAGGATTCATGCGTACGATCATACGCCAGACGCCTTCTTCACAACCGGCAATCATTCCTTTCTCCGCGAGTGAGACAACAATGAAGGGAATTCCGTATATCGTGTGAATCCGCTGCAGCACGGCAAATTCGTCTTGCGCGCCAACGATCTTTTTTTCGGTAATTTGTTCGGCTTCCGTTTGATTCAATTTGACCAGAAACGGATGGGCTTCGAGTCCGTGTTTCAGCGGCTCGCCGTGGGAATCGAGGATGACGGTTGCGCCTTCGTGTTTGAAACGCAGGATCATGGTTTTGTAAATCGTCGGATCGGCGTTGTCGGGAAGGCTGCCGGATAAAACAACAATGTCTTTGTTCGACAGATTTCTGATCACTTCATTCCCCACTCGATCAATGAGGGAAGGGGGCACGTCAAAACCTTTGGCTTGAATATGCGTGACATGGCCGGTTTGTTTTTCGAGAATGGTGCAATGCCGGCGTGTTTGGAATTTGCCGGTAATGGGATGATAGTGGATGGATCGCTGTCTGCATTCCCGTTCATAATCGGAGCCATCCTGCCGGCCGAGAAGCAGATAAGCGTGAGACGATTCATCGAGGCAGGAAAGCGCATAGGAAACGTTGATGCCTTTTCCGGCGGGGAACAAATGATATTCGTCGCAACGAAACGTTGTGCCTTTTTCGAAGGATTCAACGCGATAAATCAAATCGATGACAGGATTGAGGGTAACGGTATGAATCTTGCTCATAAGTAAATCATGAACGAAAAAGAATCGCAGACTTGTCTCTTGCGCACCCCCCTGAAATCTCCTGTCAATCAGGGGATCCACTCTCCCGCCCCGTTGACGGGGAGGGTTGGGGAGGGGGAAACACCTGCATGAGTTAAGTTAGTATTTCACCCAATTACGTATAAACGTCGGATTGCCAATCGCATAGAGTGTACTATCAAACGATGTCAAATACAACGCGCCATCCGGCGCGATCACCGGCGCGGAAGCAATATTGGAACGCGCCTCGAAACGCCACAATTCTTCTCCCGCAGGAGAAATCGCATAGAGAATGCCGTCGCTGTCTCCCACGTATACATTGCCATTCCCGTCAACGGCGGGCGACCCCATCACAAAGTACCCTTCCGTGCGAAACGCCCAGGATCGACTGCCGTCTTCCGGGGAAAGCGCGTACAAATTGCCGTCCAGACAGCCGATAAATACAGTTCCGTCATGGCCGATCGCAGGTGAAGAAATCACGCCTTTGGGAAGCGTGGAGCGGAAGACGCGTTGCCCGTTCGCCATATTGACGGCGCACACGAATCCTTCCGAGGCCCCGGTTGCGCCGACATATAGCCGAGATCGTTCCGCATCGATTGCCGGCGTCGAGATAATCCGATGCTGGCCGATCGCCTGATTATCGGAAAATTTCCACACCGCGCTGGCAGAAGACGGCCGAAACTTGTGAACGGCAAGATATTGACTTCGACCGCTTTCCTGCGTCGCAATGTAAACGTTGCCTTCGTGATCCAACGCGGGTGAAGAAGTGATCAGGCCGCTCAGTCTCGCTTCCCAACGCAATGCGCCATCCGCGTGAATTGCGTAAAATCGATTATTCCACGAACCAAAATAGGATTGACCATCCGCGTCGACGGCGGGAGAACCGAGAATGCGTCGGTCCGTTCCGTCCGTAAGTCTATACATCCATTTTTGCGTACCGTCCGGATTGATCGCATAACAGCGCCCGGCCAGATCTGCCACGAAAATCACGCCATCCGCTCCGACCGCCGGCGTCGTATAAATGCTTTCGTTCGTCTCGAAGTCCCATTTGATTTCGCCTTTTGTCGTCAACGCATAGAGATGATTGTCGGTAGAGGCCACGTAAATCGTTCCATCCGGCGCGATGACAGGGGAAGCGTTGAGCGATCCCTGGGTATGAAACGTCCAAAGTTGGGATGGCGTGGTGGGGCCGATATATTCCGTTCGTCCGGTTCGCTGATTGTCGTTGTGAAACGTGGAAGCCGTATCCTGGCCAAAACCGCCAGTCGGCAGAAGAAGGAATGCAAGAAAAATAATTGAATAATGTCGCATGATAGTTCTCCGTTGTGTTATCGAATCAATCCGGGCAGGTAGTCATATCGAGCGTCTTGAATGCTCACGCCGCCGACGTCGATTTCAGACAAGCGATTGGTTCCCAATCCCCGATCCGCCGCCAATCGTAGAATATTGGAGCAGTTCACGAACGGTTTACTCCAATCCTCCGCTTCCGGATCGTACCCCATGACCGCCGCCGTCACGGCATCCGTGCACACGCAGTTTTTCCCCGCAATTAAAAGGTTGGGGACCGTTATGCCTGTTTGCAGGCCATTCCAGGCGCCCTCACCGCCGTGCATCGAAACGATGGCGTCGATGATAGCCAGATCAATGGGGCGGGCGCGCACGATATCGGTCACGATGCGGGGAACGCGAAAACCGGCGTCGTGAGAAATGACCGGTTGAATCTCTCCGCTCACGCCCGGTGATAAAGTTCCATTGTGAAGCACACGATCGCGTATGGCGGTCGCGTTTTCGTTGCCGGATTCGCCATACAGCGAATTGGGGGTGATCCCGAACATATTTTTCATGGAAAGCGTGATCCCGGCGATATCGTGGTTCTTCATTTTGGCAATGGAAACCATCACGTCGGTATCCACGTAACGATGATTCAAATCGAACGCTGTATAGAGATATGCGCCTTCACCGACGGGTAACGTCGTGTAACGGCTGCCGGTTCCCAAATTGCGGGTATTTTCGAATTCGACATGTTGCAGCACGGATTCGAAAAGAGATACATCGTAAGTTTGCTTGACGAATGCGGTCCGTGTTTCATCCCGCGTCGGGTGGCTCTCGCAGATGATGACACGCCTTGCGCCATAGTCCTCAAAAAGAGAACATGCCGCCAAAGTCACAATGGGATGAGTGAACACAGTGAGTGTGTTCGGCAGCGTATAAATCCCCGCTGCCTGATAACTGGTCGTGTTGATTTTGACGGAGACGGATTTTCCGTTCATCATCGCGCGCACGCCGCCGATTTGATCGAACAAATCGCCGAGAACGATTTTTACCTGCTCAAAATCGTAACGGCGGCATCGTCCGATTGCCACCGGTGAGGTGGGAAGATTCTGCCTTGGCCGGATCGCGGCGTTCGCCATCGCGGGCATCGCCGACGCCAGCCCCGCCGCGGTGGTTTGCATGAATTTGCGTCGAGTGAGAGATGCGGAATTTTGCATTGGCATGGTTCCTTGCGTAATATGCTTGCTGTTAACACAGAAATAATAGGGACAGAAGAAGAACAAAGATTCTCCACGCTACCCTGTCCTCTCAATATATCTTGAATGGTTGGTAACCGTCAATGTTTTTTGCAAACCGTGTTTTGTGCACTCCCACTTGAAAATTTAACTTATCCAAATCAATATGGTTCATGATGTGCTGAAGAAAATTACAAAATAGTATTTGGACGCAATCGAGAAAAATTGGGGGAAAAATGAGCATTCCTCATCCGATTCCATATCAAGGAAGCAAACGTGGGCTTGCCAAGGTTATTCTATCCTTGATTCCCACAAATGCGGAAAAAATCATTGAACCGTTTGCCGGATCATCCGCCATCTCACTTGTCTCTGCCTATTATCAAAAAGCGAACGGCTATTTTCTAAATGACATCAATGTACCTTTAATGAATCTGTGGAAGGAGATCATCGAAAATCCGGAATCTCTTGCAGGTAAATATGAAGTCCTGTGGAAGAAACAACTCGGGAAAGAACGAGAATATTATGATTTTGTTCGTAACCAATTCAATGAAACGCATCGTCCGGACTTGTAGCTATTTCTACTCGCTCGATGCGTAAAAGCATCTGTCCGTTACAATACGAATGGTGAGTTCAACCAAAGTCCCGATAATCGCAGAAAAGGCGCGCATCCGGATACCATGAAAAAACATATTTTAGGGGCTTCCTCATTATTAAGAAATAAAACGATCCTGACTTACTGTGATTATAGAGAGGTAGTGAAGATTGCCACGCCGCATGATGTCATCTACATGGATCCTCCGTATCATGGAGTCAGTAAAAAGCGGGATCATCGATATATTCAGGGAATCGTATTGGAGCAGTTTGTGGAAGTCCTCCGGTCACTTAATGATAAGGACATCTCTTATATTGTGAGTTTTGATGGACGCACAGGAGATAAATCCCATGGAATCTCGCTGCCGAGGGAGTTGTGCTTAAAGCATTTGGAGGTGGAAGCGGGGAGGTCTTCCCAGGCAACCTTGTTGGGACAAGACAGCAAAACGTTCGAGTCGCTTTATCTGTCCTGTGCATTGAGAAAGAGAACTGGAAAATTAACGAATATAATATTTTATAAATCAAACCAGGAAAACCTGCTATTTGATATCTAAAATGGTCGAGAAAAAAATATCAATGGAATTACTGAAAAGACTAAAGGGCGTGACGAAAAAACGTCCCCAAACGGTTATCAATCATATTTTAAAATATGGCTATATTACCACGGAAGATATGCAAAAGGAGTATGGATACGAACATCCCCCTCGAGCGGCTCGCGATGTGAGAGAGGAGGGAATACCATTAGAAACGTTCCGTGTAAAAAATACGGAAGGTCGATCTATAGCCGCCTATCGTTTTGGTGATCTCTCGAAAATACGAAAAGATCAATTAGGAGGAAGAAAAGTATTTTCAAAGCAATTCAAAGATGATTTAATAAATGAAATAGGATGTAAATGTTCCTTATGTCTGGAATGTTATGAAAATCGTTATCTTCAGGTGGATCACCGGATTCCCTATGAAATTTCCGGGGATGCACGTAGCGTTGGAAGAAATGTAAAAGATTATATGTTGTTATGCGGTTCATGCAATAGAGCCAAATCATGGTCCTGTGAGCATTGTTTGAACTGGAACGAAGAACAATCCGAAATCATATGCCATACTTATTATTGGGCTGAGCCAGAAGCCTATAATCACATTGCTTTACACGAAATCCGCAGGATTGATATTGTCTGGCAATCCCATGAAATCGAAATTTATGAGAGACTGAAACAGCGCGCCTACTTGGATTCGGTTTCAATCCCTGATTATGTGAAAAATATTATCAATAAGCACCTATTGAAGTCGTAAAAACAAAGGAAACAAGAAGCAAATATGTTCCTATTACCTGTTTTCGAAAGGAAACTCCAGAATTTGGGGAAATCCTTTTGGGGATAAAATTAAATGATCCTCGATAATCTTCATAAAAAACAATCTGAATTTTCCGATCTTCTCGTCATCGCTTTCGGCGTAACCGTCGCCATGTGGACGATCGGGTATCTATGCCGCTTGCCGATTTTAACAATCCCCAGCCATGTATTGTTCATTCTCATGATTTTATGTATATTGGCGGGCGGTTTTATATGCGGGCGATATACGCAAAGAGGATTGCAGACGCAAATTGCCATTGCGGGTATGATCTCGCTTCTCAATCTGTTGATTCTCGGCAGCCTGTTGAGCGGCGACAATCCCAATCAGATCGTTCCCTCGGCGCTCTTGTGGATTCCCGGTTCATTTCTGGTCACCGTTGCGTTGATTTCCGTGGGAGCCGTGTTAGGAAATCGAGCGCCCTATTCCGGACAATCCGCGATCAATTGGACCGGTCTGTTTGCTCTCGTGGCCTGCGCCGCCACCTTCGTGCTATTGGCCATCGGCGGATTGGTCACCAGTTACGATGCCGGCCTGGCGGTTGTGGATTGGCCGAACTCATTCGGCTACAACATGTTTCTCTATCCCCTATCCCGCATGACCGGCGGGATATATTTCGAGCACGCGCATCGACTGTTCGGTTCGCTGGTCGGATTGACGACAATGGTTCTGGCTGTTCATCTGCAGCGCACCGAAGAACGCAAATGGCTGCGGAAATTAGCCTGGTTGGCATTGGTTCTCGTGATCATTCAGGGTATTCTGGGCGGCCTCCGCGTGACCGGCCGGTTCACCCTCTCCACGGAAGCCACCGAACCGAATATCTTGCTGGCCATCATTCACGGCGTCGTCGGGCAGTTGTTTTTCGGAATATTGGTAGCGATCAGCGTGTTCCTGACGACGACCTGGCGAAGCAATCAACCCGCGGAAGAGAGAAAAACCGCTTCCACGGAAAGAGGACTCGCCGCGATTCTCGTCAGCTTGATCGTAATTCAACTGGTGTTCGGCGCGATCCTGCGCCATCTGGCGCATGGATTGTTGATTCATATTACCATCGCCATTATCGTAATGAGTGTAGCCATCACTTGCGGCGTGCGCACGTGGGGCTTGTATGAAACCATCCCCGTTTTAAAGCGGTTCGGTTTCCTGTTGTTGATTTTAACCGGTTTGCAGATTCTGCTCGGCATCGCGGCGTTGATTGCGACGGGAGTAACGTCAGCCAGTCCGCCGACGCTCTTCTCGGCTATGACGACAACCGCCCATCAATCGGTCGGCGCGTTTCTATTGGCGTGTTCCGTGGGATTATCGTTATGGACGTTTCGACTGATCAAGTAATAAACCGGCTACATTGAGGTGGAAGATGAGTATTATTCTCCACGAGGCATTGTTTGAATGATTGCACGAAGGACCGTATTGACCGAATCCGAATTTTTAAATACAGCAGCGATGTCAGGATCAAGTATAACGACGATCCGATTTTCATCCGTTTGACCGACAAAACGATTCGGTTTTGCTTTCTCATAATCGAAATGATACTCTTCAAGCATTTCTTCCGAAGGCGGCGTTGTATTTTTAGAAAGTAGTTTTTTCATAGTCATTACGTTCTTTCGAATTGTAAGTTGGAGATGTTTTAATACAAACTCCAATGCGAAACCGGCGTGGGCAGGTAGTTCGATAGATATTCTCGGCGCAGCCGCACGAACGTGCGTAATGTCTCATACGATTCGGCAATCTGAGCGCGGCGGGTGGTCTGCGTTGCGCCGACCGCCGATTCGATCAAGGCCACGTCAGCAAGCAGGTATTGCTCGACTTCGTCAATTTTGGCGAACAGGCGCGTTTCGGCGAAAGCGCGGTGAAATTCCACGCCCAACCAGTCGACGTATTGCTGATAGGATATCGTATCCCGGCATAAAGGACCGGTTACCGGTCCCGGATCTCGAGACGCGTGTTCGGCTCTGCCATTCAATGGGAATTCGAGCGGCATTGCGGTAAACATGGGATTGGAATCGGTGTATCCCCATGCCTTATCCAAATCCCACGGGATCATCTCCCATTTTTGCGAATCCGGATCGAGGTACATATAGTGATTGTTGTGAAATCCATCCCAGTTGCTCAGCAATACGCAGGCGACGATATAACGTATGAATTCGTCCAACACCAGGTGTTCTTCCAGCAATGCATGCAATTTTGAAGGATCGCGTTCTCGCAATAGATTCTCCAGCGCATCGATGCTGGCGGTTCCGTTCTCCAGATTGTTGTGCGGTTCCCATTTCGGATTCACCCAATTCCGCTTGAATAAATCGCCGTCGGGATTCCTGCCGTTGATCTCCAGAAACCGTTCGTTCACCTGCTGAATCCAGATCCGCTGGCTGTGAACGTTATCGACGATCACCCGCACCCAGTCGGTTCGCGGGGCGGGAACATCCATCTCGCGGAAAAACCAGAATCCCAGATCTTCCCGATGGGGCGTGCTCGGGCCGGACGTGTTGCCCGTCTGAATGCGTTCGGGCAGCATGTTGAGCGTGCGGTCGCCGCGGTACTCTTCTCCTTTGAGAAACTTGATCTTTTGCCCGCTTCTCGACGTATACACCAACGCGCCGTCGAACACGAAAGGATGCGTTTCTGCGACAGGCAGGATCACCGCGCCGCTCATCAGCAGACTTTTTTCCGAAATCGTAACCGGACCTTCGTAATACGGCCACATGATGGTCAATAACGAGACGATCTCGCCATCGTAGACAAAATAGGATTCGAACGGCCGCAGGTCAGACACATAAGGCAGAATCAGAACCGATCCATCATTCATGGTAACCCTGGCATTGAAACGAATGAGCGATTGCGAGGGCATGGAAGGAATTCTCGCTTCGTAGGTCGCCGAATCGACGCTGCCGCCGACTCGATTCATCGGCGTTTGATTGTACGTCACTTCCTTCTCTTCCGGTTTGTGCTCGCCTTCGAACAGATAAACGCCTAAGATGAATTGCTGTTGAGACAGACTGGAATTGAATCCGACGATGGCGATGGTGTTGTTCTCTTTTTTTAATAATCCATTGGCGTTTGTAATTGTATAGAATCCCGGAGAATTGACGTCATGGCTTCTTGTCGCCAGGGTTTGGTGAGTATAGAGATTGAGAACGTTCTCTCGGGCAATTTCGATCCCGTTCAAATAACAAACAAAACCGCCGGTGAAGGTGACCATCAAGTTGACATTTTCCAATGTATCCGCCTCGGGGATGGAAAATTCACGCCGTAAATAAAATGAGGAGTAATTGTTCCTCATATCGCGGAGTTCCGTCCGCGGCCGATTGAACCAGCTGCCGCCATAGCCAAACGTCCCTTGACTTCTCCGCCAGGACGAGGCGTCGAAATCGGGTTTCGCCCATTCCTCTCCCTCCGATGGCGCCGTATTTCCTTTCCAATATTGGAAATTATCCTGCGCCGAGACGTACGTTTTCGGCGCTGCCATGCTTCCGCCTTCTTTTCCCTGCTCCGCTTTTTCCCATTGCAGGGTGACCGAGTGGATGATGCTCGGCGCATCGAATCCCAACCGAACGGTTACCGCGTCCAACGAGGTGGGATATTGGGGAATCACTTCGTGCGAGATGATGACCGGACGAGATTTGATTCCCACCACCGAATTGGCTTCCCCCGGCGTCCCCTCTACCTGCAACGACGCGCGCCAGCTGTGAAAATCGTTCGAGGGAAGCTCCCAGGCGATGCGTTCGAGCGTTGATCCGTATCCGTCCGCCTTCCGGCTCCATGGCGGGCTGTCGCTATACCGCACTTCATCCACGACCGTTCCATCCGGACGAACCAGCCTCAGCCGTTCCCCGCTATTGGACAATTTTCCCTCCAAAGGCCCCAAAACCGGAAAAGACTTTCCCCGCCAAATAGCATGCGCCGGATTGCGGGCCAGGATCAGATAAGCGTCAGGCGCCATGACAACGCCTTCGGGAAAAACAAAGGTGGTTCCCCTGTCGAAATGATAGCCGGTCAAATCGATTGCATTCGGGCCGGGATTATACAACTCGATAAATTCCCGCAAGGAACCGGCCGTGTACTGCTCGTCGGGGGGATTGTAACTGATTTCGTTGATCACAACGTCTGCATGTACGACGGAACATATGATAAGTAATCCAATAAAAAAAATACCTCTTCTCACTTTTCCTCTCCTCAAGTTACTAAAAAACAATATCGTACCTCATTGCATACGACAATGTGGCAATGTTTCAAATTCCGTAACCGTTTGATTTTTCGTAGATTCTTAGAATGAATAGTTTTGTAAATAAATCAATTTATTTTCCCCTGTCAGGCATGGTCTGAATTAAAGCGCGGAGAACCGCATTGACGGAATCAGAATTTTTAAACACGGTGGCAAGGGCAAGGTTTTTTCTGCCCTTGCGGATATCCAAATAGTTCTCATATATCCCACAAGGGCACGAACAACAGCGCCCTTGCCGCCCGCCCTGCAACCGGCAGGATGCCGGTGTTACATTTTATGCTCCAATCAAATCAAACGCCCGATTCAACGCTTCGATCGTCTTCTGCAGCGCCGGTTCGTTATCCATTTTACTCAATTCCTGATTGAACGGCTCCACGGTAACCGGCCCGTCGTACTCCATCGCCGCCAGGACATTCATGAATCCCTTCAAATCGATGACGCCGGTGGCCGTCGGCAGTTCCCGCCGGTTATCGACCAATTCGTCCGTGGCCACGCCTGCCGGCGCATCGTTGACGTGCACTTCGACAATGTCGTGATTGGTCAGTTCCCGGATTTCCTCGATGGTTCCGTGCGAGGTGTGCCAATGCCATGCGTCCAGCAGCAGGCCGACATTTCCCGTCCCGATGGCGTCGGCCAATTCCATCATTTCCCGCTGCGTATAGGCGAAGGGATAGCGGAATCGATTGCGCGTCGTCTTCGGACCGACAAATTCCAATCCAAACCGAATCCCTTCGTCATACATGATCTGCGCCGCTTCCGTGAGACGGCGTCGATTCTGTTCGAAATGTTGCAGATAGGTCAATTGGTTGTCGCCGGGCAGGAGCCAGGTCGTGATTCGGTCCACGCCGACGCTTTTCAAAATCCGGGCTCGCGGGGGAAACAACGCGAGATCTTTGTGAAATTGCTCTTCGTCCCGGCGAAATTCAACCGGCAAGCCGCTGACGCCGAAACGAATGCCTTTTTCCTTCATGAAATCGACGAGCTCCCGGCGCTGACTTTCCTCCATCTTTTCCAATTCGCCGATATTCGCGTTCACACCCTGAAAACCGAATTTCGCCGCATATTCGATGGATTCCCGCAAATTCGCATTGACGCCGATGTGGCCGCATCCCAGATTGCGATACATGTTGATTTTTTTCACGGATTCGCTCGTGGAAGCCGCCATTCCGGAGAGCAATACGGACGATGTGAAGGCCGATATTTGTACAAAACTTCTACGCGTCATATTTCCGGCAGGATTCGAAAGCGTCATCATTTTCTGATTCTCCTTTTCCACAAATACAATTCATGATTCCCTGTATGGGTCTTCATTATAAAGAGAATCAATAGAAAAAGATAAGGTGTTGATTCCCCTCTTGTCGTTGAAATCACCGATTGGATACCATGAGTAAAAAGGATTGGTAAAATGAAACGCAAATGTATTCTCCATTCCCATCCATTCCAAAAACTCACCGCACAAGAAGATCGCATTCCTCTCACGCACAATCCTTGCGCGGCGAGGGCGTTGGAAATCCCGCATCAGTCGCTTCGCAGCCTGGCGCAAACCCTACTTTTCCGCAACCGCATGGGCGTCGCGCCGGAATTGACCGCAAACCGGCTTTTGCGGCAAGCCGTACAGCAGGAAATGCCTACAGATGACGTCATCGGAGCCGCCCGATCGATCTCTCTCGCTTTGCGAATGCTTTTTCAAGCAGGCGTTTCCCTGCAAGAATTGGAGAAAAAGGGAACGATGCGGGCAAGACAGCTGGCGAGAACGGCGCAAATCTATCGGAATTTGTTGCGGGAGATAAATTTGGTGGACGGTTCCGAATGGTTTTGGGAAGCGGCGAAGTTCGGGAAATCCGACGCCGCGATTGGGATATACGGTTATCCGCGATTGGGGAGAGATGAGATGGCTTTTATCGAATCCACAGCGGCGGATGCGAGTGAACTTGTGCTCCCCGGCCTCGATCATCCGGCTTTTGCGGAGAATAGGAACGCTTCGAGTTTTTTTAAGGAACACGGATGGGATATCAGATGGGAAAGCCGCTCGTCGCTGACTTTAGGAGAGCGCTTGTCAGAGAAATTTCTTGGCTTATGCAGCCAAAATATGGAATTCAACGCTCATGAGTATCCCTATCCGGAAGCGGAAGCGCGGGGGACGCTGGCGCAAATCAAACAACGGATGATCTTGGGAATCGCGCCGGATCATATGGCGATCGTCGTTCGTAACGAATCGCTTTATGTTCCCACTCTGCAATCCGTCGCGTGGGAATATCAGGTTCCTCTGCGGATATTGCAGGATACGCCATTGACGGAAACGCAATTGGGCGCATGGATCGCCCTGCTGTTTCAAGCGATCCAAAACAACCTTGCATTCGAGACCACCGCCAGGCTTCTCCGCCATCCGCTGGGACCGGGAATCGCGGAGACCATGTGGGATGAAAGCCGCCGACAGCATTCATCGGGACTGGAGAAATGGCGAACCGCCCATACAAGTTTGTCTCTACTCGAATGGCCGCAACAGGATTCGCGAAACAACTACATTCAAAAACTACGGGACGTATTGGAGACGTTTGAGTTGCGACGCCGCACCGCGCATTGGGCGCGGGAAGCCATCGCATTTTACAAATTGCAGGACGGCCTGCAGGAAATGACGCGAACACCCGATCACGTTGTCAATCGTTCCACTTTTTTTGAGGAAACGACGGAATTGCTTTCTCTGTTGGCCGTTCCCGTGAGTCCGGGGCGCGGGGGAGTGGAACTGCATACGCCGCAATCATGTGCGGGCGCGCGCTTTGCTCACGTTTTCCTGATCGGCGCGGCGGAAGGGATTTTACCGGCTGCCATCCATGACGACTTCATGCTCGATTTTCACGACCGCGAAGCGTTGGCGCAATCGGGAATCGTCCTTGATAATGCAATGGACACGGCCCTGCGCGAGTCGCAGA
Source organism: Candidatus Omnitrophota bacterium (assembly GCA_003598175.1). Taxonomy (GTDB): domain Bacteria; phylum Hinthialibacterota; class Hinthialibacteria; order Hinthialibacterales; family Hinthialibacteraceae; genus SURF-12. Next base: position 20,616 of record QZKN01000102.1, read on the forward strand.
CAATTTGGTCCACGCTGCAAACCGTCACGGATTCATTCACACTCAGTTATCCCAAACTCATCGGGCGGGATGAACGGCTCCCGAGTAAACTATTCGATTTGCTGGGCGCATCTCCATCCCTTCCCCCTTCTCTCCCTGCATCGAGCGTGGAAGAAGGCCGCAAATATTTTTTACAGCAAAATTCCGGAATGGATGACGCGGCGCTCGCTTACGCGCATCGAGCCTGGACGATCGAATCGCGGCGCGAAGGAGATGAGCCATACGACGAATTCGACGGGATTGTCGGTTATCCCGTCCCGCCGGATAGCCTGACATTCAGCGCTACCCAGCTTACAACTCTCGGACAGTGTCCGTTTAAATGGTTCGCGCAGAAAATTTTAGGATTGAAAGAATCCGAAGAAGCGGAAGAGGAACTCCGCCCCGGAATGAAAGGCAAACTCTGCCATCAAACTTTAAAAATAGTATTGGAACGAGTCAAAGAATGCGAGAATCCACGTTCGGCAGCCCTCGAAATCCTCGCAGAAGTATTGCCGGAAGCGGAAAAACTGGAAAACCTCCCACCCTTTCCGGTTTGGGACGCGCAACGAAAAGAGATTCTTACATTGCTGCAAAACGCAATCAACGGCGAGGATTTTTTACGGACTGAAGCGGTAGTTCTTGCCGCGGAACAGAAATTCACGGGAAGTTGGTTTGGTTTGAATGTTCAAGGATACGTCGATCGGATTGACCGCGGACTGGACGGTCTGATTTTTATAGATTATAAAACCAGTGCAAGTCCCCCCCCCGGCGCAAAAAATGCAATCAGCAAGGCAAAACTGGATATTCAACTTCCACTCTATGTGCAAACAGCCGCTTCATGCCTGTATCCGAGCGAACAAGTGGCCGGCGCGTATTATTATTCACTCCCCAAAGCTGTAATTTTGAAACAAGTCGAATGCAGCCAGGAACAAAAATGGGATTCCGAGCTGGGAATTTTCGTGAACGAAGTGAAAAAAACACTCGAAAACGGATTTTTCCCCGTTCAGCCCGATGTGGATTGCGCCGCGTGCGCCTATTGCCCCTACGACGCGGTTTGCCGCAGGGGAATCCGGTTGGCGCGGAAAGGAGGAACGGCATGAGTTTGACGCGAGAACAAATAAAAGCCGTCGAGGCGCAGGGAAGCGTGGCCGTCATCGCCGGCGCGGGAACCGGCAAAACGCATATGCTGGCCGAACGGTATCTTTATCATTTGACGCATCACAATTTCTCCCCGCTGCAAATCGTCGCCGTCACGTTTACGGACAAAGCGGCGGACGAACTGCGCGCGCGCATCCGCCGATCGGCGCAGGAACGCATCGGCGAGCGAACCGACATTCTGGCCAAACTGGAAGCGGCGCAAATCAGCACCATTCATGCGTTGGCTATGCGAATTTGCCGGGAACATTACGAAAAAGCGGGGGTTCCGCCGGACTTCCATATTCATAATGAATTCGAGGGGATAATATGGAATGCGGAACGAATCCAGGAGGCGTTGGAAATACTCCCATCTTCAACTTATGACCGAATTCCTTTCACCAGACTGCGAGACGCGATCACAAGTTTGCTCGGCGACCCTATCCCCGCCGGTTATGCGTTTGAAAAAAAGCCTGGCGAATGGCCGAAACTGGTTGATGAATTTCGCAACATAGCGCTAGTGCAATTCATCAATCATCCCATCTGGCAAAACGCAAAACATACGTTAACTGCTGTTGCAGGAAATGGTAATGATAAGATGGAAATCTGCCGCCGGGATGTAGTATATACCATCGTGGAGGTGGAACGAAGAAAGAATTTGGAAACCGCGATTCAAAATCTCTGTGATATCAATCTGCGCGGCGGCAGTAAGAAAAATTGGAGCGAGGAGGAATTTAAAACAGTCAAAAGCGTATTGAAGGAATTGCGGGAATTGGTTCGTGAAACCGTAAGAGCAGGTCTGATTACGTTGCAATGGGGAGCCATCGATGAAGAACTTGCCGAGCAACTTCCGCTTCTGCGGCAAGCGTTTCAAACCGTTCGTGATTTCGTGGATCAGGCGAAACGAAATGCGCGGTTGTTGGATTACGCCGACCTCGAAGTCGGCGCTCTGCGGGCGTTGAACGATCCGGCGGTGCGATCGCATTATACGCAACGCTGGAAGGCGTTTTTGGTGGATGAATTTCAAGACACCAATCCGGTGCAGGCCGAATTGCTGGAGCATTTGACGCGGGATACAATTTTGACAATCGTCGGGGATCAAAAGCAATCGATTTATGGTTTTCGCCGAGCGGATGTCGAAGTGTTTCAACGATTCTACGATAGAATCCGAAATCAAAGCGGCAATGAAGTGACTCTCGATGTCAGTTTTCGCACTCATGCCCGATTCATGAGCCTGATCAATGATCTTTTTTCTCCTATTTTAGAAAGCCACTATCAAAATCTGGAATCCTTTCGAATCGAAGAACCTCATCCGGGACCACACATTCGCGTTTTTGCTATTCAGGAAGATAAAGACATTCTCAAACCGGCGCGCCTGCAAATGGAAGCGCATCTCATCGCTCGCCAGGTTCAAGCCATGATCGCAGATAACACACTTGTTTATGACAAAAAAACCGATTCGCTTCGCCCCATTCGCGCCGGCGATATCGCGATTCTCTCCCGCACGTGGCAACCGCTGGACAACTACGCGGAAACACTGGAAGCGTACGAGATCCCCACCGCGCTTGCCGGCGGCGGAAATCTGCTCGAAACACAAACAGCGAAAGACGCATGGTCCATGCTGCGATTTCTGGCCGATCCGCGTGATGATTTGGCTCTGGCAGCCGTCTTGCGTGGTCCCTGGTTCGCTGTCAGCGATCGTGTTTTGTTCAAACTTGCGCAGGATCATCCGCAACGATCGTGCTGGTGGGAGATCATGCAAAACAATTCCATTCCCGAATTGACCCGGCCGTTTGAAATCCTGAAAAAACTACAGGAAATCGGCCGCTACGAATCCCCCAGCCGTTTGCTGCTGCAGGCGGACCATGATACCGGCTATTCCGCGATTCTTGCCAATCTGCCGGGGAGTATGAGACGAGAAGCGGATTGGCGGGGATTCATCGATTTTATTCGCGAACTGGAGCGAGGCGGCCATGATGTTTTTTACGTCACACGACAAATGAAACGCATGGCGGATGCGGAAATTCCCGCGCCTCGACCGCCTTTGGAAGCGGGAAACGCAGTGGCTTTGATGACCGTCCATGCGGCAAAAGGCCTGGAATGGCCGATTGTGATCGTTCCGGATTTGGCTCGAACCAATCCACAGACCATCCCTTCGATTTTATTCGATCCGGAAATCGGCATGGCGATGAAATGGAACGACGAAAATGGGGAAACACAAAAACCGGCGCTGTTCAAGATTCTCGAACAGCGGCAAAAAGAAAGGGAAACGGCGGAGTCGAAACGGTTGCTGTATGTCGCCTTCACCCGCGCGCGGGATCATTTAATTTTGACCTCCACTCACGAAACGGGAGGAAGTTTCGATCGGATACTTCCAGGATTGCAAAATGCGGGAATCGATGTTGAGATCATTCCATTCGATGAGAAATCCGCGCGTCCGCCTGCGCCTCCAAAACCGGCTCCGCCTGCCGATTTGCCGATTCTTCATTTGCAACACATGGGTTCCGGCCTTTCCGAATTGCCGGCGACCGGTTTGACGGAATATGCGCAGTGCCCCAAGCGGTTTTATTATCACTTCATCGATGGGCATCCCGGCGTCGGCGAAAAAGCGTCGCCGGCGCGGCGTATCGGCAGGTTGACGCATTGTGCGCTCGAACATGGCATCCGTGACACGGAAGATTTGCGGCAATTCGATCCCGCCGCGCCCGATGACGAGATCGGTGAAGCAGTGCGGCTGGCCAACGCTTTTGACAGATCAGATGTGTATGCATCCGTGCGCCAGGCAAAAGGACGGGAACGGCCGGTCATGCTTCGCATCGGCAAACTGATGATCAATGGGATCGTCGATTTGTACAGCCGTGATTTTGTCCTGGACTACAAAACCGACCAGCAGGTCATGCCCGAGCATCATCGATTCCAACTTTTTGTGTACGCGCAGGCAATGAAAGTGAATATCGCACACATTGCTTACCTGCGTCACGACCGCTTGCATACGTTTGAAGAAAATGAATTGAACTGTTGCAAAAATGAAGCCATCGCACTGATCGAACGCATTTTGAACGAAGATTATCAAGCCACACCTTCGCCGGAACGATGCATGGGATGCCCTTTTCAAGAAATATGTAAGGACTGCGATTTCTGAACTACGGCTTTCCCATCAAGCGGATTTCCCATTGATCCTTTACTTATATTGGAACATCTTCCCCTAAATATCCGATTTTGTGATATAGTATAAGTTGGTGTATATCAAGATCGTGAAGAGGAATATCATGAAGAATTGCTTGAGATTACCGATTCGAAGCGTCGCGATAACACTGGTCCCGTTGCTTTGTTTGTTACACCAAGGATGGAGCGCATCCAGCATTCCGCAATCGTCGAGTTTGTTCGATCGATTATCCAATCAAATGAATCAATCGACCATTCAGAAGAACACCTCTTCTTTGTCCAATCAGAATCTCCGACAAAAGTCCGTCTCGAGTTCGCATCCGTCATCCTCCGGACTGGCGGAACGGATTAAAAAAGAGCAGTCCCGTTCGTTGTCCCGGCAGCCATCTCCCGCCGTGAATCGAGACTTATTTCAGCAAAAATCAATCCTGACGGATGAATTGGCAAAGAATCGGCAGCCCTTGCGGAATCAATTGTCCAGCCAGGGAACCCCTCTTCTCAATCGCTTACAACAACAAGGCGCTCCCCTGCAGAATCGCTTGCAGCAACAAGGCGCCCCTTTGCAGAATCGCTTGCAGCAACAAGGAGCTCCTTTGCGCGAGCAGTTGGCCAAGGAGCACGAACAAGCGCAAAAAAGGGCCAGAACGAATCCGTCCACTCCCCTTTTAGATCAGCTCTCGCAGCAGAAAACGCTGCTGTACGATCGGATTACCAATCCCGGCGCCGATCCCACGCAATCCGGAAAAATCGGGAGCGACGCCGGCGATCCGTCATCTGGCGGTTCGGATAACGATCAATCGGGATCAACACCCACCAAACCCAATCGCAGTCAACTCTATCAGGATTCATTTCAACCGGATAATTATCGGGAACGCTATCAATCCAACAATTATCGCCAAACGCGCAGCCCGTTCGGCTTCCCAAACAGTCGGAGAGACCGGATGGGATATACCTACCGCAATCCCAACGTTGTCTTGCCAGAACAACCGGCCGCGGAGCCTCGCGGTTTATCCGCGCCAACCGTGCCCACGGAGCCGAAATATTCCGGATCAAAGAACAACGTAATGATGCCCATGCCTCGTTGGATGCAAAATGTATATTTGACGCCCAATCTGTCGCCATTTACCGGTATTCCCGGTGAACAAGTTTCATCCGCTTCCATCGAAATAGACATCGTTCCCGTCGAACCAGGCTCCGCGCCGCCGACAAGCGAATCTTCCGCAATGGACCAGGATACAATGAATGAGCAAACTCCGGCATCTTCGAGCGATCAAACGGGACAGGATTCCTTGGCGTCGATTCAAGAGGAAGAAAACGCCCCGCCGGAAATCCAAACGCCGAATGAACTGCTCCTATCGACGGGCGATTCTCTTTTCAAACAGCGGCAATATGCGCAAGCCGGGAAATTCTATGCCGAAGCCGTCGACATTTCACCGACGGACAAAGAGATTATCATGCGACTGGCGTTGTGCCGATTTGCCGAACGGGATTATGAGCAGGCGGGGAGCGTTTTACGCGAAGTGTTCGTGGATGAACAGGATCAGGAATTGATTCGTCGCTTGATTACAGAGAATTATTCCTCAATGGTGGGTTTTCGTTATCATTTATCACGATTATCCCAATACACGAAAGAAACGCGGGATGATAATGCCGTCTATTTGTACACTGTGTTGTCCGAATTGGATTTGTGAACGTTTTTTCAACAGCGGATCATCAAATATTCCTCTTTTCACTTTTACACCCGTGTCTTCTTGCAGCCCCAACAGAAAGCGATAAAGTATTTAGAGAATCAATGGACTATAATTCGCTTCGCTTCTTCTTGAGAAACTGCTGACGGAAGACGGGCTAAACCACTGATCGATTCTATTACCGTACGGTGTCGATGTACAAGCAGACTGATTTCACACCTGTTTATCGTTTATATGACCCGGATGTTGTTCTTATGAAAAGTCAATGGAATTCCGTTGACATATTTGATGAAAAACCGGTAAAATTTAACCATGGAACATGTGCACTATGAAAAATAACGGAGCGGCATCATGATAAGCGCAAGAGATGTGGCAAATTATTTCCTGCTGTTGGTTGATGAAGACTGTGGCGACTGCATGACCAACCTCAAACTCCAGAAACTGCTTTATTATGCGCAAGGATTCCATTTGGCGATTTTCGATACTCCTTTGTTCGATGAACCGGTCAAAGCATGGCAGCATGGTCCCGTCGTCGAATCGTTGTATTATGAATACAAACAGCACAGAGCGAACTCCATCACCCCCCCGGAAGGATTCGACATTTCAATTTTCAATGAAAAACAAAAAGACCTCTTGGACGAAATCAGCCAAGTATATGGTCAGTTTTCTGCCTGGAAACTCCGAAACATGACTCACGAAGAACCCCCGTGGAAAAACACCCCGCAAGGCGATGAAATATCCCATGAAAGCATGAAAGAATATTTCAAGACGCAGTTACTCCATTGATCCGTATGACGAAAAAAATTAAACCACGCAAACAGGATACTGGCAAATGGTCGAAGCCTCATGTTTCCAGCGACACCAATCCCAAAACCGAATATTTGACCATCAGCCTTCGATTTCTCGATCCGGATTACTGCCTCACGAAATGTGATAAGGATGAACAGGCGGCGTTCGCCGACAAGGTTCGAATTCTGACGCAAAAGAAATGGGTGGAAATCCTATCTCTGAACCGTCACGGCCAGGGCTGTGAGAAAATCCCTTGTGAAGCGATCAACGGAAAAATCCCCCGGCATGTAACTCCTGACATGAACCTGATCGCGTTTCGATTCCACGTGAAAAAACCGATGGTGGGGTATCGGAATGGTGATGTGTTTTATGTGATTTGGTTTGACCGGAATCGCACACTTTATTCACATGGATGAAAATTCACAAATATTATTCTCCGTTTCTGCAGCGGCAATTCAATCCTGAATGGGAAAACAATTCTGATTCCTGCATATTTTTTTTCTCAAGTAACGAAATTCCAAATAACTTTGACAACTCCTTCATAAAGGGGGATACTTGCTTTCAGATGTCGTAAAAAAATTGGCACTTACATTTCCATTCACGATAAA
>QZKN01000076.1 GCA_003598175.1 Candidatus Omnitrophota bacterium
TATATAAATTCTTTTATATTAAAAATAAAATAAGCGCCATGTTTGACAAAACACAACGAGGCATGCCATAATGATGCAAGACATTATATAGAACAAGCGATTTCGATGGAATCGAAAAAACCGAATTGTTTGGGAGAAATCAACGATGTGCAGATACGTATTGAATCGACGTCGATTTTTAAAAAATTCATCTATTTTCGGAACCGCGGCGGTCGCGTCCGCGTTGAGTTTGGAAGAAAAAATTCTTCTCGCCGCGCCGAACACAGAATCCACGCCGGCGGCGGAAGCGGTCAAGGGGCTTCCGGCGGGGAAAATCGGCAACGTTACCATCAGCCGCTTGATCTGCGGCGGCAATCTCGTCGGCGGATACGCCCATAGCCGCGATTTGGTTTACGTATCCGAATTATTGAAAGCGTATTTTACGGAAGAGAAGATTCTCGAAACGTTTTATCTCTGCGAAGAAAACGGCGTGAATACCGTCGTGCTTTATTCGGGCGATACCCGCCACGTCGATACCTTTCGCATTCTCGATCGGTATTGGAATGAATGGGGCGGCAGGATTCAATGGCTCGCGCAGATCAATCCGACGGACAACGATCTGACCACCAGCGTACAGAAGGCCGCCGACAACGGCGCGATCGGCGCGTTCATCCTCGGCAACCGCGCGGACGAATGGGCGCGCAGCGGCAAAGTCGACCTGATCGGCAAGGTCGTATCGTTCATCAAAGAAAAAGGGATGATCGCCGGCGTGGCCGGACACGAAATTCAGGTTCCCCGGCGATGTGAAGAAGCGGGCGTCGATCCGGATTTTTATATGAAAACCATCCATAGTACGAATTATTGGTCAACTCGTCGTCCGGAACAACAGAAGGACGTGATTGACAACTACGACGTCGATAATTATTGGGACAAAAATCCGGAAGAAACCATCGCCTACATGAAGACGGTGAAAAAACCGTGGATGGCGTATAAAGTGCTGGCGGCGGGCGCGATTCGTCCAGAAATCGGCTTCCAACACGCCTTCCATAACGGCGCTGATTTTCTTTGCGTGGGAATGTACGATTTTCAGTTGCGGGAAGATGTGATCGTCGCGAAAAATATTCTTTCCGGAAATGTGCCGCGCGAACGCCCGTGGATGGCGTGAATCCATTTTTTCGTATAAACCGTCATGATCGATTGATTACAACGAATACATCGTTTACTCATATGGGGGTAAAGCAAGCGTCCCCGCTTGCGAGAACGATGCAGGCGAGACGCCTGCTCTACCCGCATAATTTTCAATAATTCGCTTTCGTATAGGGAAATCCATCCCTAAACTCCCCCTCGACGGAAGCGATGATGTTGCCGGCGCTGATTAACCCGTTCGTGCTGTTATAGGATTCACCGTCGAAGACCTGATCCGGCCCGTAACTCAACACAAAATAGGCGGCGTTGCGGTCGCTGCGGATCGGATCGCTCGAATTTTGTTGAAATGCGAAATAAGCCGGTTCGCAATGATATTGGCCGACCGTGCAGCATTCCCACGGCCATTCGTTTTTACGGTTGGGATCGGCAAAAATATCCCACACGGATGTGGATAAATAAGCAACGGGTGTCGTCACAAAACGATGTTGCGCCGGATCGCCATCGATGTGAGGCGGATATTTGTTATTATCCAACCGATACATCAAATAGCCGGAAGCGATGCTGCGCTCTTCCGCCGCGACCCGCGAAATTTTGGCTTTGAGTTGCGCATTGATAAAATTCGGAACCGCGATCGCCGCCAATATGCCGATAATGGCCACCACAATCAGCAGTTCAATTAATGTGAATGCGCGTTTTTGAAGGTGCGGACAATGGTTCGACATGATTCTCTCCGGATTTTTAGAATTTAAACCTTTCAAATATTCCAGGGCGGACGCATGGTCAAGGATAATAGTTGATTGGCTTCTTCGTCATTGATAAATTCTTCCTTCACCGGATCCCATTTCAGTTTTCGGTTGAGTTTTTGTACGATTCCACCCAACAGCAGGACGCTGGCCGAGCGATGGGCGGTTTCGGCGTCACAGATGGTTGGTTTGCGGCTACGAATGCAATCGATAAAATTGCCGGAATGGCTGTCGCTGTGATATAAATGGATATCATTCGCACCGATCGGCCTCTCCACGATGCCGGCGGGATGAGAAACCAAATGCTCGCGGTCCACGCCGATTCGCCCTTCCGTTCCGACAAACCAACCGCCTCCGGTTTCCCCGATTTTCTCATCCGGATAAGGACGGCCGTAAACGGTCACGCCGTTGGTGTAACGATACACCGCGCGCCCTTCCTCCATATCGAGTTCGACGGGGCCGGTTCGATCCGCGTCCAATCCCCATTGCACGATGTCGTAATGATGTTGCCCCCAATTGATGCCGCCGAAGCCGAACAGATGCGCGTCTGCGCGCCCTTGAAACGGAATTTTCGGCGCCGGTCCCAACCACAAATCCCAATCGAATCCTTCCGGCGTAGGCGTTTCGTCGCCGGTTACCTCCAGCCAATTCGCGCCGCCGCCGTCGCAGAACGCATACACCGTTTTCAATTCGCCGACGCGGCCATTACGGACCAATTCGCAGGCGGTGCGAAATTTACCTTCGTATTCCGATCGTTGCTGCGTGCCGGCCTGATAAATCCGTTTGTTTTCCTTCACCGCCTTGCGAACCGCTTTGCTTTCGTGAATGGAGACGGCGGTTGGTTTTTCGCAATAAATGTCTTTTCCCGCTTTCGCGGCCATATAGGCCATTACGGCGTGCCAATGAATCGGTGTGGCGATCAATACCGCGTCCACCTCATCCATTGCCAGCAGATCGCGAAAATCGGCGAACGCCTTGCAGGCGTCATAATCGCTTTTGCCCAGCTTTTGCGCATAAATTTCGTTGACTTTATTTCTCGCCGTTTCCCGCTTGTCGCGCCAGACGTCGCTGACGGCCGCCACCTGCACGTCGTCGCGTGAAATATAGCCGCCGGGAAGATAGGTCCATGCTCCGCCGAACAAATGGCCATTGCCCATCGTCCCCATCCCGATAAATCCCATCACAATGCGATCGTTCGGCGCGCTATGGCCGCCTTTGCCCAGCGCCGACGCCGGAATAAAGGATGGCGCAGCCAGGATACCGCTCAGGGCAAGTCCGCTGCAACGGAGAAAATTACGACGAGAAGTTTTTCGATTCGTGTTCATCATGCAAGCATGTCCTTTCTCATTTGAACTGCTTCTATTGAACACAGTTTTCTCTCGCAGAGAAAGATGAGTCTCAAAAACTGCCCTCGAATTTTTGCAATCATTATTAAATTCGGATTTCTATCACGCATCGTCGGCGTCGCGGAATTTTTTTTTGAAAAAGTGAATCTGATGCTTGCAGAGGGGTTGATTATGCGCCAGAAGTTATGTATGCTAAACATCTGTTAGATTAAAATGATTTAGTTATACTTATGCGAACATCTAATGCATATCACTAAATCAGAAGAATCAACCATATCATAAAAAGCCATAGAAAAAAGGAGTCAACCATGTTTCAACGTTATGTACCACTGCTAATACTGTCGATTATGATGACGGCGTCGGCATTTCCTGCCCAGAGCGGCTGGTTTGAGGATTTCGAAAGGGGAGAATCTCCTTTCGGAGCGGAATTATTGGAGCGCGGCGGGAGTTTGGGCAAGACAGTCGATGTGGACACAGTGCGAGACGAAAGCGGTTTTCTCGGCTCCACATCCGCTTATTTGAGCGAGGCGTGGGATTTGGTCTCGTGGGATCTGGGAATCACCGAGGGTCTTGTCAGCGTCTGGTTTTATGACACAGGTTATGAAGGTCCCAATGCAAACAGTATTCGCCTGCGCACGACCGAAGACGGCGACCTGGCCGGATGGCCGAAGGACAGCGTGACGGTGGAATTGCGAGGGAAAAGCACCGGCCATGGGGGTGGAATCCTGAATGTTTATTATATCAATCGGCCGGCCCCCGATCTCAATGCAATGGGAACATATTTCGGCTCGGATATTGCTACCGGCGAAAGAACTCCGCGCAGACGGGAAGCGTGGAACGAAGCCACATTTCATATGGATGGAGGGAAAACCTACACCAGCGTCAACGGCAGTTTTTCGGATTGTATCGTCGAATCTCCTATGACCAAATTGGATCTTCTCTGTCGCTCCGGTTGGTACATGACGCGCGGAGGCGATCCGAAAATCATGCTGTGGGACGATCTGTGCGTCATGCCCAAAATCCGCGCCACGGATTGGTCAACGATTCCCCACTGGATCGAGACCGATAGCCGCGCCTCCATCATCGACAGTGTTTCCCCGTCTCTCGATTTCGTTTTTTTACCCGATACGGAAAAAGTTGTGCGTCTTGCCGCGCCGGATACCGCGATTCGCGCCGATTGGGATGTCGATCAAGGCATGATCGAAACCTGGTTTTGGGATACGAATGATGGCGAATCCGGCTACAAAACGGAAATCGGAGTAAGGAACCGAGAAAATCCGACAGAATATCTGGTTGTCAAAGCGTATTCCGTTGTCATGAATAATGTCGCCGAAGTGTATTATGCCAGCACGCATCTCACCGGACATGGCGGTTCATTCAGCGCTCCACGAAGTAAAGGGTGGCACAAAATCACGTTTCGAAAAGTTCAAAACGAACTGCGTGTGGCAATCGATGGTCATATGGCCGATGGAGACACACTGGTTTGGACCGATCCCCCCTCTTCTCTCGAATTTTTCATGCAATCGGGAACCTCCGATTATTACAACGGCTCCTGCCTCTGGCTGAGTCGAATGATGTTTGCCGGCGATGCGGCGGTTCCTGTCTCAGGCTGGATGCTGTATTGATCTCTATTTCCAATATCGAATGAAAGGAGTCGTATGAAAACACACGCGTTTACTTTAATTGAGTTACTGATTGTCGTAGCGGTGATCGGCATTCTTACCGCCATTGCCGTTCCAAATTTTCTCGCTGCGCAAATTCGCGCCAAAACCACCCGAGCGGCGGCGGAGATGAAAACAGTGGCCGATGTGTTGGAACTGTATCGTCTTGATCATAACGAGTATCCCTACTTCTATCTTTGCCGGTGGGAAACTCGCGCCAATCCTCCATTTGATGAATACGGCACATGGGAACAGAATCGGTTTGAATTGAAGGTGCTGACCACGCCTTACGCCTATCTGAATTCGATCCCACAGGATGTGTTTTCTCCCCGCATGGGCGTGACGGGTTCCGATGATTCACTCGAACGGGAATTCGGAAGCTGGCCATATGATTACACCAGTTTCAAAGCCTTTGGCAAGGTGAATTTTCAAATGAGTAAGAAAGGATATGTACTAAAAAGCCGCGGTCCCGACCGGATGTTCAACGGCGGACACTATCATTACGCCGTCACGAACGGATTGGTCACGCCGGGCGACATCATACGCTATGAAGGAGGTGAACAAGCCGGCGGCTGGATACCATAAAATATGTGTGGCGCATTTCATTCGCCAGTCAATCGATTTCCATACTCGTTGATTGAAAACGAGGTAAAAAATCCTCATGAAAACTGAATTGGATATAAAAAGAAAGGAAACAAAGATGAGATACTCGTCCCTATTGATTATATTATTGTTTTTTTGTACTACTAATGTCTTGGCAGCCGAACCGATGAATAAAGAAACGGGATTGCTTGTCGTCGTTCATGGATCTCCCAGTCCGCAGTGGAACGAACCGATCCAACAACTGAAACAGGAAGTGATGCGTTCCCTCGCAGCGGATACGAATCCGTTCCTTGCCGCCGAGGTGGTGAATCTGGAATTTAAAAAGCCGATGACGGCGGACGGTGTAAAGGCGTTGGCGCAAAAGGGATGCAAACGCATCGTGTGCATGCCGCTGTTCATCGCCCATTCTTCACATGTCGTCTATGACATCCCCGCGGCGTTGGGACTGTTCTCCAGCCGTCGCATACAGGAAATACTGAAAGAAGAAGAGATGGAAATCGCCCCCTCCGGCATCCCCATCGTGATGGGGCCGACTCTTGCGGAATGCGATCTATTATTGGACTCCGCCTTGCAACGCGTCAAGGAACTGTCCACCGATCCCGCCAACGAGGCAATTGTCATTCTGGCGCACGGCGACGAGGGCATCGCGGGAACGTGGAACGACATTGCCCGGCGCGCCGCCTGCCATGCCTGCGCCAACACGGGAATCACGTACGCGGATTGGGCGTTTGTTCACGTCGGCCAAACGTACGCCGACAACGGATTGAAAGCGATAGCCAACGCCGCGGAACACAAGAAACGGATTCTCGTCATCGGGCTATACCTTTCGATGGGAGCGCAACGAATGCATGAACGATATGTCGCTACACACGGCAATCCTTTCGAGAACGAAAACTACGAAGTGGTGTTCTCCCCGCGCGGTTTTCTTCCCGATCCGCAGGTTGCCGCATGGCTGGTTCGGACCGCCGCGGAAATCGACCAACATTGCTTTATCGAAGGAGTCCAATTCAACCGATTAGAGCCTTAAGATTTCCTTTTTCTCGCCATACGATAATGACCAGCTTCGGACGGTGCGTAACAGGGAAAGCCGGCCAAACCGATCAAGTACGTATATCTTTCCCCTGAAGTTTGTCATACAAATAGGTGTAAGCCGCAGCGGGATTCGCCGCTCCGAAGATCGCATTTCCGGCCACCACTTCGTCCGCTCCGACGTCGCGCACCCACGCAATCGTTTCCTGATTGATTCCCCCGTCTACCTGAATAATGAATTCCAATCCCATTTTCTCTCGACGTTCAGCGATAGATTCGATCTTCGGCAAGGCTTCCCGCAGGAACGTTTGGGCGGCGAAACCCGGATTGACCGACATGACTAAAACCTGATCGATGGTTTCCAAATAGGGATCGAGTGAATGGGAGGGTGTGGGAGGATTCAACGTAATCCCTGCTCGTTTGTTTCGTTGCCGGATGCGTTGGAGATCGCTCGCGAGATCCCGCGAGGCTTCGACGTGAATCGTAAGGCTGCGAACCGCGGGCAAATCGAACCAGGCGATTTGCACGTCCGGATTGGCGACCATCAAATGCACGTCGAATCGGCTTTGCAGACGGTTGTGCAAACTCTTGATGATTAAAGGACCGATCGTCAGATTCGGAACGAAATGGCCGTCCATCACGTCATAATGAAAAACGTCCGCTCCGGCTGTTTCCAAATTTCGCACCGCCGGCTCCAGGCAATAAAATGGGGCGGATAGCAAGGAAGGCAATATTCTTTTTTGCATGTCTCATTCAAAATTCCTGCCGCGCGGCGCGGCGAATCAGTTCCTGCATTTCACGTACGGCTCGTTCCATCCCCACGAGAGTCGCGTGAGAAATGATGCTGTGGCCGGTGTGCAGCCAATCGACGAGGGGCAACGCGGCGATACGAACCGTGTTATGATAATGCAGGCCGTGTCCCGCATTCACTCGCAGACCCAATTCCTTCGCATGTTCGGCTGACCGGACGACGATTTTAAATTGTTCATCTTCCTCGTCAGGCGTCGCGGCCAGCGAATAAGGACCGGTGTGAAGTTCGACGTATTGCACTTCGAGAGAATGCGCGGCGGAAATCTCATCCACGTCCGTGTCGATAAAGATACTGACGAAGATGCCCGCATCGAGCAGGCGTTTCACATTCGCTTGCAGGATGCTTTCCCGCCCCAACACGCGCAAACCGCTTTCCGTCGTTCGTTCTTCTCGCAGTTCCGGCACGAGCGTGCACGCGAATGGTTTCACCGCCAATGCGAGTTCCACCATTTCATCAGTTAACGCCATTTCCAACGTCAACGGAACCTGCAGTATTTGTTTCAAAAGAAGCACATCGCGATCCTGAATATGCCGCCGATCCTCGCGCGGATGCACCGTGATGCCGTCAGCGCCCCCGAGCTGAGCCAAAACGGCGGCGTCGACGGGATCGGGATACGGCGTCCCCCGCGATTGGCGCAGGGTGGCAATGTGATCGATGTTCACGGAAAGTTTCGGCATGATCGATTCACCTTTTTTTCTGTTGAATTTCATAAAATACGGTGGCGCCGCGAATCGTATCCGGCACCGGTTGGATGTCGAAACCTCGCCCCAATCCCTGCAAATGCAGAAAAACGGGTCTCGCATCGGCGGGGATGCTGCTGAAATCAAGAATCGTCGTCGAAACGGATTGAATCCGCTGGACGGCATCCATGCTGCCGGTGATGAGAATGTCGGCGGGATCGACGCTCAATTGTTTCAAAACCACGTCATCCGGTAACGTTCCGTGCGGTACGGCGAGCGGAACGAGTTTCTCAATGCGAAACAATGGAATCACTTTCTGATTTGAAGGGAATTCCAAATTCGTCAACGACGGCTTCTCTTGATCGATGTTCCACGGAAGGATCGAAAAGGTCACTTGCGAAGGATAGATGGACCCCTCCACCACCGAAATACGCAGCCGATCTTCCTCCGGAAGGTTCATTTTGAACATATCATGAGTCAAAAGCACGTTGATGGGAGACTCCATTCCCGACAACGTAATCTTCGCGAGATCAATATGAAAGGAAAACTGACTCGAACGAACGAATTCCACCGTATTTCTCGGTCCCTGAATGGCCACATTGACGGTGGGAGAAATCCAGGGATCGGATGGCAAAGAGAAGTTTTCCGGCACGTTATCCACGACGATCTGCACGTCAGACAGGTTTCTGCGATTGATTTTATCCTGCGCCTTGATCCACACGATCCCGACGGCGAGCAGAAGAGCAAATAGTTTCAAACCAATATTCTCGCCGAATGCTCTACTCATTTGCCGCCCCCTTGCATCAACTTGCCGAGGATATGCTGAAATCGCGGAGGTTCCAGTTCCCGCGTAAATCGTCCGTTGAGCGCCACCGAGATCGCGCCGGTTTCTTCGGAAACAACCACCGTGATCGCGTCGGTTTCCTCTGCCAGTCCCAACGCCGCCCGATGCCGCATGCCCATGCTCGAATCGATCTCGTCCCGTTGGCTCAACGGCAACAAACAGGCGGCGGCAGCCACGCGCGTCTCGCGAATAATCACGGCGCCGTCATGCAAGGGCGTCAACGGAGAAAAGATGGAAATCAACAATTCGGAGGAAACCTGGCTGTCCATCGGAATGCCGGTATCGATAAATCCCTGCAAATTTGTGGATCGTTCGAAAACAATCAATGCGCCTATATGCCTGCGCGAAAGCACCTGCGCGGCCTTGGCCACTTCGGCAATGGTGGGATTCTCTTTTTTTCGGACACGACGAAAAAAGGGACGATTGGTCAAATCCGACACCGCCCGGCGCAACTCGGGCGCGTAAAGGATCACCAAACCAACAAATATCGGGAGTTGAGCGGTGGTTACGAACCAGTAAACCGTGAATAAATTCAGGGCTTTGCATAGGTAGGTGAGAATCAGGAGAAACGCAAAAAAATAGATGATCTGCATGGCCCGAGTGCCTCGAATCGTTCTCAGGACCATGTATAAAATGACCCACAAGATTACAATTTCCGTAATCGCATGACGGGCATCCTGGCCGAAGAATTTGTACCAAAATGAACTGATGATATTTCCTCCTACATTCCGACCTGCCGATCGATTGCAGCGGCTACCGCCACGACATCGCGCATTTCAGCGACATCGTGAACCCGTACGATATTCGCGCCATGCAATATCGCCGCGGCTACAGCCCCGGCCGTTCCGAACAAGCGATCATCCACTTTTTTATGCGTCACTTCACCAATAAATGATTTTCTGGACACGCCGATTAAAATCGGCAATTCATCGACGCGCAATTGCTCCAGGCATCGAATCAGCAATAAATTCTGTTGCGGCGTTTTGCCGAAGCCGATTCCCGGATCCAGCGCGATCTGTTCTCGCTGGACGCCCAGTTCCTGTGCAAGTCGGCTTTGGTCGGCCAACGCCCCGCGAATTTCGGAAACAACGTCATCGTAATGGACTAACGATTGCATCGACCGTGGGGTTCCGCGCATGTGCATTAAAATTAAACCTGCTCCCGACGATGCCGCCAATTCTCCAATTCCGCGATCACGCCGCAAACCACTGATATCGTTAATAATCGCCGCTCCCGCTTCCAACGCGCGAGCCGCCACTTCATATTTGACGGTATCGACGGAAACGATATGCTTTCCTATTCCCGCGACTTCGTTCACGACGGGAATCACCCGGCGAAGTTCCTCATCGAGTGAAACTTCTTCCGCGCCCGGCCGGGAGGATTCTCCTCCCACATCGATCAGATCAGCGCCATCTTCAATCAGGCGATACGCCTGTTTGATTGCCTGGCTGCTCTCATAATATCGACCACCGTCGCTAAAGGAATCCGGCGTAACGTTCAGGATTCCCATGACGAGAGGCCGAGTATCCCAGTCCAAAACGAAATTACGAACCAACCATTTTTTTTCGTTCATGGTTTACTAATAGGAAAAAAACGTTGGAAACAGCTCCATGCCCTGGTTTCGAAGCAAGAAAACGTTTGGAAAATCTATGTGGGATCAGACCACTGCCATCATTTGAAACATTACAGAAGTTATTCCGTTTCGGATACGCTCACAGTCTTTCCGCTCCTCGCGGGATCATCGTCCCCACTGGTTTCAGCGCCGGATTTGTCGCCTTTCTCGTCCGCCGGCGTTCTGGATCGCGCCTCTTCCGTCTCTTTCACGATTTGTTTCACTTCTTCGGCGCTGAGAACCTCGCGCTCCAAAAGAGCCTTGGCAAGAGCATCCAAAATATCACGGTTTTTTTCCTGAATTTGCTTGGCGTGATGATAACACTCATCCACGAGTTGCCGGACTTCCTTATCGATTTCGAAGGCGATTTCCTCGCTATATTCACGATCTTTATAAAAATCACGCCCCAGAAAAACCTGGTTTTCGTTCAATCCAAATGTTAACGGCCCTAATTTCTCGCTCATGCCGAATTGGCAAACCATTTTATGCGCGATGTCGGTTACCCGTTCCAAATCATTTTGTGCGCCGGTCGTCACGTCGCCGAAAATCATATCTTCCGCCACTCGTCCGCCCAGTAAGGTCGTCATGTTGGCCATGAGTTCCTTCCGCGTTTTGAGATAGCGGTCTTCGTTTGGCAAATGCATGGTGTATCCCAGCGCCCGTCCGCGCGGCAAAATCGAAATTTTGTGAACCGGGTCGATTTCTTCCAAAAACAATCCGGCGAGGGCATGACCGGCTTCATGAAAAGCAACGATCTTTTTTTCACGGTCGCTAATGGCGCGGCTTTTACGTTCCGGACCGGCGGTAACCCGCTCAATCGCTTCTTCGAAATCGGACATGTCCACGCTGTCCTTCCCCTTGCGCGCCGCCAGAAGAGCCGCTTCATTCACCGCATTATGTAGATCCGCGCCGGAAAAACCCGGCGTCCGTTTGGACAGAATGCCAAAATCGACGTCTTTGGCAATGACCACATTTTGTGTATGAACTTTGAGAATCCCCTGCCTCCCTTTGACGTCAGGCAGATCGATAATGATTTGCCGATCAAAACGGCCGGGACGAAGCAAAGCGGGATCCAGTACGTCCGGCCGGTTCGTCGCCGCGATGAGGATGACTTCCTCGTTGGTGTTGAAACCATCCATCTCGACCAGCAGTTGATTCAAGGTCTGTTCCCGTTCGTCATGTCCTCCACCCACCCCGGCGAAGCGCTGCCGACCGACCGCGTCGATTTCATCCATGAAAATCAGGCAGGGCGCATGTTTTTTCCCCTGCTCGAACAGATCGCGAACACGAGACGCGCCGACGCCGACGAACATTTCCACGAAATCGGAGCCGCTGATGCTGAAGAAGGGGACATTGGCCTCCCCTGCAATAGCGCGCGCGAGCAGAGTCTTTCCCGTTCCCGGCGGACCTTGTAACAAGACTCCTCGCGGGATTTTTCCCCCCAATTTCTGGAATTTATGCGCATCTTTCAGGAATTCAACGACTTCCTGCAATTCTTCTTTCGCTTCATCGCAACCGGCGACATCATTGAAGGTTACTTTGGGTTGGTTTTCACTGTTCAGACGGGCGCGGCTTTTTCCGAACGACATCGCTTTGCTGCCGCCGATTTGCATTTGTCGTAATATAAAGAACCAGACGCCGATCAACAGAAGCACCGGAAGCAGGCCGGTAAAAATCCCCATCATCCAATTGCTGTCCGGATGCCCATCATATTTGAACGATGGATCTTTTTCCGCATATTGGCCGATCAATTCGAAGATTTCTTTCCCCATGACTTCGGGAATGAACGTCACTTCATATGGACGTTTTTTCTCCGCGGTATCCCCTTTTCGAATGAGTTCCCCTTTGATTTTGGAATCGTATATATCCGCGGACAGCAAAATGTAATCGGAATTTCCCTTCAGCGTTTGCATCAAATCATTCAAACTGAAATTCGCGGCCGGCGGCTCCGTGCGAATATTGCTGACCACCACGATGATGATGATTAATAATAAGCCGTAAAAAATAACTGTTCGGTTAAACAAGTTTCGAGTTCCTTAACACGTTTTATTGTATGGTACAACCGTTATATAAACCTGGATGGATGCGTAAGCGGAAATAAACAACCGATTATACAATGCAAATCGGCGCCCCGACCAAAAATCCGTTCCAACCGTCATTGGAATTCTCCACCAGTAATGTTAAATCTTTTATTACAGCTGTCAAGCAAAGTGTGGACCGAAATGAAAGAATTGATTCAATTTTTCACATTTTTATGAATCTGGGCTTTTTTCGGAAGAGGCGGCGTTGCGGACTGAAGTTGAACCTCACCCCATTCCCTGGGATAGGATTCCAGTAAACGCCGCAGTCCGTCCTTGACTTGCTCTGCTTCCTCTCCAACCGACGAAGTTCCGGATATGATAATGCGAACCGTGCCCAAACGCCGCAATTCTTCATGAAACCGGGTTTGAATCAGCTGCAGATCCTCGTCGGAAAAAGGCAGGCTGAGAGCCACCTTGTTCAAGATGCCTAACGCAGGATAGGCGTTTTCATAACGGTCTTTATATTCCGAAAGGCGGGAAAATTCCGCGATGTAAATCGGTTGTTGGTGTACGGTTTGATGATAAAGATGCAATCCGCTCAGCGACGACGGTTCGAACGGCACTTCGAGAATCGGTTGATGAACGCCGGCAAACATTGGAGCCGGTGATGCGGATTCAATCATTACCGGGAATTTCCAATTCGTCTCCAGCAGGAAAACACAGCCACATGCGTAGTAAACAATCGCCCGTGGAATTTTGAAATCGCGGCGATTCATCCAATTTTCCAGCCAGGCGCTTCCCAACAAAACCAGCAGGATAAAACCGATAAAAGCGAAACGGGCAAACACCCGCATTGAAGTCAACGCCGGGACAAATTCCACGATGGCCGTTGGAAGAAAGAAGGGAATCCCGAAAAAACTTACCGGATCGCGCATGAATTGGATCACCGGCCCCAGCGAAAGGATAAAAAACACGAAAGCCGCCGCCCGGAGAAATCGATAATCGGTGCATTTCAACCGCATTTGTCGACGATGAAAAAAAGAGGCGATGCCCAACAACAAAAACAGCAGACCGGGGTTCAAATGGAATTCCCCCTCCATTCCGATGGGAATGGAAAACATCCGAATCATCCACAAAGGCGTGATCAAGTGGAAAAAATCCAATGACCAAAACGCGGCGAATTGCACCGCCACCTCATCCACCGGAATCCGGCCGCGAAAAAAAGGCTCCGGATTATGGAAATAAGCGACGACGCTTAATAGGACGATAAAAAAGGGAAATCCGGCAACTTTCAGGAAAACATACTTCTTATCTTCTTTTTCATATGTGGAATAGACAAAGAAAAGCCGCACCATAAAATAGATGCCGACATAAAGACCGAAATACCAATCCGTGAACAACGCCGCCAGCCAGGCGAAGACGAAGAAAAGTATTTCTCGCCACGTTCCCTTCCCTTTTACGAGTTTCTCACAAGAATAAAACGCGAGAAACAACCAGGCCGTGGAAAACAAATTCAAATGCTGCTGATGCGCCCAGCGAAAGGGATTGAACGCGGCCGCAAATCCGACCAGCGTCGCCGCCGGGATTCCCAACTCAAAACGTCGCGCCCACATGGCCGCAAAAACGCCGGTCAAACCGGTCCACAAAACGAACAGAAAATTGTACGATACCACCGGTCCCCAAAAATGCGTAATCGGGGAAACCAATATTCCATTCGCAATGGACAGCGTATGATACCGCAAATCGCATCCCCACGGATAAAAAACCATTGTCGTGAAGAGGGGTAAGTCATGCTGAATAAATAAGGCATAATATACCCACCACAAATTCCAAAGATTGGTTCCCTTATCGCCGAGCGGTTGCCCGGCCAAATGGAATGTCGGATGGTGAACGATCGGAAAACAGAGAATCAGGGTGCAAACGCCGAAAAACAACATGAAAAACGAATGGTCGGATAATCGGAATAAACGGCTTGTTTTCACGGCCGCGGGGCTTTGCCTCGTATCGTTGCTTTTATTCATCATTTCGATTCCGCAGGACATCGTTTGGGGAGATTGTCCCGAATTGGCCGCCGGCGCGTGGACGCTGGGAGTTCCCCATCCGACCGGTTATTCATCATACATACTCACCACCCGCCTTTTCCAGTGGCTTCCATTCGGCACGGTCGCTTTTCGCGGCCATTTGTTCTCGGCGGTATGCGCTTCTCTATCCTGCTCGATCCTGTTCCTTTTTTTGTATCGCTGTTTGTCCGAAGGGATAGGAGAGAAGGGCTCTCTCACGCTCGTTCCCGCCGCCGCTTCCGCATTCGCCTGCATTCTCACGCCGGTCATCTGGTCGCAGGCGCAAATCACGGAAGTCTACGCGCTGTTCGTTCTTCAATTTGCACTTCTTTTGTTACTATTATATGAATTCAAAAAAAATCCGGCTCGTGTTTTTGCGCCGCTGGCGTTTGTCACGGGATTGGCGCTCATGCACCATCGCCTGATCGTTTTTTTACTCCCCATCGCCGGCATTCTATTCGTAACATTCATGAACCGGGAATTCAATGCAAAACGAAACCGGACAAACACAACATCGGCTCTTCTGCATTCGTCGCGGATACTCTGCAAAACAGGTTTTTTGTTTTTTATTCCGTTTCTGTTACTGCTCTATTATCCGTTGCGCGCCTGGAAAAATCCACCGCTGAACTGGTACGATCCGGACACGCCGCACCGTCTGCTGCAATTACTCAGCGGGGAGCAATATTCCGGCGTTTTACAAAATGGAATTCGCAATGTTCTCCACAATTTTAGTTCGTTTCATCTCTACCAATTCTTCGCCATGCCTTTGCTATGTTATAGCTGGCTGGCGATACCCATTCTGATCGGACTGTTCGTGTTGTTCCGTCGTCAGTTATGGATGGGATTGACCGTTCTTTACATATTCGTGGTTTATCAACTGTTTATGATCTGTTATTTGGTCGGCGACTGGCAGGTTTATCTCATTCCCGCTCTGATCGTGTTGACGATTCCCCTCACGTTCGGTCTTGCGTCGATACTCACAGCGATTCAGAAAAAATGGAACGGTTTTGCGTACAAAACGTTTCTATTATTATTCTGCATAGCGGCTTTATTGCCCTTATTCGTTCCGTTCGACGAACCGATCGGTCTAATCGGCCAATCATTGCCGCCGAATCCTTTTCCCCTTTCGTTTGAATCCGCGATCAATCGTTTTTTATCCGTGTACGACGCCTCCACCGCCGATTACGCCGAACAGGTCTTCCACCTCGTTCCTCCCGGAATCCCCATCATCACCGGTTTGTTTGAATTTTCCGCCGATAATGAGTATTACCCCCTGCTCTACCAGCAAATCGTCGAACAAAAGCGCCTCGACTCGCCATTGATCGGCGCAGGTTTCCTCTACCTGGATTGGTATCGTCGCGAAATGAATCGCCTGCTAAACCTCGACCTGCCGATGCGCAACGATCAACGCTCCCTCGACCGCAATCATTGGCACGAAGACACGTGGCAGACGGTTGTTCTCCCGCTGATCATACGAGAATCCCTTGCTTCCACCTCCCATCCGCTGCCATCCGACTGGCAATCCCGGTGCCGGATCGAAGTTGCCGGAATGACTACCTTTGATCGCAACAAAGCGCCGGCGAATATCGCCTGGTCGTATCGCCGCTATCTTCCGTTTCGTTATATTTACCGTTTATCTATTCCCTCCGCGGAAAACAAAGAATGAGAGAACCCGGCATGAATCGTGACAATGAATCCGTACTTCTAAAATGGGAATTTCGCATCGCGTGTTGGATTGTGGTAACCACGCCGCTGTTTATGCCGATCGATTATCCGGCGTTGTTGTTCCAAATCATCGAATCGTTTGTGTCCCAAACAATGGCCATCCGCGTGATCCCGACGACGGTGGATTCGTACCTCATGCCCAAACAGGTCTGGCTGGCGCTATGGACCACGTTGTGGCTGCTGCTCATCGCCTCTCGTCGTTCGTCGACGTTGTTCTTTTCTTCCGCCACCAATCGACCGCTGGTATTTTTACTGTTCATCCTTCTTCTCTCGATCCTTTTGAATTACCATACGCTCCTGCAAGTGCGCGCCGTTTTTCGCTTGCTGGTTTTTCTCGCTCTCTTTCTTTGTTTCCGCAGAATCTGGTTTTTAGGGTTTCCCCCTTACCGGCTTCTCCCCTTGCTCATGGCGGTTTCCATCATTTTGTCCTGTCACGGGATTTTGCAGGATTACGGCATCGACTTTGCGGCGGCGTTCGGCGGCGTGAGAGATTGGCGGGCCAAAGTGGTTTCGACGCTGGGCAATCCGAATTTCCTCGCCGGCTATCTGGCCGTGGGATTGCCCGTTCTCATCGCTTACGGCGTTCAGAAACAACTTCGTTCATGGCATTTTTTATTCACCTGGCTTTCCATTACGATCACCGTGGCCTGCATTTCCCTGACGTTCTGTGTGGGCGCAACGTTGGGGCTTACCTTAGCGCTTATCCTTGGCGTCATCGTCGCTGTCATTACAAAAACCGCCTTCGGCTTCGGCAAAATCAGAATGGTTCTGCTTCTTATCGGCGCTGCACTCGCCTGCGGATGGTATCTTCTCGACAATCCTTGGAACAGCCACGGACGCTCGCTGTACCGCGAAGCGTGGGACTCGTCACATTGGTGGTCGGGCATGGGCGCGCGGAATTTCAATTGGCGCACCACCCGCATCATGATCGACGAAAATCCCCTCACCGGCTTCGGCTTCGGCAATTATTTGACCGTTCACGAGCATTACCAGGGCATCAATTACGCTCGGCAAGGCCGCGCCCACGACCGGGATTACGTCATTCCCGTCGATCAGCCGCACTTTCAACTGCTGGAAACCGCCGCGGAAGCCGGTCCGTTGGGCGTTTTCGCCCTTTTCTGGCTTTTTCTCGCCTGGATGAAAACCGCCGTTAAAAAATTACAAACGGAAAACGAAAATAAATGGTTTGCCTGGGGATGTTTTTTCGGCGTTCTCGTCGCCGCCGGACATTCCTTCGCCAGTTTTCCTTTCCATCTGCCCGCCACCTCGCTGCTTGTGGTTGTACTGGCGTCTTATCTTACGGTCCCAGGCAATAAAAACGCGATTGTTGCGCTCAACAGGAATCCTTTCCTGATTCGGTTGTGCGTTTTTCTCGCGATTCTGATTTGCATTGTGAGTTATCCGGAATTTCTCGGCAACAAAAAATTACGCGAAGGATACGAAACACCCGGCATTCTCGCCATCCCGTATTTGGAGGAGGCCTGCCTCTACGACCCGCTCTCTCACCAGGCGCATCTGTCACTCGCCATCAAATATTATGAACAGGGATGGTTCAACAAATCCATCCAAACATTCGAGCGAGCCATCGCCTTGCAGGAGAATCTCACCGCTCATCGTTACCTTGCCCAAATTCATCTCGCCAGAAACGACATCCCCGCCGCCATCCGCGAACTCCGGCGGGTGCTGGATCTGAATCCCGCCTACCCCGGCCATTACCGCACGCTGGCGGAATATTTACGAAAGATCGGGGAAGAAAACGAAGCGCTGGAGTTGGAAAACGCGGCGCGCGAATTGGATAAGCAACTAAAAAACGACCGTTAAAAAATCCGGTTATCAT
Organism: Candidatus Omnitrophota bacterium; assembly: GCA_003598175.1. Classification (GTDB taxonomy): domain Bacteria; phylum Hinthialibacterota; class Hinthialibacteria; order Hinthialibacterales; family Hinthialibacteraceae; genus SURF-12. Next base: position 18,098 of record QZKN01000076.1, read on the forward strand.
GAAGCAGGCGTCCCCGCCTGCAAAGGCCGGAGCGCGGGCATCCTGCCCGCAGGGGGGTGAGAAAAAGTAAGTTTTGTGCAAATAAAATTTGATATTGCATTTTACATATTATTTGGAGTTGTAGGATACAAAGAAGGTTGATGGAAAGAGGAATAGGTTGCAAGAAACAAATTCGTGTCTTCGTGAAATTTCGCGGCCTTCGTGATACAAACGTTTGAATCACGAAAGCATGAAAAAAGCACGAAGCGCACGAAATGGAGAGAATGTGAGAACGCTTCCCGGTTTACGTAATTTTGAATTGTCTGCTTGGGGATTCTTCCCGGACAATTGATTCCCAGTCATGTAGGTTGGGCTCAAAGCGTAGCGTAGCCCACCCTACATTTGGCGGAGTTCCTGCGGAAAACCGGCGAGGAAAACGAAGCGCAAAAATTGGAAAACGCCGCACGGGAATTGGAAAAACAACTCGAAAATAATCGACAATACCGCTTGTCATACAAAAGTGACAGCAACCGTCTCCACAATTCTTTGTTTCCCAATCAAACCGAAATCCTCGATCATTTCATGTGTTGGTAGTATTCATTCGCCGATGATTCCATTCTGTTTGCTCGATGTTCACCGTTCTGATGCAGTGTAAGATAGGCAACCTTTCCATTTTCATCTTCATGAAATGAAATCTTGAGATCGAAGGCTTTAGCGAAAAATAGGATTTCGGATTCGGGAAACAAACGAAATTTGCTCTGTCCGGTTAATTGAGCAATAAAGTAATCATTCTCGCGGGTAATCGTCAAGATAAGGTCCGGGGTGAGTTGATAGCGCCCGACATACGTGTCGAAGATGGAAGCATTGAGCCGCACTTCCTGCGGATATTTGGGAAAGGGTATCGTCACCGGCGTCAATCCGGCAAGGGACATGAAAATATCGACGCCCACGTAATCCAGTTCTTCAACGGCTTGATTGACGATGGCGACAATCCCGATCTGTTGTTCCCGTTGAAATCCGATAAACGATCGGTATCCGCCGGTCTGACCGTTTTTCCAAATACACGGCAAATCATCGATGGGAATCGTCATTCCATCCCATCCCAATAACGTCGTGTTATCAATCGGATTATTTTCGCGCAGATGCAGTTGTTGGCTAAAGTCGATTGCATTTTGAATCGTTGTTTCCCGCATCCCCAAATTCGCAGACAGAAACTTCATCATGTCATTCATGGTGGAACGAATGGCGCCCGCGCCTGCGACCGCTTCGGGTAAATCCCAATTCTTGCAGGGAAGTCCATCCATTTTATATCCGGGTGAAAGACGGGATAGCATGGAAGGTGTAAAGGTGATGGCGGTATCGACCATTTCGAGGGGAGCGAGAACGCGGGTATGCAACAAGGAATCGTAATCCGTTCCTGCCCGTACAGCCAATAAATGACCTAAAAGGCCGGAACCCAGGTTCGAATACAGGACCTGTGTCCCGGGTTCAAAGTTCAGTGTCGCAGAAATGAGGTAATCATACAGTTGCTGAACCGTGTAATCCGCATAAGGATTTTCAGGATCGGCTGAATGAATATTATCGGGTAATCGGGGAAGTCCGGAACTATGTTTCGCCAAATCATGCAAGGTAATGGCTCGGTCTCCCCATGTTGGGGCGTTCACCGTGTCCGGCAAATACATTTGAATCGGATCATCCAAACCCACCTCTCCCGACAACACCATTTCCGAAAATAAAATCCCGGTAAACGCTTTTGTAAGAGAACCGATTTCGAAAACGGTGCCTGCATCCGGCGGTTGGGTATTTTCATACGATAATTGCCCGTAGGAATAAATATGTTGCTCCCCGTTTTTTATGACGCCCACGACGAGGGCGCTTTGGGGCCTGAATTCTAATAAGGGACGAACAATCTCGTCAACGGTGGTTTTCAGGTTAGCCGCTGAGGCGTATAATTGGCCATAGAATAAGAACAGAAAAATGAAGCCGATATGCTTATAATCATTTTTAGAATTCATGAGTTTTTCTTTCTTGGTTTATTTCACTTTCTCACAGACGATATTCGTCAGATCGAGACCCAATCCTCCCGATTTCTCGTTTTTGCCAACCAGCTTGAACATTAAATTATTCGGCCCTTGCTCCAACGCCAACGCGCCGACAAATTCATCACGCGCCGTCTGCCGTTCCGCGCTGTACATATCCACTTCCGGCCCCACCGGCGCTTCGTCCATGAATAACTGCACTTTCCCCTGCTGCGGTCCTTTCACAATGTCCAGGGTGACTTTATACATCCCCGCCGCCGGCAGTTCGCAAGTAAAACTGATGGAATGCGGTCCGAATATGTCGTTATCCTTTGCTCGCATGGATAGATAACGCACATCCTTCCCATCGAATTGTTCCCCTTCTTTGGTGAAGGTCGCATTGCGCAATGAAAGTGAATGAATTGGTACGTTCCACCACACCGCGAAAACAATCCGATCGGGATCAAGCACGGCCCTGTCACTCGCGGCGGGCAAATCGAATGAACAGGTCGGGCGTTCCTGCGAATAGAGATAGGTCACGCCGCAATAATCGTTGATCAGCTCATTGTTCGTGGGCGCATGTTCGATGGTTTGCAAAAGACTTTTGCGATACGCATACGCATCGCCCCAAAAAATGCGATACGCGCCGGTTCGCCCCAAATGCTTTTTATATCCCAAACAGCCGCTAAGCACAAACGAGCGCCGCGTTTCCCACCGGCCCGGCACATCGTACCAGCCGCCGTTATAAAAATCCTCCGAACCCGTTCCGTGAATCGCCAACTCGCCGTCGATGGTCGTCTGGTCATCCCCTTCGAAAAAGTAGGTGTTGCCGGATTCGAATCCCTGCGACTGCTGCGTCACGCCGACCAGATGCCCGCGCCCTTCCGTTTCAATAAACGTGAACGGTTTGCCCTTTATCGTCGGATTTTCCCGCCGCCACAACGCATAAAACTTCCCTTCCTTTTCCCGTCGGCCGATGGGGGAAAATAAAACCTCTGCTTCTACCGTAATCTTTCGCTCCAACTCTTTTTCCGCAAATAACTCAATACGCCCGGATCGATCGAATGGCATGGGAAAATAACAATAATTCACGCCGTCGGCGGTTCCCGCCATCAGCGATTTCATCGCCGGCTTTCCCCACGCATAACCGAAAAAATCACCCGCCGGACAATGAATCGCCGGTTTCTCGTCGCCGTCCCAATACGCCCGCAAAACGATATCCCGTTTTTTCCCGATCAATGCATCCGCTGGCTGAATCCGCATCCCTACAATCCGGCCCGGACGATCCACATCAAACAACACCGCGGATTTTCCTGCTTCCAAATCCACTTTCGTCGTGATTACTTCGATTTTACCGCCCTCAGGAACCACATACGAGCGGATGTCCTTGCCCGCCAAACCGAACAGCGCCTTTGCTTTCTCCCAATGCCTACGCATTTCGGCGTTAGGATCAGGAGAAAAACTCTTAATTCCCATTCCATCCGGATAGACGGCGTAATTAATTTGATAAAACTGGATTTTCTCGGCGCGGATCAACACCTTGCACGATTTTTCGTATGGCAGCGGCACATAGCTGTAAAAACCGCCGGCGCCATATCCGACCAACGGCCGCTCGAACGCCGGATGCTTACCCAAAAACATTTCACAAAATTTGACGCGGATCCGCGGCGCGTTTTCCCCGTCAAAATAAAATTCCATCTCATCGTCTGTCGGCGTCGGCGTCCAAATCCGATAAATCACTCCCGGCCCCTGCAAATCCGCCAGCACCAGGCCCTCCTTCTCCTTGCGCACGAACGAATATTTCCCACTAAAACCATCGTCATTGCCGCCGGTGCGGTCGTAACTCGATATCGACGCGACTTTGACGGATTCTTTCAGCATCGGCAGCCGGTCAAGGAGGTAAAGTTCTTCAATTCCAGGCGTGAAATATTGTTCTGCCGCGATGACTGAAAAAGATAAAAAATTTGAAAATAGGATGACAATCAAAAGACAAAGCGTTAGATGCAAAAAGCAAGTTTTCATTTGATTTTCCTTTTATTTATTTTTTCATTTTAAAGTGTATTGGTGTTAACTTCTTGTCTTGATTTTGCTTGACCAATTTATCGTGTTTAAAGGATAGTATAAATAGTTGTTCTACTTATCATCTAAATATTTTAATAAACAAAATCTGACAATATCTTCAAACCAATAAGAGTAAGGGAGTTTTTCTTTTGCTGAAAATCTCTTATTATCAACAATCATGCCTAGGCTTGGATCTTTATCCCAATTTCTAGGATTACGCATAAATTGACTCAAGTACATAGGTTCTCCTTTATGCAAATAACTTGAGCGGGCATCATAAATTTTAGATAATTCCTTTGGTATATCTTTTCTTGCAATTTTTAATTGTTTCGCTTTCCAATTTCCTCCTCTCAAATATCCTTTAGAATATTTTTCGATGAACTTTACAAATCTCTGCTTGGATTTATAAATTTTTATACGCTCTCTACTAACATTAAGAATTTGTTTCAACTGTTTACGCTGTGCATCAGATAAATCACATTCATTAAACAATTGCGAAAAAATTTCACCCTCTAGCGGATTATCTTTTTTATTCAATGGGAAAGATTCAGAAAGTGTTTCTATAGAAGAGACCAACCTGATGAAAAGCATTTCACTATCAATTCCTACTTCTTTTAATGATCTGGCATAGTGATAACACGCTAAAGCATAACTTTGATGCTTATCAACATTTAATTTTTTTATGGAATCCAAAAAATCAGTTAATCCAATAGCAAAATTTCTATTTCGATCATCAAATATTTTGGGATGTATCTCTTTACTGCAATTTATATATGTGAAATTATTTTCTTTCTTGATTTTAATTGTTTGGTTGGTCAATTCACCCCAATAACTAGCAATTAAATAAAATCGACATTGAAAAAATACAGAGAATAAAGACATCAATTCACCTATTATGCCACCACTGAAGTAATAACCTTTTTTATTTGCAACTTGATTGTAATATGGCTCTTCATGTTTAGGAATTTTTATGCGGATTAAATAATGCTGCAATCCATTTATGTCTTTTTCATATGAAAAACCTGCACAAACTATTTTACCATTATTATAGTTAAAAATTCCAGGTATATGTGTCTCCGTTGCGATCTCATATTCCAAAAAATAAGAATCATTCTCATATTCTGACAATTTCTCTAAGTTTCTTATCCATGCCATTCTGTTATCAGTATTTTTTTTATTCATCAAAACATCAATCGAACGATGGAGCAGGCAGGTTTTCATCTGATTTTCCTTTGGTATTGTAATTCCTTTATTCATTATCATAATAAATAAAGGTCTGGCGTGCATACCGTAACACTATATTTCGTGGTTACCGTAGTCAAGCGGATATCCCGATTGGTTGGTTTTTTTTATGAAGGAGATTGTATAAATGGGAGGATCAATTCAGCGAAGAGTACCCTTGGCGCAACGGATTGAACACGTGTTCCGCCACCCGTTCCACCAACATTTTTTCATGTCCGCCGAATAACGAATGCGCCACGAAGGAATTTCTTGCCATCGCAAGGCAAAAATCCACATCCCCCACGATTTCCACCGTTTGGGAACCCAAATAGGCCTTCGCGATTTTCCGCGCTTCCTTGATCAAATCTTTCGTGAGTTCGTATTTTGTGGTAAACATGATCAGCATCCGTCTTCTATTCTCTATTCCCTATTATCGGATAACTCTCTCGATCCTTTAGATTTCTGCATCATACTGTCAAAAAACATCTCTTTATGAAACAATCTATATCAATACTCTCATATCGTAAATTAGCAATTAGTATGCCAATCAATCAAATCCATCTTTTTTCATCTCGATATTGTAAAATCCATTTGATCACAGCCATTGTTCTCGGATCATTTCTTTCTTTTCCTTTAGAACGTATCAATCCCTTCTTTATTTTCGACAATAAATAGGTTAACTTTACTTTCTATTGTAAACTATAGCACAACACAATCAGATTACAAGAGGATTTTGAATCCACAACGATTACTTTTTAAACCACATCAAGGGTGAGAAGAGTCAATCGGTGGGATCAATAAATCGACCAATTTCCAACCTCAACCGGCAGATTTTGCCGTAAATAATTGTGCCGCAAGCGAATAAAGGTCCGCATGGTTTCATATGATTTTTCAATCTGCTGCCGGCGCCGGCTCTGCGATACACCGGCATACTGCTCCAATAGATTCAAATCCTCGTTCAAAAAAGTTTCCACCTCTTCAACCAAGTCATACAAGCGCTCTTCGGCAAAAAGACCATCCACCGCTTGGCGCACCTGCCGCACGTATTCTTCGTGCAATTGTGCATCGCTGTGAAACGCGCGCGAAACCGGGCCGGGTTCCCGCGAGACTTCGCCGCCGCGGCCGTCGAGCGGAAACGTCAGCGGCATGGTGGTATACATATTACTGCGCCCCGGATCGATATAACCGAACGTTTTGTCCAGATCCCACGGAATGCACTCCCATTGCCCGCCCGGCATGGGATCGTGATAGAGAAACATATTGTTGAAAAAACCGTCCCAATTGCACATCAACACGCCGGCGATGGAATACGCCATCACTTTTTCCGTTACGAGATATTGACGCACAGCAGTCGACTGCTCCTCGCCGGTCGTGAAGTTGATCGTGTTCAGCATCTCCAAAATATCGTCGTCGCTCGCATCGAGATTTGTCTGATTGGCGTAACGAATGCGATTCGACCAGGGATTCGGCCATTGTATGCCTTCGTTGTACGCGATTTTATAGAGGTTGCCGCTTTCGTCTCGGTCATTCATTTCCAAAAATCGCTCGTTGGGCTGTTGTACGATAATTCATTGCGTCTGAACGCCTTGATCGATGACTCGAATCCAATCACAACGAGGCGTCAGAATGCCGAACTCGCGAAACAATTGCAGAGAAAGATGCTCGACGAACGGCGCCTGCGGGCCGGACGACGTGCCTTCCACCGGCGATTCGGGTATCAAATTCACCGTCCGGTCGCCGCGATATTCCTCGCCCTTGAGAAATCGAATTTTGTGGCCGTTGCGCGAAGTCTCGAATTTCGCGCCGTCGAACACGCGGATCGATTCCGTCACGGGTTTCACCACGACGCCCGCCGCGCGAACCGATCCGGTTTGAATTTCCGTCACGCGTTCGCGAAAGATCCAGAAAATCGGCAGCAACGAGGAAATCTCCTCGTTGTAAACAAAATACGATAAAAACGGACACGGCTCCGCCGCATGAGGGAGAACCACCGACCGACCGTCCGTCAGCGTCGCTTTCGCGCCGAACCGCACCAGCGTTTGTGAGTTCTGCGCCGGAATCGATGCGCGATAGGTGGAATTCAATTCCTCTCTCCGAACCAGTGTCATCGGAATGGTTTCAAATCCGATCCGGCCTGTCGTAGTGAGCCGTTCCACCCGCAGTTCAACCTGGTTGATCAAACCGCTGTCATCAAAAACCAGATCGAAGGTCACACGATCCGTCGATCGGGGCAAGGCGGGAGAAATATGAGACTCGACAATGGTCGGATACGGCGGAATATCCGCCACGCTGTTCCGTTGGCCTGGCGTTCCTCCGCTGCTCAAGGACGCCCGCCACGCATGATAATCATCCGACGCGATATCCGGAGAAATCCGTTCTAATGAAGCGCCATATCCATCCGCTCCCTTTGGCCAAGGGTGGCTTTCGTGATAGGTAAACTCTTCAATCGTGCGTCCGTCGGGCGCACGCAGAAGAATCAACTCCCCGCGATTCGACAAGCCGCCGTTATAGGGTCCCCAAACGAGATTCCGCAGGGTCGACCATTTCCGATGAGTCGGATCACTCACAACCAGCAAATAGCCGCCGGCCGGAATCGTGGTTCCCGCCGGAATCGTATAAAAAATCCCTGCCACGAACGTATAACCGGAAATGTCGATCGCGGCGGCGGTGGGATTGTACAACTCGACAAATTCCGCCGTTTCCGTATCCGGCGCATGATAATAAATCTCGTTGATTACGATATCGTCCACTGCATCGGCAGCCAGACACGACAAAAAAACTCCATAAAACAACACTGCACTTCGACTCAATCCAAATCGCATATAAAAATTTCCTTTTTTCTCTATCTCGACAGTTCGAAGTTTATTCTAACCAAGTTTCCTCAAAAGTGCAGGATTGCTAGAGTTCTCTTGCTTGTCATGAATACATTGTGTAATCCAATCGTTTCCGAAACCGAATAAAATACGGCGGAAGAAATTCGTGAAAGCCGTGCGGGTAACAAACTCGGAAGGCGTTTCACTTGTATAGGTTCGTAACCAACATTTGGATTCCGCCCAAATGGGGAGAGGAAACCGAGCGGCCAGCAGTTGCAGAAATCCCAAAGCCAGAAGTTGAACATTCACGAATTTTTCTATGGCGTGGAAAGTGTTTCGTGTGAGATGAGGACGCGTCGATTTCGGCAAGGGGGAACTCTGGCGCGAGAGACGACGGGAGACCGGAGGCAACGGCTGGGACCAGAAAGGATATCCGAGCTGCGTAGGGTGGGCTCAAAGCGAAGCGTAGCCCACCCATAGTATCCCAAATCCGAATGGTGGACTGAATCAAGCCCACCCTACAAAACTGTTTCATCATCGAAATCTTTCTTATAACAAATATAGGTTGGGTTGAACGAAGAGAAACCCACCGAATGAAACCCACCCATCCTGCCGCCGAATGGTGGGATTCATTGCATTTATCCCACCCAACAAATTTACAAATCTTCAACGATCTCGGATTCTTTTTCCGCGATCAATGGATTTTCTTTGTTCCGGTTGGATTGCGGGTTTTCTTTTTTTGGGAACCAACTTTCGTCTGGTACCGGGAGCTCCGGTTCGTCCACATCCAACTTGTTTGCTTCTATCGCCGCACTCTTCAATAAATCTAAAAAGTCTTTTTTCACGATTACGAGCCTTTCTTATTATTATTTTTATACTACTATTACTGATAAATCAAATCAAAAAATTTATTTGCCAGTCCATTATCAAGATTCTTGAGTATTTTATATATATCAAGCGCATCACCTTTTTTATCCAACACCAGATATGAGACGCCAAGATTGTAATGCGCTTCCGCATAGTCCGGTTGAATGCGAATGGCCTGTTTGTATGCCTCGATTTCTTTCTCCCGCTGTCCTAATTCTCCATATGAGACGCCAAGATTGTAATGCGCTTTCGCATAGTCCGGATTAATCCGAATGGCTTGTTTGAATGCCTCGATGGCTTTCTCCCACTGCCCTAATTTCCCATATGAGACGCCAAGATTGTAATGCGTTTCCGCATAGTCCGGATTAATCCGAATGGCTTGTTTGAATGCCTCGATGGCCTTTTCCCGCTGCCCTAATTTCCCATATGAGACGCCAAGATTGTAATGCGCTTCCGCATAGTCCGGTTGAATGCGAATGGCCTGTTTGTATGCCTCGATTTCTTTCTCCCACTGTCCTAATTCTCCATATGAGACGCCAAGATTGTAATGCGCTTTCGCATAGTCCGGATTAATCCGAATGGCTTGTTTGTATG
>QZKN01000070.1 GCA_003598175.1 Candidatus Omnitrophota bacterium
AACGATGAAGATTCCACAGTATTCACTATGATTGCCCGAAATGCTTGTGGCCAGCCGTAATACCGGTTGCAAGGAACGCGCGCTTTACGGTTTTCTATTCACTATCGCTGCCGATTGCATTTTTCATCGATTGGTCCACACGTTCGTATTCTTCTTTGAGAAGAGAAAATAGCTGAACCGCATTTTCCAACGTTTTGATGCGGCCCATTTTTTCCAATTCGGCGGCGATAGTGCTCATCCGGTTCGCGCCCACGGAAGCGCAGGAGCCTTTGATGGAATGCGCCATCTCTTCTATTTGTTCATGATCCTGATTGGCGATGTATTCTTTTAATTTTTCCAATCGCGCGGGAGTCACTTCCAGAAATTTGTTCAACACTTGCCGGTAGATATCCTCATTTTCGCTGAGAGATCTCAATAACTCTTTTCCCGCAAAAGAAGCGTGATCGGACGTGTCGGTTTCTGCGGATGGTTTTGACGCCCTTTTGCAGGGACAAGCAAGGATTTTCTCCAGCGTTGCGGCGAGTTGATCCGGATTGATCGGTTTGGTGATATAATCATTCATGCCGGCTTCGAGACATTTTTCCCGGTCGCCTTTCATGGCATGGGCTGTGATGGCAATGATGGGAATCTCATGGTTTTTCACGGCCGAGTTTTTGTCGCGGATGATCCGCGTCGCTTCGAAACCGTCCATCTCCGGCATTTGCACATCCATGAAGACAAGATCATAAGGCCTGGTTGCCAGCGCCTGAATCGCTTCCAAACCATTGACAGCGACGTCGGCCTTGAAGCCGATTTCTTCCAGCATCAATAATGCGACTTCCTGATTGACTTCGTTATCTTCCGCGAGAAGAATGCGGATGTCCTGCAGTTGTCTTTCACCGGGCGTTTGCCGGCGCGAAGCCGGTAACGCCGGCGCGATGGGGGAAACTGTATTATTATTATTCACAAGCGTGATCAAGCAGTCATACAGTTTGGAGCGCCGCATGGGTTTGGTCAGAAAAGCCGAAAAACCGAGCCGACGCAGACGGTCTTCCTCCTCGCCGGATAGGTCTTTCGATGTCAGCAACACCAACAACGTGTTATGCAGGATCGGGTCGTTTTTAATTCGTCTTCCAAGTTCCTCCCGGTTGCATTCCGGGGAGCTGATATCCATCAGGACGATGCGGAAAGCATTCTCCGCGGCCGCGGCCTGCCGGAGTGCATCCCACACTGTTTCCGCCGAGGGCGCTTCATCGAAGTTGCAGCCCCATGAACAGAGTTGTTCGTGCAAAGCCAAGCGATTCGTGGTCGTATCACATGCAATCAGGATGCGTTGGGTTTGAAAATCCATGGGAAATGGGAACTGATCTTCGTTCCGGACAAGCGGTTTTTCGAAGCACACGGTAAACCAGAATCTCGATCCTTTTCCCTCTTCGCTTTCCACTCCGATCTCTCCGCCTAACAGGTCGATCAGTTTTTTCGAAATGATCAATCCCAATCCCGAGCCGCCATACTTGCGGGTTATGTATGGATCGATTTGCGAGAACGATTGAAACAGCCGATCCATGCGATCTCGCGGGATGCCGATGCCCGTGTCCGTGACTTCGGCGCGGATTTTGGCGGTTTCCTCGTTTTCTTCCACTCGAGAGATACGGATTGCCACTTCTCCCGCCGAAGTAAACTTGATGGCGTTCCCGGCAAGGTTGAGGAAAATCTGCCGCAATCGTATCGGATCGCCGCGCAACCGGGTGGGAACATCGTGGTACATCAGGCAAGAGAGTTCGATGTCTTTCTCCCGCGCCTTCGGCGCCAAAAGATCGCACACTTCGTCCAGCGTTTTCCGCAGGTCGAAGTCGATTGTCTCCAGATCCAATTTGCCTGCTTCGATCTTCGAATAGTCGAGAATGTCGTTCAGAAGATTCAAAAGGGAATCCGCGGCGGTGCTGACATTTTCGATATATTCGCGATGTTTCGCATCCAGGTCCGCGCTCAGCAGGGTTCTGGTAAATCCGATGATGGCGTTCATGGGCGTGCGGATTTCGTGGCTCATGCTTGCAACAAACTCGGATTTCGCGCGATTGGCTTCCTCCGCTCGCAGGCAGGCTTCGCGCAGATCGGCGGTGCGGCGGAAGACCAGTTTTTCGAGTCTGATATGGCGCATAGCCGCCAAACTCAATAATACCAGGATCAAAATGGATCCACTGATGGCAATGAGGAGAAAACCGGTTGCTTTATACCACGGCAGCAGAACGGTAAAAACAAAGGCGGCAGGCGATGGATCGATATTGCCGTTGCGATCCATGGCGCGGACTTCGAACGTGTGGATTCCTGCCGGCAAATTGCTGAAAACGGCATGGTTTTCAGAAGAAAATGAACTCCACGGCGATTGATCGAGGCGATGCGAGAACAGCAAACGGTCAGAACGGGTGAACTTCCATTTATCAAGGCCGGAAAAATTCAAACGAGTCTCGCCGCCGGGCGCAACGGTAACCGAATGGCTGGAAGACTCCGCCAGGCCATCCGATCCCTTCCAGAAACGCATATGCAGCGAAGGCTGAGTCCATGCGTATTCCGATAAAACGATTATAAAAAGCAGGAATACCCGACATGGAAATCGCAGGTATTCGTATCGTTGGTTTTTCATCAATCGCTCACACATCCCTGAATGACGTCCAATTGTATTTACTCCCAAACGCATTTCGAGTTAAATCTCAATCGAATCATGTTTTAGCGGACAGAATATTACTAATAAAACTTACGTACAATCCCTTATTATCCACTTTTGGCGGGGAAATCATAGGAAGTGGATGTGTGTAAGGCGGGCGCTTCAATGAAGGATGTCTCCCTATTTCTTCACAAAAACAGAATTTCTTTCCTCATGAGGATTTCCAATCGGTTGAAATTGTGGCCAAGTGGAGGCATTTTCTTTTGATCAGGAAGGGTCAGATGAATCGAACCATACGTTTTTTCATTCTTGGAATCGTCATGAGCAGTTTGGCGGTGAACACGTTTTCGCAATCCGTCTGGCAACGCCATACCATCGATGATTCATCGCAAGGCGCCGATGGCGTTCGGCTGGCCGACGTCAACGGCGACGGTCTGCCGGACATCACTGTAGGTTGGGAAGAAGGCGGCGTGATCCGCATGTATCTTCACCCCGGCGCGGATCAAGTGAAACAATGCTGGCCGGCGGTAACCGTCGGCCAGGTCGGCTCGCCCGAAGACGCGGTGTTTGCCGATCTCGACGGCGACGGGGCATGGGATGTCGTCAGCTGCTGCGAAGGTTATATTAAAACCATTTTCATTCATTGGGCGCCTTCCGATCCGGTGGACTATCTCGATTCATCGAAATGGAAAACAGAAGCGTTTCCCGCCACCCGCAATCGACAAGCATGGATGTTTTGCCTGCCGTTATCGATTGACGGCAAACATGGCGTTGATCTTGTGGTCGGCGCGAAGGGGGAACATGCGGAAATCGGATGGTTGGAGTCGCCGCCAAATCCCCGCGACCTCTCCGCATGGCGATGGCATTCCCTTTACAAAGCCGGTTGGATCATGTCATTGCTGGCGGTCGATATGGACGCCGACGGCGACCTCGATATTTTGGCGTCGGACCGCAAACAGGAAAATCGCGGCTGTCTTTGGCTGGAAAATCCCGGTTTTGCAGGCGTTCTGAATTCCCCTTGGAAAGAGCATCGTATCGGCGCGACCGACAAAGAATTCATGTTTCTCGATTATGCGGATTTAAACGGCGACGGCGCGGAAGATGTTCTCGTTGCTGTTAGCGGAAGTGAATTGGTTTATTACCAACAAATTCCCAATGATCCGAAATTGCAGTGGAAAACCGTTCTCATCGAGTTGCCGCCGAATGCGGGGACCGGCAAAGCCGTTCGCATTGCCGACATCGATCTCAACGGCAAAACCGACATCGTATTTTCTTGTGAAAACGCAAAAGACAAATTGGGCGTGATGTGGATGTCGTATCGCGAAACGGTTTTGGATAAAACATGGGATGCTCACGACATCAGCGGACTGGAAGGTACAAAATTCGATTTGATCGAACTGCTTGATTTGGATGCGGATGGGGATCTGGATGTGATTACCTGCGAAGAAAGAGAAAATTTGGGTGTGATTTGGTATGAAAATCCTGCAAAATAAAGTCAACCGCTACCGCGTAAATGGATAACGATCTTCCCACGGCGCGTGGAGCGGAGTGCAGAGCGTTCCCTCGCTGACCAGACCGTTGCTGATGTCGTAAGGCCCCGACCATTCGCCGCCGCGATCCATGTCCGGGCCGACGGAGCGGCAGAAAAAGGCGGAATTTTTGTGTTCGTCGGCATAACGTCGGGCCGCGGGATCACCGGTGGAATAAAATTCCGCGCGCATCTGATAACCCGGCTCCTGGTGGTATTGCAATTTGTACCAACCAATCGACGCCGCGTTCGTCACCCCTTCCTGCTGAAACGGATCGTAAATCGACGTCGTCAAATACGCAATCGGCGTGGTTACAAAACGATGTTGCGCCGGATCACCGTCGATATGGGGCGGCCAGGCGGAATTGTCCATGCGGTACATCATATATGCGTCGTTGACTGACTTTTCTTCCGAATACACTCTTGCGATCATCGCCCGCAATCGCGCATTGAGGAAATTCGGCACCGCGATCGCCGCCAGAATGCCGATAATCGCCACGACAATCAACAACTCGATAAGCGTAAACGAACTCTTCTTCATCACATATGCCTCCTGCCGGAATTTCATTTGCCGTATCTTACCACATTTTTTGTCGCTTGCGATTTTGGAGTGTAAAATTACATCATTTTTTTGTTGGAAACGGATGTATTTCCGTTATGTGGGGTAGAGCATGCGTCCTCGCTTGCATTCAAACGCAGGCGGGGACGCCTGCTTTACCCGCGTTTATTATCACATCATAATGCAATACGGATAGACACGACACTTGTTTCCAATGAAAAGGATCGAATAATCATCATGGCTAGTTCCATTCTCTTCCAACCGATCGGATTGATTCATACTCCCTTTGCGGAGCCGATCGGGATGCCGATTCAACCTTCCGGCGCTGTCGGCGTAAAAGGAACCGTGGAAGTGTTCGAGACGTATGAAAAAGGATTAAAAGATCTGGATGGATTCTCTCATATAATTCTCCTCTATCATTTTCACTGTTATCACGAGTATTCGCTGGAAGTGAAACCGTATCTGGATAACACGTCGCACGGGCTTTTCGCCACGCGTGCGCCCAAGCGTCCAAATCCGATCGGTCTATCGATTGTGCAACTTGATTTGGTTGAAGGTAATATTCTGCATATCTCCAACGTCGATGTGGTTGATGGCACGCCGTTGCTGGACATTAAACCTTACGTTCCGGATTTCGATTATTGGGAAAACGCGAGATGCGGTTGGCTGGAAAAGAAATCGAAGAACGTGACAAGTCAAAAATCGGATTTGCGCTTGTGAACAGGTTTTATTCAGGGATTTCCCAATACCACCCATTTCCATATTCCTAACCGGGATGGAGTCAAAATGACTTTATCCGGTTGATAATTTGGGAGTTCCGATGGCCGCGTCAAATAAAAAATGCGTTTCCCGGCTTCGCGAACGTAAGGTTCGATAGGCTGTCCCAGCGGAACAAAGGCGACTCCGTCGATTTGATGTTGTTCCATCCACAGGTCCGGTGGATAGCGATCATAAAAAAGAAAGAAGATATACGGATATTCCGCAAAACCGGACACCACTGTCCGTTCGCCTTCCCGCTTGTGCTCTTGTTGCCAGGCTATGGCATCTCGATACCCATATTCCCACGCCGCCGCCGCATCGTCATTCATCGGATAACGAACGAAGAGATCATATAAATAAATGGAAGGCAGCACGATCAAGGTGGTCAACCAGATGCGTTGACAAAACCTCAGCATTTCCGGTGACAGAAACCGCTCGAAGCGCGGCCGCATTTCCCAAAACGTTTTCAAACCATAAACCGATAACAATTGTACGATCGGAACGGCGAATACGCTGCGCAGCGCGTGGGGAATACTCTCGCGCGTGCAGGCGGCGGCGAACGGGAAGCAGAAGAACCAAGCCAACAGGATTTTTGCCGGCAACGTTCGCTTTCGAATCGCATTCCACAAACCCAGGATCAGCAGCGGAAATAAATACCAGTGCATTTGCCCGAAAACCGTTGTGTTGTGCCGTAGATTTGCATCTCCGTGCACGAAAAGAAAACTCGGGGAGAGATGAAGGGCATAATTGTATAAAAATTCGGAGAAAATAGAAAATAAGGGGCGACCGTCGAAAATGGAAATGCGAGACAGGCGAGCTGTGCTTTCCGTCGCCTCGAAGAATTGATGATAGGCGAATGGAATCAATCCGATCAAAAATATTCCTGCAAAAATGAAAAATAATTGAAAAAGAAAGCCCCGCTTTTCTTGCGCCGGGTCGCGATGGCATATACAAATCACCCAAATCAGTAAAACGAAGACGGGAATAAATAATCGTGCGGGGGCATATGTATATAACGCTAACAAAAACAGGAAGGAGGCAATCATCATGCGTGGGATTGTTCCGCGATCCTTTTCGAGTGCGGAAACGAAAAAAAAGACTGCCAACGGAATCCAAAGAGTGAGTAGAATCGATTGATTCGCCCATCGGCTCAACAGGATGCTCCACGGCGAGAGGCAGACGAACAACCCTGCCCACAAGCCCATGATCGTTCCCCACCAGCGGCGCGCCAACAGGAACGCGGCCATGACGGAAAAGGTTCCGGCCAGGCAGGCGGGAAGCCGGACCGCTTGTTCATTCAATCCCAAGGCGGCGATGAAGGGCAAATCCAGATACTGGTAAACCGCGGAGGTGGTGACGTTCAGCGCCCGCGTGAAGATCGGCAGGCATTTGCCGGTCTGGTCCTTGCCGGTGAGCAGCAGCGAATACGTTGTGTACCCTTTGTCCGCCTCGTCGCGAAAAAAACCGGGGGGATTGTCCGCCAGTCCGTAATATCGGATTCCGAACGTAAAAAGCAGAATTCCTAAGAATAGGAGATAGCGTAGATTCATGAATCGAAGATGTCTGATTGACAAAGATTATTTAGTTTACGAGAATATAGAGTTAGAACGGTCTCTATTCCAGCAGAGGATATCATGAAAAACAGAATCGCCGGAGATGTGTCGCTCAAATATCAGACCTACCGGCAGGTATTCTGGCTGATCGTGGCGACTCTTTCCATCGTCCTGGCGATCGGGTTGCCGATCGCGGGATACAAAATCGTCATGAAATTTCGCGAGATTCTGTTCAATCAGGTTCTGCGCGACAACGACGCCATATCCAACGGATTTGAACTCTTTTTAAAAGAGTCAAGGAAGAATTACGTAACCAAGGAAGAGTGGCTGGATGCGATCCAATCCGAAGTGGATTCGTTTGTGATGCCCGGGCAGGGTTATATCTGTTTGATCGATTCGAATCTGAATTTGCAGGCGTATCCGGGGCTTCGGCGCGATCAGCCTCTCCCGACCGCGCGGAAATTTACGCTCGTCGTACCCGATGCGCTGGGAGATGTCGAATTCCAGGTCCCCCAATTGTTGGAATCGCGTGAATACAATCAGGCGTATGGTCATTTCGTGGGAAGGGAAGGGGATCAGCTGGTCGATTTCCGCCGCGTCGTGATCGACGGAGAAAGCTGGCTGGTCGGCGTTCATCAAATGGAATCGGCGGTGGAAGAGAAATTGAAGGAGGTCATATCCTTTAATATTACACTCGGCCTGGTTCTCTTCCTGGCCATCATACTTCCTTTCGCTATTCTTACCTTGGTTTTGATTCAGCATCATGAGAAAGAGCGCGAAGCGTATGTCGAGCGCATCCGGCGGCACACGAAGGAAATCGAATTGGTGGCCGGACAATTGCGGAATACGAATGAGCAATTGAATCGTATGCAGGAAGCTAAAAACCGCCTTTACGCGCGATTGTCACATGACCTGCGCGCTCCCCTCAGCAGCATTCTCGGCTCGTGCGATATGGTTCAGGAAGAAATGTACGGTCCGGCCAACGAAAAACAAAAAAACGCCATGCAACTTGTCGAGCGCAATATCAACGTTCTGCTGAAATTGATCGATGGAATTTTGGAACTCTCCAAGTTGGAAAGCCGCCAGGTTCAACTCGAACCGGAAACGTTCCGACTGCATGGTTTTCTTGATGAGTTGGTGTGCAACATGCGTCCCTTGGCCGAAAAAAAGGGGCTCGAACTACGTCTTTCGGTGGATCCCCGCCTCGATGAAATCAGCACCGATCGCAATCGGTTATATCTCATCCTGCAAAATCTTATCGGCAACGCCGTCAAATTCACCGAGCAGGGATATGTCGAACTCACGGCAAAACCCTTCGCGGATTCCGCCGTAGCATTGCTTGTCAAAGACACCGGGCCGGGAATCGGTTTGAAGGATCAAGACAAGATTTTCAAGGAATTCACGCGCGGCGTGCATAATAACCGGAATTCAGACGGCGTGGGTTTGGGATTGGCCATCACGAAGGAATTGACCACATTGCTCGGCGGCTCCATCGATCTGGAAAGTCACGACGGTGAAGGCAGCACCTTTAAAATCCTGCTGCCGCAAATTCTGCAACAACCGGCCATGACCCCTCAATCGTAATCACGTCGGCGATCATTCAACTTCCGATTGGTAGTTTTCCATTCTCAGCGCGCTCGGCGAATCAATGCGGAATAAGTAAGCATCGCGATCGGCTCTTCATCGATATTCGTATGGAGTTGAATCTCGCCGCTTTTAAATCCCGCATCCCCGCTGGGGGTCAGTGTGAAAAGAAGGCGATTGTCGCCGTTATCGCCGGAGCCGATTACTTTTCCGCTGATGTCATGCGAATCCGTGACGATTTTTTTGATTTCGAGTTTTTTTGAATTGTGCGAACCTGTCAGATTGACCATTAATTGCCGGGTTACCGATGTTCCCGCGATAACGGAGCCGAAATAAAGGCGGGGTTGACTGAATTTGATATAACCAACCACGTTGGCAAAGACGGTGGCGCGGACGATAGGTTGTTTCGGATGATCGGTTCGAATTTCCAGATTATCAGTCAACGGGCCTTTCTCCATACCGGCCTGCACCGTGAGCGTGATGGGAATCCCATCGTCGGTCGGTTCTCCCGTTTCGATGCGAAATTCGGGCTTGCTCAATTTGGTCGCCAGAATTTTGTACGGTTTGTCTTCCATGCATTTTAAAAAGAGTTGCTGCGATTCTTTTGTGCCGATCAGCACTTCCTTGATCAAAAAACTTTGTTTGGGTTGGAATTTCCAGGCTTGCAGTACATTCGTTTTGACCGACAGCGAAAGTTCGAGATGTCGGGGATCGTTCGTCTGGACGCCGATTCCCTTTTCGAGTTTTCCCGGCAAGGAACTCGTCGTCAACGTGACCGAAACGATGCCGGTTCCACTGGGCAAAACGGACGATGCGGACGAAACCGCCGCCGTGCACCCGCAGGTGGAAATGATATTTGTGATGTTCAGCGGCTCGGTTCCGACATTTTTGAAGACAAAATCATGCGCCAAATTCTCGAACGGGTACGAATCGCCGAAATCGAAGGAGTGGTTATCGAATCGAATCTCCGGCTGGCACCAACCGGTTATTTGACTTGTCAGGATCAGTAACGCAAGAGAAGAAAACAGCAAGAATCGTGTCATATCTCCACACCTTTTGTATAAAATTCCGGATGCATCTTATGATCATCTCTGCGATACGCCTTGTTGTCAAGGAAAGTTTCATGGAACCTCAGCTGGGCGCAGGCGATAGCCGTTCGCACGGTTCTCATATTCGCCTGCGTACGGGCAATATTGGCGCGTACCTGGGTGTTGATGAGGTTGGGAACGGCGATGGCGGCCAAAATGCCGATGATAGCGACGACAATCAACAGTTCAATTAAGGTAAAACTTGCAACCTTATTGTGACTTGTCATTTCTTCCTTCTCCGCAATCAATGAAATCAGATTGATCGAAACAATGAATCGCACAATCCTTTACAGTAAAAGGCAAAAAATTACGATACGTTCGGATCACAACCAAGTCCGTGAAATGGGATACCATTTCTATGAAAATGTCCCCCTCCCCAATTCTCCCCGTCAACGGTGCGGGAGCCCGTTTCCCCCCGTTGACGAGGGGATTAAGGGGGGAGCGCCCATTTCCATCTTTCGTTGTGAATTTTTCGTCATAAAGGTTTATAAAAAAGAACAATATCAAAACAGGGAACAATCATCCATTTTTTTTGCTTCTCAATGATTCCATGCATTTTCTTTGATTTCTGATTTTCAAAAATCCATTCCTGGCTTCCGATTCATAGCGACTTGACGATTATCATGCGATTCAGTAAACTTTTAACCGATGGTTTGTGGAGAACATGATTTCTCCAATCAAATTACTAAACTTTATTATTTCGAGGTGAGTAAACATGGGTGACATCAACGAACGGTGGGAAGACAATGCGCCAGGCAAGTATTACATCGACAAGAACTGCATCTTGTGCGCTTTATGCGTTGAGATGGCGCCTGACATGTTCAAGGAAAGCGACGAAGGCGACCATGACATCGTGTACAAACAACCGGAAAACGAAGACGAAGAAAATCTCATGAAGGAAGCCATGGAACAATGCCCGGTGGACGCAATCGGCGACGACGGCGAGTAAGAGTTACATTTGCTTGAAACTTTGGTAATGCCCCTTCGGGTGAAGGGGCATTATTTATTTCTTCCCGATCAATACAAAGACCAATCGTCGACCGAGGGTTGTTCCGATGAGGGATGCAGGAACGCCTGCCGATCAAGAACTCCGGCGGTGATGCGGACTTCGTCGATTCTTCCCCGCAAAACGTCGGTTGTACCGTCGGCGGCGCGTCGCGCGCCGATCATGACCGGCAAATCGCTTTCTTCCCGCAACCGGTCATAGTCCGAATCGCCGTCATCGTGATAAATGGCTGTCGATAAAATGGGAATCCCATCCACGAACAGGTGGACTTTTTCCTTGACGGTCGGCGAGGTGAGATTGAGAACCACCGCATAATGATGAAACGCGCCATCCGTCGGAACCACCCGTCCCGCCGTGGTAATGTGCAACCGTCCCGTGTAGCCCGAATCGGCGTCGCCGTCGTTGAAGAAGAAATCCAGTGAGCCGGGATTTGTCAGATTCACGGCAAACCGCCAGACGCCGTCAATCGGTGCGTTCGCATCGTCGTATCGATCGACCAATATCATCGGAGTAAAAGCGTCCGGCGCGATCTGGGCGTAACATTCTATGGTCAACCGTTGCGCGATGTCCAGGACGGATTCGTTCGATCCGAAAACAAATCCGTTTCCGTTGATTCCATTTACATTCAAGGAAGACAAATTGGATAGCTGATTGAGTGGAATCGGATTTTCACTGCCCGGCGCGGAAATGGACGCTGAGCCCAAAAGCCGACCGTCGGGGAAGAAGCCGGCAGCGTCGGCGGCGTCGCCTTCGAAGCGGAACCAGGCAATGACGGTTCCTTCGGGCGGAGGACCGAACGGCGTGACGGTAACCGATACGCCCGGCGAGACCTGGCGATCCCGGGAAACCGTACGAATCGTAAATGTATAAGGCCTTCCGTTTTCAAGTCCGCGGATACGCACCCGATTGTCGTCGATCGGGGTGGATTCGACGATATTCGCGTCATCGAAGATGTCCACGCGGATCAAATCACCGGCCAATGGTTGATCCCATTCGAGGCGAGCGGAACGATCGAAAGGTATCGCAACGACATTTTGAACGTCGGGCGGCAACAGATACTCCATCACGTTGAATGACGTGGGGGAAGACCAGTCGCTCCACAATCCCTGCTCGTTACAGCTGCGCACCCGCCAGTAATAAACGGATCCGGAAGCGAGAATGCCTGCCGGAAGATCGAAGTTTGCGGGATTGCCGGATTCCGTGGTTCGCGTCCAAAGCGGAAGGGAAAAATCATTGTCCCGAATTTGCAGTTCCCACTGCGAGGCGACGATAACCTCGCCGCGCAAATCGGCGGTCAGCCGCACTTCCCGCCCCGCAATTTGAGCGCCGTTCGTCGGAGAAACATTCAACGGTTGTTCGGGAATACCGGCCGGGCGCACATCCGGGTGATTTCGAATAAATGCGATGCGATTGGTTACATATTGCTTCATCTGCGAAACCATTTCGGAAAGTCGGCCGGGTGAATTCCAGCGCTGCGTGTCTTCATCGATGGCGTCGCGCAGATAATCCCAATACGCGTCGAAAATGGGATCGAGATGTTCGCGGGTAAAGTTGTGATCGGTGAAATCGCGCAATTTTTGGAAATACCGCTGACGGAATTCAGGCATGCGCAAAAATTTGCGCCGCAATGTGTTCACGCCGAAGACTCCCCCTTCCGCTCCGTCCAGCAGATTGTATGTGGAAATGAAGGGGAACGCGCTGTTGGTGTGGATTTCACCCCACGCGTGGCTGATGTCCCACGGCTGGATGTACCAGCGATTATCCGCGCCGCGAGTGGAGAAATAATTCTTTTCCGTGCTGTCGACATGAGAAAGCGCCGCGACGCATGCGAGATAATTCAGATAGGTTTCGACGTCGAGATGGGTTTCAAAAAAATCGTTGCTGTCAATTGAATCGTTGTTGAGCTGCTCGATAAAGTCGATGAGAATTTGAATATCATTGTTGCGTCCCATCATGAACTCATATTTTTGCGCGTAGGTTGCAAAATCGGGTTCGAGACTTAAAAAACTCCGTCGCGATTTCACGCCGGCTTTAAAGATGAGTGTTTCCGGAGGAAGATTGTGATTGCTGACAAAATCTTCATTGTATTGCTCCGCCATAATGAAGAGACCATAGTAATCGCCGTTCAACATCATTCGCCAATGGCTGCTATCGGCGGCGGGAACGTTATTTTCATGGAAGAACCGGTAAGCCAGATGCTCCATGAATCCGGATTCGCCGCGCACCAGCGGCGATGTCTGGTAATTCGCGTTCAGATTGATCGCGCGTTGGTTTTGCCAGCGGTTGCCTTTGGCAAAGCGTATTTTCCAACTTTTCTTTGGCTTGTCGCGCAGTACGTCTCCGCGATATCGAATGCCGCCGGCGTGATAAAGATCGAATGCTTCGCCTCCCATCACGACGATGCAGGGCTGCTCGTCATTGGATTCGACGTTACGGTTTAGCCAGTTCAAAACGGTTCGTTCCATAAAAATCCGGACGGTGGGGTATTTCGCGGGATTGGCGTGGTCTCCCACGAAAACGATGAAATTGCGGGTCAATTCATCCTGCAGCGGGAGAATCGACTCATTGCCAAGTTTATCTTTCGCGGAAATTTTGTAACGCCATAATTCATTCGGACGAATCGTTTCCGCTTCGTCGAGAGTAAAGGTGAAGATTGAATCACCCGCGACAGCATCTCCCAATGCGCCATCGTCGACCATCGGAACACGTTTCCATTCACTCAGCGCCAATCCGGTTCCCAGCGGGCAGTAAAGCCGCTGGTAGTGAAGGACGACCTGATCCACGCCATCCTCATCTTCCACCAGAGCTGTAATTCGAATCCTATCCGCACCTTCTTCGCTTGGGGGAATCACGTGAACGTATTCGAGCGACGGAATCAGGCTGAAATCGGAGCTGGTCAAGCTGACGTTGTGGCCTTGCAAACACAATACATTTTTACCTGTGCGAAGTAACGAAATTCGGCTCGAAATATCAAAACTTTCCGGCGTTCCGGCTTCGTGATTGGAGGTGGCGCTTCTATCGAATGCGGGTGGATTCTCCGTCACGTTCGAGCGCGCAACTTCGACTCCGTTCAAATAGGCTACGAAACCGTCGTCATAATCGACGTTTAACAATAATTGTGAAAAATCAGCAAGACTACCGAGCGTAAATGTTTTTCGGATATAGACGCTGAGATATCTATTTTGCATATCGCTGAGAATAGTGGCATCGTCGTTGTCGCCGTATCCGAATCCGCTGGGTCCTTGCAGCCAGTCGGAATCGTCGAAATCGAGGGATGTCCAATTATTCGGAGGCGCGGAATTACCTTTCCTATATCGCCAGGTCTCGCCGGTGCGTATAATCGAAAATGTTTCCACTTGTTCTTGAGACGACTGCGCGGTTGGAAACGTCGGATTGTGCGACGCGTCCGATATGCGCGGCGGTGTATTCGCAACGACGACGGCATTTGCGCGGCCGGGGCTGTTTGGTTGCCCGCTGCGCCAGTATTGAGGAATGCGATTGTCGGCTTGCGGGCTGATCAATTCGAGAGAATGGCCTTCTCCGTCCGGCAAAACCGGCCACGGCATGCTATCACGATAACGCACGTAATCTATTACGATCGATTGATTGTTGGTCAATGCGAGAGCTTCGCCGCCGTTGCTTAATTGCAATGCGAAATTGCCGATTTTATTTCGCACATCCGGATAACGTTCCACGTTTCGGCACACTAAAAGATATCCCTGCCCGGGAATAATCGTTCCGAGCGGGAATTGGAAATCGATTCCACGAGAAAAATGCCATCCGCTTAAATCAATTGATCGAGCGCTTCTGTTAAATAGTTCCACATATTCGGTTTCCAGATTCCCGTCATATTCTTCTTCTTCGGGATGGTAGAAAATCTCGTTGATCACCACGTCGAAATCGTTATAATTCGGATCCGGAATTGCCCGCGCATTGAGTTTTCCAGGTGTGCCGCCCCACGGTGAGACTCCCCAATTATTCGGCTCATCGTTAGACCGCCAGGATTGCAATAGTTCGAGCGTTCCACCCTCGCCGTCAGCGCCTTGAGGCCATTCTCCGCTATTATCGTATGTGACGGAGGCAATCAAACGGTCGTTCGGATCGAATAAACGGACCATATCGCCGCCATCGTCCAACGAAAATGATAAACCTTCCACCGTCGGCGCCGTCCAGTCCGTTCCGCGCTCACGCGCGATGAGCAGATATCCCTGGGCGGGAATCACCGTCCCATTCGGCAGGCGAAAGACATGCAGATCTTCCGAATCCTTGAGTTGCCAATACGACAAATCAATTGGATTCCCATTCGGATTGAACAACTCCACCCATTCCTTGTCTTCGTCCGGCGATGCGGGATTGTTATACATGATTTCATTGATGAGAATCGAACCTGCGGCGATCGGATCGTTATCCACACGGTAGGTAAAAAGCCGGTCCATCGAGCCGGCCGGCGCAAGGATGCTGTAACCGCTTGTATTTGTGGCAGTTATCCAATATTCGATCACCGTTGCGTGAGGGTGGGACGGGAGGACGATCGCATAACGATCCCCTTCCTGCAGCAGGGTAGTGGATTGCGGCGCGCCTCCATTCACCATATAGGTCAGGGATACGTTTTGCAATAGATCGTCATCCGCAAACTGAATTTCGATACGCACTTGGTCGGTTTGGGTGGGCGCTTGTGGGATTTGTTCGATGGATCGAATGCGTGGTAGAACCACCGCGACCGCACGGCTGTTGGGCGCGCCAGGCGTGGGAATCTGGCTTGCTCGCCAATAAAGGACATTATTGTTGTCGGCCAACGGATGAACGAGTTCCAGCGAAGCGCCTCCCCCGTCTGCGGCGCTGGGCCAGGGTGGATTATCGCTATAACTGACGCGGTCGATTACGCGCCCTGCGGCATCCAGCAATAGAATCCGTTCCCCGCCGTTTGACAATTGTGAGGGAGCGAAATTGCCTGCCGTTTGCATGGATTCGTCCATCGAATAGGAACTGCGAATGAATAATTCATTGCGGCAAACGACAAGAAATCCGTTTGCATTGATGATGCTCCCAGACGGAAATACGAACGTGATCCCATCATCAAACCGCCAACCGGTTAAATCAACCGGTTGGCTTTGGGTATTGTAAAGTTCCACATATTCCGCATTTTCGCCATCCGTAACGGGGTGGTACATGATCTCATTGATCACCACATCGGCAAAAACGAGGGGGGACGATAATAGAATGAACCACAGGGCGTATAAGAAAGGATTTTTCGCCGTAGACATGGTGTTCCTCTGTATTTGTATTGCGTACATTATTCGATAGATTCCATCCTTCCGCTTTATTTCCGTCCCACTCAAAAACGTATTGAGAATAAAAGAGATGGGATATGTGTACCACTTTAGCACAAGTCTTCTTTTTTGTCATATTGTTTGGGAATGGGGTGAATTTCTAGTATAAGAGTGAGGATTTGTATGATTTCTCCGGCTGAATGCGGGGTTTTCATACGGAGCGATTCATTTTGCCGTTCCAGATGAATTCGTATTTTGTTTTGTTTACGCTTATTCCGGCAATATTGATAAGAAAATATCAAAAAAGATTCTATTAGTGATGGACCGGCTGCGTAGCGACCTGATCGGTTTGAGGATTGGTTGGAAATCGGAGTTTGGCTTTGGGTTGTTTCTTTTTATCCCTGAAATTCGATTTCCTTTTCAGGTTTCCATGCGGTGGTTTTCCGAATTCACTCACTTTTGAAATTTTCAATTGGCGGCCGCTTACCCACACTTTTTTTAAGATGTGAAAAATTTCATTGGGCATGCCTTTTGGCAAATCCACGGTGCTGTATTCATCGAACATCTCAATGCGGCCGATATATTTACTGTCCAATCCGGCTTCGTTGGCGATTGCTCCGACGATGTTGCCGGGATTCACGCCGTGAGCCTTGCCGACCTCGATGCGAAAGCGTTCCATGCCTTTTTCCATTTTGAACGATTGCTTTTCTCGTTTGGAGGAAGGTTTTCTTTCGCGGATTTTGTTTTCCGGTTCGACGACAACCGGTTCGGGTTTGCCAGCCAGCAGAAACGGTTTGTCGCCTTGCGCCATTTTGGCCAGAGCCGCGGCGATTTCCAACGCCGGCACATTATATTCCTGGTGATATTGTTCCAATAATTGATAGTAGAATCCAACCTCTTCCATCGCCAGCGTATCGGTGATGCGTTCTTTGAACAGGTTGATTCTTTTGTCGTTGATCGCTTCCGCAGTCGGTAATACCATCATCTCAATCTTTTGTCTTGTGGCGGTTTCGATGGTGCGGAGCATTCGCCGTTCCCGCGGAGCGACAAATAGAATCGCTTCGCCGCTGCGTCCCGCCCGGCCGGTGCGTCCGATGCGATGGACATAGGCCTCGGGATCGTGGGGAATGTCGTAATTGACGACATGGCTGATGCGCTCCACGTCCAATCCACGCGCAGCCACGTCAGTGGCGACCAGGATGTCGAGTTGGCCTGCTTTCAAACGCTCGATGGTGCGTTCTCGTTGCTTTTGTTGGATGTCGCCGTTGAGCGGAGCGGAGGCATACCCACGCGCTTCCAGTTTTTCCGCCAATTCCACGGTTTCGGTTTTCGTGCGCACGAAGACGATCATGCCGTCGAATGTTTCCCCCTCCAAAATTCGCGTCAAGGCGTCGAGTTTATGCAGTCCGTTCACCGTCCAATAGCGCTGATGGATGGTATCCGCGGCGGCAGTGTGGACTTTGATGGTGATTTCCTGTGGATTTTTCAAATATTTTTGCGCGATGCGGCGAATCGTCTCAGGCAAAGTTGCGGAAAAGAGCGCGATTTGATGTTCGGTCGGCGTCTGTTCCAAAATCCATTCCACATCGTCGATGAAACCCATGCGCAGCATTTCATCCGCTTCATCAAGGACAAGGCAGCTGAGCGCGTCCAGATTCAATGTTTTGCGACGCATGTGATCCATCACTCGGCCCGGCGTTCCCACCACCACGTGAACGCCGCGTTTGAGTTGGCGTAGTTGGATGCCATAATCCTGACCGCCGTAGATGGGCATCACGTGGAAGTCTTTCAGATGAGCGGCATAACGCTTGAATGCTTCCGCCACCTGGATGGCCAGTTCCCGCGTCGGAGTGAGAACCAGGACTTGCGGTTCCGTTTTTTTTAGGTCGATGCGCGACAAGATCGGCAATGCGAACGCCGCGGTTTTCCCGGTGCCGGTTTGCGCCTGGCCGAGGATGTCTCGCCCGGCGAGAACGTACGGGATCGTTTCCGCTTGAATGGGAGTAGGGGTTTCATAACCAACATCGTTTAAAGCTTTCAGCACTGCTTTGCTCAGCGCCAAATCGTGAAAATTCGGTGGAAAGTAATCGGTTGTGGACATCAACGTTCCTATTCAAATAAAAAGATTATCACTGACCAGTCTTCTCAAATCAGCGGCCTCTCGATCACGCCCAATTGACCGGGATATGGTAGAATTGATTGTAAGGAGCCAAATTTGATGAAATGGGAGTTCACGCATGTATTGTATCTGCTGAAAAAAGAAAGCGAAGTACAAAATGGTGGAATAACCTTTTGATTTCACTGAATCGGGAAGCGGATTGGTTGGGAATCCGGAATTTTACATGCTGGAATTTGCCATCATGAAATCACTCATTGTGAATTGTGGATATTCATAAAAGAAGAAACGGCGCTTTGCTGTGGATATACAACGCTTTCAATCAAAATCAGGTTCATCCGGAAAAGAAGTTATTACTCATTCAGCACCAAGTCCATATCGTGCACGTATAGAGGAATTCTTGAATAAAGATTATGATATTGTGTCTTAAAAGTAAAACCATCGTTACTCCATTTAAATATCAAACCACTTCCTGCATCGGTCTGATCCGCGGTACAGGGAGATCACGTCCTTCGGATTCGAAATGATGAATCACATCCTGAATCACTTCACATAAATCCGCATACAGTTGAACCGGATCGTCTCCATGAATACCGGTAATCAAATCAGGACACTTCCCGATGTAGACTTGACTTTCTTCGCTCCATTCGATCCATTTGTGGTATTGATCGCACCTTTTCATGATTCGATCTCCTCAATAGCCCATTTTACTTGTAGTTCCTGATAAGGTTTTGCGTCGTCGCCTAATTTACCGCTGATTGTGACCGCTCCGGCATAACGCTCATGCGTGTATTTGCGATGCGAACCTTTCCCTCCGCCTTTTATTTCGTAAAAACCAGCTTCCGTTAGAGATTGGATGAGTTCTCTAATTTTTCGTGGCATGACTTAAAATTACACCTGATAATAGATATGACAAGTAAAATATTCAACCTGCTGAGAGTGGAATCGAATTGCAAATTCTATTACTTTCTTTATACTAGTAAATAGAATGGGCCGTGTTTTAAATAAACCATTATATATTGTATCATTAAGTCCAGGAATTCGAAGATGATATATTATTGAGAATTAAGACGGAGAAAAGGATTGGAAAATTTGATGAAATTGGAGTTCAAGGAGGCGTTGTATCTGCTGAACCAAGAAAACGAAGTTCGAAGTAGAAGAATCTTTCCTGATTTTGACGGCTCGAGCAAAAAGTTTGAAAGGGAATTGGGAATTTTACGATTATTTCTCAATAAACTGTTTTATCCGCCGCAGTCCCTCGCGGATGTTGTCCATCGAAGTGGCAAAGGAGAGGCGGATGTATTCCTGATCCTCGCCTTGATTCTTGCGGCCAAAGCAGGTGCGGGGAAGGACGGCGACGCCGGCGTGTTCGAGCAGCGCCGCTTGCAGCTGATTTGCGGTTTGCAGACCGAGGCGGCGGCATGCGGCGGTCACGTTGGGAAACACGTAAAACGCGCCCTGCGCGGGCAGGCAGCGTACGCCGTCGATGGCATTCAGCCCGTCGACGATGACTTTGGCGCGTTCATGAAACTGTTCGATCATACGTTGAGATTCGTGCTGCGGTCCGTCGAGAGCGTGGATGCCCGCGATTTGGCTGAATGCGCAGGTGCAGCTGTCGATGTTGGTTTCGATCCTGGCCACCTGCGCCGCCAGGTCGCGATTCATAACGCCGTAACCCATGCGCCAGCCGGTCATGGCGTAGGTTTTGGAGAAGCCGTCAACGATGATGGTGCGTTCCTTCATTCCGGGAAAACCGGCGATGGAACAGAATTCCTCTTCGAAGACGATTTGCGAATATACCTCGTCGGCGATCACCCAAAAATTGCGCTTCAGCGCCAGCCGGGCAATGTTGCGCAACAGCGGCTCCGCCAAAATCGCGCCGGTGGGATTGCCGGGGGTATTGATCACGATCAATTTCGTTTTTGGTGTGATACACGTTTCCAAATCCTCGATGGAAAAGCCCCAATTGCGGTTTTCCGCCAGCGGCAGCGGCGTGGATTTCGCGCCGATCCAATCCGCCACGGATTCGTATATGGGATAGCCGGGATTGGGATACAAGACTTCGTCGCCGGGATTGACCAGCGCCATCATCACGTCAAAGACGATCGGCTTTGCGCCGGGCGTGACGACGACTTCATCCGCATCGGCGGGAATGCGGCGGGTGCGCTGTATATAGCGGGCAATGGCGGCGCGCAATTCGGGAATGCCGGCGCTGGGCGTGTAATGCGTATGATTTTCGTCCAACGCTTTCTTGGCTGCGGTTTTGATGTGCGCGGGCGTGTCAAAATCGGGTTCGCCGAGTCCGAACGAAATGATATCGCGGCCTTCGGCGCGCAGGCGATTGACGTGGGAAAGAACATCAAAGGCCGTTTCCGTGCCGAGGACGCCCATGCGATTCGCGAATTGTGGCAGGATTGTCGTTTTGGATGCGGTATACAAAGCGGAGCCGGCGATGGGAGCGACAATCCAAAGCGGGTGCATCCGCGCTGTATCTCCCAGCAGCGCATTTAGAACTGCCAACGATAGCGTTTCCACATGATGAATCCGCCAGCGATGCGCGTCGAGCGGCGGCTCCGCGCTAATTACCACAATCCGCTCGCATAAGCCGTCGCGGGCGCGGGAAATCCGCTCGGCATCCGCCGCATCGGCGAGGCAAAAGAGGCGGCGAGGATACTGCAATGACGTCAGACATACTTCGAAATCGGCAAAGCCGGCGGTGGGAATCGCATTGTTTGCAAAACCAACCTGCAGAAAAGCGTCGTGGACCATGTCTGCGAAAGACGCGGAATAGAACAGCACATCGGCGGAGCGCCACGCCGGATTGGCGGGATCTAACCGCATTTCCGCGAGAATCAGATAGCCGGCGGCGTTCACCAATGCATCGGGACGGTTCATCCGCCGCATGGTAGATAATGTATGGGTAATTTCTTTTGTATTTTTCATTCGTTCGCCGGGTGGCAAGGGCGCTGTTGTTTTTGCCCTTGTCTGGATTTTGTTGAGCATTTCATCGTTCGTCGTGATCAACTGATCCTGTCTGTTCCTATGAAAATCATTCGCGCGGCAGGAGGTCCATATCGCGGCCGCGGATTTTTGCAATCAATTTGACGGCGTTGTTGGCGGATACGCCTTTGTGCACCAGCTCGCAAATGGCTTCGGCGACGGCGGCGGGGTCGTCGTCGCCGGGGAACAGCACGTTGCGGCCCACCAGCGCGCCGCGCACGTTCAATCCTTCGCCCATGCCGCGAACGAATTGCTCGATTACGCCGACCGGGCTGCCGGCCGACTCGCCGCCGAGCATGAGAATAGGGCCGGAAAAGGCGAGAGCGACGCGATGGTAGTTATCGACGTATGGAATTTTCATCCACAAGTTCGCGGATGAGTGCGACAGGCCGGCAGCCACACCGATCACACGGATCAAATCGTCGGCTTCGAGAATCAATTGATATTTACCATCGATCTGGCGCACCGGCAGCGGTTCGAGGAAGACCGGCAGGTTGTATTCGTTGCAGGCTTCGATGCCGCGCGAGCATTCCTCCATCGTTTGAATGCAATAACGGTCGTAGGGATCGGGAACGGCAAGGCGGAGAAGGAGTTTCGCGCCGTCGAGTTTGAGTTCCTTGATTTTTTTGACGTCGCGATAAGCGGTTACGCGGTCGTACATTTCGTACCGCGCCCCCGCGAGTCCGCCGCGATTCATGCAGGCGATGAGAACGCGATTGTCGAGAAAATTTTTGCCCGATTTTTGCTGAAAAAGATAATCCAGTAAAACCAGATCTTCGATCACATCCGCGGTGCCCATAATTCCGTCGACGGACGAGGCCATCATCACGCGGGCGCAACGGCCAAGGTATTCAAACCGGTTGCCCATCGCCACCGCATCGTCGCCGACATTCGCAACCATGCGCGCGGGATGGTCGGCGGCGAGGATGATGAGTTTGCCGTCCGGCGTCAGTTTTTCGCGCTGGCTGCGCTGCATCATGCGTTCTTTGATTAAATTGGGCTGTGTGACGCGCAATTCGGAAAGTTTGTCCCACAAATCGTCGGTGAAAAAACGGCGGGTTTGATAAATGTAATTGGTAACGAGTGAATAATTGACGTCGATGCGGTTGCGGCAGGCGAAGTAAAAGGCTTTGGCCGCCGTCGCGACGTCTTCGGGCACTTCGCTGCCGATGGGTTTGATTTCGAATGCGATCGTGCCTTTATAATTGCATTCGACGAGCGCCTTGAGGTAGCCGGCGAGCACGTCGGCGGTCAATTCGCTTTCGGGCGCGTTGAACGCGGGATGCAAGTCGCCATACCGCTGTTTTGCATCGGGCGCGTTGCGGTTGAGCACCGTGTTGGCGATGTGAATGTGGCCGAGATATGGGCTGAGCGCCTTCAACGTTTGCGGCCCTTCGCCGGAAATGAGTAGATGACTCGTATCGATCATCAACGCAAATTGTTTGTGGCCATAATAGTTGCGGATGGATTCGACGAATTGTTCGGCGCGGGCGGCGGGACCGAGCAGCGCTTCCTTGAACGCCATCGTTCCCACCGGATTGACGCGATAATCGAATACTTCGAGAAGCGGTTGCATGGGCGGTTTGCCGCCAAGCGTCGCCTGTTCGAAAAGATATTGGCACAATTCGTGAACCGAGCGGCGCAGCTGCGCGAGCGCCTCGCCGCGCATCGCATCGGCCTGTTCTCCCGCGGCGGCGGCCATGATCGCCGGATCTTTCCCGCTATAAAAAGCAAACTTGTCGCAGCCGTAATCATACGCCTCGTCGATGCAGTCCTTTAAACGCCGCACGGCCTTTGCGCGCTCGTGTTCGTCGAGCGAGCAGATGTCCGACGGCAGGACGATATCGTCTTCGTTGATCAATTGAACCGGCTGTGCGGAATACACGATTTCCTGAAGTTGATCCGCTTCCCGCGCTTGTGTGAACAATCGCTCCACCTCGCGGCGAACAGAAGGGGATTTGATGCGGGTAATTTCGACGGACGCAAAATCCGCGTCGTTGATGATCCATTGCAGGGTATTGATGACGTAGTCCCTGCGTCCTTCCCCGCGCAGCACGGAATTGGTGTTGCCCGGACCAGGGAATTGTGTGCAGTGAACCAGACCGAGAAGGTTATTTTCGAGAGCCACCGTGTTTCCTCTCCTGAAATTGGGATTATCGGATGTATAAACGATTCAGTATACGTGCGAGTGGCCGGGATAGTGTAGGGGGAGAGTGAATTTTCAAACCAGGTTCAATTCGTGGGATTCGGATTTTCCTCCGGTTGCACTTCAAACACTTCCCACAGCGGAATTTCCAGATTGTTGAGAGATTTTAGCGTAAGCGCCTGCTGAATTTCGAACATTTCGCCGTGATCAAAGAGGGATTGTTCGTCCAAAAGATAGCGTTCCACGTATTGCCCGTCGGGATCGACGATGACGTACTCGCGGACGCCGTTTTTCTCATAAAGTTGCTTCTTTTTCCAGCGATCCTTGCTGGTTGTGGAGGGACTCAAAATTTCGATAACCAAATCCGGCGCGCCTTGAATGTTCTTTTCGGTAATTTTTGCAGGTTCGCAAACCACAATAATATCAGGCTGGACGACATCATGTTCGGAAAAAACGACATCGGCCGGAGAGACGATGGGAACGCAGGATTTTCCTTTCAATGCTTCACGAAGCATGGCGAAAAAATTCCCCACAATCGTTTGATGTTTGATGATGGGCGCAGGAGACATGTCGTATGCGACGCCGTCGATGAGTTCCCAGCGTTCGTCATCGGGCCAGCTGGCGTAATCATTGTACGTATATTTCCCTTTCTCTTTCATTTTAACGGCGAGCGTCATGGTCGTTCATCCTTTCCACGTTACTCCGAAATGATACTTTTATTGAAAACGGTATAAATATAATGATATCCAAAGATTCCTGGCGATGTGGCCAGCGTGATGTTGTTTACTTCCATGAAAATCTACTGATATCTCGGAAAAGCGAAAAAAAAATGTTCTTTCCACCTCATTGTATCCTCATTTATCGCATTTCCACATCTCCGACTTGATAGAAATTGTCTTCATCCATGATGGTGGGATCGAGCGCAAGCAGGACGTCTCGTTTTGTCTCTTTATCGTAAAGTTTCACCTTCAATTTGTAACGCCCTGATGGGAGCGTGTTCGGGACTGGGATCGTGTATGTCTCTTGATACACTTTCGTGGTGGAAGGCTGCCATGTTTGATTCCCAGCGTTCCGTTCGATATCGGTTGTCGCAGCGCCTTCCAGCCGTAAAATCAACGTATAGGGACGATAGGCCGGCGCCACGCCGCGATTTTCCCAGAAGAATTCGATTGGTTCGTTGTCGCCGATCGAGAACTTGTCCGGAACGTTGACCGTATGTAAAAAATACCAATATCCGCAGCGATTCAGCAATTCAACGGTCAATTCGGGATTGTCGTTCAACCATTCGCGCGCGTAGCCGTGATAGCCGATGTAGGTGGCGTGCAGCAATTCCAGCGCGCCCTTGAACATGTCCGCGCCGCTTTTCCCTTTGCCGTATTTCGCCAACGAGGACTCCGGTTTGACGAACCAGTTTCCCATGCGCCGAACGATTGGGTAATGTTCCAGTTCGAATACGTTGGGAGTGTTGTAATACGAATCCTGAAAAAATTCGGGGCTGCGAACTGTGTATTGGTCTGCGTAATTGGATAAGTATCCGTCGACCAGAATGCTGTCGTCGCGGTAGGTGATGCCGCGGTCCAACACTTCCCGATGCATTTTTTGGCGTTCGTCTTTATCGCTGACGCTATAGGCAAAGTCGTCGCTGATCACCAATTGAGATTGTTGGAAATACTTGCAATGCAAATCGATGTGCCTCATGCGCTGGTTGTAATCGTATGCGATGCGGCTGCCGGAATGCGTATGTCCCTCGCCCCAATCGCCGATGCTGCCGATATCCACGTAACGAAGCCACGGTTTGCCGTCGTAGCGGCCGGCGAAGGCTTTGAGGAAATTCTCCAGTTTCTCCAAAAAGATGGGATCGTCGAACACCGGTTCCCATGGGCCGTCCGTGCCGGTTTTTTCTCCCCGCCGATAAAAATCGCCTTTCGCGCCCGCTTTCATAACCCATTTGGGCGTGGCGAATTGTTGCTCGATGCGGTCCGTGCTGGTTTCTTTGCAGCTGATGCGGAATGCAATCCCCAATCCGTGCTCGACCCATTTATTGATAATCGCATCGATAATATCCCAATCGAACTGCCCTTCCTGCGGTTCCAGATAGGCCCAGGCCAGACGAATGTAGACATGATCCATGCCGGGAAAATCGAGAAGATCGGCGTCTTCGGGGATGACGTATTTGTTGATATGGTTGTCAGGAAAATGGTGATACCAACCTTTGTGGGGATTTTCCAACGGAATCCGGTCGTTCCAATGCGGTTGCAGATAGATCTCTTTCCCGAATGCGACCGATTGAAATATCAATGAAAAGAAAATAACACCAATGCATATCCACAGTGAAATCTTGCCGTCTTTCACGATATAATCCTCCTACACATCTCTGCTTTTCAATCCTGATAATCCTAATATCCTGGGCATCCGGATTCAGACAACATCACGAAACATGTGTGGCGTCAGGAACGATACGGATATCGCGCTTCCTCAATGGAAAGACCTCGTACGTCGATTTGTGACAATTCCGCTGTTCCCAATCCCGCCTGTTCGGCCAATAGCAAATGGTTTTCGCACGACTCAAAGAGAGCGGTTCCTCTTTCCGCGCGTGGATTGTCGTAACCCATCACCGCCGCACCGACAGCGTCGGTGGATACCGGATTGAATCCCGCAATCAGCAGGCCGGGTGCGGTCGGATGCAAATCGGAGTTCCAAAATCCTTCGCCGCCGCGCATGGAGGTGATGCCGTCGACGATGGAGAGATGAATGGGGCGGGCGGCGCAGAGATCGACGATGGTTCGGGGTACCACGACGCCGGATTCCTGATTCATATCGCCGACCAGACCGGGGAAAGTGATTTTCTCGCCCCTGCGGTTTCGGCCATGCATGGTCATGCGCGCGCCGATGGCGTCTTCCGTTCCGGCGTCGGCTCCGTACAACGTGCAGGGAGTGATGCCGAAGACGTTTTTCATGGCCAAGGTGATTCCCGCGGTGGCGTGTTCCTTCAGTTTGTTGAGTGAAACAAAAACGTCGGTGTCTTCGTAGGAACGATTGACCGTGAAGGAGGAGAAGAGAAAGCCGGGTGTGGGGACTTTCAGTTCCGTATAGGTTTTGCTTAGGCCGAGGTTGCGCGTATTCTCAATTTCAACATTTTTAATGGCGAGAAGGGTTTTGACGTCCCAACCGACCATGTCCATGATTTCCGGCATGGGTTCGGTGTAATAGGCGCATTCGACGATGCGGACTCGTTTCGCGCCTTCCGCCAGCAGAAGGGAAGAGAGGGCGATGACGGTGTCGCCGTGCGTCAGGTAGGTTTCTCCCGGCGGTTTGTCGAACAAATGTTTATACGGCCGGCCGGTGAAGTTGACTTTGACCGTGACGGTTTTGTTTTTGACCAGCGAAC
The DNA here is from genome assembly GCA_003598175.1 of Candidatus Omnitrophota bacterium. Taxonomy (GTDB): domain Bacteria; phylum Hinthialibacterota; class Hinthialibacteria; order Hinthialibacterales; family Hinthialibacteraceae; genus SURF-12. Next base: position 26,642 of record QZKN01000070.1, read on the forward strand.
CGACGCCGCCGAGCAGATCAAAGCATTGTTTGAGGGATGCCTCCACTTCGCGGCCGTAGGTTTTGCAGCGCGCCATGGCAACTTTCGCGTTGGATAAAAGCTCGGCGGAGATGGGGCGTGATACGATGGTATCCTGCGCTTGTGCGAAGGGACTTGTTGGTGAGAGGAGGAAGGGCGCGCCCGCGGCGAGTCCCAGTCCTGTCTGTAAAAATGATCGTCGGTTGATGCAATGGGATTGATGCGGCATACTTTTTCTCCTGTGTTTACTAAACCTGAAAGGAGATATTTTACATTGATTGTTTATTTGTCGGCAGGGTGGCGAGGGGAAGTGAAATCGCCCTTGGCGTCCAGTTAAATCCATTCAACTTTTCGAGTTATGCAAATGAGACTATAGTAACAGGTGCAAAGGAGACCTATCGATGAGTGTTTCGATTACTTCCGTGTTTGACCTAAGTCCGGCGGAGAAACTCCAGCTGGTCGAAGACTTATGGGACGATCTTGCGGCGAAGCCTGAGGCTGTGCCGATTTACGACTGGCAGAAAGAAGAAATTTCTCGGAGAAAAGCAAATCTATCGCAGAATCCGTCATCCGGTCTCGCCTGGGAGGAAGTTAAACGCCGGGTACGAAGCCATTATGGTCGCTAACATCGTTATTGCTCCTGAAACCTTGCAGGACGTTTTACAATCCATTCGAGAAGAAAGAAATCCCGAAGGGGTGCAAGTTGACAGCCAGTGGGCAACGCCTCTGGTTACGATAATAATAAACAAATTAGCCCTGAAAGGGCGTAGGAAAGCCATTTTCGATTGAATCTTCTTACGCCCTTTCAGGGCTGGCATCCGTCGCCTGCCTATATCTCCAGGGGCGTTGCCCCATAAGCGCTAAGATAAGGATTGACTTTTTTAAACCATACTGATATCCTCTGCCTAAAATCATTATACTGTGAACGGAGGTAGAGGCTATGTCGGAACCTTCGTTGAAGGTTGAGGAAGATTACGATTATTTGA
>QZKN01000059.1 GCA_003598175.1 Candidatus Omnitrophota bacterium
CTGCACCGCGCTGGGCATCCGCCTCGAATATCCCCGCCTGTCCGGCATGAGAAACATGCACACCTTCGGGCAAAGCGGTGTGGATTTATACGCGGACGGAGACTACGTGGGCACTGCGATTCATGAGCAGGAAAAAGAGGTCGAGTACTTTTACTTCACCAAAGCCCCCGCGCAAAAACACGAATTCACGCTTTACCTCCCCCTTTATAACGGAGTAACGATCAAAGCGATCGGAGTAAACGCCGAAGCCGCCATCGAAAAGCCGCGGCCATTCGCGATTCCCAAACCGGTCGTGTTTTACGGCACATCCATCACCCAGGGCGGTTGCGCCAGCCGCGCGGGTATGAGTTATCAGGCGATTCTGGAGCGGATTCTCAATGTCGATTTCGTCAATCTCGGTTTTTCCGGCAACGGGCGTGGAGAAAAGGAAGTGGCATTGGCCCTTGCGGAAATCGACGCCTCCTGTTTCGTGATGGACTTCATGGCCAACAACAAAGACGCAGAAGATTTGGCGCAGGTGTATGAACCGTTCGTGCGCACCATTCGCGAAAAACATCCGACCACTCCCATTGCGCTGGTCACCCGCATTTACGCCGGCCGGGAATCCATCTTCCACGGCGGCCAACCGTCGATCGAGGCGCAAAAGGATGTGATTCGCGAAACCGCCGCCAAACTGATGACCGAAGGAGATACGAATATTGTATTAATCGAAGGGTACACGCTGTTGGGTCCAGAAATAGCGGACGGTCTCGTCGACGGCTCCCATCCCAACGATCTCGGATTTCAAATCATGGCGGATCGCCTTGCCCCGACGCTTGCGAGAATCTTAAATTTACCGGTTCCCCAGACGCTGATGCGGTAGAAAAGTTGTCAGGTGTTTAGGTTGAAGATTGAAGGTTGAAGGCTGAAGGCTGTAGGTTCACTCCCCACTATACACTTTCCTGATAGGAGTTTTTGGAGATGTTAACGCTTAATTCCGACGAACAGGTCTGGCTGGAGCAGTATCGGTCGGTATTGGATGAGAGGTATCCCGATCTTGTGCGAGACATTATAGTTTTTGGTTCGAAAGCTCGTGGCGACGCACGGAATGATTCTGATTTGGATATACTGCTCGTTATCAAGGAAGGGGATTGGCGGTTAAAAGATCAACTTGCCGGAATCGGTGATCATCTTGCCATCGGCTCTGATTGTGTTCCATCGATTATCGTATTAACGGATGAAGAAAAAGAAAAAAAAATGGAGCGGCAATCATCATTTTTGGAAACCGTGGACAAGGAAGGAATCTCGATACGATGAAAAGAAACGAGATTCATCTGCATTGGCGAAGGGCGGTCGAGTCAATTCAATCGTCTCAAATGTTGTTTACCGCCGGGCATTATTATAATTGTGTTTCCAGAGCCTATTATGCCAATCTACATGCGGCTCGCGCCGTATTTTGGTGTTCGACATTGTTCCCAAAAGTCACAACGCTCTCAAGCGTTTATTCGGTAAATATCTAATTCAAACCGGGGAACTGGAAACAGAATGGGCTGATATTTTATCTCGCGAATTGCGATATCGAATCAATGCAGATTATATGATCGATTTCGAGATCAGCGAAGAAACGGCAGAAAGTCTGGTTCATGATGCGGAACGATTCGTCGAAAGAATGAAGGCGTATCTTTGGTCGAAAGGGATTTCTTTGCCGGACGAGTTTCAAAAATAGTAGATAATGTACCCTATATCCCCATTCTTCCAACGAACTACCAGTTACTCCCCACTACTGACTACTCAATAAATACATTCCCTTGCCGCATTCGCGTAAATCCGCAGGTTTTCCACCGGCGTATCGAAGAAATGATCCGAAGTGGAGAGTATGTAGCCGCCATCCTTGCCAAATCCTTCAAACAAACGAAACACCTCTGCGCGAATCTGCTCGGGTGTGCCATCGGTAAGGATGGAAAATTGATTCATGCCGCCGATCGTGGCGACTTTGCCCGCATACGCCGCTCGCACCTTTTCCGGTTCCTTGATGTTCCCACCCATACCGGCCGGGGTAAGCGTTTCGGAGGCGTCGGTTTCGTTTTCCACGATCAAGTCGAGAATATGCATCATTCCGCCGCAGGTGTGGTAGGTGGAAATATGACCGATATCGTGCAAGGCGCGATGCATTTCACGGTCGTAGGGCATACAAAACTCTTTGTGCAGTTTCGGCGAGATCAAGGTATCGCTGGCCGCTCCGCCGCCGGTTTCAATCAGATCGAATTTGGCTCCCCGCAACGATTCCTCGATGAATCGCAGTTTCTTTTCGAGCAGGATCTTCATCAATCGATGCACCCAGTCGGGATGATCATACGTTTCCAGAATCAGTTTCTCCGCTTCCATCAGACAGCAGGCGTGCTGCCAGCAACCAGCCTGATCTCCCCACACGAATCCGCGCAGAATCCCGTTGTCGCCCAGCGTATCGTATTCTTTTGCGATTTGCTTTTGATCCAATTTCGAAACCGGCATGTATTTTTCAATCAGATCGATGTCGTCACAGCGCTTGATGAGATATTCGGTGATCCACGTCGTCGTCCGGTTGCCGCCGGTTTTATACGTAAGCGTTCCGCCGGGCGTGGTGATGGTATGGTGAAGGATTTTGTTGTCCGGATCGGGATCGATCACCTCGATTTCCTCCCGCCAATCCGGCGTCTGCACGATATAGCGTTCCGCGTCGGGAATCCAGAATTGCCCCATCGCCTCGAAATACTGAATGGCGGCGTCCAGACCGGTGATTTGAAACGCGGCGAGGGCGTCGACGCCGTTCATGTAGACGTCAAGATGGTACTGTTGCCATTGATGAATGGTGACCGGCAAACGATCCGGTTTTTCCCGATGCAGTGCGCGAAGCATTCGTTCTTTGGGCGTCATGGTTTTTTCCAAATAATATCGATGGATCCGGTTTTCACTTAGGCCGAAATTTTAATTTCTTTACGTATCGAGTTGATTTGAATCAGTAAATCCCGAATCACTTTTTTCACCTTTTCCGAAGTGAAAATTTTGCTTAGAGTATGTTTGAACGTGTTCTCGTCCGGACATTCATGAATTTCATCGGCTAATTCATTCAAAACGGTTACAGGATAGGGTTCTAAATTGTATCGCAGGCGTAATAAGAGAACTGAATAACCATCCAGCGTGGGGGCGACAATCTCCAAGTCCGCAAGCAATCCTCGGTTATCTCGATAGGTTGAGACGGCAGCATCAAGAAAATTTTTAGTCATTTTACTTAGTACAAAAGCCTGCTCTTTTAAAATTTCGACAGGGGTTTTCACATCATCGATGACCGGAAGTTCACCCCATAGGTTCTCAGGCGACATTGTATTTCTCCTTTTCGATCAAAATAGATCCATTTTAAATACCAAAGGAAGATGGTCCGACGCTTTTATTTTGTCCGGTATTCCCTTAACATTCAATAGACATGCTGAATCTACTGAAGTTAAAATCTTCACGTCTTTATTTTTAAATCGGTTGAGCAGATCAGGACGAATCAATACTTGATCAAACACATTCCAAAAAATAATTGATCGGCTTTGAATTTTGATAAAAATACGTACCCGCAGGTTCATTCGGGTGATCGCCAAAATGACTCCACATCGGATTGTAGAAAAAATATCTGGATTTTCCTTCCACCAATCTCGAACCTTTCCTGGCAATGTTTCGAGTTATGACAGCGTGGAATCCTTCCGCGCCGGCGGTACCGGGTTCAAAAGGATTCATATTGAGATCACCCACGATCAATGTTCGACGGTGTCCCACTTTCTCTTCACAGTTTTCAATAATTTGAGCGTATCGGGGACACATCGATGCTTGATCCCGATCATCTCGGTATAGTTTACCGGGAAGATGCATGAGAGCCAATAAGATTTCACAACCAATAGGTGGGACAAATCGATGAATGGAAATATTCCGATAATCACATAGGATTTTGATGGAATGTTTCGGAAAACAGGACAATAGGTCAATATTGGAATTACGTTTGTCAAAATAACGGAATGTCTTTCCACAAGCGATATTCAATTCTGCCACAAGTGTGTTGATACGCAATTCAGACTCAGCGAGCATGAGAATATCGACCTTGTTTTCTTTTACTAAAGAAACAACAATATCTAATACTGATTGTCTATTGATATTCCAAAAAAGAAAGGTAGCCATATTATCAATCCATATGAAACACTTCTTCCATCTCACTCCAAAATTCCCCTGCCTCGCGTATATCGATGGGGATTTGACAAGGATCCGTTTCCTTCCACCACCTCTGCGTGGTTGCGTCTTCCGCCATTTTCGCCATATCGGCGTTAAAATCGTGGCCGGTATATTCGAAATAGATAAAAAGAAACCACTGATTCTCGCTGAGTTCTTTTAAATAGATCGAATAATTTTGAATATGGCATTTTTTCAGCTGCGCAATCACGCCCGGCCAGGGATGCGCGTGCAATTCCTTGTAATACTCGATTTTTTCCGGCTTGACGCCGATAACCATGCCATACCGCTGAACCTTGAGCTGCGAATGCGTACAACTCCATTGGGCGAGAAATAATAGAAAACATAAGCCTGCACGCAAAAATCTTTCTTTTCTTATTTTCACAACCATTCTCCTTTCTCCAATCAGGCAAATTTGATGTAGAGGAAAATTACGGTAATCAACAGGGCGCAAGATAAGAATTTATAGTTTCCGATTCCGCGCCAGGCCGGCCCCCGTAGCGCATCCATGGGGTTGTTCCAAACCAGCGCGCGGCTCTCGGCGGTATGTCGGTGCGGCGCAATCAACGATACGGCAAATAGAATCGCGGAGCAAATGAGAAACAGATAAAACGTGGTCATCAGGAACGGAATATTCCATCCTGTCGACTCCTTAAACCAATCCAAAAGAAAAACAGTGAATCCCAGCGCCGCCCCGATCCACAAAGTGATCAACGCCGCGACCGACGAGGCGCGTTTCCAAAAAATTCCCCACACAAAAACCGCGGTGATCGGCGGAGCGATGTAGCAAATGATGGCGGAAATGCCTTGAAAAATGCTTTCAAATCGGCCGATGTAGCGAGACCAGATGATCGCCGCGATCATCGCGAAAAAAGTGACCCACCTCCCCATCACCACCAGGGAACGATCCGAAATTCCCGGGTTCCAACGTTTATAAATATCATAACTGAAAAGCGTAGCGGTCGAATTCAATGCGCCTGACACCGTACTCATCAAAGCGGCGAGAAGGGCGGCAACCACCAGACCCCGCAGCCCCACCGGCAAGACGTGACTGATCAGAAACGCATACGTATCCGCCGAAGTGGCCGGCGACGAATCGAAATGCCCCTGATTCACCAATCCCAGGCATAACAGCCCCGGCAACACGAAAATGAAAACCGGAAGAATTTTGATAAATCCGGCGAACAGCGGCCCCACGCGCGCATGGTTTTCATCCTTTGCGCCCAACACGCGCTGCACGATGGTCTGATCGGCGCACCAATACCACAACCCAATCACCGGATACCCCAAAAAAACCGAATACCACGGCAAATGGGAGGGATCCTCCGCCGAACGCAAAATCGTCAGCATCACCGGATCGACGGACTGCGCCAATCCGCTCCATCCGCCGATTTGCGCGTAGGCCATGGCCGTGATACAAATCGCGCCGATCAGCAGAATGACGGCTTGAATCGATTCCGTCAGCACCACAGCCAACAGGCCGCCGATAATGGTATACAGCCCGGTCAAGAGCGCAACCACGATAATACTAATATTCTCATCGACGCCAAACAAACCTCGCAACACAGTCGCGCCGGTATACAAAGAAAAACCGATATGAATAAAAATCGCGGAAACAATGGATACGATTGCCAGCCAGTCGCGGCACCAGCGGTTATACCGTTTCTCTAAAAAATCAGGCAACGTGGCCACGTTCGAGCGGATATAAAACGGCGCAAAAAAAAGCGAAAGCGCGATCAGCGTAAACGCCGCCATCCATTCGAAATTGCCATACGCCAATCCGTTGTCGTAGCCTTCCTGCGCCAGGCTGACCAAATGAATGGTGGAAATGTTGGTGGAAAACAGCGCCAGCCCGATAATCGGCCAGGTTAAGGATTTCCCCGCGAGAAAATATCCTTCCCCCGCCGCCCCCCGCCGCCGGCGCATCCCCGCCCAACAACCGATCCCCACGATTCCAATTAAATAAACGATAATCACAACCAAATCAGCCGGCGCAATGGAAAGATGCATGAATGAATCCTTTTTCCTGCGTGGAATGAGATAGCATAATACAACAGGGATCGCAGGAAAATCCACCGCGAACAAACAAACGGAGAAAAATTTATAAAAACATTACGATTTACGGGCAAGTTTTCTTCAACTATCGGATGTGCATAAACAGGATACCTTGTCTTCAAATTGAAAATGGGTGTAACGTTACTCAAAAAAAATTGATGGTGAGGGTGAACGATGAATCGAAATCGAATTATTACCGTTGTTTTTTTGCTTTGCATCGCCGCGCCGGTTCGAGGGGAAAAACTAATCGTGGTCGCCGAAAAAAAGGAATGGCCGCGGATGGAGATTTTAAAGCCTTATCTCGAATCTCACACGAATTATGACATGCAAATCGTCGATCAGCCCGATTTTCCGGATGATTTGACGCCATACGACGCCGCGATCATGTATGTGCACGGCGACCTGCGGCCATCCATTGAAAAAGCCTTGCTCACGTTTGCGAAAAGCGGCAAACGGTTGATCGTGCTGCACCACGGCATTTCCTCCGCCAAGCGCAAAAATGAAACCTGGCTGCAAACGTTGGGAATATATTTGGGACAAAATGACGATCCCTATCCTTACAGCTGGAAGCACGACGTGAATATCCATTTCGTGAACCTCCAACCTGACCATTACATTACATCGCATGATGTTACGTATGAGAAAACCGTAAAGTACACATCATCCGATCTACCCAGCGTCGAATGCGAACTGCCCGCCATCGAATTCATCAATTCGGAAGTGTTTCTCAATTATCAATTCACCGACGCCCGCGCAAAAACCGTTTTGTTCGGATTATTGTATACCGTTCCGGAAACAGGAAACGTGTATATGCAGGATCGCGCGGGATGGTACAAGCCTCTCGGCAAAGGGTGGGTGTTCTCTTTCCAACCGGGGCACATGGATTCGGATTTCGAGCGTGAAAGCTACTGCCAGATCATTTGCAATTGCCTGACCTGGAAACCATGACCAATCATGGCATCATCACTTCGACATCGTTTCGGCGGGATGCGGGCGAGACGGAGATGGATTTTACCTCGCCGTCCTGATAAATCCCTTCCACGATGGTCTGCATGGGCGCGTATAATTTGAACGTGACGTTCCATTGTTTCGGCCAGGCGGGAAACAGCAGGATGTGCTTGCCTTCGCATTGCATGAGCATGTTCTGCAGCGCCAACATCGAGATATTGCCGTGATCCTGATCCGGAATCCAATCGAAATTCGGCCCCCAAAACGCCGGGAAACGGCTGCCGTCGTGAAAAGTGGAGAAATTCTGCACCGTATAATCTTTGGCGATCTCGGTCATACCCAACAAAGCGGCCTGCAAGGGATCCTGCGTCCAGCCGCCGGTGCGTTTGACCAGTCGTTTTTCAAATGTCAGCCTGGCAACATTCAAATCAGGTTTCCCCATGCCATAAATTCGATAGGGAAAGATGGCGTATAATTCGGGATTTTCCGAATTCTTTAACTCGCCGTATTTTTCCGCGGGCAGCAGATAAGCTTCTCCTTTTTCATTCGTTTCTTTCGGTAAGTTCGGAAGAGAAGAATGGATTTTCTTGCATAGACTGAATAAATTTTTAGGAATTTTATCTTTATCTTTCATCAGTCTGTCCGTCACAAACTGCAAACCGGCGATCACTGGCAACGGATTGCTTGCTTCCTGCCACGTCTCCAACGCTTGGGACGGCTCGATGCGAAGCCGGCCGTTTTTATCGCGTGAATAATGTTCGTCATAAAATTGCAGAACCGGCGCGGCGATGGGAATCAAATAATCGTTCAAAAACAGTTCATTTTGCGTGAAATGATAAGCGTCCGCCAGTATGACAAGCAATTCCAGCGCGCCATCCCAATAATAACGGATATATCGGTTGTCAACATGCGAGATCGGTTTGCCTTCACGATCCCAACCGTAATTGTCAATCGCGTACGCTCCCCAAAAATACATGGTTTCCGGAAAAAACGCGCCGTTATGGTTGAAATAGAGCCGCGTCCGTCCTGCGGCGAAAGGCAGCGCATGCAAATACATATCGAATAACGCCCGCATCATGTCGAAATCGCCGGACATCAACATCGGCCAATACACGAGACGGGTGTTTTGAAACCAGTAGGGGCCGCCCCAAAGTCGGTAATCTGCGTCGTAATGTTTGTCCGGCTTGATTCGGGCATCGACATTGAAAATCGACCCGTTGAATTTGATGGGCGAACCGCCTCTTCCGGCGCAGGCGCTGATAAACCGCTGCAGCGCATATCCCCGCGTGACGCACTCGGCCGCTTCGGCTTCCTCTCCTGATGCGGAAACGTGTATGGCGCTTCTATTCCAAAATTCATTCCACCATTTTTCATGCCGATCATAAGCATTGATCGTATTTTGCGATGGGATGGTTTTGGCTTTTTGATTTAATCGTTCCAGCCATTCTTCAATTGTGTCTGTCTGCGCGGTAAGCAGAACAATGCTGAACCGCTGATATTTGTCAGACTCTGCGGAACGGATTGTGGTTGGATTTTCTTTCGCGAAATTCAAACCGGCTATCAAGCCGCCGAATGTTCGCTGCAGCAGTGGATCCTTCAGCGTTGAAATCAATGATTCCAATCCCTGATGTTGCAGCGTCAACGGCCAGATGGAGCGTTCATTGCGGTGATACCATACAATTTCATTGTCAGTATTATTCACAACAACGTCCGGCGTAACCACAACCGGAAAAGGGGCTTCCGCCAACCCATAGGCGCTGTGTAGTTCTTCATCTTTTAATTCCCGCGGTTGCGTTCGCCAGGATTCCAACGAAACGACCATTTCATGCGGGAGCATTCCTATCGATTCGACATGAATCGCGGATTCATTGGCATCCACCCAGGCTGTCACGTCAATACGATTATCCGTTTCCCCTGCCTGAATATGAATAGTGCCGCTTTTTACATTTAACGTCTGCTTAAACGGTTTCGCTGTTTGGAATGGATTGGGAATAAAATGAATTCGAATCCGCCCTAATTTCAGTAAACGGGCATTTTCACTCCATGCGTCGGTCTTGCCAATATAAAAGAAAAGATCGCCGTTTTCCTCCACCCACAGATTGATTCCCACATCGCCGTTTCCCAGCGGCATCGAGCCGGACGAGTCGCGGCTGGGGGTATCCCAAATTACAGAATAGTGATCAGAGAAAGATTCGCTAGAATTGGCGTAATGGAATGGAAACATAAGGACAGCAAGCAGAACCCTGAATGGAAACCGTTTTTTCATCATATGCGCCTTTCAAAAACTTGCATTGACCAATCGATAATGGTTGCTCACAACGAAGGTTGAAATAAAATTGTTCGTTTCTACGTGGGTAGAGCAAGCGTCCTCGCTTGCGTGAACAGCGCAGGCGGGGACGCCTGCTCTACCCGCGAAGATGCGGACGGGACGTCCGCGCTCCGGCATTATCATTAAAATATCAACGTTCTAGCGATACAACTCAGCGGCGTCGCTGACGCCGGATTGCAAATTGCTGATATCCCATATCTTGAGTGAGTTTTCTTCCTGCGTCAGCAGCCAATGGTCATCGGTGGAAAACGCTTGTGGAATGACCTCGCCGGGAGGAAACGAACGCAAGGGAGTCCAGGTTGCATAATCGTAAATAGTCGCAGCGTCGTCGACGTTGATGAGAATGTATTTTCCGCTGGGGGAAAATATGGCGCGCAAATCCCCGCCGGTTCCCTCCACATGATGTTCCCGCAACAGCCTGCCCGATTTCGCATTCACAATCTTGTAAATATACTCGTTTTGGGGCGTGTTAAAGATTATGGAAAAGCAGAGAATTTCATCCCCATCGGGCGACGGCGCATATCCGTAATTAAACTCGTTGAACTGTTGTTCGAGAGTAATCAGGTCAACCACGTATCCGCGGAAAGTGGCTTTGAAAAAAAGTTTTGCATCGGAAAACAACGCACAGTTGCTGAGAAGATAGCCCGAAAAATTATAAATAGAATTCCGACTTTCCAAATCCCAAACCTGAATGGTATCCACGGCGTCCGTCGAGGAGGGACCCACCAATAAATATTTTCCGTTGGTGGATATCTGTAGAGCTATAGAATCTTGTCCAAACATGTAATTCTCATCATGAAAATTAAAATCGAATTGATGAAGGATCGTTTCGGTGGAGATGTCCCAAATCGTCACTTTCCCGTTCCTGTCACAGGCGGATGCCATCGAATTGTCGGGAGAAAACGCCACAGCGATGGTTTGCATGGACGTATCGAATTCCTTCATCACCTCGCCGGTTTTCGCATTCAGGATTCGAATGCCTTGTCCCCCGACAAGAATCATCGAGCCATCCGGCGATAATGCGGTTAAAACCATACTCGCATCCAAAAGGATTTCTCGAACCGGCGTTTCCTGGCCGAAACCAGTGGAAATTCCCCCCATGAAAATCAACAGGAAGAAAAGGAGAGAACGGGAGCGGATTTTTGCTTTCATTGCTTGCATTCCTTCAAAATTAGTGTATCTACGTTGTGAGGATAATTATAAGGGAATCGGACGCATAAATAAAGATCATACTGATTCTTATGAAAGCGCCGGTCGTAGGGGCGGTTCGCGAACCGCCCCTACGACCACTTTTCATCCATCGTAGTGACCAAATGGTTATGAGTGTTTATTTAATTGACATTTTCATGATTGTGAATGCATTTAAAATAACGCTTCGCCTTCATAAAGCCCAGACTGCGCCAAAAAAGCACAGATGATCACTCAATAATATTGACATAACCTATTCAAAGAAAAGAACTTAAGAAAATATCAAATAGGCACATATGTTGCTACTCTGTTCTGCGAAAACAATGTAAATAGTGATAAAGACAATGAATCCTCTGTTTCCATTTTCTGTTTTATTATTCATATTCGTCTCATTGCTCTTACTGATGGGACTGTTGTTCGCGCATTTGTTGATAGAACGATCTGCGTTTCGTCGATGTGCGAGTGGATCGATGGGGATAATTCTATTTCAAAACGGAGAAGAAGCCGATTTATTTCCGCTATCGACCATTTTGGTTATGGCGGCATTTTGAGATTTGACTGATTCCTATCGATTCGTGTATAAATTCCCATTGCGGTTTTTGACCGCATTGGGTTTTCGTGTTTAAACGAAACATTTAATTGATTAAACGATATCGTTTTTTTATTCGCGGGTAGAGCAGGCGTCTCGCCTGTATTGAACGCGCAAGCGAGACGCTTGCTTTACCCGAATAGATCATAAACTATAGCGAGTAGCTATTGTTTTTATGGATAACGGCCGAAGAATTGTTAACCGGCATAAAAAAATTTTCCTGAGTGAGGTTAGACCAAATGACTAGCGCGTCCGCACAAAAACACAGTTTTCAGGCTGAAGTGAAACAAGTCCTGGATATCGTCATTCATTCGCTTTACACCAACCGTGAAATCTTCATCCGTGAATTGATTTCAAACGCCGCCGATGCACTCGAAAAGATTCGCCACGAAAAGGTCATCAATCCAAACATCCACGATCCTGACTTGCCGCTGGAAATCAAGATCGAAGTGGACGAAGTTGGTAATACTATCACCATCACTGACGCCGGCATCGGCATGACCGAGCACGAACTCATCGAAAATCTCGGCACCATCGCCCATTCCGGGACAAAAGAATTTTTAAAGCATGTAAAAGAGACTGTTGCGAAGAATGTTGAGCTGATCGGTCAATTCGGCGTCGGATTTTATTCCTCTTTCATGGTCGCCAACGAAGTGCGTGTGTTGAGCCGTTCGTTTCAACCCGATGCGGCTGGCATGGAATGGGTTTCAGATGGAAACGGCGAATACACCCTTTCCACTGTCAACGATCTTCCTCGAGGCACACGCATTATCATCAAATTGCGCGACGACGCCAAAGAATTCGCACAAAAAGACACGATCAAGCGAATTATTAAACAATACTCCAATTTTGTTCCTTTCCCCATTTTTCTCAACATGGAAAAAGTCAATACCATTCAGGCCATTTGGACGCGTAACAAAAGCGAAATCAAGGACGAAGAATACACTGAATTTTACAAATTCATCGCCAACGCTTATGACGAACCACATTTCCGCCTACATTTTACCGCCGACGCGCCGCTGCAAATCAGCGCGTTGTTGTTCACGCCGAAAGACAATTTCGAAAAATTCGGATTCGGGCGCATGGATCCGGGCGTGAATCTCTATTGCCGCAAAGTGCTGATCCAACAGCATTCGGATGCGATTCTGCCGGAATGGCTGCGCTTTGTGAAAGGCGTGGTCGACAGCGAGGATCTCCCTCTCAATATTTCCCGCGAGACGCTGCAGGACAACGCGCTGGTGCGGAAACTGAAAAAAGTCATCACCACCCGCTTCCTCAAATTTCTGGACGAGCAGGCGAAAGCCGATCCGGAAAAATACAGCGAATTCTGGAAAACGTTCGGCCTGATGCTCAAAGAAGGAGTCTCGATGGACTTCGAATATCGCGGCGACATCGCTCCGTTGCTGCGTTACGAATCCTCACAGACGGAAGAGGGAAAATTCGTTTCCCTGAAAGAATATGTGGAGCGAATGAAGCCGGATCAAAAGTCTATTTATTACTTGAACGGGCCGAATCGGGAAGCGATTCAAAACGGCCCCTATATGGAAGCCTTCAAAAAGAACGGCATCGAAGTGCTATTCATGTTCGAACCTTATGATGATTTTGTGTTGGCCGCTCTCGGCGAATTCGAAGGGAAGAAAATCGTATCGGCGGATAGCGCAGAATTGGATTTACCTGAAACAAAAAAAGATGAAACAGAAAAGGAAACTACTGAACAACCGAAAACACTGTCGCGTGACGACATCGATTTACTCACCGGCTGGTTTAAGTCCGTCTTAGGCGATCGAATCGACGCCGTACGCGATTCGAAGCGACTGGTCGACAGCCCGGCCATCATCGTGAACACCGACGCGGGACTCACGACCCATATGCAGAAAATCATGCAGGCCATGAATAAGGATTTCGCGCAAATCGGCAAAAAATCAATGGAAATCAACGCAAAACATCCCCTGATTCTCCAATTGGCAAAACTACACAACGAAGGGACGCATGAAGATTTTTTGAGACTCTCTGTCGAACAGATTTACGACAATGCGCTGGTCAACGCCGGACTGTTGGCCGATCCGCGAACGATGGTGGAACGGAATTATAAGATTTTGGAGAGAGCGTTGGGAGTATAGCTTGATAATTGAATCCTTTTCAATAAAGAAGATCGCCCTTGATTCCTCTCTGTAGTTGGTTGTATCCCTTTACTTTTTCGATTTTTTGAGCAAAGGTTTAGATCATAAGGTTAATGGATTTTATCTGCAAAGGAGGGATTTGTTATCAAAGACACGGATACCATTGAATGGAATGTAATTACCATTGATCCCGCTGTTCCGTTGGATGAATCGTGGTGTAAGCAATGATGGAGGAATCCATATGAAAGAAAAATTGTTTTATATTATGTGTACTCTCGCCCTTTCGTTGATCATTTCTTTTCCTGTTCTTTCCCAGGTATTGGATTTTGACGAACGAGCGGAAGGACCATGGTCCGACATTGGAAAGACAACCGTTACCACGCCCAAAGTGGCAAACGGCTCCGTGAAGTTGGATGGGGTCGTATCTTCGAGTGAATATGGCGGTTTTACAGGCATCTCCGTCATTCCCGGCGTCAACGCCTGGATTTTGAATTACGCCCAGGCGAAAGAGTGGTCCGGTCCGGACGATTCCAGTTTCACGTTTTATTTGGCTTACGATGACGAAAACTTCTACATCGGCGTGGATGTCAAAGACGACGTCGTTCGTTCGAACGATCCCAATCCGCAATTTTGGAAAGACGACGCCATTGAAATTCTGATTGATCCGTTGAAAACAGGTTATGATTACAATTACGATAGTTTTATTCCCGATTACGGTGGACATATTTACTTCAATTACGAAGGCCGTTTTTCAAATTGGGACGACGCAGCCGACGCTCCGCAAACGCAAATTCGTTGGTCCAAGGCGGTCGATTGGTATTATGGAGAAAATGAAATCATATACGGATTCGGAGAGGAAAAATCCGGTGGGTGGACGGTGGAAGCGCGATATGGGAAGGCGAATTTCGAGGATCCCGATGGGATTTTCAAACTTCAACCCGGCGCATCCATGACCTTCAACATCGGGATCGACGACGATGACGGAGCGGATTTGGCCTTGCAATATTGGTGGGCCAATCGTATCCGCGCCATCGGCGCAAATCCGGACAGCGAATTTTGGGATTTGCTGACCGAACAGGAACTGGCGATAAAAGCCTATCTTGATCCCAACTCCGCCGCCGCCTTTTGGGAGGTGGGCATTGACGCCAACGGAAGACTCTCTCCGGCGGGCGCCGGCGAAGTTATCCTGGGCCAAATGGTCGATGTTCAGAATTGGGCGTTGTATTGAGAGGAATTATCAATCTTATTTTATTCAACCCAGACGGGCAGCGACAATTTGTATCACTGTCCGTTTGATTTGCCGTTATCCATCACATTTTTCCGTATTACTATTTTCCGATTGATCGGTAAACGGCTCCATTCTTTCCATACGCCGTCCGGCCGGCGAATCCGTACATTTTCAACAAGAGTCGCGTCCGCCAGCCCGAAGTGAAGCACGGCGCTGTTTTGGGAGAGAAAACTGCCGCTGGAATAGAGTTCCGCCATTTGCGTGCGTTCTCCCGTCGTCACCACCACTCTCGAACCAAACGCAGGCATTCCTTCTTCATTTTGGATTGCGATTTGCAGCCAATTTCCTGTGTGACTTTGATTTTCCAGAAAAAACGGCGCGCCGTCCAGATTATTCACAACGATGTCGAGGTCGCCGTCGTGATCGAAATCCGCGGCGGCGCAGCCGCGCGAAACGCCTGCCAAATCCGACGCCGGTCCGATTTCGTTTGATCGATTATCAAAAATTCCTTTCCCCCTATTACGAAAAAAGAGGTTTTTCTGCGCATAGCCGTGCAGCATGGGCAATTGATCCGCAACCGGATAGACGTGGCCGGCGGAAACGAACATATCCGGCCAGGCATCGTTGTCGAAATCCTCCACGATCATGCCGAAACTGACTTTTTCCACCGTTCCCTGGCTGACGCCACTTTTATAGGAATTATCGGTAAATTGCAGCCGGCCGTCGTTGCGGTAAAGAATGTTATATTCGTTCTGATAATTCGCCACGGCGATATCCGGATCCAAATCCCCATCCACATCCTTAATCGCGACGCCCATCCCGCCCTGCTCTTTGCCGTTATCGCTCAAGGCCACGCCCGCAAGCAGCGAGATGTCTTCGAAAAAACCGTTTCCCATATTTTCGTAAAGATGATTCGCGGTGGTATCGTTGGCGATATAAATATCGAAATCCCCGTCACTATCGATGTCGGTAAAGTGAACCGTGAACGCGCGTCCGCATTCGAAACCGTTGATTCCACGTTCTTTTGTAACATCACGAAAAGTCCCGTCGCCGTTGTTCAGAAACAGATTGTCTTCCGCCGGGGGGAACGCCGAAGGTCCGATAAAACTCATGGTTCCGAAATAGGGAGCATATTTCCCCTTGCGATCCGCGATTTCCGGCGAAAACACCGCATACTGGCCGACGTAGAGATCGAGATATCCGTCGCCGTCGATATCCGCGAACGCTGCGCCGGTGCTCCAGCCCTCGTTTTGCGCGCCGCCGGCATTCGGAATCATTTCAAAGCGGCCGGCGCCGTCATTGCGATACAACTGATTCGGTCCATAATTCGTCAAATAGCAATCCAGGTCGCCGTCATTGTCCACGTCGGCGAAATAGGCGCCGACGCCGAAACCAGGATCGCCCAGGCCGCTCTCGATCGTCCCGTTTTTGAAGGTTCCATCGCCTTGATTCAAATACAGCTGATTTCGGGGCGAGTTCGCATCCACCGTCGCATGCAAATACGCGCCGTTCACGAAATAGATATCGTCCCACCCATCCCCGTTGATATCGGCAACCGCCACGCCCGCGCCTTTGGCTTCCACGATGTAGTCTTTTTGCCGCGAGCCATTCGTTTGCACAAAATCAATACCGCACGGTTCGGCGTTCTCGACAAAGCGAATTTGCGAGAACGCAACGATGGGAAAACAGAGATTAACAATATACCAGATTGCAATTCCATACGGTTTCATGGTAGAATACTTACTAATCATGTAATAGAGGCAACGCAGGCAGTCTTACACTATTTCCCCATTCGTTACGGTTTACTATTTTCCTGCCAATTCGAAACATGAGAGGTCTCGTCATCCGGCTCCGGCAAGGCTTCCCACACGATGACGTACGGATATTGCTGCTGCAAATGGTCTTTGAGATATTGTCGTATATCGGCGGAAACATCCCGCGTGGCAGAGACGAAAAATTTAATATTCATTTCCGTTTCCACATCGTTCGCCGGGCTAAGCCAGCCGCCTTCCGACACGCCGAGTTCGCTGTATCCGCCCGCCAGATTGACCAAAAATCGCTTCAATTCAACGATCGCCGCCGCCGTCGTCGTACCGTCGGTAAAGACGGTCGGGGCCACGAAGAAATGCATGTATTGCTTGTCTCCTTGTGTTTGCGAACGAAGCGATTGGGAAAAAAATACCATTGTTAAAATAGAGACACAAAATACGACAAATCCAACTTTTACATACTGCATAATCATTGTTCCTTTCGTTTCTGCCTGGCATAGTGTAAGTTCCGTCGCACGCCGGGCTCGTCTTTCCCCAGCCGGATGGCGGTTTCCAGCGCCTCGACGGCTTGATCGTATTGGTTTTCCAGCAAATAAAGAACGCCGAGATTATTATACGCGTCCGCCGAATCCGGCGCGAGTCGGATCGCGGTTTGCAGGTGTTCCCGCGCCGCATCGATTTTTTGCATCCCCAAATACAGCGTCCCCAGCATCACATGCGCAGTTGGATACTCCGGATTGAGTTCCAAACCCTTGCGTAAGGCGGAACCGGCTTCGTTGATTTGTTTTCTTCTGAAATACTCCGCCCCCAGTGCGAACCATTTGTCCGCATCCAGCGGCGAACGGCGAACATCACGCAGCAGGCCGGTGAGCCGATCCGCCCGTTCGTTTAAATGTCGATACGTTTCCAGTTCGGCTTTGGCTTCGTCGCGTTTTCCCACCGCGGACAAGACCTGAGCCAATAATCGATGGGGTTCGGGTTCATCGGGGCGAAGGGAAACGGCTTTTTTTAAAAATATTTCTGCAGGAGGATACTCGAATTGTTTGAATTTGACTTCCCCCAATCCCACATTCGCTTCATACGAATCGGAATCAAGACGAAACAGACCGGAAAAAGCGTCTTCGGCATCATGATAGTGTTGCAACTTGAGGTACAATTTGCCGAGCAGCCAATGCGGCGGCAGGTAGCGCTCATCGGCTTTGATCGCTATCTGATAATGATATTCGGCATCCTTCCAATTTTGTTGGATATGGGCGTGATAATTGGCCAACAGCGTATGCGCTTCCGCATGATCCGGCGCTCGGGAGATGACGGCGCGTAGAGTCTCGCACGCTTCGTCCAACCGCTCCAAACCAATCAACTGTTTGGCCTTGGCCACTAACAATACGACGTCTTCGCGAATCATCAGCGCCTTCTCATACCAATCCAACGCCTCTTGATATCGATGGCGTTCTTCGGCGTGGCGGGCGTGTTGAATGTACTGTGCATATTCCCGATCTGTTTCTTCCGCCGATGAGATGAAAATAATATTCGTAAAAAGGAAAACAGAAAACACGATATTCTGAAACCGAAGAAACAATAAGGGAATCATGAAATCGCCCCACGTCCTCATTAGTTGTTGTGTATCAACTTTTTATAACGGATTGTATCCGCCTTTTTTCAATGACAAAATTGTTCGTACGCATATAAAATCAGTTCTTCCGTTTTCTCCCAATCGATGCACGCGTCAGTGATGGAAACGCCGTATTTCAGTTGGGATCGATCTTGCGGGAACTTTTGGTTACCGGCAACGAGGTTGCTCTCCAGCATCATACCGATGAGGGCGTCGTTGCCTTCTATTTTTTGTTGAATGACATCTTTCCATACGATTTGTTGATTTTCGTAGTTTTTTTGGGAATTGGCATGGCTGCAGTCGATCATGACGTAGGGGGGCAGTTTCGCTTTTTCCATCATTTCCACCGCGCGTTGTACGCTTTGACGGTCGTAATTCGGGCCGTCGTGTCCACCACGCAGGATGATGTGCCCCCATACATTGCCGCTGGTTTTCACGATGGCGGTGCGGCCCTCCTGATCCACGCCGAGAAAACTGTGCGGCGAGCGGGAGGAACACATCGCGTCGATGGCGATTTGCAGATTGCCGCTGGTAGTGTTTTTGTACCCAACGGGCATGGAAAGACCGCTGGACATTTCGCGGTGCGTCTGTGATTCCGTGGTGCGCGCGCCGATGGCGACCCAACTCACGAAATCCGCGATGTATTGCGGAACCACCGGATCAAGAAATTCGGTGGCGGTCGGAACGCGCATGTCGGTGATTTTCGCCAGAATTTTTCGGGCTTTTCGGATGCCCTCCAGAATATTGTCGCTGCCGTTGAGTTCCGGATCGTAGATCAAGCCTTTCCAGCCGATGGTCGTGCGAGGTTTTTCAAAATAGACGCGCATGAGAAGAACCAACCGATCCTCGACTTTCTCGCGCAGTTGTTTAAGTCGCTCCGCGTATTCATAAGCGGCGGTTTCATCGTGGATCGAGCAGGGGCCGACAATGACCAAAAAGCGGCGCTCCTTGTCACGCAGTATTTTTTTGAGCACCTGTCGGCTTTCGACAACGGTTTGGTTCGAAGCCTCCGACATAGGAAATTCCTCTTTGATCTGGTTGGGAGGCAGTAAGGGGACAGTTTCTAAAACGTGTAAATCCTGTGTTTGTTGCATGGTACGATATTTCTTTCATTACCTTTAGCGGAAATCGGTATGCTAAGCGTCTTTTTTTTCATCATGAACCCGATAGAGTTGTAGCATGGGTTTCCAAACTGATCATACAGACCGATGTTCTGTTCGACAAGATTGTTCTTGCGTCATTATGACCTTTTTTCATCAATTTTACTTTAGATGATATAGTATTGCGCTGTTGGAAAACCGGCAAGAAGAACGGCGCTTTATTCGTTATTTTTCATAACTTTGAAAACTCGAAAGCTGGGATACGATCGAATCAATTCTGTTAAAATACCATAAAATCCATTTTCACTATCGGCCGGCGTCAGCGGTGATGATTACGGATTTTGATCGGTTTTCGTGTAAAAGAATTGGTTTGATTCGATCAGCGGACACCGGATTCCGTTTAATAGAGGCGATGGACTTCCTATATTCAAGAATTTCTCATATCAAACGTTTTGCTGCTTAATTACTTTATTATTCTCTCCTTTTCTAATTTCTCATGTATTCACCATTCTATAAACAATTTCTTTTACTCCGATTTCCATCGACTCCACGACCATTTTTCACTGCGTATTCGCGATTGGATGAATACGAGTTGGATTCCAAAATGGTCTGAATGGCTGGAATCATGGCTTCGATGGAATCGACATAGTGGATCAATCGTTTTCCCTCATCCGTGAATTCCGGCCAATTGTATTCATCCCAATTGTATTCATCGGTATGGAGGTTAATGCCCTGCAATCCCATCGTAATAGATTCCTGAGTTGACGTATTGTAGTATTCGCGTGATGGTAAAATATGAATCGCGGCTTCTGAATATTCTTGTTTCAATTCTTCTCCTTCTTTTTCCCACGAAATATAATTTGGTCTCTTATTATATTGTATTATTTAGTTCGTTGTTTATTTTGTTTTTTTCGTAATTGCAAATTGACTATTAACTTCCGTATGATCTTCCGCAACGATATGCATGTGTAAATCATCATATTGTTTAAATAGTGGGGCAATTTTATCAATCAAGATAGGTAAATTTTTCTTTGGATCCAACCTTCCTACATACAATAAATGATATCGTTTCCTTAAATATTTTGAATTGGTAATGATAAATAGGTATCTATAGGGTTATCGCACAAGAATAGATTTTCCGCCAAAATGCCATATTTGATATATTGCTCTCGGCAAAAATTGTTAAAAAGTACAATTTTGATGTACTTGCATCTAAACAAAGATTGATCTTCCATCGTCGTAAAAATAATGGGCATATAAACGATACGTGACAGGGGAAAGAAAGTTCGTATAAAGCGTGGGATTCGCCTGTAATTGTAAATTGCAAAACAAACGGGCAATTTTTTTTATATGTCTGATGGAGTGATTAAGAATTGGCTCAGATCGATATCCCATTTGTATCAGGCGATTCAGATTATCGGTATAAAAAGGAGGAAATCTGGTTACATTCACATAGTCAATCGATTCTTTCTTGATGAGATTCACCGTATTATCAAACACAGTGACTGAATGATTTGCAGGGGAAAAGGTATTACATATAAGGTTACGTATGCGGGTTGTGAATCCGCTGATCAATGGATAATACACATCGCTAATATAATTAATTTTTGTGTTATTTTTTAATTCAGAATGTTTTATTTATAATTGATTTGATATAATATTTATTTATTTATACTATATGAGATATTTGATCATATTATGTGATTAAACAATAAACGTATTAAAGGATTTTGCTATTTCTATGATTTCCGTGCAACTAAATTCTCGAGATAACAGCTGATGTTTAAGGAAATTTTTGATTTTTTCTTTTTCTTCTATTGTTCGAATGCGAGACAGAATCAATTCTTTAATAAATGCTTTTTTTGCCTTTTCCGTCAATAAATTTTCACATGTTTCATACCATTTGGCACGATTCCAGCCATCATGCTTCACAATAATACGATCCCAACGTTTGTCACAATACCAATAACTCAAAACCTTGTTCAGGAAAAGAAATTGCACATTAGACTGAAACGCACGCAAACAGAATTCAACATCCTGAAAAAGTTCAATGGATGGATTGAATTGAAATTGATCAAATGTTCCGCGAGGCAGCATGAATGTGCCGGTTTGAATGAATTGATTGTCAAGAAAAATATATTCAGATAGATGCTCTCCAGATTTGATGGGGCGGTTGGGTACTTCGATATCTTCATCCATTCCAAGTATTTTTGCTTTTGAAAAACAGAGCCAGTCTTTCTTGAGATTGCATTGTTCAGTAAAATGAATCTGCACCCTCAATTTTTGATGATGCCACTCATCATCCGAATCAAGAAACGCAAGCAATTCACCGTGAGCCAATTCCGCCCCTCGATTTCTGGATATCGCGGCGCCTTGATTGCGTTCATTGCAAATATACTGCACTCGAGGATCATCGCAATGGTTTACCACGCTTGCCGTATCATCTTTCGAACAATCATCAATCACCAGCAATTCAAAATCTGAAAACGTTTGGGACAGAACACTCTCCATCGCACGTTGAATCAAATGCTCTCTATTGTAAGTTGGAATTATTACACTGACAAAAGGTTTAGATCGCATTCCATAAGAGTCCCGTGAAATAAAAATGAATGCTAATTTCTTTCCTGCAAAGTAATGACGATATCGTCTCGTTTGGGCGACAAATTTTTTGCGATGGCATGCAGCTTCTCCGATTGAATAATTATATTGTATTGTGCGTCGAATGGGATATTTCCCAACCAGAAACGTCCGTATTCTGTTGTCATCGTTTTGCGCACATCGCCGCTTTTCAAGTCGGTACTCACTTCCGCGCCCGCGATGAGAACGCCATTGCTATCCATTATTTTCCCCGCCAAATATCCGGCTGCTATGAGAGTGACTTCAACGAACAACACTTCTTCTTTTTCCGGAACATCCAACTTACGTACGAGGCTGCAAAACTCGTTGTCAAGTTGATACCCATACAGTAGATGGTGAATAACACTTCGTTTCGGAGAAATATATAAATAAGCCAATCCCGGATAAAGCCCTTCCACAAGAAAACTGCCATCGTTCTCCAGAGATATAGGAAAATCCGTATTATCTTGTCGCACTTTAATGAATATATTAGTTGGATCGAATTCACCGATATTCTGAATTACACCATGAACATCACAAACATTATCATCGTAGAGATCAATATGAAGATCATTTATAAAATCTCCCGATTTGAATTCAATATCCTGATAACCCATAGCAATCAATTTGGGATTCGGATCGAGAGACATATCATTGCCGGAACGATCCTTGATAATCTTATACGTCGATTTCTCCTGGACAGCAATGATTCGACATAGTATAGAGTTTGGATGTTCTCTACCGGCTATGGAAATGTCAAATTGTCCATTTGTCGTTGTATATGTATTGCCTTTGATGATATCCAATTTAGCAGGACTGGCTGGATGGCGCAAAATCTTTAATTTTGCTCCTTCCACGGGCATATTGTCTTTCGTGACCTTCCCCATAAAGCGTGTAAATACAACCGGCTCTACAAGATATTCGACTTTGGTTATGTTTTCGTCATGCAAATCAATATGAACACTTCCCCAAGAATCTCTGGAGCCGTCAATATTGGCGCTCCTTAAAAACACATCTGATATTTGTTGATTAACAGGAAGATAAGCAAGTTCTTGATCAGGATTTAGATAGCCACAGATTTCATACAAACCTTTCCGTAACCCATTAAATTCAAAGCGTCCTTCCGAATCCGTGGATTGAATAGCAAGAATCAATTCCCGTTGAGCGGATTTTAAAGCCACTTCATACTGGGAAACCGGCAGACGGCTATTCGTCGTTAAGACGACGCCTGATATCTTTTTGTTATCCCACCCTTCGAAATAAAACTCCCGATATTCATGCGGTTTATCGATCCGAATCTCCTTTTGGATGACATTTAAATTCTGATCTGGCGGCGGCGTCAATATGATTGTATAAGCGCCCATCGGGATATTTTCCATCCGCGCGGCTCCCATTCGGTCCGATGACATGGAAAAAATCCCTTGTTGGGCATTCCCTTTCAAGAGGATATTTGCATTGCAAACTTCCGATACCGCGTTCGCCGTTTCCGGTTGAATATCCTTATACAGGGTGCGTATCATTAGGGAAGCGCTATCAGCCAATTCTAGGTTCACGCCTTTCGTATAAGGTAATAGCATGGCTTTTTCGCTCCAGGAATTCCCCAAATTGGCCTGCACACTGTATAATCCGGGAGTAAGATCCGTAAAAGAAATTTGCCCTTGCTCGTTGGTGATACCGACATCAATAATATCTTCATCCTCTGGCATTACAGGGATCGCAATGAAAGAAAAAAAACGCTGCCCTTGGCGTTCCAGTTCCACATATTCACCCGCCTGTATTGCTTCCGAAAAGATTCCAAATTGTATAAGACTCAGGCTATCCCATATTTTTAATTTTTTTGAAGATAGGTTGGATTCCCTCATATAACGATTACTACGACCTTGTTGTGGAGTCAACGATAATTTTGTGCCGTCCACCCAGGACAGATTTCCAACCCCCACCAGTAAATCGCCAGACAAGGGTATACTTTTTGATTTGAAATGGATGCGCCGATCGTGCTGTAACAGTCGCCTGTTTTGAGAACGATACGAAGTGTCTTGAATCGTGATCGCCTTTTCACTCATTTGTAGAGATGCATTTACACGGGGCCAAAAGTCAAAACAGAGATTCGTCACAGTCGCCGGTGGCCGTTGCACCTGACGATGTTTCCGTAAGAACACTTGCGCGCCTGGCACGGGAAGGTTGTTATTTGTTAGGTTTGAAACATTGATGAGTTGTGAAAAGGTATACTCCAATTCGATGGTTTTGCTGCTTTCTTCCGGAATGTGAATAGCCAGCATCTTAGATTGATAAGAAGAAGCGCAGACCCGGATTTCATGCATCCCCTTCTCGATTCCTTGTAGAGAAATGAAACCGTTCCGAAATTCACGAGTTGCCTGATCGATACATATCTGCCCTCTTTCAATCGCTAGATTTAGATAGTCGGTGATCCGAAGAGCGCATTCCTGAAACGTTGCTGATGAAACATGGTCCGTGTCAAGCAACAATGGCGGTGTTGCGAGCAGCATTGTCCCGTTGGTGGGTTGAGGAGATGGTGGAACCAATGGAGATTTCTCGAGTGAATTCCGAGGGATGGTAAAAAGTTTTACGGGATCAGGCAAATCGTGGGTATCATCCTTGACAATAACTGTTTTTTCTTGATTTGAATCGACGGCATAATATGTTATGATGGCAATCATAAAAACAACGGATAGAATGAAAATAACAGCGATTGGCTTCATGTTATCCTTTTGCAATTGGATAAAATTTGTTAGAAACTTACGATTTCGTTGTAGTGCTCCAAGGCATAAGGATTTTTTTCCAACAAGGTCATCATTTCTATCAGTTCCTTATGTCTCTTTTTTCGAGTGTTTAAGCATAATCCATCTTTTATATTTTTCTTGAATGTTCCATCGCTGGATACCATAGATCGGATACATCCAACATCACACATTCGTATACACCAACAATCCTTACAGCTTTCCGCGGTGGATTGTGAATATTCATTCATGATTTCAATCACACGATCCAGGTTCAAACCGCCATTATGAATATGACCGATCTTGTAGTATTCGAGGTTGGAAGCCACTCTTTCGCAAGGAAGCAGCGTCCCATCCGCTTTCACATACAGTCTCCGAATGCCAAGTTTGCATATCCCTCCGGGATGGTGATTATCGCGCAACTCGGTCTCCTCTTCAAATTGATATCGGGTTCTGCCGTGGAGATCAAAGTACACATAATTATACGCGAACTCATGGAGAAGTCGGTAACGCCATTCTTGATTTTTTGTATTGGTATTATAATAAAATCCCTCTTCACACTTTCTTTTATATTCGGCAACCAATTCATCATATCCGGTTAATTTTGTTAATTTTTTTTCCGGATAGATATCGTTCCATTTTTCTGTCCCTCCATTGACAAAACTTAGACGAACTGTCGACTGAACATCTTCGGTGTGTAGTAGATGTTCCAGGGAAACAAAATACTCCCACAACTCGCCTACGTCAATTCCACCTTTTATTACGCAATTTATTGTAATGAAGAACTGTTTGTTCTTCTTCACCAAAGACGCCTTTGCGGCTATTCTTTGCAAGGCGGACATGACGTCATCATAGGTGCTTCTGCCGTTTTTATAAACTCGCGCCATATCATGAACATGTTTGGGACCATCCAAACTCAAGGTTATTTTAATATCATGTTTCAAGATGAAATCGATGATGTCCTCGTTGAGCAATGTACCATTGGTTGTCATCGTGAAACCAACTGTTTTGTCCGAAGGACATTTTTCCAAGGCGTACTGGACGCATTTTCGTATTAAAGACAAGTTCAGAAGAGGTTCGCCGCCGTAAAAACCGATACTATAGTCTGTCCCTTCTTCTTTTGTTTTGTAATATTGAAAATAACTTGGCTCCCTCCCTTCTTTTGTAAATAGGTAATCGATGCTTTTTTGAGCGGTTTCCCAACTCATATCAATGTTGGTGTGTGTTCTTTCGCATTCGTAAATACCTGAAAAACTGCAATATAGGCAATTCATATTACATCGCTGTGTGACTTCCAATATCAAATGATCTTGATATAAGCCATAAAATTTATCCCAAGACTCACGACAGCAAAACATGTAGCATGTTTTCGGGCGCTTCTTCGAAAAGCACAGCCCGCTTTTTTCCAGTTGTTTGAGTCCATGGATCGCATCATGCACGTCGTTGCCATCGTACTTGTTTGTGAGTATCGATGCGATTTGATTTTCCTCCATATCCAAAAACAAAAGATTTAAAAAATCATAGGCAATTTCATTGACTTGAAAAATATTATTGCTATTCACATCAAAAACATATTTCCGCATCTCCGTTTCAAATAAATGAACAAATGAATCTTTCATGATGGCCACTTGGACAATCCTTTTCTGCCTCTCTCCCGAAATGCGCGCAATTCCCATGGAAGAGGAAAGGTCGCATTTGTACGTCTGATATTGAGTCTTCTCACGAGGCAATTATTCTGAAATTCATTCTTGACTTGCAACTTTTCCTCATCCATGGAGCCATGTGTTTCAATTGTTCAGGAAAACAGGGGAAACCTGATGATCAAGCGCTCCAGCTATGGCTATTCCCATCAATGTACGTCTTCTTAATGATTATCGGTTTCTGTAATAATCCCAATACAACCCTTTAAATACATCATTGTACCAATCATCATGATCGTCTCCACCCAATCCGGTTTCAATCCCAGGCGCGAGTTCTCCCTCCCATACGCCCTCCCAATTTGTATCGAAATTCGTATCGGGATCATTCAGGCCGGATCCGCTGCAACCACATCGGCATGAGCAGCCGCAAAGCGCTTCACAATAACAATCGCAATTGCAGTTATCATCCCAATGCGCATTATACGGATTTGCCTTAGTTCTTACTACACTTTTATATGCTGTGTGAAAAAATCCCGCGTAAGATTTTCGTGGGAAAGACGTACCAGCCACTAAAAACGCCGCCAATGCACCACCTGTTTTTCCTATTACTTTTAGAAATTCTCGTCTTTCCTGCTTCCTGTTTTTGTCCATGATCATTCTCCTTCAATTTATTTATACAAATGGTGGAAATTCCTATCTGCCTATTTCATGAAAATTTAAAGAGGAATACAATTCTTCATCAATATATTTCAATATAAGCAGCATTTTTTATGATTCCTTCAAACACTCCCTGCCGTAAGCAGCATTTTTCCTTTTTGCCGATACAAAGACTCCACGCTAACTTCTTATTAAATGTTCCTTACAAAGTTTCTTTCATAAACTGATATGAAGCATAAACCATGCCAATATTAATAATATGCCATAACATATTGAATTAACTAAACTTGATGCATCGAATGCAAAAACCGTAAAAACGTCGGCGAACTCCGAG
This sequence comes from Candidatus Omnitrophota bacterium, assembly GCA_003598175.1. Classification (GTDB taxonomy): domain Bacteria; phylum Hinthialibacterota; class Hinthialibacteria; order Hinthialibacterales; family Hinthialibacteraceae; genus SURF-12. Next base: position 27,145 of record QZKN01000059.1, read on the forward strand.
TTCGCCGCTATCGCAATGGGGAATAATGCCATAACATAAAGAAAATCAAAGAGATGAGAACAAATTTTGCCGGCGAACTCGCAGTTCGTCGACCGTCGAACTGTAAGTTCGCCATACTTACAGATTGTGCTGTTTCAGGATTTTTTGAATTTGCCTGCGTGAAAGGCCGGCCTTTTCGGCGAGAGTCGCCGTATCTCGGCCGCACCTGTCGATC
>QZKN01000035.1 GCA_003598175.1 Candidatus Omnitrophota bacterium
CCCGCCGGTTCACTGCCGCTTCGCCAATTTGAGCGTCGGGCGGGATACCACATCCCATTCGCTCGCTCTGGGGAACCCCAAATGGGGGGATTCTGTCGCGCCCGGCGATACGATCCGCCGGAAACTCGGCTTGCCAGCGGGGCGCCGGCGTTACGGTTTCATGCAGATGCGAAACGTCGATCCTTGTTTCACTTCACTGATGACGTCGAGGCGATAGCCCATCGACAGGCACAACAAATGCGCGATCGTCAGTCCCAATCCCATGCCGTCATATTTTCTCGACGTGCCGCTGTCGATCTGGTGAAACGCATCGAAGATTTTCGACAGTTTATCTTTTGAAATCCCGATGCCGGTATCGATCACTTCCACTCGCTGCGGAATATGGGTGAAAGGCTCCGCAACGATTCGCAAGGTAATGCTTCCCGCTTCCGTGAATTTGACGGCATTCTCGATTAAATTCACGAGAATGTGTTTGAATTTGGCGCGGTCCGTGACGAGGGGCGATACGTCCGGGGGTAATTCCAAATGCAAGACAATGTTTTTCCGGTGAATCTGCTCTTTGCATTGCTCCACGATTTCCGTAATCAAATCCGGCAGATCGACCGAGATGAGTTCAAAATCCATTTTCCCCGAATCGATGCGGGAAATATCAAGAATATCGTCGATCAGAGAAAGCAGATGATGGCCGTTATCCAAAATTCTCTGCGCATATTTCAGCTCCGTCTCCGTCAAATTCTTTTGTTTATTTTTCAAGAGCACATTGGAAAAACCGATCACGGAATTGAGCGGCGTGCGCAATTCATGGCTCATTTTCGCCATGAATTCGTCCTTCGCATGGTTGGCTTCTTCCGCCGTTTCTTTTGCTTCTTTCAATTCATGCTCGACGCGCTTGCGTTCGGTGATATCCTGACCGACGGCGATCACCCCCATGACTTCGTTTCGGCTTCCCCGCATCGGCGTCAGATTCCATAACAGAATCTTAAATTCACCGTCTCGCAAAAACATCGGAAATTCAAAATCGCGTGATTCTTCTCCGTCCATGACCTTCGCGATTTCGTTTTGAAAAGCGCCGTTGTGATGCCAATGAAACAATTCTTCTCGACAATTCTTCCCGATGATCTCTTCCTGACGGCAATTGAAAACGCGCACGGCTTCGTGATTGAATTCCAGGATTTTGTAATGGGGATCAATGCAGATGATTACATTTCCAGCCGCTTGCACAAGTTTCCGAAATCGCTCCTCACTCTCCACCAGTGCAATTTGAGTCTTTCTGCGCTCCCGAATCGCCGATCGAACCCACCGCGAGAAATAGAACCCTACCAGACCGATCGCCGCCAATACGCCATAAGCCCACTCCGTTCGATAGAACGGCGGTGCGATGGTAAAGGAAAACGCGGCAGGATCGCTCCACAAATATCCGGGTTTTTGAGCGCGCACCTGAAAAGTCAACTGCCCTCTCGGCAAATTGGAAATCAGGACATTTTCATTCTCGGACGGTTCGGACCAGTCATCGTCAAATCCGAGAAGGCGTGTTTGATAACGAATATCGTCCGTAGGATACAACAACGAAACAAAATGCGCATTCAAGAATGAGCGGAAAGGAAATCGCCGATTCACTTCCGCGAGGGCGTTCCAATCGTCGCCGGCAATATTCATCGACAAAAGCAATGGATCGGGAGTTGTTTTTGTTTCATATCCACCGGTTTGCCACCAGGCGATTCCATTCGAAGTGGCCGCCCAGATTCGTTTTTGTCGATCCATCAGCAAGGCGCGAAAACCGATGGTATTGCCTGGCAATCCCTCTCTCGTTCCATACCGAATCGTCTCGCCGTTCGTGCGCCGAAGTATCCCGCGGAGGGTACCCAGCCAAATTTCATGATTGTCGCCCCATGCGAGGGAAGTGATCGTTCCCATATCCGAATTCTCGAAGATTGGAATCTTCTCGAACGAATCCCGCGCAAAGGTATAAATTCCGTCGGTCGTCCCCAGACAAACGGTTCCGTCCGCATCGATGGCAAGATCGTTTACGGAAACATCTGCGGCGAGAAACGACGGCTGACTGACATTCACGAAGCGGTCATTCACGGAATCATGGCGAAATAAAAACGACTCATTTCCGATCCCGCCGGCATAGATTTCTCCATTGGGTCCTTCTCGGATCACGTTGATATGCGCCGTCACGCCCAGCGAATCATCAAAATGCGTAAGCGAATGATCCTTGCGGATCCGAAAAACTCCCGGCATGGCATCCTGGCAGGCCCAAATATTTCCATCGCGATCGATCATGGTGAAAAATATGATCTGATTTCCTCGATTGGGCAGAACAATCCGCTCGTTCTGTTCATTCCTGATTACCTCGATAAAACATTCCCGATTGCCGAGAACCAACATTTCATCGCGATAGGAAATCGAAGAAAACGATCCTTGCGACACATCCCGTACGTGACGGGCGTGAAAATCACCCTGCCTGTTTTCGATTTCATACACGGCAAAACAGTCGGTCGCATAAAACGTGTCGTTCTGTCCCTCGGCAATTCCGATTATGTAGGGACTGAAGAACGCATCGGTGATGCGCCCGAAAAACGGTTCATGAATCAGCGCCAATCCGTTATCGGAGCCTACCCACATCGCTCCCTCTCGCGTCCGCGTCAGGGAATTGATGGTCCGAAACGCCAGCGGATCGTATCGAACGGGAATGGATGTGGAATAAGGCGGTCGGAGTACGAACAGACCATCTCCCCACGTGCCCATAAACAACTCCTGATTCGATCCCCACGACAAACAGGAAATATTCGGCAACGGGCAAATCGGTTGCAATCGCACCTGATCCCCTTCACGATCGATATGCAACTCGAAAATTCCGTGACTGCCGCCAATCCATATTTGTTCAAGATCATCATTTGCCGGATTGATCCATTTGATCAAAGAATTGACGCGAAAATTCGTATCTTCCAGATCGGCTTGCATTTGGTGAAACGAATCTTCGTCCGGATCATACATAAAAATACCACCGCGCTGGGAAATCGCATACATGTTATTCGCGGAATCATGAAACAAAATGAAGGACCGATCAAAACTGTCCGTTCGATGCTCTTCCGGAAACCAATACCGCTGGAGTTGTCCGTCGCGATAATGCGCCAATGAATTGGGTTCCACAATCCACAATCCATCGTCTGCATCTTCAAACAAGTTTTTAGGAAAAAACAAAACGGCTTCATCGAACCTTTCGCTAGCGGGAATAAGGAGTTCAAACTCCATTTCTACGGTCCTTCCCGATTTCAGACGGACAACCCCCATGTCCGTGACGAATAATAAACTGTTATCTTTTGTTTGATGAATGTTTTTGATGTAGGGGCTGGGAAACTGTAGATCGTGCGCTATAAATTTAGTTCCATCGTATTTGGCGACGCCGAAATCGGTTCCGATCCAAATGAATCCGTCCATGTCCTGAAAAACCGTTTTGACGATATTGAGAGGAAGACCATCCTCTTCATCAAAAACCATCACATGATATTGGATTCCGCTAACAACAGGGGCGCAGATAAAGAACAGGGCGGCAACGAACATGCCTACAACCAATTCATCTCCTTTTATAAGCGACGATTTGGCAACCAATCCGACTCTCCGTTCTACCGATCTCAAAGCCACGCCAACTCAAATCAAATTCAAATTTCGATTCCCTTAACAAGGAACATTACAGGAAAATCACAAAAAAACGAATGAATTTGATTTCATTATATCCACACGAATAAAAAAGGGTATTCGCTTTGAGCCGTCTGAGTAAAGGCTGAAGGCTGATGGTTGATGGTTGATGGTTGATGGTTGATGGGGAAACGCCCTTTTCATTTTTTCTTTCATTCCTTCAATGGACTATGTTGTTATTGGATATGCGTTTTTAATATAAACCGGGATGCGGAATCGGATAGAACGAAGGGATGAAAATGTAACGCCACCGTCCCGGCGGCGCTTCCGGTAAAGCCGGCAGGATGCCGGCGTTACATTCGATATGATCGGCTGGGTAGAACGAAAGACGAAAATAACCTTCGTTCGTTCATGCATGGGTAAAGCAAGCGTCCCCGCTTGCATGAACGGCGCAGGCGGGGATTCCTGCTTTACCCGCGTATAATTCAGACATTACTATTTATCGGAGATTCGTCCATGAAAATCGATATGACGTTGAAACCTTCGGATTTGATCGCAAAAATTGAAAACCTGCTTGCCGCCTCGGCGAATAAGATTCTTTCCATTGAAAACGAATGGAATACTTCGCAGGGCACACCCGTTTTTACCGTGAAGGGAAAGTACACCACGCGCGGATGGACCGAATGGACGCAAGGCTTTCAATACGGCGCGGCGCTGCTGCAATTCGACGCAACCGGCGACGTTCAATTTTTGGAATTGGGTCGAAACCGCGTCCTCGAACGGATGGCGGCGCACGTCACTCACATCGGCGTCCACGATCATGGCTTCAACAACATTTCCACGTATGGCAACTTGCGCCGATTGATGCTGGAAGGGCGAATTCCTCACAACGAATGGGAACTCCGCTTTTATGAAATGGCCATCAAAGCGTCCGGCGCGGTGCAGGCTTCCCGCTGGTCGAAAACGGATAACGGTTTGGGCTATATTTATTCCTTCAACGGTCCCCATTCGTTGTTCGTGGATACCATCCGTTCTCTCCGCGCGCTTGGCCTTGCGTATCGCCTTGGCCACGTGTTGATGGGCGAGCACGACGAACCGATTTCTTTACTCGCACGGTTGATTCACCATGCGCGCAGCACGGCGCGTTTTAATATTTATTACGGCGCAGGCCGCGATGCATTCGATGTGCGCGGCCGCACTGCTCACGAAGCGGTTTTCAACTGCAATGACGGGCGTTTTCGCTGTCCCAACAGCCAGCAGGGGTATTCGCCGTTTTCCACCTGGACGCGCGGATTGGCGTGGGCGATTACCGGCTTTGCCGAGCAACTTGAGTTTCTGCAAACGTTTAGCGATGACGTTGAGTTTGAATCGATGGGAGGAAAAAAGGGAATTGTAACCGAATTTGAAGAGGCCGCGCGAGCGACGGCGGACTTCTACATCGAAAACACGCCGCTCGACGGGATTCCGTATTGGGATACCGGCGCGCCCGGATTGGTTAAAATGGGGGATTATCTCCATCGTCCTTCCGATCCGTATAACGACCACGAACCGGTTGACAGTTCCGCCGCCGCCATTGCGGCGCAAGGTCTGATTCGGCTGGGAAAAACTCTTGTCGCGAATGGATTGGCGGAAGACGGAGCGCATTATTATCAAGCCGGACTGAAGGCGGCGGACGCCCTCTTTACCGAACCCTATTTATCGACGGATCCGACGCACCAAGGTCTGATCCTGCACTCCGTTTATCACCGCCCGAACGGCTGGGATCACATACCGGCCGGAAGCAAAATCCCGAACGGCGAATCGTCGATGTGGGGAGATTACCATGCGCTCGAATTGGCGGTATTGATTCAGCGGGAGGCTGTGAACGGCAAGTATCCGACATTTTTTGCTTCCTGAACGGCTGGAACAGAATTCCCAAAAACCTACTTGATCGCGTGAATCGGATTCAATATAATAATAGAGAGTACGAGTCATCATTTCATGGTGGAATTGTCTTTTTTCGGGTATGAGGAATAAAAATGGACGTGAAAAATCGCGCGGATGATCAGACGGATGCTCTGATGAGACAGTGTCCTTACTGCTCACAAATGATTTTGCCGGACAGCGCTTTTTGCCATTATTGCAAAATGGATTTAGCGAGCGGGAGGCCTTTGCACGAAATCCAAGCACTGCGCTGGACCGCGCTCACGCTTCGTTACGGGATCAATTTATTTGTTTTTCTTCCCTTTTTGCTGGCGCTTTGCTATTCAATCATTACCATATTGACAACTGCTCTTAACGAAATCATCTGATTTTGTTTTTTTCTTCTTCCCATTCATCAAAATAACGACCATTCTTTTACGCTTACGCCCCTGAGGCTCAAATAAACCGTTACATGATTTTCAACCAATCCCGCCGCTGCAAAATCAGGGATTCCGTCGCCGTTCAAATCTCCCACGGCGGAAACGAGCGGATTGGCGACTGTTGAAAAAACAACGGGAGCGTCCAAATTCACCGCCTGGAAAATGAAAATCGAACTCGCGCCGCTTCCACAAATCATTACATCCATTTTTTCATCTCCATCCAAATCGTAGACGGATACGTGAGAGGCTTTGGAGGGAACCGCCAGCGTGAGCGATTCATTCATGCCGGCGCGTCCGTTGCTTAGATACAGTGTGACCGTACTATCTCCGCGATTGGCCGCCGCCACGTCGGCAAATCCGTCGCCATCGACATCGCCGACCGCCAGCGAAACGGGATCCCGGCCCACTCGTTTGTTGCCGAGCGGAAACAGGATGCCTCCGGAAAGGATTTCGTTGCGCGCAATTTGTCCCGTGCTTTTCAATGCGAGCAATTCCCGATTTCCCTGACCGCTGCGATCGTAGATGAGGATATCGCGCGCGTCGGTTCCCACAAACAGTTTGCGGCCTTCGCGGAATCCTCCACCGACGACGCCATTGAATACCATTAAATAACCGGAAGAATCGCTCAACGTGATCAGATCCCGAATACCGTCGCCGGTGTAATCCGCCGAGATCGTACGCAAGGGTTTTTCGCTGAGATCAAACCGTTCCGTGACGCCGATTTCCTGCGATGGCATCGACTTGACAATCGCAAGATGGGGATTCAAGTTTAGCGATGTCACAAGGGCCGACGCCTCGCCTTCCCGCAGAGCGAGCAATGCGCGCGGTTCGCCGATTTCCACCAGCCGTTGGGCAATATGAACCGTGGAACCGACGGCTTTCATCATGATTATTTCGTCGGAATCTTCGGAAATGGCGTATAGTTCGTCATTCCCATCCTGATCGAGATCGGCAAATGCCAAATCTCTTAAGAGCCGACCCACATTTTGCACATCCACGCGCACGTAACGCTCCGCCAGATTGCCGGGAGCGGCGATCGGGGTGGAAGTTGGAGTTGGTATGAGGGTATTCGTCGGCGTCGACGTGAATGTGGGAGTAAAAGTTGGTGTTGCGGTAGGCTGTGGAGTGTCGGTCGGAATCGGGGTTGCGGTATACGTCCGAGTAGGCGTCAATGTATGCGTCGAAGTAGGTGTATTCGTAAATGTCGGCGTCCTCGTCGGTGTAGAGGAGGCAGTTATCGTCGGACTTGGCGTTATTGTCGCCGTCGAAGTACTCGTGGGCGTGTAAGTTGCCGTCGGCGTTGAGGTTAGGGTAAACGTCGCCGTGAAGGTCGCCGTCGGCGTGGGTGTAGTAGACGGCGTTGTGGTGGGCGTCATCGTCGGCGTGCTTGTCGGTGTTGGCGAGGGAGTATTTGTCGGCGTCGCCGTTTCCGTAGCGGTTGGAGTCGGCGTATTTGAAGGCGTATGGGTAGCCGTTGGCGTCGAAGTAGGTAATGGCGTTTCCGTTGCCGTTGGCGTCGGTGTATTTGTGGCTGTCGGCGTCGGCGTCTCCGTTGCAGTCGGCGTCTCCGTTGCAGTCGGCGTCGGTGTATTTGTGGCTGTCGGCGTCGGCGTTTCCGTTGCAGTCGGCGTTGGCGTATTTGTGGCTGTCGGCGTATCGGTCGACGTCGGGGTGGGGGTATTCGATGGCGTTGCGGTTGCTGTCGGAGAAGGAGTGGGCGTTGGGGTCGCAGTGAACGTCGGCGTTGGGGTCAGGGTAGGGGTGGGCGTGGGAGTTATTTGCAGGGAGACGCCCACGCGATCACTATAATTCGGAACCGATGAGCCGATATATACGAAATCATTATATCGATCGTTATTGATATCATGAATGCGAAATTTCACGGGAGCAATCGCGGTATCGACCATTTGAAAACCAGTCGCAAACTGTCCATTCTCGATTCGATGAATTTGAATACCGTCTTTGGATGCGGCATCGGCCAAATCCCGCGATACCGATACACAGACATCGGGAATCCCATCATCCGTCAAATCGGCAATTTGCAAATCCAACGATTGCTTATTCGTTGTGGTAGTAAAATAATTGACATCATCGATTTCAAAAGGATTTTTTTGGCGAAACAGATAGAGACGCCCGCGATAGTTCTGTTCCTGCGCCAAAACCACGATGGAAGGCAGGTTTTCACCGGGAAGTTGTATCGTTTTTGCATCGATGGGAGTGACGACGGCCGGATTATTGGGTAAGAAATTAAAATTCAGTTGTGTTTGAGTCGATAATTGCCCCATGATTTCATTCCACGAATAAAACATAACCACTCTATTGGAACCGACAATAATCAGATCCAAAATTCCATTGTGGTCGACGTCACTCATGGCCAAGCTTCTTATATCGATTGACTGCGTGAGATTGCCGCCGAATTGAGTGAAAGTGAAATTGCTCATATTTTTCAGAAAGACGGTCGAGTTTCCTGCTGTATCGCTATTTTCCTGACGATGAAAAACGATGTCCGGGCGGTTATCGCCGTCCAAATCGCCGACGGCGATCAATGCGTATTGAATTCCCAGCGGAGCGTATCGTTCAAAAACATTCTGTTGGAAGAAGTTGGTGGAATTCAGCCCATTTCCATGATGGTAAAAAACCAATGCCGATTGCGCCGACGGCGAGGTGGAGCGCGCGCCCATGACCAGATCCAGCGTTCCGTCTTCATTCATATCAGCGCCCGCCAGCATGGCGGGCCGGGTTTGGTTGGCAATGGTGATGTTCAACGGATTCAATGAGTTATAATACGGAAATTCAGGAGACAAATCTTCCAGAATGAAGACTTGATTCGCCACGCTGGAGGTCACGATGGCTTCGGGAATGCCGTTTTCGGTCATGTCTTTTACCAACAGACCATCCAGATAAAGGGTATTGCCGAATTGATCATAAATTTCAATTATATTCGATTCACCGAAAAGAGGCGTAGCGGCGTCATCCTGCGCCACAACGCCGTTCACGCAACAGGTTAATCCAAATATAAACAAAAAGGCACGATAATTCAATCGGGTTAATTTACTCAATCCAGCGCCTCGCTGAAATTTAAAGATATAAAATTGAAACGATACAAAGAGTATATCGTAACGCTCAAGAATTCACCAGTTCTTTTTTATTCCGTTTTGCATGGCGTCAATTCCCCTCATTTTTTGTTTACCGATAAAACAACGGCAACCATTTTCCATACGCGTATGCGTCTATACAATAAAAAAGGGAGATAAATCATGAAAAGCGATTTTAAGACGAAATGGAAAACATGGTTGTCGCGGTTGAAATCGATTGCCAAGGGGGACGCCTTTCTTTGTGATCATTGCAAATGGAATTATGGACATGTTTGCACGCGTCCGGAACGTCCGAATGCCCGCCAGTGTCCCGATTATACGGCGAAATGAGAGTTTACTGCCGCCATTATAAGTTCGTAACGAACGCAAGGATATCTTCCGGTTCCCGCATTCTTCCCACGCCCACGTCGCCGGAGGCCAGGTCGCCGGTTCCCGGTTCGACGATATGATAGCCGTATTGTTTCAACAACGCGACGTTACGCTGGACGGCGGGGTGGCTCCACATTTGATGATGCATTGCCGGAGCGAACACGAGCGGGCATTGCAGAGCCAGAATCATGCCGGAAAGCAGGTCGTCGGCGATTCCGCCCGCCGCTTTGCCGATGATGTTGGCCGTCGCGGGAGCGATGATGGCCAAATCCGCCCAATCCGCCCATGCGATGTGGCGGATTTCGTGTTGCGGCGGCTGATCGAACAGGTCCACTCCGACCGGATTTTCCGAAAGGGCGGCCAGCGTCAGGGGAGCGACGAATTTCTGCGCCGCCTGGGTCATCACCACCCGCACTTCCGCGTTCGCTTTTTTTAACAACCGCACCAGGATTGCCGATTTATACGCGGCAATCCCGCCTGTGATTCCCACCAGGATATGTTTTGATGCGAGATTCATGATTTCTTTCGATACCGGTTAATTTTGTGCAAAAATATACGTCGTAGGGGCGGTTCGCGAACCGCCCCTACGTGGAATTTTCATCACGCGTTGTGATCTATTGGTCCTGTAGTTTTCCATGCAAACCGATTATTCGGCTTTCTTTTTTGCATAGGCTTTCAGGCTGCTGGTTCCTTTGCTTTCGGGCATGTCCGGCATGGGCATTTTGGTGGAGAAAATTTCTTTCACCATGCCATTCACGCTGGGATGATACCAGCTTTCCCGATTCGTAGTGATCGTCAATTCCTGGCCTTCGCGAGAGAAAATGATTGATTCCTGTGATTTGACGTGCACACAATTCTTGTATTCACCCGCCGGCACTTTAATGGTTTCGTCCGCCAGTCGTTCGGCGGAATATTTCAGGGGAACTTCCATTCCATCCGGTCCTGTGACTTTCGATTCATAGTCTTTCTTTTCACCGGCTTTCAAATTCAAATAATCGAACGGCAGCGCCGGTTTGAAAGGCACGGATTCTCCGTTGGGAATATCCATTTTATCATAGAGACGTTGCGCATCGACGTGCTGGCTGCCCGCACGATCCGACTCGTTTCCCCATATTTCACTGATCAGCCATCGTTTTGCTTCTCCCTCGCCTTGGACAGACACGACTTCACGAATCCGGTCGCCGTCGATTTGCTGGTCGGGTGATCGCCACGGAACCGCGCCTTCATGCTGGTAGGTCCATTTTTCTCCGACCGTCCACGTGTCGGCATAACTGAAACCGGCTCCCATCACGGCGATTCCGATGATTCCCGCAATCCATAATCCGTTTCTTTTCATGAGATTTCTCCTTACCTGAACTTTATGAATGAGAAGAATAAGATGAAGGGAGTTCATGACTTGTGATCCATCAGTCAGAAGCGTTTCCCCCACCCAAATACTGAGTATACACGATACACAGGAATCTTTTCAAATCAACCAAGGAAGATAAAAAAAACACACACGTATCCCCGCCGGTAGCGCGGGAATTTAATCCGGCCGGTTTGCTGCGGAGATGGGATTCTTCTTCCTCTTGCGGTCAAAAGAAACAAGAATCCCCATTTGCATAGTCAATACGGATGGTAAACTCTTTTTTTCTTTGGAATCCTTTTTTTTGTTGGGCGCCCAACGTTTTTTATTCAGGCAAAATCATTTGGGCGACTACTTTTATTAAGGTGGGATTCGCTTTGCTCATCGCCACCCTACGACCTGCCTGCAGCGCTTGGGGAATCGGTCCACCTCAACGCGATTCCGTTCCTCCGCCGCGGGATTCTACCGGTCCCGCGACGGGTGGTTCCAAACGGAGAGGCAGGACGGTCCGGGTCACCAGCCCGGACCGGGGAGTCTCACCGGCTCTCAAAACCTTTTTTTGTCCGCAGCAGAGCGATTCAAACGTCGAAACGTCTGTGATTGCCATGCGGCGGACGGTGTAGTCGTGGGTGTTTGTCCATCAAACCGCGGAAGTGCGGGCAGGGCGCCCGCGCTCCTTGCCACCCTGGTTTGACGGTAAACCTTGCATAGCGCTATGTTGCCCGATATTTAATATTGCAAGTTTTAGGCCAATTTTGATTTTTTTGTTTTATCTTCTGTTTTTTGAGAGGGTTAGAAACGGTTGATTACAATGATATCCGCCTGCAAATTTTCTTTCGCCCTTTCAGGGCCAGGTCTTGTCGCGAATGAAATTTCCAGGGGCGTTGCCCGCTGGCTTTCCTCTTCCACCCCGTTGGGGTATGTTTATCAACAATGTTGCGCAAGGTATGTTACTATTATGATTCCGGAACTAGAGGAAGTCAGAAGATTTGCCTCGGAATTACATTGCGAAGGCAAGTTTTGGCAGGGGGAAGTGTTTGGATGGCAGGCGGAGTATCATCCGGAACGATCGGAGCGACCTCTCGACTCCAAAATGACTTTTACGCCGGCGGATTTCTGTATCGGTGAGAGCGGCATATGGTTTTTTTCCCTAATGTGGGAACACGGCAAGAATGCCGTTCCGGTGGAATTTCTGGATAATGGAAATATCGTGACAGAAACGATGCAAGCTGAATTCGGTAGGGATGAATAGTAATTCGGATCAACACATTCGATTGCGAAAATGCTGGTTTATTATGGCGCCTTAATCGTTTGGGTTTACGCGGCGCGTTCGCCCAGCATGGCTTGGAGATCGTCTTTTACCGCGCCGATGGGCATGATGTTGAATTTTTCCACCAGCACTTTCAGCACGTCGGGCGTGACAAACGCGGGGAGCTTGGGTCCCAAGCGAATGTCCTTTACGCCCAGATACAGCAGCGTCAGCAGTACGCAGACCGCCTTTTGTTCGTACCAGGAAATGATCAACGACAACGGCAGGCTGTTCACGTCCGTGTTGAAAGCTTCCGCCAGCGCCAGCGCCACTTTGATCGCCGAATAGGAGTCGTTGCATTGCCCCATATCCAGCACGCGCGGGATGCCGCCGATGTCCCCGGCCGCGTCGGAATCCAGCACGCGGAATTTGCCGCAGCCAAGCGTTAAAATCACGCAATCCTGCGGAATCGTTTCCGCCATTTCGGTATAGTAATTCCGTCCGACTTCTGCGCCGTCGCAGCCGCCGATGAGGAAGAAGTGTTTGATTGCGCCCTGTTTCACCGCGTCGATTACTTTATCCGCCACTCCCAGCACGGCGTTGTGCCCGAAACCGACCATCGTTGTTTTTTCCGCTTCGTCCTGAGAAAAACCTTCCGCTTGCAGCGCCGCCTCGATCACGGGGGTAAAGTCGCGGTTTTGAATGTGAACCACGCCTGGCCAGCCGACCAATCCGCAGGTGAAGATCCGATTTTTATACGTTGGTTTCGGCTCCTGGATACAGTTGGTGGTCATCAGGATCGCGCCGGGGAATTCGTCGAATTCCTTCTTTTGCCGCATCCATGCGCCGCCGTAATGTCCGACCAGATGCGGATATTTCTTCAAATGCGGATACCCGTGCGCCGGCAGCATTTCGCCGTGGGTGTAAATGTGGATTCCCTTCCCTTCCGTCTGTTTCAACAATTCTTCCAAATCCTTCAGATCATGTCCGGAAACGGCAATGGCCTTGCCTTTCAATGGCGTCATCCGCACGACGGTGGGAACGGGGTTGCCGTACGCGCCGGTGTTGGCCGCGTCCAACAATTCGAGAACCTTCAGATTGACTTCGCCGCATTTCATTACTATCGCGAATAATTCGTCGATTGTCGGATTTTCTTTCGTGAGGAAATTCAATCCCTCGTGAATGAAGGCGTAAACCGAGTCGTCCTCTTTGCCGAGAATCAGCGCATGATCCGCATAAGCCGCCATGCCTTTCATTCCATACATCAGCAGTTCCTGCAGGCCAACGATATCTTTTCCCAATTTCGACCAGCGTTTGTCGATCGACGCCCCCACGCCCTGTTGATAGAGCGTCTCCATATCGCTTTCGGTTTTCCAGGCGGCGGGACCGTTCAGCGGTTCCGGCGCGCGTCCGGCTTTTTGGCAGGCCTCTTCATACAATATGCGCGCCTTGTCCCTCATGGTTCCCGCCTTCATGATCAATTGCCGAATCCGTTCCGCGTCGAAATTGACGTTCGTTACGGTCGCGAAAAGCGCCTCGATCGCGAAGACGTCGAGTTCGCGATCCTTCACGCCTAATTCGCGCGCCCGATGCGCCGCCATCGAGAGACCTTTGACCACATAAACCAGCAAATCCTGCAACGCGGCCGTTTTCGGATCCTTGCCGCAAACGCCGATTTCCGTGCATCCGCTGCCGTGAGCCGTTTGTTCGCATTGAAAACAAAACATGAATCTTCTCCTTCTTTTTTTTGATGTATGATTATTCCATGATCATCGATCGATTCACCGGCACATTCGGCATTGTACCTGTTGTTTCCGTTTGGAACCATGTGACGCCCAGGCGATGCGCACGTTCCGGTGAAGTTGCGCAAACCGTTTATAAGAAATATTGTGGCGCAGGCTTCCAGTCTGCGCGTGCAGACCAGAGGTCCGCACCACAATTTTTCATTGTTCGTTGTGATCCACCAATCATGGCGTTTTATATGATAGGGATTGTGAATCGGGGAAGCGTTAGCATAAGTCAATTGAGAATCAAATATTTTCGCCGTGGGCGATATTCAGAAGTCGCGCCAGTTCGAGAATTTCGATGAATCCTTCCGCTTTTTCCTCAATGACATGTAAATCTTTCAGTTTCCGAAACGATCGGGAAAGCGTTTCCTTGATCGTGCCGAGATGGGAAGCCAGCGTCACTTTGGAGATATCCAATCGACAAACGAACCGTCCGGACATCTCGGTTTTGTTCTCATATAAAAAGGAAGCGAGACGGGAGGTGACATGTTTCAGCGAGAGTTCCTCGATCATTACCGTGAATTTTCGCAACCGTTTGGACAAACTGTTCATCACGCCGATGGACAAGTCCGGATTGCGATAGACCAATCCGATGAAATCATCCCGCCTTACATACAAGGCGGTGGTCGGCTCCAGCGCCATGCAGGACGCCGGATACACCCGTAAATCGAACAGGGCGGCTTCCGCCACCATATCGCCGTCGCGAAAAAAGTGGAGGATGTGTTCGCCGCCGTCCATCGAGGTGCGAAAGACCTTCACCAGCCCGCCGGCGACAATATAAAAACCCTCCGCCGGATCCTGAATTTCAAAAAACAGATCCGACGCCTCCTTCTTCACTACTCGGCAAAGTCCGGCAACCGTTTTTATTAAATCCTCATTGAGTGAATTGAATAGAGAGGTTTGTTTCAACGTCTCCATAATCGTTTCGATTTTCATGAAAACCTCTGATGGGTATGCTATATCGTTCAGAAACGCTACCATATTATAATAAAAAACATAGGAAATGATCATGTCATTGATAGGATTAATCCTTAAGAAAATCTTCGGCACCAAACAACAGCGCGATATGCGCCGTTACGTTCCGATGGTGCAGGCCATCAACGACCTGGAAGAATGGGCGCACGGATTGTCCGACGGGGAATTGCGGCAACAGACCGACATCTTTAAACAACGGCTTACCGACGGGGAAAAGATGGAGAATCTGATTCCCGAAACGTTTGCCGTGGTTCGCGAAACCTCACGCCGCGTTCTGAATATGCGTCATTTCGATGTTCAGCTCATTGGCGGGATCGTTCTTTTTCAAGGCAAAATCGCGGAAATGGCCACCGGCGAGGGAAAAACGCTCGTCGCCACCCTCCCCGCTTACCTGCGCGGTTTGACCGGGAAAGGGGTTCACATCGTCACCGTCAACGATTATCTCGCGCGCCGCGACCGCGAATGGATGGGGCCGATTTTTGAATTTCTCGGTTTGAGCGTCGGCACCATCCAGCACGATCTCGAACCGGAGGAGCGCCGGATTTCGTATGGCTGCGACATTACGTACGGCACCAACAACGAATTCGGTTTCGATTATTTGCGCGACAATATGTCTATCGCGAAAGAGTATTGCGTGCAGCGATCTCTTTATTACGGCATTGTCGATGAGGTGGACAGCATCCTGGTCGACGAAGCGCGGACGCCGCTCATTATTTCCGGCCCGGCCGAAGCCTCCACGGACAAATATTACGTCGTGGATCGCGCGGTGCGAAAACTGATCAAAGGCGAGGATTTCCTGGTCGATGAAAAAGACCAGGTGGTCACGTTGACCGAAGGCGGAAGCGATAAAATTCAAAAGATTTTGAACGTCAACCTCTATGACGAGCAACACATCGATCTGATCCATCACGTGCAGCAGGCTTTGCGCGCCCATCACCTGTTCAAACTCGACGACCGGTATATGGTTGAAAACGGCGAAGTCATCATCGTCGACGAATTCACGGGGCGCAAGATGCCCGGCCGCCGCTACAGCGACGGCCTGCATCAGGCGCTGGAAGCGAAAGAGGGATTGAAAATCCAGCGAGAGAACCAAACGCTGGCGACCATCACGTTCCAAAATTACTTCCGCCTGTACGAATCGCTGGCCGGCATGACCGGCACCGCCGACACCGAGGCGCAGGAATTCATGGAAATTTACAAACTCGACGTGGTGGTCATCCCCACCAACCAACCTCTGTGCCGACTCAACCATCCCGACGTCATCTACAAAACCGAAAAGGAAAAATACAAGGCCATCGTCGAAGAAATCGTCGAAACCCATCAACTCGGCCGCCCGTCCCTCGTCGGCACCGTCTCCATCGAAAAATCGGAAAAACTGTCCGCCATGCTGAAGAAGAAGGGCATCAAGCACGAAGTGCTCAACGCCAAGCATCACGAACGCGAGGCGGAAATCGTTTCTCTCGCAGGTCAGAACGGCGCCGTCACCATTGCCACGAACATGGCCGGACGCGGAACCGACATCAAGCTGGGCGAAGGCGTGGCCGACCTCGGCGGACTTCATATTATCGGGACCGAACGCCACGAAAGCCGTCGCATCGACAATCAGTTACGCGGCCGTTCCGGCCGGCAGGGGGATCCCGGCTCCTCACGCTTCTTTTTGTCGCTGGAAGATGATTTGATGCGGATTTTCGGGGGAGAGAAAATCAAGGCGATGGCCGAACGTTTCGGCATGGGGGAAGACGAGGTGCTGGAGCATCGGATGGTTTCCAAAGCCGTCCAGAATGCGCAAAAACGCGTCGAAGCGCATCATTTCGACATCCGCAAACACATTCTCAAATACGACGACGTGATGAATAAGCAGCGCGAGGTGATTTATGGCATCCGCCACGACCTGCTGCATGGCGGGGATCCGGAATCGTATTTTTGGGACATGGTCCTCGACGTCATCGATCACGTCATCGACATTGCCATGCCCGACGCGCGGGATCAGGACACGTGGGAAGTGGATACGCTGAAGAACCTGCTCCGCACTCATTTCGACATCATCATCCCTTTCGGCGAATCTCCCATCGCCTGGCTCGGTTTTGAATCGAACAGGAAGCGTGATGAAATTCATGAGACGCTAAAAGAAAAGGTGCGAGAGCGTTTCAATCGACGCATGGAGCATTTCGGCGTGGAGATGGGGAAATGGCTGATGTCCATCATCATGCTGCGCACGGTCGATGCGAAATGGAAAGACCATCTGTATACGATGGACCATTTGAAGGAATCCGTCGGGCTGCGCGCGTACGGTCAGAAGGATCCGCTGCAGGAATATCAAAAAGAAGGATACATTCTCTTCGAAACCATGTATTCGCAAATCCAGCTGCAAAGCGTGACGCATTGGTTCCACGTCGAAGTCAGTACCGACACCCGTGAACGCCTGCAGCCGCAGCAACAGCCGATGTACACTCACCGCGGCGACGGCTCTGCTCCCTCTCGCAGCAAACCGTCGCCTGTCCGGTCCGTTAAGGTCGGCCGCAATGATCCCTGCCCTTGCGGCAGCGGCCAAAAATACAAAAAATGTTGTTTGAAAAAGGAATTGGCAAAAACGTAACCGCGTGATATTTTCCGATGTTCCCTATTTCGGGATTGACGTTCAGGTTTTATCGTCATCGAGTATGGCGTTTTGATGCACCAGACATTCCGGGCAGACGCAGTGGCTGAAATCCGCGTCCGAGTGTTGTTTGATGTAAAATTCCAATCGATTCCAATATCCCTTGTCGTCACGGATTTTTTTGCAGTACATGCAAATAGGCAAAATCCCTTGCAGCGTTCGGACATGATCGATGGCTTCCTGCAATTCACGATTGCGTTGAATCAAGGCGCGTTGTAACTCCAAAACCCGTTTTCCCACTTCGATTCGAGCCAGCAATTCCTTATTGTCGAACGGTTTGGTGATATAATCGTTGGCGCCGGCCTTCAATCCTTCCACGATGTTCTCTTTTTCACTTTTAAACGTGAGCAGGATGAGATAGGGGGGATTTTCCGTTTTGATTTCGCGGAGTTTTTGGCATACTTCCACGCCTTTCATTTTCGGCATCATCCAATCCATGATCACCAATTGGGGAGCATCCGGATTGGTCAGGCGTCGAAACGCTTCCTCGCCGTCCCCGACCGTTTCCACTTCGTACCCCCATTTTTCCAGAAACGATTTCAACAGCATCTGAAAGATCGAATTGTCTTCGGCGATTAAAATATCCATAATGATTCAAGAATCAGTCCGATTGATTGATAATCCATTAAATCCATTTTGTACCGATTTGGAAAGCAGCAATGCCGTGTTTTCCACTTTTATTCCACAACGATCCTTTCCGCACCTAACTTCATGAATAAAATTAGTGAAATAGAATGATAGCATAATGATTACGAATAAGGAGACTGCATTGAACATCCGTTTTCTTTTTTTTGCCTCGATTCGGGAAGCCGCGAAAACCCGCGAACTGGAATTGGACATCCCCGGCGGCAACGTCAACGACGCGCTTTCCCATCTTGAAACCAGGATTCCTGAATTGAGGCGACATCTTGATCGCGTTCAGATAGCCGTGAATGAGGAATATTCCGATCGCAATCGTTCTTTACGGGAAGGCGATACGGTCGCATTGATTCCGCCGGTGAGCGGAGGGAAATCATGATCCGCATTCAGCGCGAGGATTTCAGCGTCGACGCCGTGATTCAGGCGCTGAAACAGCAGGGCATGGGCGCCATCGTGACATTCACGGGAATCGCGCGCGGCGAGAGCCGTGATGGGAAACCGGTGCGCGCGGTGGAATGGGACGTATACGAAACGATGGCGCTCCGCGCGTTTGCCAAAATACGGGAGGATTCCATCCATCGATTCGGTTTGATCGACGCCGCCATCGTGCATCGGTATGGACGGCAGGAGCCGGGGGAGAATTTGGTTCTGATTGCCGCGGCGTCGAGCCATCGGCAGGAAGCCTTCGATGCGTGCCAATTCATGATGAATGAAATTAAAAGAAGCGCGCCGTTATGGAAAAAGGAAATCCTGGACGATGGAGAAGAACGATGGATCGGAGAGTAAACATTCTCGTTGTATGGATGAGTTGGTGAAACATTCGTTTTGCGATATGCTATTATAGGAATGAGAGAATAATTCCCGGTAAAACAACGCGACACAAAAATGGAATGCTGAAGAGCATCCGATGAGTAAGACAATGAAAATCGACCGAATTCCTATCTATTGTATAGCGGCAATTGCTTTTTGTTGCATCGCCGTAAAGGATACATCGGCCAGCAAAGTGAAGCCGCTGAATATCCGAGAACTGACCACGAGCGCCAAAATCATTTTCGAAGGCGAATGCGTCAAGGTGCGTTCGGGAAAAGACGCGGATTCGGGTCTTTTGGCCACGTGGTACACGTTTCGGATCAAAACCGGAATCAAGGGGAAGGTCGGCGATGAATACACCTTCAAACAATTCGGCGGTTCGGACGGCGACGTAACCGTTCACGTTCCCACGGTGACGTATCGCGAAGGGGAAACCGTTATTTTATTTCTTTACGGGGATAGTGAAATTGGTTTTTCCAGCAGCGTGGGGATGAATCAAGGCAAGTTTGCCGTGCAGAAAATCCCGGACACGGAAGCGGAATACGTCACCAACGGAATGCCGGCCATGCTCCTGTTCAAAGACGAACCGCAACATGTCTCGACGCTCGATGCGAAGGGCGCGAAAGCCGTCGGCAGCAAACGCCTGAGTTCCAAAAACATGGATCGGAAGGAATTCATCGCCGAAATCGAACGTCTGGTCAAACAAACCCAAAAAGAAACGCAATAAAAACGACGTGCAACAAGAACCACAAATCATAAACGAACCCAATCGCAATTCGTGTGGAAACGAGAAAGAGGAAGTCGCGCAAATCCCACGATCCGCGAATCCGGATTGGACGGCCGGACGGCTGGCGGCGCTGATCGTGCTGGCGATCGTCTGCGCCGTGTTGGTTTGGAACGCGTATACGCCGATCGATATCTTTTTCACCGATCTGAAATATGAGGTATTGGCAGGCGATCGTTTCGATCCGCGCAGCGATGCGACCGTCGAGGGCAATCCCCTCCGCATTTATCATACGTTTTATCCCAAAGGGCTTGGCGTTCATGCCAATTCCGAAGTGTTTCTCCGCTTTATTCCCGACGGATACTCGTTTTTCACGGCGGAAATCGGCGTGGATCACGAAGCGGGCGAGGAAAGCTCCGCGTCGGTTATTTTCACAGTCCTTTCCGACGGAACCTTGCTGTATGAAAGTCCGATCATGAAATCCGGCATGCCGCCGCGACAAATTTATGTTCACGTAAAAAACCGCAAGACCTTGACATTAAAAGTAACGGACGCCGGCGACGGCAACGATTCCGACCACGCCGATTGGGCAATGGCCCGATTTCTCGCGCGGTAACTCGAATACCATGCAGCCCATCGTTCTTGCCCACGGATTTCTCGGTTATCGTCGTTTTTTGTTGTGGGAATTATTTCCCGGCGTGGAAGAAATGTTCAAGGAACAGGGAATCCTGGCGTTACGTCCCGTCGTGCATCCGACCGCTTCCATTGAAGAACGCGCCGGAGAGTTATTGGAACGCATCGATCAGAAACTCGGGCAAACGGAATCCTATCATATCATCGCGCATAGTATGGGTGGATTGGACAGTCGTTTTCTCGCTTCGCCGAATGGATTGGCGCAAGGGAACCGTGTTTTGTCGTTGACCACCATTTCGACTCCGCATCGGGGCGCTTCTCTCGCGGAACGAATTCCACCACCGTTGCAGACCGCATATGCGCGGGGCGCCGGGATTTTGCGACATATGATTTCCGGCGAAGAAAGCGCGACGCTCCTGGATCGGATTGCAGAAAACCGCTGGGCCGGTTTGATGCAATTGACGCCGGCGTATCTTTGCGACGTATTCAATCCAACCATTCGAAACGATTCGCGCGTGCGCTATTTTTCCTATGCGGGATCGCTTGCCCGAAAAAACGACGCCTCAATCCTTACGTTTTTACGAAAAGCTTCCGGATCACTCGGCAATGGAGATCGGGAAGAAAATGACGGACTGGTGACCGTCGAATCGGCTCGATGGGGGGAATTCAAGGGTATACTTCCCGCCGATCATGGCGAACAAATCGGGTTACAGATCATTCCAGGGCTTAAAAATTCGTTTGATCACATCCGATTCTTTCTTGCGATGGTTCAGGATCTGCAGAAACTCGAATGCGGATCAACGTCCCGAACCTTTTGAATTGTGAAATTCTGTTTTTTAATTATACATATCTGTTTTCGGGAAGAAGATTGGAGATGCCATGAATAAGCGAGCGCATTTGTTTTTTTGCATTGTCATCATTCAAGTTTTTTTCTATTCGACAGCAGTGGCTGAGGAAGCCCGAATCATGGCGGGAATTGCGCAAACCGATATCACCCCACCGATCGGCGGGCGGACGTGGGGCTATGCCGCCGCCAAACCGACCGACGGGCTTTATGACCGGTTGATGGCAAGAGTGTTGATTCTGCAATCGAGCGATACTACGGCGGCGCTTGTGAGTTGGGACGTTTGCGAGTTTCAGTCGCCGTGGCTGCGGGATCATATGCCGGAAATGGGAATTGATACGCTCCTTTTGTTCAACAGCCATACCCATGCGGGACCGGATTTGAGTCAGTCGGATTTTCCGTCGGCGGATAAACCGTGGAAACGAACGATTGAAGAACGAATACTGGAAGCGATCAAAGAAGCGCAAAAGAATTTATTTCCCGCTTATATTGCCGCCGAGAAAGGAAGTATTCCGCTGGGATACAACCGTCTGCGCAGGGATCCGGATGGATTGGCAACCACGATTTTCAACAATCTCGACCGCATTCCTTACGGCCCGGTCGATCCGACCGTGGGAATTCTTCGCGTCACAGACGAAACCGGCAAAATCCGCGTGGTTCTGGTCAATTATGCCTGCCATGCGGTGGTGCTGGGATCGGAAAATCGGAAAATTTCGGCGGATTATCCGGGCGCGATGGCGCGCGCGGTCGAGCAACGGCTGAACGAGGTGATGTGCATGTTCGTACAAGGCGGCGGCGATATCAATCCGCTTTTCATGGGCCGCAGCGGCGATCCGAAGGAAGATTATGAACCGGTTTTGAAGATGGGAAACCGTCTGGCTGACAACGTAATGGATACACTCGATCGGATGAAGGATATTCCCGGAAAATCGCAACAATTCGTCACGGCGACAGAAGTGCTCACCGTCAATCATCGCTGGGAACGGGAGAAAACCTTGCGGTTCGGCGTCACATCCATTCTGATCAATCACGAAATCGGGATCGTTACTCTCCCCGGCGAGCCGTTCATCAAATTTCAATTCGACGTGCGTGAACGGGCAGCCTTGCCATTCGCTTTTTTGTTCGGTTACTGTGATAATTCCTATCAGGATTGGCCGAATTGGTATTTGCCGGATATCGAAGCGGCGGCGCGGGAAGGCTATGGCGCCAGCGACGCGGGCATCGCGGAAGTGGGAACCGGCGAACGGCTGATGAATCAAGGATTGATTCAATTATACACGTTGCGAGGTATGCTCCATGCGGAGCCAAAGCCGGGAAGACGAGGATAGCTTGAAAACGCGACTTACGAGTAATGCGGCGAATAACTCCAAAAATCGAAAGTATCCAAATAATCCGGAAAGGGATAAATGCCCGTCGCCTGCAGCCAAAATCCTCTCGCAGGATAGTCGGATCGTGGATATGTCGGAAATATCCGAGTCAAACCAAGTCGTATAAAAATAAAATCGGCTTTCTGAAAACGATCGTGAAACTCGTGAATGATCGTATCGGTCGTTTCACGTTTTTCCCCTTGTTTCCATTCCACATAATTCAGAAAACGGAGATCAACAATCGGAACCCATTTGCTTTCAAATGCATCTCCGTCTTTCAATGTTAATTTATACACCCTTTTTTCATCATGATATTTACTCATCACGCAATGAAGTTTTGGTAAAGCAGATAAGGCCAATGTGCCGAGCGAACGAAGGGGTGGGGTATCCGCAAGGAATAAGCGATGGTCCTGATTCCCGTCCGGGACCGCGCCGAAGATTTCCTGCAATGTTGAATGTGAAATGAATTGTAAACCTCGTTTGCGGGAGGCTTCGTCGCAGGTTTTTTCATATTGAAGAAAATGCACGATTCGATCTTCGATGTGAGGTGGTTCGAGTGAGGATGGTTTGGAGTAGATGCATTCCATCCGATTAAATGGAATCGCCTGGAACTTTCGAATTTCATCGGGGGTGAAGTGTTGTGGTAATTTATCTTCTTCCTTTTTAAGCAGACGGATATATTCATGGCGATCCAAATCGTATGCGCTGGCGCAGATGTGGTTGACATTCTCCATCCGCGTGTTTCCGGTAATCACAATCCTGGATTTCTTCTTTTTCCAAAACATTTCATTATTTTAAGGGCTGAGATGTTGAACGGGGATATTCAAATCCTGCCGCAGCCGCTCGGCCAAAATCGAGCGGTGACAGGCGCGATAATCCCGTTCCACGCAAAATAGCGCCAGGTTTTCGGCGTTTCCTATTGTTTCGATAAAATCCATTGTATCGAATGAAAGCAATACGGATTCATGATATGCCTGTTTGAAAGCCTCATTCATGATCGTGCGTTCGCGTTTGGCGGTTTTGGTCAGACGGTCGTGTTCTTTTTGAATCTTGCGCACTTCGTTCGAAGGAGCGAGCTCCTTGCAGTGGAAATAACGAATCCCCAAGTCAGTCAGCCGTTGTTCCAGCCGTTTGGCATTGGCGAAGGCGTATTTCGTTCCCCGCATTCCTCGACGCCGGCGAATATCGCAAAAGGCGTCAATGCGAGCATCCATCAATTGCTGAAAAAAAGCCTCTTCCTCGTATCCGTATACGCCGATGGTGAATAGGTGGGTCAGCATTTATTCCTCTTCCTTATTTTCCGACATCGAATAGGTTTTTCGCGATAACAAAGGCATGTCGAATAGCGTCATTTGCCACCCTTCGATGACGTTCATGATGTATTCCTGCGTTTTGGTTTCGTTTTCCTCGTTGATATGCAGAACCGGAATCCCTTTTTGTTTCAGCGTGTTCCCGATCAGTTTACTGCGATGGCACAATTCCGGCTTCCCTTCGCTGCACATCAGACAAATGGATAGATTTTGCTCAAAGGCGGATAGCAGGCGGGCGATGCCTTTTTGGTAGCGCTCGGTTTCGGCAATTTTATCGTAATCCGCTTTGCCGTCCGTATAACAGACCGGATCCTCAGGCGTGCCTCCGATCAAATCGCCCATGAACACATAACGGATTCCCGCTTGTGCGAGAGTCGGCTGTAATGATGTCTTGGAAAATTCGGGCTTGAATTTGGAATACGGACTGGAACGCACATCGATGAGGTACGTGATGTGATGGTCGGCCAGGATGGTCAGCAATTCATCGGTCGTTCGTTTTCCGTAACCGATCGTGTAGATCACGCGCGCTGTCATGAAACGCCTCTCAATCACAATGATGATAAGGCAAGAAAAAAGGATTATCGTTTGGGTAAGTTTAGCATGGTATCCCTATTCGGCGCAATGACTTTTCTCCTTGCAGAACCAGCGTTTCTCCTGCCGCGACGTCGAGGGAGATGTCGTGAACCACATAGCGGTTCCCTTCATCAAACGTTTTGGAAACAGGAGTCAAACGAATCATCGTGAATCAGAACCGGAATGTATGATTTTCATCGTTCATGGCGTCGATCCACTCCCGGGGAATATCTTTTTGTTTGGTCGCGACGATGGCGTCGTAATAGAGGGGCGTCCCCGCTAGGGACAAGCGATGTTGGTAGCGTTTGAAGGAGCGCAGGTTCATGATTCCCTCTTCCGTCATTTCGTGAATCAAGCGGCTGAATCCGCTGGAATCTTCGTTACCGATAAAGCGCTCCTTGATGTTGAACGCAATCCATCCCGGCGCGGTAATCAAATTAAACGCTTCCGCAAAAGCCAGTGGGGGAATATCGCCAAACCCCAAAGCGGCGACCGTGGTCAGGCAATTTAAATCTCGATGTTCAAGTATTTTTTTTCCGCTTGGAGATAATTCCGTCAGATCTTCAATTAAATATTCTTCGTAGATTGCCGGACGGTCGCGTTCGACCGCTTCTCCCGCCTCTTCAATGATGTCCACGCCGATCACTTTTTCGACGCCCAACCTGACCAGCTCTTCACCGACCATTCCATTTCCCGCGCCGACATCCAATACCACCAAATCCTCCGGATTCGTAGGGGATTGATCAAGTTCTTTTTTTAAAAGGGAGCATACCATCCGGGGAGAGTTGCATTCGAGTTTTTCATAAAACAAAAATTCATATAAACCGGGAATTTTATAGACCTCATCATAATCGTGAAATCGAATTTTCTTTGTGATCCCGCCATATTCCACCCAACACCATTCCTCGTCCTGCTCCAACGATTCCATCGCGTCCAGAAATCTCACAGTGAATTCCTGTTGTGTACGCCGATCGTTTCCAATACTATTTGCAATAACCATTTGTCATCCACTTTCTTATGTGTCCTTTAGAATATTGATCCTTTCATGCCTTTATTCTTTCGTGTACAGATATTTTCTAATCGAAGGTTACTACTTTTTCATCCATAAAATCCATGGGCGCATCCACGAAATCGGAAATCGGTTCCCCGATCGGCAGTGGAGTGACCGGCGTCTCCAAATCCTTGGTGTCCATCATGGCCGCGATCCTTTGCAGCGAGGAAAGTATCAATGTTTGCTCCCATTCCTGCAACTCCGCAAATTTCACTTCAAACCGTTCCTGCAACAAGGAAGGCGTCTTAAAAAGCAATTCCCGTCCGCTGTCGGTGACTTTGACCATAACCTTGCGTCGGTCCATGTTGCATCGGGTCCTTTTCACCAGCTCCCGTTTTTCCAGGCGGTCCAAAATATCGGTTACGGTGGCATTGCTCAGGCTGATATTTTTCGCCAAATCCCCCACGGACATTTCCGGTAATCCCGCCAATTCCTTCAGGATAATGAGTTGGGGGCCGGTGAGGCCGTAACTGCGCACCAGACTTTTTGAATACACATCGATCGCGCGAGTGATACGGCGCAGAGAGAGTAAAACCTGATCACAAAGTTTGGAATTCGCAGGCATGGAAAACAATCCAATCCTTTTCAAAAGTTATTTCGTATACTTAATAGTAGGGCTCAAATAAATAATGTCAACAGGTGTAACTCCGACAATTCTGTATGGGCGATCCTGTGATGGATTTTCCAAGGGGGGTATTGATATTATCGCACGGTGTCGTCTTCCGGTAGATTTAGTTTTTTATACAACGCCCGCCGTCCCGCCTTGTCGCCTGCGATCACTTTTTGCGCGTATTGCGCCACTTCCTTCGCTACAGCGCGCGGGACTACGATCACGCCGTCGCCGTCCGCAACGATCACGTCGCCCGGCATGACCAGCGCTCCACCGCACACGATGGGGCGGTTCACCGATTCGATTTCGTTGCGGCCGGGGCGGATGCCTCTGCCGACTTTTCGCAAATAGAGGGGAATTTTTTCGAGGATGATTTCGTCGGTATCGCGCGCCGATGCGTTGGTCACGACTCCCACGCAGCCTTTCAGCGCCCACGACATGATATTATTGGATCCGATGGTTCCCACATCGCCGTCCACCACATCGTCGAGCACCAACACCGAACCTTTGCGTAATAAATTCGTGAACGGTTCGGGAGAATAGTGGGTATAGAAATTTCCGGCCCAGCGGTCGTGCGCGTCCGTTTCCATCGGGCCGGTATGTGGTTTTTGCGTGGGAACATACCGAGCGGTGACGGCGATTCCGATGATCCGATGCGTGAAGGTTTCCGTGTCTTTCCACAGCGGATGGATGGCGGGATCCATCAAACCGATGTTTTTCATGCCGACTTTATCCATCCCGTCGGATACGTCCGCCACGCGCAGATACTCAAATGATTTTAATAGTTCCTGATCCTCCTGTTCCGTGTAAACCTGCGTCTCCATGAAATGTTTACCGGCTTGCCAGTTCTGATTGTCGCGATTTTGCGCCCTCACGCTTCCAACTCCGCTCGCAATAACGATGGCCAGTGCGAATCCCCAGATCCCCATACATTTGATTTCCTTGTTCCTCATTTTTGTTCCCCTTTCCGAAAGATGGGTAATTTTCTCATGATAACTCGACAGTTCGAAGTTTATTCTAACCAAGTTTCCTCCAAAGTGCAGGATTGCTAGAGTTATCTTGCTTGGCCAGAATTAATTGCGTAATCCAATCGTT
>QZKN01000146.1 GCA_003598175.1 Candidatus Omnitrophota bacterium
TCTATCGGTGGTCGCGGCGTCGGCGATTCCGTCGGCGTTTCTATCGGTGGTCGCGGCGTCGGCGTCTCCGTCGGCGTCTCTACTGGCGGGCGCGGCGTCGGCGTTTCCGTCGGCGTTTCAATTGGCGGCCGTAATGTCGGCGTTTCTGTAGGAATATTGATTGGCAGCAATGGCGTGGGCGACTCCACTGGCGTTTCGATCAGAGGCGGTAAAGTCGGCGTCTCCGTCGGCGTTTCTGCCGCCTGCGCCCAGCTGGAATTTGCGTCGTATATTCCCACTACCCCAACAAGAATACAATAACATGTAATGAGACATAAAAATCTGCTGCGCATCACCGTTCCTCCGTTTCAATAACATCAACAAATCAAATGCATATTGGCTAAGTTAGCACATGCATCCCCATCTTGTTAAGAGGTATATCCTATAATCGCCTGGAAAAAAAGGGGGAGTGCTCAATTAAACTGCCTTTGAATTCGTCTTGAAAATGAATTTCATTTATTGTTCCGACGGATGTAACATGAAATCAAAACAACCAAAGCAAAAGAGGACTTTCTCGTTGTAGTGGTTCTTAATTTTTGCAATCCTTAATCACAATTTATAGGGTGTTATTCCCTCTTCCACCGGACAATCGTTTTCTTCCTCTCTCACCGTAGATTACCGGACAGGTCCGGCTTATGATATGCCAGTGGTTCATGAGTCGGGAGATAAATCGATATGCGAATCGAGAACATATACCCCCGTCGACGAGCAGAAAATGTATCACGTCCGCACTTCTGCGGCGTCTATTCAAAAAAGGAAAGGAAAAAAGGATGAAACGAAAAAATTGTATCGCACAGTGTATGATCATGGCGGTTGTTATGCTGGCAACGGGAGGGTGGATGGTCCATGCGGCGGAATTCAATGGCCTCAATATGAACATGGGCAACCTCTATCGCTTATCAAACGCCAAATCCCGCTCCATCAGCCCGGAAAATTTCACCGGCGAAAAAGGAAAAGGCGGGATGGCGACAGAAGGAACGGGCAAAAACGCCGCACGCGACCTTGGCCAGGGTTGGAAAGTTTCCCCGTCCGTCAGCATCGAGAAGAAATCCACGTTCACACTGGCGGAAATCGAGGGACCAGGCGCGATTCAGCACATCTGGTTGACTCCCACCGGCCACTTGCGCTATTCAATTCTCCGGATTTTTTGGGATGACGAGGAATCCCCTTCGGTCGAGTGCCCGATCGGCGACTTTTTCGCCTGTGGATGGGGAGAATACGCGCAGGTCAGTTCGCTGGCCGTCTGCGTCAATCCCGGCAGCGCCTTCAATTGCTATTGGGTAATGCCGTTCCGCAACAAATGCAAAATCACGGTGGAAAACATCGACGAAAACGATATGCGGCTTTATTACCAGATCGATTACACGTTGACGGACATCCCCGCGGACGCCGCGTATTTCCACGCCCAGTTCCGCCGCACCAACCCGGTGCCGTATCAAGAGGTGTACACCATTCTGGATGGCGTCGAAGGCCGCGGTCAATTTGTCGGGACCTATATGTGCTGGGGCGTCAACAACAACGGTTGGTGGGGAGAAGGCGAAATCAAATTTTTCATGGACGGCGATACCGATTTTCCCACCATTTGCGGAACCGGCACGGAAGATTATTTCTGCGGCTCCTATAATTTCGAAAACAAAGCGGAAAAACGCTATCAGGAATTCACCACTCCCTACACCGGCATGCCGCAAGTCATCCGGCCGGATGGTCTTTATAAATCCCAAATGCGGTTCGGACTCTATCGCTGGCACATTATGGATCCGATCCGCTTCGAAACCGATTTGAAAGTGACGATTCAAGCCCTGGGATGGCGTTCCGGCGGCAGATATCTGCCTTTGCAGGACGATATCGCATCGGTGGCGTATTGGTATCAAACCGAACCACACGCCAAATTTCTCCCCCTGCCGGATAAGGATTATTTGGAAATTCAGTAAACCGTAGGGTGGATTGAACAAAGTGAAACCCACCTTTTCGAGTCGAATAGCGGGATTCATTCCATTCATCCCCCCCTACTCAAATTGGACTAAAAAAATTAAAAATCATTCTACCAGATTACGAAAGTTTTTGCTGTAACCAAGCCTTGAAATCATTGAGATCGTTCCACTCGAACAATACATCGGCCAGTTCTTCCACTTGGACAATCGATAACTGATGAAGCTGTGCTGACAAAGAGGGATCAATCACTCCAAATTTACGCTGGAGTAAACGCGAAATGAGCGATAATTGTCCTTCTTCCCATCCTTCTTCCCGTCCCTCTTCCCGTCCTATTTGCTTTAATTTATCGGCAACCGATGGCATAATTCGCTCTCCTTCTTCCGGCAACTCGATTTGAATTCGCTTTTCCACTTCTTCATGATAATCCTGATCCAGGTAGTGTAATAAGTATAGCATAAACGCTTCAAAAAAGAGCAGAAAATCCGGTTGATTCCGAGCCGCTTTAAGGATTCTGAATAATTCCGGAACATAGTCGCGCAGGTTGGGATGAAAGATATATTTCATGAGCATCAACGCGGCCTTCAAATCGGCTCCGCCTTGAATTTGTTCGTCGCTTATAGTGGACAAATCGATGAGAGCATAGCGAAATGTCGGTATGTAATCAAAAAAATCTTCCGGACAATCAAATCGCGGTGGAAGATATGCAATTTCAGGATCTTACACAATCCTGTTTATAGAAAATATCGTTCTTTTTCTCGCATTTTTTCATAGGCCGCTCTTGCGTTGCGGACGCTTTCCATTTCCGACACTTCGGCGACGGCGACATCCCACCACGAATCGTAACCGGGCACGTATTCGTCAGGATTGACTTCAACGGCGATAAACGTGGTTTTATCGATTGCTTTTGCCTGCGCCAACGCCTGTTCGAGTTCCTGTTTGGTTGAAACTTTAATCACGTGAGCGCCCAAACTGGCGGCGTTGGCCGCAAAATCGATGGGCAGACAATTCCCCGCCAGGTCGCCTGAGTGAGTATCCCGAAAACGAAATTGGTTGCCGAAACCGCGGCTGCCGCACGCTTTGGCCAGTCCGCGAATGCAGTTGAAACCATGATTGTCCAGAAAAACGATATTTAACTTATATCCTTCCTGCACCGAGGTGACGATTTCGTTGGCCAGCATCAGGTACGAGCCGTCGCCGACCATCACGTAAACCTCGCGAGACGGATCGGCCATTTTCACGCCCAGACCACCCGCGATTTCGTACCCCATGCAGGAATAGCCGTATTCAAGATGATAGCTGCGGGGACTTTGCGTACGCCATAGTTTGTGCAGATCGCCTGGCAAGCCGCCGGCGGCGCAAACCATCACATCATCAGGCCCAACGAAGTTAGTCACAGCGCCAATCACCTCGCCTTGGCTGATGGGCGTGCTGCCCAGCGAGAAGAGTCTCTCTTCTTCTTTTCTCCAATCCGCGATCAGGTTGCCAACTTCTGTTTGATAAGAAGCATCCGGCCGTTTTCCGGCGGCTTTTAATCGTGCGCTCAAATCGAGAAGAGCCGATTTCGCATCCGCCGTCAAAGCCAACGCGGAATGTTTCACCGCATCGAAGTGGCAAACGTTGATATTGATAAAACGAACGTCGGGATTCGCCCACGCCGTTTTGGAAGCGGTGGTGAAATCGGAAAAACGGGCGCCGATCGCGATAACCAGATCCGCGTCACGCGCGATTCGATTTGCCGCCGAAGTTCCCGTCACTCCCATTGCGCCCAAATTATAAGGATGATCCCATCGCAGCGAGCCTTTTCCTGCCTGCGTTTCGGCGGAGGGGATGCCGAACGTTTCACAAAATTCAGACAATTCCTTCGTGGCTTCCGAATAAATGACGCCTCCGCCGGCGACGATCATGGGTTTATTGCTTTGCAGAATCCACGCAACCGCCTGGTCCAGCATCACATCTTCCGCTTTCGGCCGCGCAATATGATGAACGCGTTTGGTAAAGAACTCTTCGGGATAGTCGAACGCTTCCGTTTGTGTGTCTTGTGGAATGGCGATTGTCACCGCGCCGGTTTCCGCAGGGCTAGTCAATACCCGCATGGCCTCCGGCAAAGAAGTGATGAGCTGATCGGGGCGGTAAATACGGTCCCAATAGCGGCTGACCGGTTTGAAACAATCGTTGACGGAAATATCCTGCGTCTGCGGCGATTCCAGCTGCTGTAAAACCGGCGCGACGTTGCGGCGCGCAAAGATATCGCCCGGCAAAAGCAGGACGGGAAGACGGTTAATTGTCGCCGTGGCGGCGCCGGTAATCATGTTGGTCGCGCCGGGACCGATAGAGGAGGTGCAAACGAACGCCTTTTTGCGATTATTCATTTTCGCAAAGGCCGTGGAAATGTGAACCATGCCCTGCTCGTTGCGGCACTGATAATACCGCATTTCGTTCTTATATTCTTCCAACGCCTGCCCCAAACCGGCAACCATGCCGTGACCGAAAATCCCAAACACGCCTTGGAAAAATTGATTTTCCTCTCCGTCTCTCTCCACATATTGATTGCACAAGAATTTCAATAAGGCTTGCGCCATGGTGTATCTACGGATTTTACTCATCCTTGCATCCCCTTTCGGATTGTTTGATTATGCTTATAACGAAAACACTCCATTCGCTGTTTGATGTTCCAGTCATTTTACACGTACCCGATCCCATACCAAACCAGCGGTACGGGAAACGCATGGGAAAGCAACTGATACAACTCCGTCTCCGCCGAAAGGCGTTCGGACAGAATAATTGCGTTCGGTTCGCCAAAGAAAAATCGCGCCAGTTCGCCGCCATTAACGAATTCCACCTCGTCTTTTCCCAATTTGAATCGGACATATTGTCCTGATGCTTTGATTTTTAATTTGGCTAGCTTCTCCTCACCGATTCGTTCAGCCAGATAATCCATTGCGCGATTCAAAAATCGTTTGGCGTCGATAACCAAAACAGTACCGTCGAAATATCGTTCCCGCTGAATGAAGCCGCGCCAGGCCAGCGGCACAAAAGACGGAAGTACCGGCACGTACGTCAGCGTGTCGGCTTCGTAAATTTCGAACCATACGCCGGTGGCGCCGTTTAAAACCGACGGACGCCCCACCCAATCGAGTAAAAACAGGTCTTTCCCCTTGCAATGAATCACGCCGAATCCCACCGCTTCCTCATAATTGCGGATCATCCACCAATCCGAGGGTTTGTCCATGACCATTTTGCATTTCAACAGCGCAGCCATGTCTTCCCGCGGCAGAAGATAACGAGTGGATAAGGTGCTGCGCAAAGAGGTAATCCTGTCAATGTCCTGTTCGATCACCTCGTCGATGATCAGGTCCTTTACCATTTCCGAAAACGGCGCCAATTCACTTTTTTTGATGCGGACTTCTGAAAAACTGCCGCAATCCACCGCATTCATGCGGCGGTAGAGGCCTAAATCGCCGGAAATCAGCATGATATCGGCGCCCTGCTGAACGCTTCGGCTCACCGCATCATCCATCAATATCGAAGCCAGACCTTGCCCGCGTCCATCGGGATGAGTCGCCACCGCTCCGATTCCCGCCACTTTCGTGGGAATACCGCCCAACAAAACCGGCCGAACCGATGTCGCCACGTGGGAAACGATTTTTCCGTTTTGTTTAATTACGCGTATATTAGCGAGATTGTTCTTTCCCACATGCCGTGGGTAATCCATGCCCATATCGCCGCCGTTCGGGCGGAAAACGAGATTGAGCAGTTCGATCAGTTGCGGCAACTCGTCTTCTTCAATCGAAATCGGACCTTCGTATTTGATCTCTGTGTTCACGTCTCTCCTCCCCATAAAAAAACTCCCCCATCATGCCAAAAAAACGCCGGAAATGCTACCTCTCTCCTCTTTTTTGGATGAAAAAGTAGCATTGGCATCCTGCCTCCATTGTAACGCCGGCATCCTGCCGGCAATAGCGGAATTACCGTCATGATGGCGGCGTCACGTTTCAACGTACCACAACTCAATTTGAAATTTTCATAAACGGAATGGATTATTTCCAACCACGATCGATTCCTAAACCATTGCGGAGAGGCGCAGGAGTTCATATACTACTCCCAAACTTAAGCATCGTTTTCATCATGGCCAATCACAGTAATAATGATGGAATGTACTCAAAAATCGAATTGAAAGGATTAGGATATGAAGTTAAAACAAATAATCGCCGTGATTCTCATTCTTGGGAGTATAGGAATGGTTGCTTTTGCAGTGGAAAACGTTCATCCCGCCGTTGTGGTGAATGAATTCATCTACGAAACCGCTCCCTTCCCTTCCTGCCATGCGTCAACGCTGGTGGAGGTGGAAGCGGGAACGATTTTAGCGGCATGGTTCGGTGGAACCGATGAAGGGGAAAACGATGTAGGTATTTGGGCGGCGAGGCGGGAAGGAAATGCCTGGACAAAACCGGTGGAAGTCGCGACGGCGGAAGGTGTGCCATGCTGGAATCCGGTTTTGTTTCAAATGCCTTCCGGCGAGGTCCTTTTATTTTATAAAGCCGGTCCCAGCCCACGAGACTGGTCCGGATTGTTGAAACGATCGCTTGACGGCGGTAAAACCTGGTCGGAAGAGAAATTGCTCCCCGCCGGAATTTTAGGTCCGATTAAAAACAAACCGATTTTATTGGCGGATGGTACGTTGGTCTGCGGTTCGTCGGTCGAAAGCTGGCGCGCCTGGGCATGTTGGATGGAACTTACGCCGGACGGCGGCAAAACCTGGGCAAAATATGGACCTATCGAAGTTCCGGGAATCCGATACGGCTTGATTCAGCCGGCGTTGTTTCACGATCGCGACGGCAATTTGCGCATGGTATGCCGAGCGACACGAAGGATCGGAAAAATTTGTTCTTCCATATCGAAAGATGGGGGTAAAACCTGGGAACCTGCCAAACCGATCGACCTGCCCAATCCGAACTCCGGTATCGACGCGGTGAACCTCCGCAATGGCGACGTAGTGATGGTGTATAATCACACGGACAATTCCCGGCGGCAAATCAACGTCGCGCTGTCGAAAGACGGCGGCGATTCGTGGGAAAAAAAGCTGACGCTGGAAGACGAATCCGGCGAATTTTCCTACCCGGCGGTCATTCAAACGAAAGACGGGATGGTGCATACGACCTACACGTGGAAACGAGAACGCATTAAACACGTTGTCATCGATCCGACTCAATTCCAGTAACTTTTCAATGCGTGCACCATCTTCTCATTCATCTGCCAATCCATCACAAAGGAATGTATTACACTATGAACGACGATCAGCCCACCAGTTACAAACAGTCCGGCGTGGATGCGGAAGCCGCGTCTCGAACGGTGAAGGACATCAGTTATTATATAAGAAAAACCTTTGAATTACGTCCCATGCTGGGAAAAACCGTTCTGGATATCGGATATTTCGCCAACGTAATCGACCTCGGCAACAATTTGGGACTCGCCATTTCCACCGACGGCGTGGGCACGAAAATCCTCATCGCGCAGGCGATGGAAAAATACGACACGGTCGGCATCGACTGCGTGGCCATGAACGTCAACGACGTTCTCTGCGTCGGCGCGGAGCCGCTGTCGCTGGTGGATTACATCGCCGTCGAAATCGCCGATCCCGCTTTCATCACCGAACTGATCAAGGGATTTTACGCCGGTGCGGTGCAGGCCAACATCACCATTCCCGGCGGCGAAATTGCGCAAGTGAAGGAATTGATCCACGGCAGCCGCGACGGCAAAGCCTTCGATCTGGTCGGAACCTGCGTCGGAACAGTGCCGCTGAACCGTGTGCTCACCGGCCGCGATGTCCGACCGGGCGATGTGGTGGTGGGGATGCGCAGCAGCGGCGTGCACAGCAACGGCTTTACGCTGGCGCGCAGAGTGTTGCTGCAAAACAATTCATTCTCGCTGCACGAACCCGCCGGAAAATTGGAACGGCCGCTGGGCGAAGAACTGCTGGAACCGACGATGATTTACGTCAAACCGGTCATCGAGATGTTGAACCAAAAACTGGACATCAAAGCGTTGGCGCACATCACCGGCGACGGATTGATGAATTTGGCGCGGGTGGATGCGGAAATCGGATTTTGCATCGATCAATTGCCGCCCCCGCAGCCGATTTTCGATTTGATCCAAACCGCCGGCGACATTGCGGATCAGGAAATGTATTATGTTTTTAATATGGGAATCGGATTTTGCATCGTGCTTGATGCGGCGGACGCGGACAAGGCCATTGAAATTTCCCAAAAATACAACATCCCAGCGTCCATAATCGGGCAGGCCACGGAAGATGCGCAAAAAAAGGTTGTCCTACCACAAAAAACGTTAATTGGAGTGGACGGACGCTTCTTCAAAAGCTGATACTCAATCAATCCATTTGATCTTCCAATGAAGATAATAATCGTAACAGGTCAGCCGCCTGAAGTGAAAAAATAACAAGAAAATAACAGAATGTGTAATTCCCCCCCTTTACAAGACTCTCCCGGCCAGATATAACCATAAACTTAAAATTATGGATGGAATACCGTTAAGGGAATCATGCCCAGTGAGGCGATCCGGAAGCAGGTGCAAACTCTCCTGACGCGAAAAGCGCCACGACTGCTCCAGGACGCGCTTCGTCTGCGCGCGCAGGAGGATTTCTCTCCGGAACGCTACCGGTCGCGGATTGGACGATTCTATGAACGGCTGCTGGATTTGTCCTTGGGCAACGAGGAACCCTTGGACTCATCGAAAATCGGACGGTGGATTATAGCTGTTTCCCGGACCAAACAGATACAAGTCGCCGTTGGAAATCACGCCGTTGCTTACGGCATAATACAAGACATCGCCGACATAATCGCGGGTGAAATCCGTAAAATACGGACGGTCCCACTCCCAGCATTTATCCGGACCGGGAGAAATCAGCCCGAAGTGAAAACCGTCTCGCGGCGGATCGTACAGGCGGACGTTTTTTCTCCCCTTCACGACGGTTTGCCGGCCGGACGCCCGCGCTCCGCCATATCCATCCTTCGTCGTATACCAATAAAATTTCACTGCGTTGTCTTCCCACGGAGTTTCGTCCGCGTAGGGATCAATCGGCAGGCTGTTCATATAGGGAATCGGCGAGGTCAACCGCCAGGCGTTGGTCGCCCACGGCCACGGACAGGTGGGTTCCTGCCCGTCGCATGGGTAATGATTGTTGTCGAGACGATACATTTCGATCGCGACGGCGAGCGCGCGCATGTCCGCCGTGGCTTTGCTCATTTTGGCGCGGATTTGCGCGTTGATGAAATTCGGAACCGCAATGGCGGCGAGAATGCCGATAATGGCCACCACGATGAGCAACTCGATCAACGTAAAACCGTTTCGTTTCATCGAAATTCCTTTTCATGGGGAGATTTAATAGAGCGACCAATTCTCCACAGGTGTTCCCCCGACGCCCCAAATTTGAAAATTGTCAAATCCGTAGTACCAACTATAGGTTCCCATCACCATCCAACGAATGCGCACCGACGGTTGGTTATCCAATGCGGGAATCGCCATGCGTTCAAAGCGTTTGCTGTCGGAAATGTGGTCGTTGATACGCGGTTTCACGAATGGCGCCAGTTCCGCATACGTATGATCTTCTTTCGCAAACACATAATCGTCATAAAGAAACGTCAATCCTTCCGCCGATTGAATCAAGGTCAATTCCGCATCGATCACCGCATCGAAATATTGGACCAGGTTGCTATCCATATAATAGAGGATCGGATGCCATTTGCCGATGGGTTTTCCCGGCGAGACCGGGAGTTCTCCGTGTGGCGGAGTTTCCGGCATGTCGACGGAGCCGCCGTCCAATGTATATTCCACGATCACGATGTTGTCCTGATTTTGCACGTAATTGCTGTGGAACGCCACCACCACATCCGTGACGCCGCTCAAATCGATTTCGGGAGACAATAGATGCGCTTCATAATAGGCAGTCGCGCTGTCGAAGTTGGCGGTATCCGCATGAGCGCTCTTCCCCTCCACGATGCGCAGATCCGTTTCGACGACGCCGGGTGGATTCGACGCCTTGTCCTCCCACGTCGGGTACCATGGCAGTTGCATCAGATAATCATAGTCCTGCACCGACCAGGTCTTTAATTGCGGATAATAAAAGTCATTCGCGCCGTCGTTGACCGCGGGCGGATCCGGGCGTTCCGGATTGATATTGAACTCTTCCCAACCCACCGGCAGCTGATTCACTTCCGTTTTCTCAAAGTTTTCTGAATATACAATCCACCGGTTACCCAAACCGCCGATCGTAAAACTGACTGTATCCGACCACGGAGACGTGAGCCCCGCATCGTCGGTATAGGCGACGCGCGCATAAATAGTCCGGTTGAGCGGAAAATAGCTGTTTTCCAATTCGATTTGAGTAAATTGTTCATCGCTGATCGTGTTTTCAATCGTGAAAGTGCGGGTAATCAGGATTTTTTGAAATGCGGAGTCAAGCGAAACTTCCCACTTTGAGCCGGCGATAAAATTATTATCCATACTGCGAAATTCGGAGCCGTTCAGATGAATGTCGTCCATGCCGGAAGGATTTGCGGGGTGAACCGTGATGGACGGTTTGACCGGACCGGAAACGACAATCGGGAGTCCTTCCACTGGCGCATCGTTGCCGCCTGCTCCTTTCAATGCGGCAACCTGATCGGCCGGCAGCGCAACGTCATAAACGGAAACTTTCGACACATAAATCGCGCTGTCCTCGCCGTCGTTGTCGGCGAAAAGCAAAAGCCAGGGCGTGCTGTCGTTGATGGAATACAAGGAAAAACGGCCGTCCAGCGCCTGCCCGGTTCCATGATGGATCGGTTCTCCATTCAAGTAATAGTCAATCGTTCCCGCCGCCAGATCCACGGCAATGGCAATACGATGCCATAAGCCGGCGGTGATTGTCCTTTCCGAATAGCCGGTGGCGCCCACGCCAATTTGGCCGGTCGGATTGATCCAGCCATCGCCGTCGTTCGCATTGGATTCATTGGTGTTGAAAAGGGAATACCAAACGCCCAATTCCGGCAGTTTGACGTCGAACACAAGGGTATATTGATTGACGTACCCGCCGCCGCCGTTGGGGGCGATGCCGTGATAGGCAATATAATAATTTCCGGTTCCAATGGCTACGGCGCCGTCGGCTGCATTCAGGCCGGGAATAGAAGTATGCAATCCGACAAGCGCCAAATCCTCGCCGATGGTCGCTCGCAGGGGATTATTCGAATCGTCGAAATCCCACGAACCTGTCGGTTGTGGTTGGGCGTGCCCCACTCCCGCCAGACCAATAATCAAGATCAACCACAATGACTCAATAAAAAAACGAGCAGGTTTGTGCACGATACGTACCATTGTTTGCTCTCCCTTCCTGTTTTTATAATAACTCATCAAGAGTTTCATTATTCATCAGGTGAATAGTAATCTTTTTGGGGGGAACTGGGGAGGGAGAATACTCAAAATCCCTAATCTCTGCTCCGTTTGGTTGAAGCCAGGAAAAACGGATTGTTATCGGAAATCGGCAATGCGTTTCAGGAAATGCGGGAAAACGGTTATTGGATTCATGAGAAAATTGTCCAGGCCGCTCTTTTGAAATCAGGCGACTAGGAAGGTCGGCTACTCCCCGCCTTGCTCGATCTGATGGCGGAACACGGCAATATCTTTTTGAATCTGCTCGATGAGTTGTGGCGGGCCGGAGAATTTTTGCTCGCCGCGCAGATAATAAAGAATGTCAACGATCAGATTTTTACCGTAAAGATTTTCATGGCAGTCCAGGATATGAATTTCGATGCTGCGAATCTCCTTGCTTTCAAAGGTGGGAACCACTCCGATATTCATAACCCCCAAGCGCGGCGGCTGATGCAGGCTTTCTTCCCGTACGCGCACGCCATAAACGCCGTTCGGGGGGACGATTTGCCCGCCGACGTTGAGATTGGCGGTGGGAAAACCGATGGTTTTACCGCGTCCGTTTCCGCGTACGACCTGGCCGAAGAGCTGATAAGATCGACCCAGCAGTTTATGAACCTCGCTCAGTTCCCCCTGATACAATTTTCCACGGATCAACGTGCTGCTGATGGGCTGTTCCTCGTACATCAGACGGTCAACGATGGTAACTCGTTCGAATTGGTCGGATTCGCAGGCTTTCAGCATGTGAACATTGCCTTCTCGTCCTTTTCCGAAAGCAAAATTATACCCGACCACGATTTCTTTGGCCCGCAGTCGCCCGATTAAAACATCGTTGATAAAATTGGCGGCGGAAATGCTGCAGGTGGGAATATCGAACAACACGCCGATGACGGCGTCGACGCCCATCGATTCAAGCAGCTGTAATTTCAAGAGATAGGGAGTCAGCAAACGGGTGCTGCGATCAGGAGTCAGAATGGAACTGGGATGATTTTGAAAGGTGAAAATGACCGATTTGCCGTTTCGCGCTTGCGCGCGGGCGATGCAGGTTGCCACGATTTTTTGATGGGCGAGATGGATCCCGTCAAAAAATCCCAAGGCAACGACGACCTGATCCTGCTCCGTGAATGAATACGCCTCGAGAGAGGTGATTTCGATCATAATAAAGGTTACGCCGCGGCCAAACGGGCCATGTCCGATTGAAATTGCTCTTGAATGCGATTGACACAGGAATCGGGAGAAATCGATTCCTTCACGTTTGTGCTGCGAATCAATAATTCCACGGTTCCGTTTTGCAGGGATTTTTCCCCCACAACGATTTGATAAGGGAATCCGAACAAATCCGAATCCTTGAATTTGATGCCCGGCCGTTCGTCGCGGTCGTCAAGCACGACGCCGAACCCCGCATTCAGCAGCGAGGTATATAATTGTTCTGCGGTTTGAGTCACCGCCTCATTCTTCAGCGAAAGATTGAGCAGGTGTACATGATAAGGCGCGATGGAAACAGGCCAATCAATTCCGGTTTCGTTGGCATGTTCTTCAATAATGGCGGCCAGAATGCGGCTGACGCCGATCCCATAGCATCCCATCACCATCGGTTTTTGTTCCCCGTTCGGGTCCGTGTAATAAGCGCCCAATGCTTTGCTGTATTTCGTACCCAATACGAAAACGTGACCGATTTCGATGCCCCAGCTCATCGCCAGATTTCCCGCGCGGCATTTCGGGCAGAGATCGCCGGGATCGACGCAGCGAAAATCTTCCCAGCGGTTGACTTGATAATCGCGTCCGTGAACGACGTTGCAAATATGATAATCGGTTTTGTTGGCGCCGGCGACGCCCGATGCGATCGTACGGACGTGATGGTCGGCCCAGATTTCACAATCCCGCAAACCGACAGGACCGGCAAAACCGACGGCGGCCCGGGTTACCTGGAATATCATTTCGGGGGACGCCATTTCAATCGGCGCGCCGACCGCGCGCGCCACTTTGGCTTCGTTGATGGTATGGTCGCCGCGTAACAAGATGACATACGGTTTGTCATTGGCCGTATAAACCATCGTTTTGATCATCTGTTGCGGGGTGGTTTGAAGAAACGCGGCCACCTCCTCGACGGTTTTCAAATCCGGAGTATGCACTTCTGCAATGGGTGGAATGGAATCCTGTTTTGCCGCTGTTTCCTCGATCGGACAGGAAGGAGTCAGCTCGCGATTCGTTTGATAACCGCAGTGGGGGCAGGAAACGATTTCCGCCTCGCCGATGGCGGCGGGAACCATAAACTCGTGCGAATGCGAACCTCCCATCGCGCCGGTATCCGCTTCCACCGGCATGGTGGTCAATCCCATGCGCTTGAACATGCGTTTGTACGCATCGAACATCCGCTGATACGAATGCGCCGCGCCGGCTTCGTCGACGTCGAAGGAATAACCGTCTTTCATGATGAATTCACGCGCGCGCACGATGCCGAAGCGCGGACGAATCTCATCACGAAATTTGGTTTGAATTTGATACAGGTTTTTCGGCAGATCGCGATACGAACGCAACTCGCCCGCGACGAGGTTGGTCACCACTTCTTCGTGCGTCGGTCCTAAAACGAAGAGGCGGTCGCTGCGATCCTTCAATCGCATCAATTCCGGTCCCATGACATCCCAGCGCCCCGATTCTTTCCACAACGAATCGGGCTGGAGAGTGGGCATCAGAATCTCGATTGCGCCCGCCGCATCCATTTCTTCGCGCACGATTTGTTCGATTTTCAGCAAGGCTCGCCGCGCCACGGGCAGATAGGTATACAAACCCGCCGCCAATTGCCGGATCAGGCCGGCGCGAAGCATAAGAATATGGCTTTTGGCCTCCGCTTCTTTCGGAATCTCTCGTAATGTGGGAAAGTAACCTGATGATTGTCTCATGATGCTCCAAATGCCTTTTGAATCAGCCCGCCGATCCAGGAAAAGAACTCAATGCGGTTCAAATCGTTGATGAAGATCCATAAAATCAACGGGATGATCAGCGCGAATCCGATTTTTCCGAAATTTTCCATTTGTTTCATGGTCACGGGCTTCATCCGAATGATTTCGTAAGAATAAAACAGGATATGGCCGCCGTCAAACGGAGGCAGGGGAAAGAGATTGATCAATCCCAGATTGGCTGACAGTAAAGCGATAAAACTCAAAAATCTCTCCAATCCCCAGCGGCCGGTTTCGGCGGAAATCTGATAAATGGCGATCGGCCCACCCACGAGTTTGGGAGAGACGCCGCCGGTGAATAGGTCGTACAAGAAGCCGATCATAAAACCGCAGATGTGGATCGTTTTTTGCCATCCCGCGACGATGGAGCCGATCACTCCCATGGTTTTCCGGTCGTATTGCTGATCGATGCCGATGCGCGCCAGATAATACAACTTCCCCGTTTTTAAACTGGAGCGAGTCAACATCGGTTCCTTGATGATTTCCGGCGTGACGGTTCCGTTTTTCATTTCACTTTGTGGAGTCAACCACGTAACGGCCAACGGTCTGGCGGCAACGGTTCCATCCTCCTGTTCCTCGAGCGATTCCTGCACGATGATGCGGATATCATTAAAATCGTCGATTTCCTGGTCGTTCAGTCTTACGATGCGGGAACCTCTCGTGATGCCGGCGCTTTCCGCCGGACTCCCTTCCTGCACGCCGCCGATGACGGGATTCAATTTCGG
The DNA here is from genome assembly GCA_003598175.1 of Candidatus Omnitrophota bacterium. Taxonomy (GTDB): domain Bacteria; phylum Hinthialibacterota; class Hinthialibacteria; order Hinthialibacterales; family Hinthialibacteraceae; genus SURF-12. The sequence goes on from QZKN01000146.1 coordinate 15,068, forward strand.
CGTGATTCCGATCGGATTGACGGTCGGCAACAAATTTTCCTCGACCGATATTTCGCCATGAAACAGCAATCCCAATCGTGTGACGGGCTGATTCGGAATCGCGTCTTCCGCGGGAAACACCAATTCCGGGGTAATCAGAATGGCTGTCGTCGCGCCTTGCGTATCCCGCGTAACGACTCGCACTTCTTTGGGCTGGTATTTCCCTTCCGCATCCTGCTCATATTGCGCGGAAAAATATTTGGACCATTCCTCCCGCGTTTCGAATGTAGTACCATTTGCGCTCAGAATTTCCGTACCCGCCTTCAAGCCGGCCTGTTCCGCCGCGCTGCCCGGCAGAATGCGCGTGAGAAAGATCCCTTCAAAAAGATCCGGCGGTCTGACGAACTCGGCGTCATCCGCATACCCTTTTGGAATTTGATAGTGCTTGTCCAGACGGCTTCCATCACGATCGACGATGATGCGAAATTGATCTTTTTCGAAATCGGATTGCGTCAGTAAAACATCCTCCCACGACGTAATTTCCTTGTCGTTGATGGCAACGATTTTGTCGCCGTTCCGCAGCCCCATTTCCCAACCCCACGAGCCGGGCGAGACGTGTCCGATGGTGGTCGTTGCGGTATACGCTTCGCCGAAACTCATAAACACCAGCACGTAAAGAAGAAAGGCCAACACAAAATTCATCACGGGGCCGGCCAAAACGATGAGAATACGCTTCCAGGCCGCCAACTGTAAAAATTCCCACTCCGCCCCGGTGGTTTCGTCGTCCGGATCCATTCCTTTGATCTTGACGTATCCGCCGAGAGGCAACGCGCACAATGCATATTCGGTGTCATGCCAATGACGACTGAATAAAACTTTACCGAATCCGACAGCGAAACGATCCACTTTGGCGCCGGACAATTTCGCGACGATAAAATGCCCCCACTCGTGAAAAATGACTGCCAAACCAAGAACAACGAGAAAATGAAAGACGCTAAAAAACGTTGAAACGATGGAATCCAGGTTCATAACTGTTCCATTTCAAAAAGTGTATGATTGAGCCATCACTCCTGATTCTCCTGCAATCGCCATAATCACGTAATTATACAAGCTCATCATGGATTTGTCGCGATTGCGAAGCGTGGCGGCGACAACACCGCTCACAAGGCAGATAGCGATTTTTTTACGGATTAAAAGAAAAGAGTATACTCGTTTTTTTTGAAAACTGAATGAAAACAAACACGTCCACCCAAATAAGAAAACGCGTTGCCGCGGCAACGCGTCACGTTTCAAACTTTACGGCAATTCGTTCGCATGTCAAGCGTGAATCATCCTTTCTTCTTGTTTGCCGGGCTATAAAATGAGAAGATACTGGCAAAAATCCATCCTTGGAGATAGAAGACGTGCCCATTCCCTGCTCCGCCGGCCGGTCCATTCCGAGAGCGATTTTGTGGATCATTCTCACATCGCTCGCGGTCAAATTGTTTCTCATCAACCTGAATGCGGGTGAATACACCGACGGAATCATTCAACTGCAATTGTGGCAAAGTCCGGTCGTCTTCTTCCCCCCCGGGTATTCCGCCGCGGTGTGGTTCGTTGATCGGTTGGTTGGAAATTTGCTCCTCTCCGGCCGTCTGGTTTCGATCCTGGCGTCGCTGCTGGCGCTGTTTTTCTTTTATCGTTTTGCTGCCCGCGTATTCCAATGCGAGCGTAGCGCTATCCTGGCCACTCTTTTTTTGGCTCTATCCCCAATTTTCAACCGTTGGTCGCTTCGCGTCATGACCGATTCGATGTTTTGCCTTTTTTTCATCCTTTGCTGTGACGAAGTATGGCTGCTGTGGTCCAATCCCAGACGATCCCTGACGCGCCTGACCGCGTTGACGGGATTTGCCGCGTTGATTCGTTATCAAGGTTTGTTTTTCGTTCCCATCATTTTGTATTTATTCGGGAAAAGAAGACAGCCCGAATATTCTCACGAAGAAAATCTCGACCAAACCGCGTCCACGCCCACCGTCACACATGGTTTTCAGGTATTCCTGGCTCTGTTACCGTGGCTGCTTCTTGTTGGGTGGGTGGTGGGACGTGGATTCGGCCATACGCAACAATTCATGGAACGCGCGTTTCACGGCAGTGCGGTGTATTTTTATTGTTTCGAGGGATTTCTGTTATATTGGCCCTGGGCGGTTACCTATCCGCTATTTATTTTGGGTCTCATCGGCGGATTTCATTATTATCGCGGAAATTCCGATGAAAAAAGATTTCTAGGATTCGTCTGCGGAACCGCTTTCGTATTCCTCACGATCCAAACCTTCTTTCTTTCTTTCCAATTTCGCTATCTATTACCTCTCCTTCCGCTCTGGTGCCTATTGGCCGCGCGCGGATATGTTTTTATAGAAAAGAGAATTCATTCCGCAACGATCAAATTCACCATAGGCGCAATCGTTATCCTCACGTTGTCCGGCATGAGCGGCTGTGTTTTATATTTTCAGCGCGATACGTTCGGCGATCTGGTCGATTCGGCCAAGTTTCTTAAAGACGTGGGAATGGGGGCGCGCGTGTTGTCCGACGAAGTATATGGACGCTCCGATCACAACGTCAAAATGCGATTCTGGTCCGATCGCGAGATTTTCTTTTTTCCACAAACGCCTCCGCAGGCAGGCGATATTCTCATTCTGCACAACGCCTATTCGGATTTTACCGTGGTCAACGAATTTTTACGAAAAAATTACGAATTTGTCGTATTGCGGCAATGGAATTCCGCAGTCAATCCGGGACGATACGTCGCCATTCCCTTCCTGCCGGATATCATGGTGGAACCTCCCGGCGTTCGCCTGACCAGTAATCCCGCCTGTATGGCTTTTCGCTTTACACCGCAGCATTACAACACTATCGCCCTTCGTATTATATCTCAAAAAGAACCCTAATGCGGTGGAAAGGAAGCAATAGAATGCGACATCATTTATTTGTATATGGTTCTCTCAAAGATCCGTCGATTTTCGAATCCATCACGGGCGACGTCCCGCATCCGAAAAAGAACGCGCGTCTACCAGGCTACGCCCATGCAGAACCATGTTTTGGCTATCCGGTCATCCGTCCGCAAAAAAATGGAATCGTAACGGGCGAGATTATTTACAATGTCAGCGAAGAAGCATTTAAAAAACTTGACGAATACGAAGAAATCGGAACCCTTTATCAACGTACACAGGTTTCCGTGCAAACGGAAGGAAAAACCATTACGGCGTTTGTATATACAGGGATATAAAATCGTTCCGTACGGCAAGGGAAATCCTATTTCTCCTTGCGAATTTCACGTTGTTTTCAATCATTGCGAAAGGACGAAAGAGAAAGAGCATCTCAATGAAAATCTGTTATATCGGCGACGGCGATTCCATCCACAATCACTTCATGGTCGATTGGTTTCAGCATAAAGGGCACGAAATCCTATTTTTGACCGATACTCCCGAACACGCGCCCCCATGCGAAGTGCGACAGGTTGCTCCGCGTCATGGATTGGGCCCGTTAAGGCATCTGTATGCCGCCGCCAACGTCCGCAAACACATTCAGGAATGGAAACCGGATATCCTTCACGCCCATAATGTGACCGGCTATGGCTATTGGGCGGCTTTATCGAATTTCAAACCGCTGGTCATGACGGCGTGGGGAACCGACCTGAACGTATTGGCGCAAAAAAATCCGTTAATCCGTTCTCTCGTTTCCTTCAGTCTGCGGCGGGCCAAGCTCATCACTGCCGATGCGAAAGCGTTATGCGAAACCGCCCGAAAATTGGCCGGCAAAAAAGCGGACGTGCGTTTGTTGCAATGGGGAGTCGATCTGACGGATTTTGAGCAACCCATTTCGAGCGAGAATCGCGATTCCTTTCGCGCCGACGCCGATTTTGTGTTTCTCAGCACCCGTCGCCTGCGATTTTTGTATAATATCGATTTTATCATCCGCGCCTTTGCGCAGGTTTTGCCGCGTTTTCCCCGTTCCCGTCTGGTGGTGGTCGGCGACGACCTGCTTCTGACGCAGTTTAAAAAACTTGCAAACGAACTCGGGATTCAGGATCGCATCCTGTTCACCGGATGGGTGGGAAGAAAGCGCCTGATCGCCGCCCTTCTCAGCGCCGATGCCTTCCTTTCCGTCCCCTCCACCGACAGCACCGCGCTGTCTCTGCTCGAAGCCTTCGCCGCCCGCTTACCGGTCATCCTTTCCGATCTCCCCGCTAATCGCGAATGGATCGAACACGGAAAAAACGGTTTGCTGGTTCCACCAAAAGACGTTGAAGCTCTTGCCCAGGCAATGATATATATGAAATCGAACGAAGAGGAAATAAAACGATGGGGAAAAATTAATCGCGGTATCGTGGAAGAATCGGGAAATCGAGAGAAGGAAATGGTCCAGCTGACGAAATGGTATGAGGAATTTATAAGAATAACGTAACAAAAATAAAACTCTTCAAATAATATCTCAATGACCGGTATTTGAAGTTGATACTTGATACGTTACGAGTTACAATCCCCATGATTCAAAAATTCAAACACAACGGATTAAAAAAACTGTTTGAATCCGGTAAACCAACCGGCGTCAATCCGCAGCACGTCATTCGTCTCACGTAGATTCTAGCATTGCTGGATACTGCTAAAACCGTGGAAGATATGGATTTACCCGGATTAAAACTACACAAATTGAAAGGACGCAGAAGAGGGAATTGGGCTGTTCATGTCAGTGCGAACCAGCGTATCACTTTCACAATTCAAGATGGAGATGTTTTTGATGTGAATTATGAAGATTATCATTAAAGGAGTTTGTCATGAGTATGTTCAATCCACCGCATCCCGGCGAAATCATCAGAGACCTGTGTATTGAAGCGCTCGATTTATCCGTAACGGAAGCATCGAAAGCCCTGGGAGTTACCAGAAAGACGCTATCCGCACTTTTAAATGGACGCGCTGGTGTGAGTCCGGAAATGGCTTTGCGTCTTTCAAAAGTGTTCGGACGCACACCGGAAGGATGGTTGCAGCTTCAACTCCAATATGATTTATGGAAAGCAAAACAACGTGTGGATATCAGTCATTTAAAGCGAATCGAAGCAGCATGAGTATCTTTTCACTCGACCCATCAGGTAGCAGGATGGAGAAATGGTTATTTATTTTCCGACATACTCATCTTCACAAGGTAGGGAAGATCGAGGACCGATGCGTATGATATCTCCCCAGCTGCGCAATCCATTCGTAACATCGAACTTATATGCTCGTCCGTACGTGTTGGTCGCATCCGGCCCGGCGCTGGTTACTTTCCATTCCGAACAGCGAAACGGTAACGTGACAATCGTCAATCCGCCCCACTCGAAACACGACCAGACATCCACGTAATCGTAGGTATCGTACGCCCACAGCTGTTCGTCGTTGATTCGCGTGCCCGGCGGACCATAGAGAAAAGGATCCACCGGAACGGATGACATATAGGCGATGGGGGTGGTTAAGGGAAACAGCCGCGTACTGATAGGATATTTCCAATTTCCGTCCGGAAAATGAGTCGGCGGATACAGATTGTTATCCAGACGATACATCTCAAGGGATACGTCGATGTTGCGAATTTCGGATTCGGCTTTGGCGATCTTGGCCCGCAGCTGCGCATTCAGAAAATTCGGGACGGCGATGGCTGCCAGGACGCCGATAATGGCGACAACAATGAGAAGTTCGATCAGAGTGAATGCAGAGTTTTTGTTCATCGTTTGGCGCTTCCCTTTACTTGTTTTCCAACAGACAATCGGGTTGGCCGCTGTTCACATCGAAGAATGGAAAACATTGTGGTGCGGACCTCCGGTCTGCACGAGCAGGCAGGAATCCGCGCCACATCAATAGGATCATATAACTTCCCTTTGAAGGGATTTTCCCCGCGAAGCATGGGATAACATCCCCTGATTCTCCGCGATTTGAAATGCAGTAAAAATCTTATTTATTAAAATAAGTTCCAATCGTTCACGTAAGTTCCGCCCGTGGATGCGGTTAGTACGATATTGTCGATATGCGCTTCGGTTATTTCACTCCCGCTTTCCCAAATGGAGAGATGATCGATTCCTCGCAATACGCCCCGCCGATAGCCGCAATCAAGACCGATGGCGACTTCGGCTTCGCCTTCTTTTTGAGCATAGACATCAAACGTCTTTGTGTCCAAATTCACGATGTAACGCATGAAAATCTTTTTCCCGTCTCTGTAATCAAACGGCTCCAGCGCGGAATATGCAGTTCTGCTATAAATATCCACGACGCCGGCTTGCGCCATGCGAGCCGTGGTGCTTTGACGACCCCATCCGGAAAGAGATCCTTCTGTGATACTCGCGCTGTAGTTGGCCGTATCGCTTAAATTGATCCCGATATCGATGGATTGATTGGCTTCCCCTATATATTGCCAATCCCAGGTTAAGGTCAGTATACCTGTCGTCTGAAGCGGGAACATGATGATCACCCAGGATGCGCCGCCTCCGGTTTGTAGGATCACCAGTTTCTCATTATCCAGATAAAAAAATTCGGCTGGATCCAGACTTGCAATTTGCGTGGCCTCGCCGAATGTATCGCGTAAATCCAACCAGGGATATTCCGCCCCTGCGGGTTGTCCCGCCACCATATCCCCATTCACGTACCCCTGGGCAGCGGAAAAATCGATATTCAGCAGTTGCTGCGCTTGAAGGGAAGGAATGAAACTCATCATCAATCCCAATAGAACCGATAGCCGTGTAATCTTATACCATTTCTTACCCATGTTTCCTGTCTCCTCTCTGATGTTATAGAAATGTAAATACATAAAGCGATTCTCTCATGATGGAATGGAAATCGTCAAGTATCACGTTATAATAACTATATTTAAAATGGATTTAAATCCAATCTATGTAAACAGATTCATGTTTGGGCGTATGGATCGCAAAGGCAAGCGATACAGTCATTGAATGACCTCTGTTTATTTTTGAACAACTGCCTTTAATTCTGCTTGATATTATCTACATCCTTGTTTGTTCAGCTATCCAACTTATTTCCCAATGTAAACACAACTCCATATAAATAAACAAATTATGTCTCATTTTTATTGTAATCTCTATTTGGCATACCATTTGCCCTACCTCAGTATGTCATTATTCAACCATCGACGACATTCCCATTTACCCGGGTTATTTAAATTTTGGTACAAAAAGTCATCAAGGAGCCATTTCTCAAAAAGGAAAGGAATCATTGCTCATGATAATTAGCAATAGAGCCAGTTCAATCGTCCGTTTAATGCTTTATGTATGGTTGTTTGTAGGGGCGGCGTCCGCCCTGTCCGCTTTTGCGGAGGAAGAAACCTCGCCGGCTTATGTGTTGCAGGACGACGGTAATATTCTTTGGACCTGCATCGCTGCGTTTCTGGTTTTCTTCATGCAGGCCGGATTCGCCATGGTGGAAACCGGTTTCACACGGGCAAAGAACGCCATCAACATCATGATGAAGAACATTCTGGACTTCAGCATCGGCTCGCTGGCTTTCTGGCTGGTCGGCTTTGGGCTGATGTTTGGAACCACTGCCGGCAACTGGATCGGAACCGATGGTTTCGCTCTTTCCGGCTTGATGTTCGGCGAAGACGGGGCGATTGATTACTGGACATTCGCATTTTGGATGTTTCAGGTTGTGTTTGCCGCAACGGCGGCAACGATCGTGTCCGGAGCGATGGCCGAACGGACAAAATTTCATGCGTATTTGATTTATTCGGTTTGTATAACCGCGATCGTTTATCCGATTTTTGGCCATTGGGCGTGGGGGAGTTTATTTCACGGGGAAGGATGGCTGGAAAATCTCGGTTTCGTGGATTTTGCCGGTTCGACCGTGGTTCACTCCGTCGGCGGATGGGCAGGTCTGGCGGGCGCAATCGTATTGGGTGCGCGCAAAGGCAAATTCATCAAAGGCGTCCCGCAAGCCATTCCCGGCCACAACATTCCCATGGCCGCGCTCGGCGTATTCATTTTATGGTTGGGTTGGTTCGGATTTAATCCCGGCAGTACGACTACGGTCGGCGGCGATTTGGCGGTGGTGGCGGTAACCACAAACCTGGCCGCAGCCGCGGGAACTGTCGGCGCAATGATAACCGCCTGGTCCAAATTCAAATATCCGGATGTGGGAATGACGCTCAACGGAGCATTAGCCGGTTTGGTGGCCATAACCGCGCCCTGCTATAACGTCAGCCCCTTTGCCGCGATTGTGATCGGTTTTCTGGCCGGCGTTCTCGTCGTGATTGCTGTGCAGGCCATCGAATCCTTTGGCATCGACGATCCCGTCGGCGCAGTTTCCGTTCACGGCGTTTGTGGCGCGTGGGGAACCCTTTCCGTCGGCTTGTTTGCCTATCCCGCGTTCGGCGATGGCCCGACTGGGCTGTTTTACGGCGGCGGAATTTCCCAACTTCTGATTCAGGCGGTGGGCGTTATCGCTTGCTTCGTTTGGACGTTCACGATTTGTTTTATTCTATTTAAAGCCATCAAAGCCACCGTCGGCCTGCGCGTTTCCGAACAGGAAGAGATGGAAGGTCTGGACTACGGCGAGCACGGCGGCTCCGCCTATCCCGACTTTACCACCGTGGTTACGCATTGATCACGAGAAAGTAAGGCGGGAACTGCTGTTTCACCCCCAAAAAAGAAAGGTTGAAATAAAAAAAGGAGCAATGAATCATGCACAAAATCGAAGCGATTATACGACCTCATAAACTCGAAGATCTTCGTGTGGAATTGGAAGAAATCGGCGTAACCGGTATGACCGTCAGCGAAGTGCGCGGTTTCGGACGCCAAAAAGGCCATTCCGAACTATACCGCGGAAGAGAATATAACGTCGTTTTTCAACCCAAAATCAAAGTGGAAATTATGATGAACGGAGAATTGATGGAAAAAGTGATTGACACGATTTGCTCGACAGTTAACACCGGGCAGGTCGGCGATGGAAAAATTTTTATCTATCCAATTTCCGAAGTGGTCAGAATCCGCACCGGCGAACGCGGAGCGGAAGCGCTGTAAGAATCGTTGAATTAAATGATGTAGGGGCGGTTCGCGAACCGCCCCTACTCTTTTTGTCCAAATCAATTGTCGGTTTTTGATCACCCGTTCGTAAATCAACAGCCTGATGTACATCGTCAGGCTGTTTTTAATTAACGACTGATCATCACTCCTCCCTTCGCCCCAATGAAATCGATTTGCGGATTGATTTGTATAAGTTCTTTATTTCCAAACGGTTATTGAATTGGATGGATTTGATTTTCCATGAATTGACATCACATATCCATCTCTCGATCTCTATTTCGTAGAATTGGCATTTCCATTGCACTAATCCCTGAAATGAATTTTTTGTCAGATTGAGTGCTGATTGATTTCTCGCCGGGTAATTTTTCCTCTCCTGAATGTTGCGAAAATCACATCAGCGTAATTTTGATGGAAAGGAATGAAGTGATGTCGTACAAGAAAAACCTTCGTCTGTTTTCGTGGGGTTTGGGAACGCCTCTACTCATTGCCGCAACCGCTGGTTCGGCGTTCGCGGAAGAGGCGGCGCAAACGGCAATCGATTCGGGCGATACCGCCTGGATCCTCACCTCAAGCGCATTGGTTTTGTTTATGACCGTGCCGGGCCTGGCGCTTTTCTATGGCGGATTGGTCAGCCAACGCAACGTACTGTCCACGCTGATGCACAGCTTTTTTTTAACCTGCCTGATCAGCGTGCAATGGGTGTTGTGGGGCTATTCGCTGGCGTTCGGCTCGGATATCGGCGGTATCATCGGCGGTTTCGATTACCTTTTCTTCAACGGCGTCGGGCCGGAGGCGAACGGCAGCATTCCTCACCTCGCGTTTGCCATGTTTCAATGCATGTTTGCCATCATCACCGTTGCGTTGATCAGCGGGACCTTTGCGGAACGCATGAACTTCAAGGCCTTCGTGATTTTTTCCCTTTTGTGGGCCACGTTCGTTTACGATCCATTATGTCATTGGGTGTGGCAGGAAGGTGGATGGTTATATAAACTCGGCGCGCTCGATTTCGCCGGTGGAACGGTGGTGCATATCAGCTCCGGAGTGACTGCATTGGTCGCATGTACCATGATCGGAAAACGCATCGGTTATCCGCAAACGGTCTCGCCGCCGCACAACCTTCCGCTCACGCTGATCGGCGGCTCGATGCTCTGGTTCGGATGGTTCGGTTTCAACGCCGGCAGTTCTCTCGGCGCCAACGGCTTGGCCGCCATTGCCTTCACTGTCACCAACACCGCCGCCGCAACAGCCGGTCTCGCATGGGTTTTCGTCGAATGGGCGCATCGTGGCAAACCCACCATTCTCGGCTGCGTCACCGGCGCGGTTGCGGGTCTGGTGGCGATTACTCCCGCTTCCGGTTTCGTTTCGGTTCCCTCCGCGTTGATTATTGGATTCGGCGCGGGCGTGATCTGTTACCTGGGCGTCAATTATTTGAAGGAAAAATTCGGGTACGACGATTCGCTCGACGTGTTCGGCGTCCACGGTCTCGGCGGGACGTGGGGCGCGTTGGCGACCGGTATCTTCGCCAGCACAAGCGTCAATCCCAATGGCGCCGATGGGCTGCTATACGGCAACGCCGCGCAATTCGTCAATCAAATCGTCAGCGTGCTGGCCGGATGGGCGTTGGCGGGAATCGGAACCTTTGTCATTCTTCTCGTCGTCAAAGCATTCGTGCCGCTACGAGCCGAACCGGAAGATGAAATGGCCGGTTTGGATCTATCCGTACACGGCGAGGTGGCTTATAATTACACGTCCACGGGCATGAGTAAAATTCTGGAGTAAATCATCATGAATAAAATCGAAGCAATCATACGTCCGCATAAATTGGAAGACCTTCGGCTGGCTTTGGAAGAGATCGGAGTAACGGGAATGACGGTGAGCGAGGTCCGCGGTTTCGGTCGCCAACGCGGGCATTCCGAAATCTACCGCGGAAGAGAATACAACGTCGTTTTTCAGCCCAAAATCAAAGTCGAAATCATGGTCAAAGAACAAAACACGGAACAAGTGATCGACACGATTCGCGCGACGGTCAACACCGGTCAGGTCGGCGACGGCAAGATCTTCATCTATCCGATCGCCGAAGTGGTGCGCATTCGCACCGGTGAACGCGGCGCTGACGCGCTTTAAGTTGAATGATCAACAATTGAAGGATTGTGTTGCCGCTTCAAAACTGTTTTTCGAAGTGTTTCGGTTTGTAGGTTTCCTGTGAACGGTCGATCCAATAACTATCCGTCTTTTTAGGGAATTCGCGTTCCATCGCGTCACGCCCGATCAATTTCTGAATGAAGGAAATCGGCGTGAAGAGCAAATAAAATGTCAGGGAAAGAATGACGCGGGAATTAAACCACCCCAGCGCCATCGCGAATTTCATCCAATACCGATAAACCGGCTGCAACATGGTCGGAAATAGCAGCGCCGGCAATAAAAAAACAAAACCGGCGATCCCACCCAACACATAAAAGATCGTCCAGTATTGTCGCCAGATGGCGATGGAACCGAAAATGGACAACACCACCGCCATCATAATCCCGAATTTGCGCAAATCCTGCGGAGAAGGAATAGGAATTTCTTTTTTAATCAAATCAAGGCTCCTTTTCTTGGGCTTCGGTGATATTCAAAGTTGTGGCGCAGACATGCTGTCTGCACAATACGGATTAATCCAATGTAAATTGTTTTCTCCAATCCACATCGTCCTGCAATTCCGGCTGTTCGCGTTTGTCCAGGATAAAACGTCCCAGCACAAGGTAATCCATTTCCGTGCGCATGAAACACACATACGCATCTTCCGGCGTACAGACGATCGGTTCCCCGCGTACATTGAACGACGTGTTCACCAGCACCGCGCAGCCGGTTTTGTCCTCGAATGC
>QZKN01000086.1 GCA_003598175.1 Candidatus Omnitrophota bacterium
CCCGCGTTGATTCGTATATAAACCGCCATGACCGGTTGATCACAACGAAGGGATGAAAAATTGTGGTATGGACCTCCGGTCTGCACGCGCAGGCTGGAAGCCCGCACCACAATATTTTCACATAGACCTTCATGACCGGTTGGTCACAACGAAGGATGAAAATGTAATGCCGCCGTCCCGGCGGCATTTCCGCTAATGTCGGCAGGATTCCGGCGTAACATTTTTCATCACGAACGATGACATCGCTTTATTTATTTTCCAGAGAACCCACAATATGTACAAATCGCAAAAGAATAGCGCGCATTACGATTGTATCTCGCGAATCAAATGAAAATGAACCACCGAACTTACACCTTATTTTTTACAATCACAATTTTATGGAAAATCGGATGCATTGTAGCAGATTCGCAGGAACCTGCCAACTCACCCATCGTCCCCCTCTTCAAAGAGACAGCCATTTTTCATGGCATTGATTTCGTGGAAACCAGCGGCTCCCGAGAAAAACGATATCTATTCGAATCAAAAGGAGCGGGCGTGGCAGTGGCGGATGTAAATGGAGATGGGTGGGACGACATCTACTTTCTCAACGGCGGGCCTGATCCCGCCAGGCCGAACGATCCGGTTCCGATTAACTGTTTGTATCGAAATAACGGAAACGGTACGTTCCACGATGACACGCATCGAAGCGGGCTGGGCGTACCCGGCTATTCCACCGCCGCCGCCTTCGCGGATTATGACAACGACGGCGATGTGGATTGTTACGTCTGCAACCACGGCCCCAACCAGTTATTTCAAAATGATGGAACCGGCGCATTTACAGACGTCACGTCCCAATCGGGAACGGGGGATCCGCGTATGAGCACGGCTTCCGCGTTTGGGGACGTGGACGGCGATGGCGATCTCGATCTGTTTGTCTGTAACTATGCCCACATCACTGCTGCCATTGCCGATCGAAAAGGGACCTGGTTCAATTTCAGTGGTCACAACGCCTTTCTCGGGCCTCTTTCCTACGACGCCGAAGCGGATGTGCTTTATATCAACAACGGCAACGGCACGTTCAGCGACGAAACCACATCGCGCGGCATTACTCCAATCGCGGAAGGATGCGGATTGGGAGCGCTTTTCACGGATTTGGATGACGACGGCGATCTCGATTTGTTTGTCGGCAACGACGCCGCCGCTGATTGCCTTTACATCAACGATGGAACCGGCTATTTCGAAGAATCGGCGTTGCTGGCGGGTTTAGGGTTGACGGATAGCGGAATTGCACTGGCCAGCATGGGCATCGCGGCCGCGGATTTTGACTGCGATAACGACATCGACCTGTTCGTCGCCGGATTCGAAGGCGAATACAATTCTCTTTTTCAAAACAACGGCGAGATGAATTTCGCGGATGTGACAACCCTGTCGCATTGCGGCGAGAACTCATTGCTGCTGGTCACGTTCGGGGCCGTCGCGGCGGATTTCAACAACGATTTTTGGCCGGACATTTTTACGGCGAACGGACATGTGTATCCCATCGTCGATCTCGTTCCACAATGCCAAGGCTATGCTCTCCCCTCGCAATTGTTGCTCAATCACGGGAAGGCATTATTCACGGATGTGTCCGACAAAGCCGGACCGGATTTCACCCAAAAAGCCGTCAGCCGGGGCGCGGCCGTACTCGATTTTGACCGCGACGGCGACGTGGATATCATCGTCAACAATCTGGATGGCCCGGCGCAGCTGTTCGAAAACCAATCCACACCCGGAAATCGGTTGCAAATCGCCTTGCAAACGGAAACCGGAGCGCCGGCGTTCGGCGCAAGGGTGGAATTGACCGCGGAAGGCAGGACGCAACGGCAGGAACTCCATTCGTCCGCCAGTTTTCTTTCCCAAAACAGCGCCGTGCTGCATTTCGGATTGGGAAACGCCTCTCATCCACAAATCACCGTCCATTGGCCGGACGGAAAAATCGAAGTATTCAATCCCGCGCCGGCCAATTGCAGGATGATTCTGCGGCGGCAAAAATCGGGGAGTTCGATTGTGGCGCAAGAGGCATTCGGCGGTTCGTGATATGACGAAATTTAAGGAGAAGGCGTGTTTTGCTTGTGTTTTTCAATGGCGAAGTGTAGATTTTTGCGAATGTGAGGATCGTCTTTTCCCAGTTTGATGGCGTTTTCAAAGGCGTATATCGCATCTTCATATTGTTCCTGCATCAGCAGGCACACGCCGAGATTGTTGTAATCGTCGGCATTATTCGCCTGAATGCGAATCGCCGCCTCGAGATGGGTTCGAGCGCGTGGAACGTTCTTCTCTCGTAAATATAAAGCGCCCAACACGCTGTGAACTTTTGCGTTTTGCGGATTGCGTTCCAATCCATGCTCGAAGGACTCACACGCGCGCGGAAATTCGCCGCGTTTCAAATACTCCGCTCCCACGGCAAACCATAAATCCGCCTTTTCGGGCGACCGGCGCAATGCTTTTTGCAACTCAGAGAAGTATTCTTCCGCCTTTTTTAATTCCTGATAGGCGACCTGTTCTTGTTTGGCTTGATCCCGCCTGCTGGAGCCGGCGTAAACACGCGCCAGTAAAAGATGGGGTTCGGGATCACGAGGCGTCAATTCCACCGCGCGAAGCAACGCCTTCTCCGATTCCTCCAACTGTTTTTGATTCAACAACACCTTGCCGAGGCCGTAAAAACCATCCGCCGATGAGGGAAATCGCCGGATGATTTCCTGATAAACCGCGACGGCCTCATCATACCGGTGCAATTCGGTATAGATTTCACCGAGAATTTTGCGAGGGCGGATATAGGCGGAATCGCATTGAATCGCTTTTTGGAGATACTTCTCCGCATTGGGAAAATCCTGTTTTTCGTGTTGGTAATAAATGCCGATCATCGTCAGCGCTTCCGCATGAGTGGGAGCGTATTCAATCACTTTCAACAACTCGTCTTTTGCCTCTTCCGTTTTTTGCTGTCCGATCAGCGCTTTGGCCAGGCCGAGATGGGCGTCCGGAATGGCGTCGTTCATTTCGATCGCTTTTTGAAACCATTCCGCCGCCTGTGCGAATTGATAGCGATCCAGTTCATGCCACGCATGGTTCATGAGTTGTTGAACGGCGTCTCTCTCCTCATTTTCCGCGCAAGGAATAAAAGGGAGAACCAAGAATAAAACCAATACGAATAAGGGAAAATGGTATTTTTTGATCATGATGATTTTCTTGTTATTTTAACATCTATAACGATTGCAGCGCATACAGGATAGAGCCAGATTCCCCGCTTCCGTATTACCTCCATGCTGGCATGGCACAATATGATCAGGTTCATGTTTGTGTAAGGATACGGATTGGGGGAAGCGACAATACTCACTACAATAATTTGCACGATATTCCACAAAAATTGGCGTAGGCTTACGGGCAAGTCGGCAGACAATTAGGATTCCTTCTTCAACGACGCGGCAATTTGCGCCTTGCGCATGATGACGATGTGCTCTATCTGCTGCAACTCGTCGAGTTCGAGCTGTTCTGTTTCTGATAACATTCCAACTTGATTCAGTGAGAGTAAGCGCTGGAGCCGTTTCTGCGCCTGATCTGACACATGATAGTGGAGTACGTCTTGCGGAGACGGATTGCTCGATAAAAACTGCACCCACTCTGATGCAACGGCAACCGCGACGGTCTTGAAACCAATCAAACTCAATTCAATGATGGTTGGCAACCATGAACCAATGGGTTGGATTTGACTCGCCAGTTCTTCTGAGACTTGCATTGTCAATTGAACCATAACCTACTCCTCATGCGGAAAAGCCGATACCTGCGTTTTATCAATGTTCGTACGCCTATCGGGCATCGTCATCGTATGTCCTTTCGGATAAAAATTCGCCCCCTCGTGAAATCATGGATATCAAAATAGAATATCACCAATTGATCTCTGGAACAAGATTTCGACTTGATCAGCCCTTTATGTTTATATAAAAGTTTTGTATAAAAGAAAAATCAAAGAATCTCCTCAATACTAATTTCTTACCTTTTTATTTCAAGTTTTTGATTAACCGCGAGAGATTCCATCTCAATATAGTTCCCATCCGGCCATCGGATCCCTATACGTTTCACCTGTTTTGCATCCCCCAACCCGAAATGAAGTGTGGCGCTGCTTTGCGAGAGAAAACTGGCGCTGGAATAGAGTTCTTTCATTTGCCTGGTTGCCTCCGTCTCCACCACGACGCGCGCACCATACGCGGGCGCTCCCCTTTCGTCCTGCACCGCCAATTGCAGCCAATTTCCGATTGCGCTGCGGTTTTCCAGTAAAAAAGGCGATCCATCCAAATTGTTGACGATGATATCCACATCGCCGTCGTGATCGAAATCCGCGGCGGCGCTGCCTCGGGACACGCCTTTCAACCCACATCCCGGTCCGCTTTGCGCGGTTTTATCAACGAATATACCACGTCCCGTGTTATGATAAATAGGATTGCGCATCTCATAACCGAACAAAGAGGGAATTTCATCGGCGATGGGATAAACATGACCCGCGGAGTAATACAGATCCGTCCGGGAATCATTGTCGAAATCTTCCATCAACAGGCCGAAACAGACGAGTGGTCTGGAACCTTTCTCTATGCCGCTGATGACGGACGCATCGAAAAACCGCATGTTTCCTTCGTTGCGATACAGGACATTGTATTCATCCTGATAATTGGCCACGGCGATATCCGGATTCAAATCGCCGTCCACATCGCCGATGGCGAGCCCCATACCACTTTGCTCGGCTCCGTCTTCACTTAATCCCACGCCGGCAAACAGGGAAATGTCCTCAAAAAAACCATTCCCTTTATTTTCATAGAGGATATTGCAGGACATGTCGTTGGCGACGTAAATATCCAAATCGCCGTCATTGTCCAAATCCGAGAAGGCAACAGTAAAAGCGCGGCCGGTTTGAAAGGAATTGATCCCCCGCAGTTTGGTTTCCTCACGAAACGTTCCATCGCCGTTATTGATAAAAAGATGATCGTTCGCCGGTTTGAACATGGCGGGACCCAGAAAGGTTTTCTTGCCGTAATAGTTTGTCGTCGCGCCCAACCGGTCGGCGATGTCTTTGGAAAAAACCGCATATTGTCCGAGATACAAATCCAGGAAGCCGTCGTGGTTGATATCCGCAAACGCGACGCCGGTGCTGAATCCTTCATCCTGAGCGCCGCCGGCGTTTTCCACTTTTTGAAAACGGAGATTGCCTTGATTGATGTATAGTTGATTGGGACCGTAATTCGTGACGTAGCAATCCGGACGTCCATCGTTGTTTACATCGGCGAAGTAGGCCCCGATTCCGAATCCCTCGTCTCCCAATCCGCTTTCGTCCGTGGCGTTTCGAAATGTGCCGTCCTGATTGTTGAGAAACAATTGGTTCCGGGGCAAGACACGTTCCTCGCGATTCTCCGGATAAGAGCCATTCACGAAATAAATGTCATCCCAGCCGTCGCCATCGACATCCGCGACGGCGACGCCTCCCCCTTTGGCTTCCACGATATAGTATTTTTCCGCCGAGCCGTTGACTTGATGAAAGAGAATGCCTTTTTCTCGCGCATTTTCCACAAAATGAAATTGGGCGTGGGAACAGGGGGAAAAGAACAGGAAAATCCATAGAGCGTTTTGGATATGGGATTGCTTGGTATTCATGGTCGTTTGGAATCATGTTGTGGGTGTGTCTCGTCATAATTGGAATAGGAAACGTACGCCCAATGAACCATATCACCAATCTCGGAAAATATAGGGCTTCATAATGTTGAGTGATACGCTCCAGTTCGAGAACACTATCCAATATCGGAATTGTTTTGATCATTTCCACGATTTTCTTGAACCGCGAGTTGAATATGTTTTCTCTCACTCAGTTCATCTATGGTCTGTTCGATTTTCTCCGGAGTAAATTTTGGTTTGATTTGTCTTACGAAACGAAAAACCTCCGATTTGGTAGGTGATTCCCCTTTGAGTCGAAGATTGCGCTCAACATATACGGTCGTAGCCCGAAGTTCCAAGTCCCTTGCCGTCAAAGCGCCATACGTGGAAATCAGATTGTCGATTGCTTTTTTTGTTTTATGAGCATCGAGAAAATTGACCGCTTTTTCTCGAACAAGATCGACTTTATCCGTGGGGCAAATCTTATATCCTCCAAACAGGGCATTCATCGGCTGAACAGAAACACACCCCCAATGTTCGACCAGGTCGAGATCGCCCAGTAACTGCGAATCGAAGGGGCCATAGGAATAGAGTTCGAAATCGTAGCCGCAATCGATCTTATAAACTTCCTGGAGCAGGAATACGAGTTTTTGAAGCGCAGTCTTGCCGAATTGAGGGCTGATGGCATCCAGTCGCTTGGCTAGTTCCGCTATCAGGGCGTAACGATTCCATGGGATATCCAATGTGATGTTCATTGCATTTTTTCCTTTTCTTTTCGTTTGTCCGCCACGAGTTTGCGCGCTTCCTCTTTCTTCTCCATGGGTACATAAATGCGTGTTCGTTCCACCGCTTTCAATCCGCTGACGACCGATGATCGCATTGAAAGTGTCGTTAATTGTTCATCGTTCTGTCCTGGACGTAACAACATAGGTATATCAGCGGTTTCAAATTTATACCAGGAACTCGAGGCGCAGTCGACAAATCCGACGTTATCACCCAAAGCTCGCTCGATTTCCTTGGCGAATTCCAGATCAGCGGGGCTTGGAATCTCCGGCGTTTCGAATATGGTACGGTAATGCTTGCGTTCCATCAGTATTCGACCATGTTCTCCTGCTTTGCCATTGCTGATCAAACCAAGAACACGCCAGTCGTCCCACTTGAGATAGTCTTCCATATTCTCCTTTGAAATGGGTGGAGGAAAAGCGTTCTTGTTTGTAAGGTTGCTCCCCTTTTGCTGTTCTGCCAGAAGTTGTCTAATGGCTTGGACAGAATGGAAGTCATAGGCTCGGCGAGTGTGTTGAAAGTAAACCTGGGTAAACATCATATAACGAGCAATGATAAGCGCTTCCACTACGTGTTCGCCCCCTTCCTCAACAGCAAGGACTGGTAAGTCTGTTTCAGGATTGATTGCCACGCGCAATGTCGCCAACAATCGGTTAAGATCATAGTGACCATAAGCTACACCGATGTGGTGAGAATCACGCAATAGATAGTCTGCACGGTCAGCATCCAGTTGGCTGGAGATCAGATTGCGCCAAAGCCGACATCGACCGAGACTTATCTCTCCTTTCAAAAAATCAGCGATATCTTTTGCTTTGATGTTGTAATTCTGGTTCAAGGGGTGATTTTCAATAATATCTTCCATGAGAAAGGAAACGGCGGCCGCGGAATAATGTTCGTGTTTATAGGACTTGCCTGTTATCGGATCTTTATCCATCAGTCCTTCGGCGGCATGAGATAAAGGCGCATGGCCCACATCGTGTAACAGACTGGCCAGGCGAACAATCATACGGTCCTTTTCAAGACCGCCTTCAGTAAAAGATATTTGCGATTTAAGAAACTCCAACCTCTTCTCCCGAATGTGATCAAACATACGGGTAGCAACATGCATCACGCCCAGAGAATGTTCAAAACGATTGTGCATGGCTCCCGGATAAACCATATCCGTGAGGCTGAGTTGCCGAATTCTTCGAAGTCGTTGGAACACAGGATGATTAATTATATCCCGTTCCCATTCGTTTATCGTGACGAATCCGTGTATTGGATCACGAATTTCATAAATCCGAGTCATGTATTTCTTTCGTAGTTGAAAAGATGGTTTATTATATATGTTTTTAGATAATGGTTTCAGGGATACACATAATTCCTAAAACAATTTCAATCCAAACCTATCGGTTCCGTTCCGCGACTCGCGCTTTTTGAACCGCCAATTCCAGATTCGAACGCAGTTCCTGTGTATCCATTCCCAACTGAATGGCTCTTTGAAACGCGTCCACCGCCTTTTCGTATTGCTGTTCCATCATCAGACAAATGCCTAACGCATTGTGGCAGGAGGCATTGTTCGCATCGGTTTGCATGATGGTATTCAATAACTCGTGCGCCTGCGCGTAGTTTTCTTTTTTGATGTGGAGCAAACTCAACGTTAGCTTCGTTTTGGTATTTTCGGGGTCCAATTCCACACCCTTTTGATAACTTTCGATCGCTTTTTCCCATTGATTTCGTTCCAAATAGTGTTGCCCCAGCGCGTTCCATAATTTCGCATCCTTTGGCGTTCGGCGCACGGAACGCAGCAGCCCCTGCAGCTGCGTCTGTTTTTGCTTTAATTGCTGATACGTTTCCATCTCCGCTTTGGCCTCTTCCCGCTTTCCACATTGCGCCAGCGCCTGGCCGAGCAACCGATGCGGATCCGGTTCATGCGGATTGAGGGTTATGGCGCGTTGCAACGCTGCGATGGCTTCCGGAATCTTCGCCTGTTTGAGCAGAACCTGCCCAAGCCCTTCGTACGCCTTCATGGAATCCGATTGGTGTTCGAGCATTTCCTCAAAAAGGATTCGCGCTTCTTCATACCGTTGCAAATTGATCAGCAGGTGCGCCAAAAGAAAACGGGGACGGTTGTAATCGGGTTGGTGTCGCATCGCCAGGCGAAAATAGTTTTCCGCTTTTTCATGATCATCTTTTTGTTGAGCGAATACTCCCAACAGATTATACGCCGCGGCGAATGTCGGGTGTTTCTCGATTAAACGCAGCAGTTCCTGTTCCGCCTCCTCATATTTCTGTAAGGCGACCTGTTGCCGGACCTGTGCATAATGAATTTCAGGATCGGTATCATCCAATTGCATCGCTTTTCGATACCATTGCAGGGCGTCGTTGAATTGATAGCGATTTTCCGCCTCCTGAGCGTTTGCCAAATAGTGTTGATAGAGATCGCCCATTGATTCTTCGGCTGCGCAAGCGATGAAAGAAATGAAAATGAGGAAGATTGTTGCCGAAAGTACAACGAAAATACGGTGGAAAGACGAATGGAAGTTATGGCAATTCAAGGTTTTCATCATCATATTCTCATCCGGCTTTTTTGAAGAGCATACCATGAATGTGAGTTGGAATTCCACCCAGCTGTTCAGGTCGAAGGGATTTTATTTGACGGCCTTCTGCATTCGGTCGGTTCATCTGAATACCTGCAGAAAAACAAAATGGGAGTGGCGCATTCACCACTCCCAAACATAGATCAAAATCAAGGGGAAATAGAAAGAGCGCCCCTCATTAGGAATCCCTGCTATTTTTCCATCCCACGAATCTCAATACATCATCCAATCCGAAATCCCGACCACCGCGCCCGGTCCGACCATTTTCATGATGCCGCGCGGATAGTTATGAAATCCGCCTTCGCCCATGTCGTTCCAGGTGATCAAGGTCAGTCCCTGCAGCGCAATGACGTTATCAACGTAACCGGTTATGTTGATCAGCCATTCATCTCCTTCCAAAACATATTTTCCGCCCGCCTTGTCCGGCAGCATGATCAGATTTTCCTGAAACATGTCAAGTTGATCCATGCTGTCAAGATCAGGCAAAGCGGCAAAACCGAATTGGGAGTAAGGAAAAGCGATTTCGAGCACCGGAAACGCTTCAAACTGAGATCCGGCTGGAGCAAAATGTGGTTGCGCCGCCAATAAGAACGGTTTTACACCGGCAGCTGCGGCTTGAGCTGCATCACAAATTGGATTCCATCCGCCGGGTAGCCGATAGGTTCCACCTACATTGCCGGTATTGAAGAAAGGCGGACCTTCCGCTCCGCGAATCCCGAAGTTGGATTGAGCCCATATCGTATCCCCGGTACGGTCTTCTTTTAAGGGGAAATAGCACAATTGATAGGCGGGTGAATTCCCTTCCATATCATTGAATCCATCTCCTTCCTGCCAATCCGGTTCGATAAAGACTTCAAAATCCACATTCCGGCCGGTTCCCCAACCTGCGAAGCCGGTATCATCCGCAGTAAGCGGATTAACCAGATCCCCGGAATATAACACGCCGTTCGGATTCAAATAACGCAGTCCCGCTTCAATCAGAAAATAAAAACAATCATCATCCCACAATGCGCGCCACCGCCATTGTTCGTCCACGACTTTTCCCCTATAACTTGCGTTATTGGCGCTGTGGCGAAGTCCATAAAAGTCGCCTGTCCATTGCGAGCCGGCCCATTCCGCTTCCGTGTAATTTCCGTCGATGACCGGCGGAGCTCCGGCCACTTTGTGGCACTCATACTGCTTAACCGGGGCTAATTGGGCAAAAACCGGTCCCACGGCGACCACGAGCAACGAAACCAATGCAAAACGTAGAACTGTCTTCATCCTTTTTCTCCTTCCTTTTTGAGAATGGAATGTTTTGTTTAATTATCCTATCATATTTCCAGTTCATGGATCAAGCGATCCTATCAATATTTTTCAAGAAATCTTCCTTCGATTTCGTAACCAAATCATAACTATCTGAAATGAAAGAGTTTATTGGATCAAGTTATCCAGCGGATCATTCATCCGATACGGAGTTGACCGAAAAGGGAATCTTTCATTCGATCCAACAATTGATCATCTTTTTTCAGATGAGACCATTGACATTCCCATTTGAATTTGTTAAACCAGTGAGACGTAAAGTTAATTCATGAAAGGAGATGACATTTTAATGAAAAAAGATTTAATAGTACTCTTGATTGTCGTTCTTCTCGTTCCGGCAGCCATGGCGCAGCCGCAATTGCGCGATCCGCAAGCCGGACAGAACCCGAAAAGCATGACGGTCTATCAAATCGATCCGATCACCGTGGATGGCGACCTGAGCGATTGGCCGGCGGGGATGGAAAAACGAGTTTGTCAGGAATTCTATCCATCCTATGCGGAAAATTCGGTTGCGCTTAGCACACAGGAGAATTGGTTCATGGTGGGCTGGAACGACGCCGCGAATCAATTGTATGTGGCGGGGTGGTCTTCCGATGACGTTATGGTTTCCCAATTAAGCAAGTGGTGGAATCCGGATTATACCGATTTGGCAGGCGCAACCTGGTTTTATGATCGTTATGAAATTTATATCGAATACGATAACGACAAAACCGGCGCCTATGGTTATGCTGCAGCCGGAAATGTGCAGTACGCGATTCTAGCCAATGATCCCGATCGCGCGGATGTATATGGACAAGAAACCGACGCGAATGGAAACATCAAAGATGTGGGAACCGCATTCTTTATTACAAATTATGAAGCCGCAACCGCCGACGGACGCCCGCCGTTTTCTCAGGCGGCCATTGTTTTCACGCCCGACGATCCCAACGATCCGTATGGCCCCTATGTCAAGCAATTTGAAGCGGCGATCACGGTTTTGAATTTCCTCGAAATCGGAATTGAACCGGATCCGAATACGGATGTTGTCGATCTCGGACCGACCATGAACGATGGTCGTGGACTTGGATTCGACGTGACCATGATGGATCGGGATGGCAACATGAGAGATACGGAAGACCGGTACACCGCCAACAATCAAGGCGCATGGATCGGTTGGTCGGAAGGCAGCAAAAACGGCCATCCGGAGTATAATGGAACTTTGAATTTTTCCCTGAGCCGTCAACCAGCGGTTAATGTGCGAAACTGGAGTCTCTTTTAGAATCTGTTGAATTGGCTTTCATGGTGGGGGCAGACATAAAACCTGTCCCCTATTTTTTTTGTTCCAGCCGTTGCTTCGCTTTGGCGAGTTGGGGATCGATTTGCAACGCTTTTTGATACCACATTACCGCATCGGAATTATTGCCTTCCACACGATAACTTTCTCCCCGCAAATAGCATAAATTCGCATCAGTGGGTGATTCCCGGATCAAAGTATCCAGCAATTCTCCTGCCTTTGCTCCTTTTCCTTGTCGAATGTATACTACGGCAAGACTGTGTCGCCCCTTACCGTGATTCGCTTCCCGTTCCAATAAACGCAAAAGGACCGTTTCGGCCTGTTCATAGCGTGACGTGATCCCATAGCAGGTTCCCAGATTGTAAAGCGTCTCAAGATTATCGGGATCCAACTCGACGGCGCGCTCGAAACAAACAGCCGCCGCCGCATAATTTCCGCGTTTGTATTCCATTTCTCCCTCACAATGCAACAACTCCGCGTGAGAAATGGTTACGGTTTCCAACCGGGCGGTATTCATGATCGCTTCCGGAGAGTCCGGCGCGGAATGCAAGGACGACAGATCATTTTTCAGTTTCTCGATTTGTTTCTGCAAAATTCCTTTTAAATCGTTGATTTCCTGTTCCGCCTGATCGAATTGTCCGAGTTGCACCAATAATCCACATTTACGGCCGCGTGATTTATCATGGTTGGTATCCAATTTCAACGCTTGATCCAATTCCAGCAGCGCTTGGGGATATTCCTGCCGATATTCGTAATAAACGGCCAAATTGAAATGATCCTCGGCTTCATCCATTGCGCCGGTTTCGGATTGGTCATCACTCCCGGCAATATAACCCATTGCGCGAAACCGCTCCAATTCCATGTCGCTCACCGACGCGATGGAAGGCAATTTGGGCGGCGTGTATCCTTCGTCCAGATCGGGGACGCGGGTTGATGTTTGTGGGTTTTTTGCGCCGCCAACGATTTCCGCGATGATTTCCCCCGGCATTTCCTGGGAAGGAGCGATCCCCAGCATCGCCAAAACGGTCGGCGCAATGTCGAAAACGGACTTGGTTTCGAGTGTGGCGGAAGCGACGCCTGCGCCATACGCGATCAGCGTACCTTCCATGCGATGCCATTGCGCCGCCGCGCCGTCGGCGGTGCTCGCCGTTCTGCGCAACCGCTCATTACCGGAACGAAATCCGTGATCGGATACGACCAGCAAAATATCCGAGGGGTTCATGATGGAAACCACATCGTTGAGAATCTCATCCGCCGTATCATACATTGCATCGACGGCGCCGGAATAGCGCTCAAAATCCTCCATGGCGATGTGTGACTGATGAGGAGGCCGTTCCGGCATGAACAAATGGCAGATGGAATCCGTGCAGTCATAATACACCATGAACAGGTCGGTCGGATGATTTTGGATTAAATAGTTCATGGTCCGGCGATAGGTCTCGGTTCGCGCCAGGATCACCCGCAGATGATGAACGCGATCGAGCAGGCTGAAAGGCGCCGCCAGCATTCGATCGCATGTCGTCGGATCGATTTGAATATAGCGGGACAACTCCGAATACCCGTAATGAGTATATTCCGTACGAAAATCGTAAAGCGAATAGGCTTGTCTGGCAGGAAACGTCACCATCGGCAGATTCTCCTGCAAGGTTCCCGCATCCTTCACATACAACGCCTGCACGAATCGGTCGGAGACGATCACGCCGTCCAATTCTTCCGCCGGCCAGGTGGCAAACCAGCCGATGACGGTCGATGAGAATCCTTTGTTTGTGGCGATATTCCATAACGCGGCGCAACGTCGATTCGACGCGGGAACCACGATCGGATTGCCGTCCAAATCACGCGCGGAAAAACCCAATACGCCATGCTCGTTTGGCGGTCGGCCCGTGCCGATCGTATTCCAAATCAACGGCGAGAGCATGGGATGGAACGACTCCAAAGGGCCATGCGCTCCATTTGCCATGACATGGGAAAATGTGGGGAGACGATCTTGAGCAATCAATTCGTTTAGAATGTTCAAGTCGAGTCCGTCAAATCCAATTAAAAAGATCCGATGTTGAGGGATACGATTCGGTTTTGCGCAGTCGAAAAAAAGCAAGGATAAAAGCAGACAAAAAAGAACAAGCCGTATGGATCGATATCCGGCAATCATAGTGAGGGCTCCCGTATCAAATCAGGATTTCATCCTTGTTCGAAAAAAACGCCAACAGGAATGATCTTACATCGTTCATGGTCGAACCCAAACGATATCTCCGATGCTATCGATTCCGTTGCTGGGAGCGTAATAGAGAAATCCCCGCGCGCCGAAATCGTCGAAATCAAGGCGCGCGTTAGGACCGACGCTCCACAATTCATATGCATTCGGTCGATTGGTGTGGGCGCGAGCCACATCGGCGGGATTGTTTTGCAGGCGATAGTCGGGATCGTGCAGGATGGTTCCATCGGAATTGTAGATGGGTTCGCGATGGTATTCCCCGAAGGTCAGATTCCAGGCGCGATCGTCGCGGATTTTGCCTTGCTGAAAGATATCGCGGGGCATGGAGGCGACATAGGCGATGGGCGTCGTTAAAAATTTATTTTGAAAAGGCGTATGAAAATGCGGAGGGTAGCTGTTGTTGTCGAGGCGATACATTTCCTGCGCGGTGACGAAGTTGCGCATCTCCGCTTCCGTTTTGGACACTTTCGCGCGAATCTGCGCGTTTAAAAAATTCGGAACGGCAATGGCCGCCAAAATGCCGATAATGGCAACGACGATCAACAATTCGATCAGCGTAAAAGCGTTTATTCTTTTTTTCATGATTTTCCTCTTTCCTATAAAACATTATGACCGGTTGTTCACAACGAAGGATGAAAATGTTACGCCGCCGTCTCGGCGGCATTTCCGGGTAAAGTCGGCAGGATGCCGGCGTTACATGAAAACATCCCGAGCGGCTTGTCATTTGAAAAACGCATGGATGCCTTCGCTATTCTGATTCATCGCGGCTGCAATTTCAATCCTCTGCCTTTTCCCCTTCATTTTATCCACGTTTCCAATCATCCCATCTTGTGAAATCAAAAAAAATCAGGCATGATCGTCCTCGTTTGCGAGAATTTCGAGAAAAGGAAGGAGCCGGCGGTTTTCGACGACAATGGCGTGATTTCGGAATCCCCAATTCCATTTTTCAAAAAGAGAGGGATGGTTATGCAACTCGAGCTTCATTCGATCGACGTCTTCATCATTATTGCGTATCTGGCATTGACGATAATCATCGGTTTTTGGGTATCGAGACTGGCGTCCAAAAATCTCGATTCGTATTTTTTGGGCGGCAGAGTGATGCCGTGGTATATTTTGGGCATTTCCAACGCATCGGGCATGTTCGATATCACCGGCACAATGTGGTTGGTCTATATCTGCTTTATCTACGGATTGAAAAGCATATGGCTGCCGTGGCTGTGGCCGACCTTCAATCAAATCATATTAATGGTGTATCTGAGCTGCTGGCTGCGCCGATCGAACGTTCTGACCGGCGCGGAATGGATCACCACTCGTTTCGGCAAAGGCCATGGCGCCAATCTGGCGCATTTCAGCGTCGTCATTTTCGCCTTGGTCAGCGTAACCGGCTTTTTGGCCTATGAATTCAAGGGCATGGGGAAGTTTGCCTCGATCTTCCTGCCGTGGGATTTAACGCCGAATCAGTATGCAATCATCATTCTGGGCGTTACGACGATTTATGTGGTCAAGGGAGGCATGTTCAGCGTGGTGGTGACGGAATTGCTGCAATTCGCGATCATGACCATCTCCTCCATCGCCGTCGGCATTATCGCCATGATGAAAGTCTCCCCCGAAATGCTCCATAAAGTCATCCCGGAAGGTTGGACGAATCTCTTTTTCGGGTGGACGATCGATCTGGACTGGTCGGGGATCCTCGATTCGGCCAATTCCCAGATTCTCAAAGACGGATATTCACTTTTCACCATCTTTTTCATGATGATGTTGATCAAGGGATTGCTGGTCAGTATGGCCGGTCCCGCTCCCAATTATGATATGCAGCGTATTCTTGCGACGCGCAATCCGAAGGAAGCCGGTATGATGAGCGGATTCGTCAGCGTCGTGCTGATATTCCCCCGCTATATGCTGATCGCGGGATTGACGGTGCTGGCGCTCTGTTTCTTCCTGCCCGAATTGCGGGCGATGGGAGGCGATCCCGATTTTGAATTGATTCTGCCGTATGCGATCAAAAATTTCCTGCCCATCGGCCTGATGGGGCTTCTGATCGCGGGTCTGCTTGCCGCGTTCATGTCGACCTTCGCCGCCACGGTCAACGCGGCGCCCGCCTATATCGTCAACGATATTTATAAGCGCTATATCAATCCCCACGCCGAACAAAAAACGTATATTCGTATCAGCTACGCCGCCTCGATTCTCGTCGTTCTCATCGGCATCGGATTCGGTTTCATCGTCGAGTCGATCGACGACGTCATGCAGTGGATCGTGAATGCGCTGTGGGGCGGCTATGCGGCGGCCAATATCCTGAAATGGTATTGGTGGCGCTTCAACGGCCACGGATTTTTCTGGGGCATGATCACGGGGATTTTCGCGGCCATGATCGCGCCGGGAATCATGGCCACGTATTTTCCGGGCGTGCACGAAATTTATGCGTTTCCCGGGATCATGTTCGTGTCGCTGATCGGCTGTATCATCGGAACGTTGGCGACGAAACCCGAAGACGAAAACGTGCTGAAAAAATTCTACACCACCGTGCGCCCGTGGGGGTTCTGGACGCCGATTTATGAGAAAGTGAAACAGGAAAATCCCGCATTCGAACGGAACAAAAATTTTGGGCGGGATTGCTTCAATATTCTGATCGGCATCGTCTGGCAAATTTCGCTGGTTGCTCTTCCGGTTTATATCGTGATACGGAAAATGGACGGAATCGCATGGGCGATCGCCATCGCCATCATTACGACCTTGATCTTAAAGAAAACGTGGTTTGATCGGTTGGACGAAGAAACGGCGTGATGCGATTGTCAGTATCCATCCCTGCAATTTCAGCGGAAATGCGTGCGCTCCACCGCGCGGCGCACCGCCGCGTGGTAAAGCCTCGTGTAATGCATACTCGGAACAGCCCACGACGAATCCCGGCGCATCCCATTGCGCACCAATTGATCCCAACGCGGCGTTTCATACAAGGCAACGGCTCGGTCGACACATTCCACCAATCGTTCGGCGTCTTCGCCAATGTCGGTGATCATTTGATCATTGGTCACGGTTCCCTCATACCGAAATCCGGTCGCGCTTTCCGCCTGATGAAGGTCCTGCTCATCGATGACCGTATCCGCCAATCCGCCGACGGAACGCACGACGGGAACCGACCCGTATCGCATCGCCACCAACTGAGTCAGTCCGCAAGGTTCAAATATGCTCGGCACGAGAAACATATCCGACGCGGCGAAAATCAGATGGGAAAGAGGAATATCAAATCCATTGAAGAATAACAACTTACCATCGGTTTTTTGGCTCATTGCTTTCAAATCGGCCTCGAATCCTTTTCCCATCGCGTCATTCGGATCCGCGCTTCCGAGTAACGCGACCTGGACGCGGTTCATTGCGCAAATACGATCCATCGACTGAAGTAGAATCGGAATTTTTTGATAGTCGATGCGCGTAATGGCCCCCATTAAAATGGTGGAGTCCTTCAGGGCGCCGAAAGGCTTTTCTCCCATGCGCGGATCATTTTTTGGATTACTGGTCCAATCACGCAGCAAATGGCGAATCGCCTGTTTTTGTTTGTGGACCGTGTCGATCATATCATTGGCGGAAAACACGTGGGATTTCAAATTCATATCTGTTTGTGGATTCCATTCGGTCACATCAATTCCATTCACAATACCGCAAAAATCCTGTTGGCGCTCCAGGAAGATCCCTTCGAGTCCGCCGGCGAATGCGGGAGTCAGTAATTCTTTACGATACTGTCGACTAACGGTGTTGATCAGATCCGCGAATCCGATTGCGCCTTTGGTAAAGTTAAACTTTTCAAAATGACATAACGATTGCGTATGCAAAGGAGTAAATACGTTTTGGTCCTCGAGTCCGGCGAGCGACAATAGCGTGGGATCGACGAATCCGCCTTGAAACGCGTCGCCGCCGGCGTTGTGCGTGGTATACAACGTCGCGATGCGTCCAAGATACAGGTCGTCGCGATAAAGCGTATTGAGGTAGACCGGCGTAAGCCCGGTGTGCCAATCATTGCAATGGATCAGGTCGACGCGAAACTCTGCGTGGGCGCGGAGAAACTCCACCGCCGAACGCGCAAAAAGCGCCGCCTTGTCCGGCGTGTTTTTGTTGATCCTGCCGCTTTGGGGATCGCGTCGGTCGAACACGTCCTCGCACCGGAATAGATAGCATGGAATCGGCGGATGCGAATGGGGAAGCAGAATCTTAAAAACAGAAACCTCGCGCGTCTCGGCGCCAAACGGAACCCGAAGCTGTTCAATGGGAGGATTGCGGAACCGATCGGCCAGCTCCTTTTCGTTTGTAATATCGGCAAATCCCGGCATCGCCAGGCGGATGTCAATATCGCCGCGGGTCAAAAGGGATTTTGCCAGTCCGACAGGAACGTCGCCCAATCCACCGGTCCCATCGATCCCGCGTATTTGATTGCAAAGCAAAAGCACGTTCAACCGCATGATCATACTCCTATTTGCCCGGATTCATCCGCATGGGGATATCAGGTTAAAAACTGATGGGATAGAACATTTTATAATAGAAGGGGATTTGCCGATTTCACAGGAGTGCATTACAATCAATCCATCATCGGATCGGCTTGAGGGATTCCATTGAACCGGAATGGGAAATGAAGTCGCGCTGATTCGTTTCGAAATCATTCCAAAAACAGGGAAGGGAAGGATAGAAATATGAAAAAAATAATTTGTATTATCGGCTTTTTCTGTTTGTTGGCAAATGGGATTGTCGCGGCAGAATTTCAACATTTCATTACCTGCGAGGGCGACCGACTGATGGACGGGGAGAGGGAATTCCGCTTCGTTTCCTTCAATATACCCAACCTGCATTACGTCGAGGACGACATGCGCTTCGACCGCCGGATTTCATTTCGCTTGCCGGACGAATTTGAGATCGATGATGCACTGGAGACGATCCGGCAGATGGGTGGACAAGTCGCGCGGACCTATACGCTTTCCGTTTTCAAAGCCGACGAACCGCCGGGCATCCCAAAATATGTCTTGGGACCGGGAAAATTCAATGAAGAGGCGTTTCGGACACTGGATCAGGTTCTGGCGGCGGCCAACCGCCACGGCATCCGGTTGATCATCCCCATCGTCAACAATTTTAAATGGTGGGGCGGCGTGGAGGATTACGCCGCCTTTCGTGGAAAAAAGAGAAACGAATTCTGGACCGATCCGCAGTTGATCGAGGATTTCAAAAAAACCGTTCACTTCCTCATCACGCGCACGAATACGGTCACCGGCATTCCTTATAAAGAAGACAAGTCGATTCTGGCGTGGGAAACCGGCAACGAAACCGAGTGCCCGCATTCGTGGACGCACGAGATCGTCGCCTACATCAAATCGCTGGATTCCAATCATCTGGTCATGGACGGATACAATACGTCGGTTTTGCGAGAGGAGACGATAAACGATGAATCCATCGATGTCGTGCAAACGCATCATTATGAAAACGATCCCCGCCAAATGATCGATCACGTAAAAATCAGCGCGCAAAAAGCGAAAGGCAAAAAACCCTACATGCTTGGCGAATTCGGCTTCGTCGGCACGGAAGCGGTGCGCGCCGTGCTGGATACCGTCATCGAAGAAGGCCTGGCCGGCGCTTTGATCTGGAGTCTGCGCTATCACCATCGCGAAGGCGGGTTTTTCTGGCATTCCGAACCCTCCGGAGGGGATTTTTTCAAAGCCTATCATTGGCCCGGCTTCGTTTCCGGACAAATATATGACGAAACCAATCTGATGGCGCTCATGCGCGCAAAGGCGTATGCAATTCAGGGGCTGCCGGTTCCTGAGTTGACGATTCCCAAGCCGCCGTTGCTGTTGCCGATCGAAGACGTTTCCGCCATCCGTTGGCAAGGAAGCGTCGGCGCGAGCGGGTACGATATCGAACGGGCAGAAAACAGGGAAGGACCGTGGACGCAGATCGCCTATAACGTTTCCGATGCGGATGTGCAGTACAAACCGCTTTACAACGACGACGGCGTGGCCATTGGTAAATCCTATTTTTATCGCGTTCGCGCGCGCAACTGCGCGGGAACATCCGATCCCGGCAATATCGTCGGTCCCGTCGCCGCCAGGCATGTAACGCTGATCGATGAATTCGACAACGATTCGAAGATTTTCTTTCGCTCGCGAAATCTAACCATTCAACGCAACGAAGCAAGGCGATACAAAGAGGACATTCACCGACTCAGCGGCAAAGAGGGCGAATGGCTGATCTATCAGGTCGAAAAACCGTTTCATCACTTTCTGCTTTACGCCTTTTGTTCAAACAAAAACGCCGATTTGTTGATCAGCGCCTCGCCGGATGGCAAGGATTTCGCTCCCATTCCCATTCAAAAAAACGACTTCAGCAGCGATGAGGGCGAATACGGTTATTTGCGTCCCCTTACGTATCAACCCGCGGCCCGACCGGAATCATGCCGTTTTCTCAAAATCGAATTCAAAGGCCAGGTCAGCCTTTCAAGAATCGAAATTCAATATGGACAATAAAGCCGTAGAACACTTTACCCATCGCCTCGAACGGGAATTGATGGAAAACATCCTGCCGTTTTGGCTGGAGCATTCCGTCGATCATGAAAACGGCGGTTTCGTTGGTCGGATGTCCAACGACCTTGTAATCGACGCCGCCGCAGCGAAAGGCTTGATCCTGAATACCCGTCTGTTATGGACATTTTCCGCCGTTTATCGGTATAACCACGATTTCCGTTGTCTCGAACTGGCGCGACGGGCGTATGATTATCTCGAACGCTATTTTTGGGATGAGCAATACGGCGGCGCGTTTTGGCAAACGGATTGTCGCGGGAAATGCATCGACGACAAAAAGAAAATTTACGGACAGGCGTTTTATTTATACGCATTATCGGAATTTTACCTGGCCACCCAATATGCGCCGGCGATGAAACAGGCCGTTGCTCTATTCCAATTTATCGAACAAAACAGTTATGATCATGAATTCGGAGGCTATTTCGAAACCTGCAATCGCGATGGATCCCTCGCGGAAGACGCCCGGCTCAGCGACAAGGATTTGAACGAAAAAAAGTCCATGAACAATCATTTGCACCTGTTGGAAGCGTATACCCATTTTTATCGGATTCATAAAGATCCGAAAATCGCTGATCGCTTGTGGGAATTGATTCGTTTATTTCAACTGCAAATCCTCGATATAAAAACCATCCATTTTCATCATTTTTTTGATGAACGCTGGCAGCCGAAATCGTCGACCTATACCTTCGGGCATGACATCGAAGGCAGCTGGCTGCTAACCGAGGCCGCCGATGCGTTGAACAACGATGCGCTTTCAGCGGAAGTGAATCGACTGGCTCTGGCCCTGTCGAGTACGGTCTGCAAGGAAGGAATCGATCAAGACGGCGGCCTGTTTTATGAAGGACAGGCCGGAGCCGTCATCGATACAAATAAGGAATGGTGGCCGCAGGCGGAAGCCGTCGTCGGTTTTTTGAACGCTTGGCGACTGTCCGGAAAAGAACGATTTTTCGCAGCCGCTCTGAAAATTTGGACGTTCATCGAAAATCGAATCGTCGACAAACAACACGGCGATTGGTTCTGGCGAGTTTCCCGCGACGGCGAGGTCGATCATAACGAGCCGAAAGTGTCCGAATGGAAAGGCCCCTATCATAACACCCGCGCCTGTCTGGAAAGCATTCGGCGGCTGAAACCAAACGTTGAAGGAGAACTGCGATTATGACAAAGAAGGAATTCGAAAAACAAGTGAAGAAATTATTCCGCAGGCAGCAAAAACTGTTCACTCGAAAAAATAAAAAGTTGAAAAACGGAAACGGAATCTTCGACCGGTATCGCGACCCGGTCCTGACCGCCGCTCACGCGCCCGTATTCTGGCGATACGACCTGAATTACAAATCCAATCCATACTTGATGGAACGAATGGGGATCAACAGCACATTTAATGCGGGCGCGATTGAATACGATGGCAAATATATTGTCATGGCGCGGGTGGAAGGCTGGGATCGCAAATCCTTTTTCGCCGTTGCGGAAAGCCCGACCGGCGTCGATCACTTCCAATTCCGGGATTTCCCCGTCGAAATGCCCGAACTCGATGAGCAGGAAACCAACGTGTACGACATGCGCCTGGTTCGGCACGAAGACGGCTGGATCTACGGCCTGTTCTGCTCGGAAAAACACGATCCGGCGCAGCCGCACAACCTTTCCGCCGCCGTGGCGGGCTGCGGAATCGCTCGCACGAAGAATCTAAAAAACTGGGAACGGCTGCCGAATTTGCAGACCAAATCCGATCAACAGCGCAACTGCGTCCTGCATCCGGAATTCGTGAATGGAAAATACGCTTTTTATACCCGCCCGCTCACCGATTTTGCGGCGACCGGTTCGGGCGAAGGCATCGGCTGGGGATTGTGCGACGACATCGAACATCCCGAAATCGAAACCGAAATCATCATTGACAAACGCGCCTATCACACGATCAAGGAAGGGAAAAACGGCATGGGACCCGCGCCGATCAAAACCGAAAAAGGCTGGCTGCATCTGGCGCACGGCGTCCGCGACACGGCGGCGGGGATGCGCTATGTGCTGTATATGTTTCTGGCCGATTTGAACGATCCTTCCCGTATTAGCAAGGCGCCGGGCGGTTACTTTTTAGCGCCGGAAGGCGAGGAACGCATCGGCGACGTGTCGAATGTCGTCTTTTCCAACGGCTGGATCGCTTGTGAGAACGGCGACGTGTTCATTTATTACGGCGCGTCGGACACTCGCCTTTACGTGGCGACCAGCACTATTGACAAATTGTTGGATTATGTCATGAATACGCCGGAAGACGGCTTGCGCTCATCTATTTGCGTACAGCAACGTACCAAATTAATTTCCGACAATTTCAAAGTGATGAAGAAATTAAAAATTCTCTCTTGAATCCTGAAATTACGCTACGCCATTTCGCCATAAAATCACCACAGCAGTATATTCGCAAAGGAGTTGATTCATGCTTAGATTTCCACAAGGATTTGTTTGGGGAGCGGCCACGTCGAGCTATCAAATCGAAGGCGGCTGGCTCGAAGGCGGCAAAGGAATGTCCGTGTGGGACGCCTTCGTGCACACGCCCGGAAAAATCGTGAACGGCGACATGGGCGACGTCGCCGCCGATCACTTCCATCGCTTCCGGGAAGATGTCGCGTTGATGGCGCAAATGGGATTGAAAGCCTATCGCTTCTCCATTTCCTGGCCGCGCATCCAACCCACCGGCCGCGGGGAAGCCAATCCCGATGGAATCCGTTTTTATTCCGTCCTCATCGACGCATTGCTGGAAAACGGGATCACGCCGTGGGCCACGCTTCATCACTGGGACATGCCGATCACGCTGCAGCTGGAATGCGACGGATGGTTGAATCCGGAAATGGCGGTGTATTTTAAAGAATACGCCGAAATCTGCTTTGAACAATTCGGCGATCGCGTCAAGCATTGGATTACATTAAATGAACCGTGGGTCACTGCGATTTTGGGCTATGGGCAGGGGCATTTCGCGCCCGGCAGGGTTTCACAAACTGAACCCTATATCGCCGCTCACAACATGTTGCGAGCTCATGGGCTTACCGTGGACGCCTTCCGCCGCAAATTTCATGATCGTTGCGGCGGAATCATCGGCATTGCCAACAATTGCGATTGGCGCGAACCGCTGACCGATTCGGAGCAAGACAAACAGGCGGCGCAGCGCGCCCTGGAATTCTTTTTAGGCTGGTTCGCCGATCCGATTTATACGGGCGAGTATCCCGCCGTCATGCGGGAACGAGTCCGTGAACGCCTGCCCGTTTTTTCGGATGCGGATAGGGCGGTAATCAAAGGTTCGGCGGACTATTTCGGCTTGAATCACTACAACACCATGTACACCGCCCACGCCGAAAAAGGAAAAATTTCCCATATTGATATGGAAAGCAACGCGGGATTGGTGGACGATCAGGAATTGGCACTCACCGACGACGACTCCTGGCCCAAAACGGACATGGGCTGGAACGTGGCGCCGTGGGGATGCCGCAAACTGCTGGAATGGATCGATCGGCGCTACGATCATCCCGACATTTTCTTGACCGAAAACGGCTGCGCCGCAAAAGACGAACTCATAAACGGCCAAATCAACGATCAGGATCGCATCGATTTTCTCGCCGGTTATCTCCGCGAATGCCACAACGCGATGAAAAACGGCGTGCAGCTGAAAGGCTATTTCGTCTGGTCGTTCATGGATAATTTTGAATGGGCGCTGGGATACACCAAACGGTTCGGCCTGCATTACGTGGATTATCGCACCGGCGAGCGAATCCCAAAAAAATCAGCCCAATGGTATCACGGGGTAATTAAAAATAACGGAATTTTTTAGGAGTTTAGGCTGAAGGTTGAAAACTGAAGGGGGAAGGATCGGGTGCGTTGTTTCTGCCCTTGTTTGATTCAACGCGGGTAGAGCAGGCGTCCCCGCCTGCGCTTTTCCTGCAAGCGGGGACGCTTGCTCTACCCGGGGGGAAGTAGGAACAACATTTTATTCGCCCTTATGGATTTTACACTCAATCGAATACGTCAGGATTAATAACAAATCCGCGCCACTTCATAAAGATCAACGCGCGGAATCTCAAACAAGACCTGCTCTCCCTCCGTAAGAAAATCCAATTCCATCTCATCGTCCCTCATCGGGCTGAGCAGGGTGACCGATTTCACTGTTTGATGCCGGGGAATTCGAATCCGGACAGGAATATTTTCCATTGGTTGGCCGGTTCGATAATTGACAAGATGAACGAACCGGCAATCCTTGCGCTCGGTCAATTCCGCGCACAATCCCAGCGGCGCATCAACGTCCATTGAAAAAAATTCATCATAGCCATATTGAAATCCTGAAATCCAATCTTCATTCTCGTTCAATTGCGCAAAATCCGTTTCTGGCGCATCGGTAAACGCGCTGTGATTTCGCGGTTTTATCCATTCATCGTAGATCCCGGTTTCACCGATTATGCACAATTTCCCCCCATTTTTCACGAATCGCTCGATTTTTCGGATTTGATCGTCGGAAAGCGCCACGCAACCGGCTAACACCAGAATCCGATACCGATCCAATTCATCGAGGCAGCCGTCGTAAATGATTTGAAACGGAATCCGGTTTTCGATAAACAACTGCTCGACACGCGCCGTCAGCTCCGCATATTTTGGTTCTGCAAATGTCTGTGACGGAAAACTGCGCAAAACGGCGACATCGGCGACCGGCGCAGTATCGCGGAACACGTCGCGGCGGGATTTATAAAAACGGATAAACGGATCGAGAGCGGGGGAGACCGGCTCATCGGACGCGGGTTTGGCAACCAGCCTGTCATATTCGAACCAGACAATGCAACCCAGGCAGTCGAGATTGAACGCCATCGTTTCCGCCATTTCCAGCGGCGTGGTGCAGTAGGCGAACGCCAGGTTGTTCATCCGTGCGGCTGTTTTATACGTTCGAATCCGCGTTTGTAGTTTTCCGTCGCGCAAGCCGGGCGGCCGCCCTTCATCCCAAAACGCCTCTCCGCCGGTCAGCAGCCTGCCGTGATCGATCGGTTCTCGAATCCGTTCCGAAACACCGCCCGGATTGCATTCCAGCAGAATATCGCCGCGCAGAGTGCGCGCATAACGGCCCATCTCGTGATAGGAATCGGCCAGCGATTGGCAACAGAAATCAATCCAGGCGAATTTTAGAAGATTTCGCGGTGAATCGGCCATCGGCGGCTGGACGCTCTCCATATCGGATACACCCATCGCTTCCAATTGTTTCGCATCGAAGGTATTTCGCAGATAATCGCGAAAACGCCGAATCGAGACGTCATCCTTTCCCGGCCCGACGGCATAATTATCGAAATGCAGCAGATCGGTGCGAATCTCCTCGACGGCGAAGCGAATGATTTTCTTATAAAAACTTTGCGCATCGGGATGGTTGCGATTCCAATAATAGCGATAGTCCGCCCCGCCATAACAAATCGGTTTTTCCTGATCGTTCAACACCACCCAATTTTTCGCTTCCGGCGTTTCCTTGAACAGCAATTCCCAACCGAATGCTCCGCTGTAGGTATACACGCCCACATGCAACCCCGCATCATGGCATGATTCGGCAAACCGAACCGCATCCTCCATGCTCTCCCGCTCGGTTTGCAGGCCGAATCCCTTATAACAATGCATCATCACGAAATTCACCCCAAGTTTCTTCAACTTTGCAATCATCTCGGGACCATGTTCGCGCCGATAAGCAGCCAATTGCTCCGCCGTCGGCTCATATCCCTCGCTGCCATCCCGGCGAACACGAAACAGCAAAGGCTCCCAACTTCCGGCCATCACTAAACCTTCCTCTTGTAGCCATTCAGGCCGTTGATCTAAAGAAAGAGTCAACGTTTCCGCGAATATCGACGTGATAAAAGCAAAGAAAACAACAATGAAATACAGGCGCACGATGATTCTCCTCTACAAATAGAATATATTGTTTAACCATTGCTAAACCATACCATATAAACCGCCATGACCAAAAGGTCACAACGAAGAATGAAAATTCATAGTAGGGGCGGTTCGCGGACCGCCCCTACGACAGGAATTTTCATATCAACTCAGCGTTGAATATGAATTTTAATTCATTGATTTTGCATGACGCCGCTTGACCTTTCCCCTTTTTCATTGCAAAAATAAGGGAATTCCGAAGAATCGATGTGATTGGTTAGTTGGGTCGAGCAGGCGTCTCGCC
>QZKN01000188.1 GCA_003598175.1 Candidatus Omnitrophota bacterium
ATAACAGGGGCGCGGTGTGCCGCGCCCCTGCGATGTAAGGCAGTTTTCTCGCGTTACATTATGTCGGCACTTTGACAACACTGTATTCTTTCCGGCTGACCTCGAACGGACCGGCATTCATTCGAACATGGACACGATATTCCTCTTCAGGTTTTTCCGGTACACGCCATGTGTACGAGCAGGTGAAGCCTCAGCCATATTCGAACTTGCCGCGTTCGATGATTTCATTGGATTTGGTCGCAATGACGAAGGATGGATCGGGCGGGCGATCTCCGTTTACCATCAAATTCGTGCAATATTCTCCCACGGAGCCGACCAGATTCATGCCCAGCTGAACCGATCTACTTCCACCTCGCGGCTGCATTCCGCCGGAAACCTCGATCTGCGGTTTGTAGGGCGGGCCGAAAGGAAAAACGACCGTTTTTCCTTCCTCCACCGTCACAACCGGACATTCTTTCGTTCCCGCGGCGGAAACGAAAGTGAGAGAGGAGTTTCCTTGCCCGGTTTCGGTTGCGTCGATTTTGTATTCGAGCAGCCTCCAATCGCCGTCCGGAAGCATCGATTTGCTGTCTTTGATTCCGCTGAATTTGATGAAACCTTTGTCGCCATAGGCGACGGCGTCGTATTTAATGTTCGGATTCGTTACATAACCAACGGCGATTTTCGCTTCGGTCAATTCTATTTTGTCGCCGGACGGCGAGATGTTCAGATCATAAAAACGATCTTCGATCAGAACCAGTTTTGAAACATGCCGCCGTTCTTTGCGATCGCTGACGCCATATCCTCTCATATTACGATCATTCAGATCCGGATCGATGAGAAGCATGTCGCCGTTTTGTGGATAAATCCTGCCGCCTGACATTCGAATATCATCACGAACGGTAAACGGATCGTCAAATCGGCCATTGCTGTTGAAATCCAGCAATATGATGCGATGCTTTTTGCCGTCCAGCGTCATTTCTCCGTCGCGATAGGCGGATGAATAAAATTGTACGTATGCATATCCGATCGATAGGGATGATCCTCCGGTATTCGTATTCGAATAGACCATCGGATTGAAGGAATATTCGTATTCCGTTCCATCCGCGTTGAGTTTGACGTCGATGCGGGGAAATTCTCGCAGCGAAGAACCCTCGCCGAAATTGACATTTTCCGGCTTGGGCATCGCCTGGATGACTTCATCGTCCGTCAGGTCGCCGTTGTGATTTTTGTCGAAGTACAATCGATCAAAACCGTTCGCCTTCAAATCGCTTGAATCGAAAACAAAGGCGAACTCGTTCGAACCGAGTTTGACGACTTCACGAAACAAGAGATCGCTCTCGTATTTTTCCGGCTCTTTTTTCACGATTGCGGAAAATTCCGAGGTTCCCTGCTGCGAGCGTGAAGAGCCCGGCTGATACATGATGAACTGTGCGTTCACCGCGCGGAAAAGAAAATCGGCGTCATCGCCGCGCGGCGCATAACGAGACTGCACATCCAGCCGCTTGAGTTCCAAATTGGCCGTATCCGCATTCGCATCATGAATGGTACAAACAATCCATGACGCGAATAAAATGCTAACAATCCAGTGTCGAGGTAATTTTCTCATACAATACTCCTCCTCTTGGCAGTTAAGAGGTTAATCCCTGCGATGAATCGTTATTGTACTATTGTAATTATAAGGATGGCCTCACCTCCTTTCTCGTGGTTGTGTTTCTTCTTATTGATAATCGTGATTATTATCAATCAAAAAGGAAAAAAATTAAAGAGGTTATATGAATAGTTACGTGGGTAGAACAGGCGTCTCCGCCTGCGTCGTTCGGCAAGCGAGGACGCTTGCTCTACCCACACAGGGACAAACAACATTGCAATCCCATGATTATCGCGGTTCTTTTGTAAACCAGGGGCATGAAATCTCATCCCCATTGCTTTTCCGGCGCGTGATCAGAATTTAATCACACTATATTCTTTTTTACTAACCTCGAACGGGCCTGCGTTCATACGAACATGGATACGAAATTCGTCTTCCGATTTTTCCGGTACACGCCATGTGTACGAGCAGGTGAAGCCTCACCCATATTCGAATTTGCCGCGTTCGATGATTTTGTTGCTTGGGGTTGCGATGACGAATGACGGATCTGGCGGCCTGCTTCCGTTCACATACAAATCCGAGCAGGTTTCACCTGCCGAGCCGATCAAACTCATGCCAAGTCGCACCGTTTGAGGACGATCGCCGCTTTCCTGTCGTCCGCCGGAGAACGTTACGGAAGGTTTATAAGGTGGACCGAAGGGAAAATCGACCAATTTGTCTTTTGATACTATTATCGCCGGACATGCGGATGTGCCGCGGGCTGTAACATAAGTCCCGGACCGGGCGTTTTGACGGCCGGACGATGTTTTCGGATCGTCGGCGTCGATCACGTATTCAAGCAGTCGCCATTCCCCTACCGGCAACGCCACTTTTTCATCCTTGACGCCGCTGATTTTGAGAAGGCCTTGGTCTCCATAGACAACGGCGTCGTAATGGATATTTGGATTGACGATAGATCCGATCGGCGCGTCGGATGGAGTCAGCGTCAATTGATCTCCCGCCGGCGTTATTTGCACATCGTAAAAACGTCCGTCGATGGCGATCATATTTGATAGATAATGTTTTTCTCTGCGGCCGACTGAATTGAAATAATTACGAAAGTTTTGATCCTGTGGATTCGGATCGACGAGAAGCATATCGCCGACGTTGGGATAGGCGACTCCGGTGGATGATCGATTGCCGGGATTCACGGTATAGACGTCGTCGAAACGGCCATTGCTGTTGTGATCCAACACAGCGATTTGGTGTTTTTTGCCGTTGAGCATCACGTCGCCGATGCGATAGGCGCATGCATAGACCTCCGCATAGGCATATCTGATTCGAGTCGTTCCACCTTGGTCCTGTAGATTGACATTCGTGGCCAACATGAAAGAATAATCAATCTCTTTTTCGCCGGCGTTGAGCTTCAAATCCACACGTGGAAAGGCGCTTCGCGTCCCCCGGCTGTACGGCGAAGCGGCCTGAAGGACGTTGTCGTCCGTCAGATCCCCATTGCGGTTCAAATCGAAGTGACAACGATTGAATCCGTATGTTGGCAGATCGGTGGAATCGAGCGCGAAGGCGAATTCATCCGATCCCATGCGTACAACTCCTTTAAAAGGAGTTCCGCATTTATAGGCCGGTTCCTTTTTAACGAGGGAAGAAAAATCGGAAACCGCGCCATTCGATTGGCTCGACGCGTCAGGCTGATAATCGATGCGGTTGGATTGCAGCGTCCGAAAAATGAATTCCTCCTCGTTCGGTGCGATGGTGCGCGGAGAGAATTCCTTGAGTTGCTTGAGTTCCAAAGGAAAGGTATCCGCGCCTGCGTTGGGCATGATCAAGACTACCCATGCCGTGAATATCAGGCTTACATGTAGTAAGGTTCGAGGTCTGATTTGCATATATTTACCTCCATTGGGACGAAGTTCATCCGTATCACTTATACGGATAAAACATACATTGAGTTTCTCTTGATTGATTACTTTCATCGATTTCATATAAACCATCATGACCGATTGGTCTCAACGAAGAATGAAAATGCATGGTAGGGGGCAGGTTTCGAACCTGCCCCTACGAGGCGCATTTTATACAAAATAGTATCGCAAATCACTCCTCGATGACTATTTGAATGTCTTCCAATTTCATCTTCGAAGCGCCTGAAAAAATGCCGAATTTCCCGGAAAACTTTTCGTCTGTTTCAAAGGAGATGATTTTTTCATCGTTTATATAACATTCCATTTTTCGGTTTGAGGAATTAATCGCCATTCTCACGTGATACCATTCCCCATATTTCCATTCGAAGGGTTCGAGTTCTGTCAGACGCGCGCGGTTTGTTCCCATTGGATCCAAGCATTCAAATTTATCCACAAACATGGCGTTATTCGACATCGCGCCTAAACTCAATTTGAAATACGAATCTTGCGGAGAATGAAATCCGAAAACCAGCCCGGTTCCATCCCATCCCCACTCGACTTTGATACGAAATGATATCTCTCCGGTTTTTACATCGGGTGTAAAGCATATTTTTTTGTGTGTTACACTATTGGGGAAATTCGGATCATCATTCGCCGTCAATTTCCCGTTCTGCATATTCCAGTGTCCTTCCAGAGCGAGAACCTGCTCCTTCTCTTTGATTTGTATGATTGTTTTCCCCGAAGAAGTGGAGACAATGGAAGTTGCGGCGGCAATGACCGGTTGGGATTTTTCTTGCTCCAAGGGCGATGATTTAAAAGTCGCTATTGGAATCGTATCTTCACTCGTTTGAAGATTGAATATTTGCGGATTGAACAATTGTTCCCAATTCTCTTCACTACTGTAAATTTCTCCCGAATACGCCAGATTGATCACGTCTCCACCGGCCAGAACCGGTTGAACGCGAATCACGGGAGTATAGTTTCCATATTCGTTTTGTTTGACTTCCTTTTTCGACACGAACCGGTAAACCAATGGTTCTTTCGTATTCGGACAGATAAAAAGGGACTCGTCTTTCACGTAATCCGTGCAAAGATCGATTAATTGGCTCGGTAATTCGTTGTGATCTTTTTTATATTTTGCCAGGGCCACGGCGATTTCCCGCAATTGTTTTCTGACTATCGCATCGGGATCATCGAGAGTGCGCCCCACCGGACACTCATTTTCCCACATCTGGCCGGTGAAATAAATTTCACCGCCATAACTTAGATTAAGATGTCTTCCGTGGCTGTAGCATCGCACAACCGGCACTTGATCACCGTATTCGGATAGTTGTTGCGTTTTCCAGGCGCGGGATTGCGGCGCAAATTCATAGAGATAGCCGGTTCGGAGTTTGGGATCCACCATGTCGGAATACCCGTGATCGGCAGAGGCATTTGTCGGACAGAGCAGAAGGGACTGGTCTTGTAAATAAGTCGGATAGAGATCCGAAAGCCATTGCGGAAGTTCGCCCTGATGATCCGTGCGGTATTCCGTCAATGCCATGCTGATTTGGCGCAGATTCATTTTACAGCCTTCCGCTTCAAATCGTTCTTGAAGCACGCCCAAACGTCTTTCGAATGGATTAACACCGACAAACCGGTTGATCGTCCCGGAGAAAACCATGCCATATCCCCCTACCAGAGTTTGGGCGGGAATGGCTTGCTTGGGTTTTTTCTTCGCCGGTTCCGGCATGGGGATATCGTCGAGAGAAACGGATAAGAATTTCGCAATCGTTTCGTTAGCTTCGTTCCCCTTCAGATTCGTGGCCAGGATTCGGCCTTTATCATTCAACAATAAATTATAAGGAAATTCATCCACACCCCACAATTCTACCGGTCGAACCCAGACGAAGTTTTGATTGTCGATTTGCGGCCAGGGGATTTGCCAGGATCCGGAAAAAGAAAGAAGCAGATCGGTCAAAACGCCGTTCCAAACGCAAACGGATTCCAGCCCTTTCTCATGAAACCGCTGATAGATCGAGATCGCGTCTTTCACTGGAATATCCGATTCGAGTTCTTGGTTCGTCCAAAAATGAATCAGCATGAATTTCCCGGCGGGTGGAAGGAGTGAAATGGACAATCCTTCCATACTTTCAACTGTCAATTGCGAAACTGCGCCACCTGCAGCCGGCGATTCATCCGCCCTTGCCGTCGAATATG
Source organism: Candidatus Omnitrophota bacterium (assembly GCA_003598175.1). Taxonomy (GTDB): domain Bacteria; phylum Hinthialibacterota; class Hinthialibacteria; order Hinthialibacterales; family Hinthialibacteraceae; genus SURF-12. The sequence continues at coordinate 5,665 of QZKN01000188.1, forward strand.
GAAGAGTGAAAAGCAAAATCATAACATGGACAAGAGAAAAAACTGAAGACTTCACAATCCAATTCTCCTTAACGTATAAAACGAATCAACCAGGCAATCGGCGCACGATTTCAGGAAAAAAATTGATTTTTTATCCTTCAGTAATCCAAAAACCTTTAATTTCCATACGAATTTATTCCCCGCTTAATTCAATCCCTTGAAATTCCGCTTTCGTTTTCCACGTGCACAAGCCGAAACGGCCCTTGATCGCCTCGGGCGCTTCATAACTTGTGATTTCCTGGTCATTTACAAAACATGCCACTTTATTTTCAGTCTCATTCAATATCAATCGCACTTCATGCCAACGATTGTGTTCCAACGAGAATTCCGGTCCCGCATGAACTAAAATTTGAGGGGAATCATGGAATACCCCCATCCACTTTTCGATTTCGACACGGCTGTTGTTCCATCCGCCGAGATTCAGCGAATAAAAATGGTTGGGAGAGGAGTACCCGAATAGAATTCGAACTCCTTCCTCGCCTTCCAGGACACGAGTTTTGAAGGAAATTTCCCCTTTCTTGATAAAGGGCTCGAAAATCGAGATCGCCAACCGCAGTTCCGGATCGTTTTGTTGGAGAAAACCGGTCGAAATGGTCCATTGACCGCGCATGGGCAGCATTTGATCGGAATGAAATACAGGAAAACGACCACGAAAATAATTGTCTGTCCAGGAAATGAGAGTTCGCGGAAAAGCAAAGGTCAACGGTTTTTGTTCCCGCGGGCGGGCGACAGTCAACGTGACGGCGGAAACCTGATCGGAGCGTAACAATGACAGGGCGTGTGTGAAATTCTCTGTCTCGGATGCTTGCGAGCCAAACGATTCCCCGCTGACCGCGTAAATAAGATCCCCCGCCTGCAATCCCGCTTTTTCCGCGGGGGAATCGGAAGTGAAGCCGGTAACTTGAAAACCGGCGTGGTTTTCCTCGTCCCACAGTAATGTCGCGCCGATGCCGTAAAAACTGCGCGCGCCCGTCGCGGATATCGCTTTCTTTCCGGCATCCGTTAACGCTGTATCAATACTGTCGTGGAAAAGGTTTTCCCATTCCTCATCGCTTTGATAAATTTCACCATTATACGCCAGATTCAACTCCCGATTATTTTTCAACACGCCGGAAACGCGAATGACGGGCGTGTATTCGCCATATTTTTTCACCTGTTCGAATTTTTGCTGCCTTGCGTCAGGATCGGCGGCGCTGAACAGGTATTTCAAAGGCTCGCTGGTAACCGGATTGATAAACAATGATAAATCTTTGATATAATCCGGTTGTAATTCAATCAATTCATTGGGAATTCCCCCTTTATCTTTCTTATACTTCGACAAGGCGGAAGCAAGAGTGCGTAAAACGGTCCGAACCTTCGCATCGTCGGATTCCAAATTGATTCCCGCATTGAACGGATCTTCCCACGTTAGCTTGCTGAAATAGATTTCGCCTCCATAACTCAAGCTGAGAGGTTGAGAGAATCCCAAATAACGCGCGACCGGCGTCCGGTCGCCGTAATCATTCAACTGATACGTTTTCCATTCGCGGTAATTTCTCGCGCCCACATTGACCGGCGCGAATTGGTATAAAAAGCTGCATTTCATTTTCGGGTCTTTGAGTTCCACATATTTCGTCGTCGGATTCGGATCATGTGGACAGAGGAGAATGGTTTCGTCCTGCAGATAATCGGGGTATAAATCCGACAGCCAATTGGGCAACTCGCCGTCATGATCCCGCCGATAGTCCGTCAGCGCGTGACTGATTTTCCGGAGATTTTGCTTGCAGGCTTCCACCTGCGTGCGTTCCTGCGGTTCGCCCAGCAAGGCGTTGATGTCGGTGAGCGTGGATTTGCTTGCGCCGGCGCCGGGGTCGTATCCGTTCATGGGCCGAAACGGTTCCCGTTTTTCTTCCGGCGGTTTGGGAGTAGGCGCATCGTTCAGCGAAACGCCCAAACAATTCGCAACGATTTCATGCGCTGCCTCGCCTTGAAGATTCAACGCAAGGATTTTACCGTTTTCATCGATCAGGAGATTATATGGAAATGTGGAAACGCCCAATTGTTGTGATAGTTTGTCTTCCTCGCCGGCTTCATCCAACACCTGCACCCAAGGAGTCTGCCATTTTTCCGCCAGTTCGTCGATCTCATTTTCCGAAACACCTGATAAAATCCCCAACGCATTGAGTCCGTGATTGTGAAAGCGTTTGAATAGGGTGATTTTCTCTTTCATCGCGTTTTCGGTTTGCAGGGATTCCTTATTCCAAAGTAGGATCAAGAGGATTTTTCCCTGCGGGGGAAGAAAAGAGACGGGCAATCCCTCGATGCTATCGGCTTCGATTTCAGGAATCACGTCACCGACATTCAACGTTGAATTTCTCATTTCCGCTGCATAGATTATCGCTTCATTGACCGTCAAATGAATCAGGCAGATCAATTCAATAAAACAAAAAACTCTATAGTTCATCACAATCCCCTTTGGGCTCAATACGGGAAATATCCTTAAATTTATTGAAGTCCCGATCAAACGAAGCGATGGGGATGTTGGTCGAGAAGGAACAGGCAGCTTGATAGGCATCCACAAAACTGGATCGTTGAGATCCATATCGTTTGAGAGTATCTAAAAGACGATTTTTCTCTTCCGTCTGAATGCCTCGACTTTGGATGAAAAGTATGAGTTTCGAAGCGATATCCTTGGGATTCATCTTGTAAAAGGATTGAAGTGTATAAACCGTTTCGGCCACAATCATTGGAAGAACCACCAGTGTCATTTTTCCTGAATCCGCTTCCGCAATCAGAGAATACACTTTTTGCGCCTGATCAGATGGTGCACCGGTGAAAAATCGTATAAGGATGTTGGTATCGAGCAATTGCTGTTTCGCCATTTATGGTTCCAATCCTTCCTGAACGGCTTCTTTCACGATTGCTCGATAAGCCGCTTATTTTTCCTCGTGAATGCCAGGAAATGGAACATCTGATTTCAGGCTGCCAAAGAGCTCAAGAGCGCTGATTTGAGGACGTACTACCGCCGAACCATCCGGCTGAATTTCCCACTGAACTTTTTGATGAGGTTTCAAATTCATTGCTTTTCGCACTTGAACAGGAACCGTGGTTTGCCCTTTATCCGTAATGGTTGACTGAGTCATAGTCTCATTCCTTATCCTATATTTATTTCTGAGTATATCGCATAAATCATTGCATTTTACCGGAAATAAAAAAGACGCTTCGTTAACGGATTTCCATCTTCTTCTAATTCGCTCTTTTGCTTCCTCCCAATCGGATATCGTTGCCTTCCCCGCCGCCAAGGCTTTTTCTCGGTCCTTCAGGATTGACTCATGCCAATCCGGCGATTCCAGTTCGGATTCACTTTTTGCCAACTCATCCCATAATGCCTCCATGAGGATCAGTTTTTGTGGGAGCGTTAATTCCGCTAAAGAGTTATTTATTTCTCCCATTTTTCATCATTTTGCGGGCGGGATGCCCGCGCTCCTTTCCATTTTTCATGGACCGACTCGAAAAATGTCGCCGGGGCTGTCGATTCCGTTTGTGGGATTGTAAGTATACTGATCCAGTTGACCACTTCGCGGATTGAATTCATGCAGATTCAAATCGATTTTACCGTTTGGGCCGTTGGAGGCGAGAATATAGAACGTTTTACCGTCGCTGAAATAGCGGTAGCCGGTTTGGTATGCGAATGGATCGTTCGGTAGGTTGAGAATATAACGCACGGGTTCGAGAAGGGTGATATTGCGGTTATCGACCGTGAGAACCGCCGAATCGAGAGTATTGCCATTTTCCGGAACGGGATAGGCATTATTATCAATAAAAAAACATTCCAAAGCCGTCGCCAAGGAACGCAAATCCGCTGTGACTCGAGCGACTTTGGAAGGAATGACTTTTCTTTTGATTTCCTGGATATTTTCTTTTTTGCCGATTTGGACTTTTCCGTCACCCAGTTCGATGAAATCAAGACGGTTGGGCGGTAAAATCCCTTCCAGAATTTCCCGTATCGTTGCATTATGAATATTAAATGTCACCTGACGATCAGCATCGCGATCCAAAACGATATCCAATTCGCTTTTGTTTCCGATAATTTTTATAATTTCGGACAGGAAAATCCCCCGCGCTTCCAGCGGCCCTTCGATTTTTACATCCAGACCTTTTGCGGGGATTTGAGTTGTCGATGCAGCGGACATGCGAGAAGTTGCATACGCTTCCGTTCCGTCGAAATGCCGCTCCCATACCGAATCGCTGGAGTAAATCTCACCACTATAAGCAAGATTGATTATTTTCTCGTCATCCATCACCGCTCGCGAACGGAGAACCGGCACATACCCGCCGAATATCTCTAATTGTTTTAGTTTTGTTTCCCGATACCCGCTGCCCAGGGAAAATTGATAGGAATATTCGCTTCCGGTTACCGGACAACGCAAAAGAGACCGGTCGCTCACATAGTTTGGATAGAGTTCCTCCAATTCCAATGGCAATTCGCCATTATGATCCTTTTTATACTTTGCAAATGCGGAAGCCATCTCGCGAAATGTCTTGCGGACTTTCACTGCAGGATCGTTCAAGGTTTTTCCTTGTGGAAAATCACCCTCCCAACCTTGCGAACTGAAGAATATTTCTCCGCTATATCCCAAATTCAAACGACGTGAAGGATGATTCAGGCAAATCACGACGGGAACGCGGTCGCCGAATTGTGAGAGCTGTTCCGTTTTCCATTCCCGATAATTTCTTCCCAATCCTTCTGTCGGTGCGAACTCGAATAAATAGCTGCATTTCATTTTTGGATCCACTGCGTTGGTAAAACTCGTCGGCGGGTTGGGATTGTTGGGGCAAAGAAGGATTGATTCGTCCTGCAGATAATTTGGATACAAATCGGACAGCCAATTGGGTAACTCCCCGTTATGATCCCGTTGATAATCCGTGATGGCGAGACTGATTTTGCGTAGATTTTCCTTGCATTTTTCCGCTTCTTCCCGTTCCGCGGGCGATCCCATACGTTGTTCGAATGTCGATTCAGGTCTTATTGAAGAAATAGAGATGTTCGGTGAGACCAGGTCTCTCGCCCGTGGATTTTCCGTGGGTGATTCCGGCATGGGGAGAGAATCGAGGGAGACGCCTAATTTTTCTGCGATGATTTGATGTGCGCTTTTACCCGTTACATCCGCAGCGATGATTTTCCCTGACGAATCGATCAGTAAATTGGCCGGCGTCGTTTCGATACCGATGGTTTTGAACGGATTTTGTTCCGCATCTTCATTACGGACCTGCGGCCAGGGGATTTGCCAACGTTGCGCATGAGTGAAGATGGCATCTTCTGCCTGATCGTTCCATATGGCGACCGCATCGAGGCCGTGCTCGCTGAATCGTTTATACAATACATACGCATCATACATGCTGTCGAGCATTTCCTGATTAGTCTCGCTGAAAAAAAGTAATAAACGGAGTTTCCCTGCCGCAGGCCGCAAAGTGATCGGCAGCCCTTCGATGCTATAGGCTTCCATATCGGGGATGATTCCGCCGATTTCCACGGTTGGCTTTTCCGCAGTTGATGTCGCTATTGTGAAGAACAAACTGATTAAAAACAACATGGATAAGAAAATGCTTTGAAAATGTTTTTGTCGTATCACGTTTTTTTCTCCTGGGTTTAGGATTTTTATAGGTGATATTTTTTTAGTCTGAATCAGGATGGTCAGGATTGAAGGATACTCAGGATTGGGAACAAGTGACGCGTGAAAAGTGAAAAGAGAAAAAATTCTCGTCACGAATCACTTTTCATTATTTCATCTCTATCCTGTTCGTCTCCATCCTGTTCATCTTTTCATCCTGGAAATCCGGATTCAGACGATAATTCTCTCCAAACTCCCTCATAAAACAATTTTGCGGGCGCGCCGCTGAACGAGATTGCCAACCATGCCGCTTCGTCGATCTCTTCCCGCGTGAGCCCTTCCGACAACGCCTGTTCAATGTGAATTTGCAGGCAATGATCGCAGCGCGTCGCCACCGCAAGTGCGATATTCATCAATCGTTTCATTCTGGCATCCAATCGACCGGGTGAATTGGCCGCTTTCATGAAACTTTTGAATGCTTCGGCGGATTGTGACGCCGGTCCGTTCGTTGATGCGGGTGGAATATGTGATATGGACGTTTTCGGAGTGGATGTATTTTGGGTTGATTGCGGCGGATGTTCACAGCAGGCAAAATCCATCGGCGGCGGCTCGACGTTTGCTGTTGCAACCGTTCCCTGGACGGCGTGGGGCGCTTCGATTTCACGATACTCACCGATCAAATTGGCAGGTTCTCCCGATTTAACGGTGATATAAAAGTCCTGCATTTCCATTATGCAACCAATGCGGGAAGTAGCTGTATGGCCGCGCGCCCGCATAGCCTCGACATATGCGTCGGCATGTTCTTCCGGCAGCGCGATCAGTAGGCCGCCGGATGTCTGCGCGTCGAACAACAACGAAAGTTCCGGCTCTCTTCTTTCTCCTTCCATGCGCACGTTGGCAGAAAAAGCCTCTTTGTTACGATCGATGGCGCCGGGGATGATTCTCTGTCGTACGCTGCCCAAGGCTTCGGCGAAAAAGGGAACGGACGCCAAATCGATCACGGCGCTCACTCCGCTGTGTCGCGCCATTTCAGTAAGATGCCCCATCAAACTGAAGCCGGTGACATCCGTGCAGGCGTGCGCGCCGAATTCCAGCATCAATTCCGCCGCGTCCTTGTTCAATTCCGCCATCGTTTTGCCGATGAGGTCGATGGCCGCGTCGGAAGCGCGTCCGATTTGGGCGGCAAACGCGATCACGCCGGTTCCGATCGGCTTGGTCAAAACGAGGCAATCGCCGGAACGCGCGCCGGCGTTGGTTACGCTGCCTTTTCCGTCGATCAAGCCGGATACGGCGAAACCGCATTTGATTTCCGCGTCGTTGATGCTGTGTCCGCCGATGACGCTCACGCCGGCTGTGTTCATTACATCGATGCCCCCGCGCAAAATATCCGCCATCGTTTCGTGAGGCAGTTCTTCGATGGGAAAGCCGATAATGGAGAGAGCGCAAATTGGTCTTCCCCCCATGGCATAGACATCGCTCAGGGAATTGGCCGCGCAAATTTGACCGAATATATAAGGATCATCCACCGCCGGCGAAAAAACGTCCACGGTTTGCACGAGGTTGTATTTCCCCTCCAGGCGATACACGCCGGCGTCGTCCCCCGCCGCAACCCCGATGATCACGTTCGGATCGTCGGAACTCGGCAGGCCGGACAATACTTTCATGAGGTCGTTATGATTGATTTTGGAAGAGCATCCGACCTTGCGCACGTGTTGGGTAAGACGGATTTTTTCTTTCGGCGGATCGGGACGCTCCCCCGCGCAAGGGCACAAATCGCTGTTTATCAATATATCGCAGGGACAGGGCTGTTTGGGATTGCAGACGCAATGCCCCAATGCGATGGATCTGGCCATGATCTCTTTTCGTTTTTCCGGTAAGCGCATATTTTTTGCTTTCTATGAATATAGGTGGGTAGAGCAGGCATCCCCACCTGCGCTGTTCATGCAAGCGAGACGCTTGCTTTACCTGCAATCTAATTAAGCCGCCGAGACGGCGGCGTTACAAATCATTTAAACAATTCTTTTATCGCGTTTTCGATGCGCTCATCGTCGCCATCCAGCAAGGTGCGGACATCAATATGGACTTTTTCATCCTGCACCCGCGTTACCACCGATGGCTCGCCCAATCTCAGTTTTTTTGCCAATTCATTTGCGGTGAAATCAGCGTGAGAAATCGCAACGACAGCTGTTTCCAACGGGCAATCCGGCAGAGAACCGCCTCCGCAAACGCTATAATCCTTACGCACCTCACACGACGCATATTTCGCAAGCCGTTGAGAAAGTGCAGTTGCGTGATTTTGCAATGACGAAAGCGGCGTCGTGATCATGCGCAAAACGGGGATTTTCTCGAACATGGTTTCCGGATTCAAAAAGAGTTTAAGAGTGGCTTCCAGCGCCGCAATGGTGAATTTTCCGACTCGCATGGCGCGCGCCAGCGGATGTTTACGAATTTTGGTTATATTTTCCTTTTTGCCGACAATGATGCCAGCTTGAGGGCCGCTGATCAATTTGTCGCCGCTGAAGAGAGCCACATCCGCGCCCGCGGCGATGCTGTCCTGCACCGTCGCTTCGTAAGGCAGGCCAAATTTGCGCAAATCCACCAGCGCGCCGCAGCCCAAATCATCCACAACAATCAAATCCCGTCCTGTCTTCAATGAAACGAGGTCTTTTGTCGGAACCATTTTTGAAAACCCGATGATGCGATAGTTACTGGGATTCACGCGCAGCAATACCCGTGTATGTTCCGTGATCGCATTTTCATAATCCCGTAAATGGGTTTTGTTGGTTGTGCCGACCTCAACCATGCGCGCCCCGCTTGCCGCGATAATGTCAGGCAGGCGGAACGAGCCGCCGATTTCGATCAACTGCCCGCGCGAAACGATCAACTCCTGGTCTTTGCACAATACCGTCAATACCAATAACGTGGCGGCGGCATTATTGTTAACGACCGTAGCCGCTTCCGCGCCCGTTAATTTATGTAAAATTTCTTCAATCTCCGCATCTCTTCGCCCCCGCTCGCCGGTTTCAAGATCGATCTGCAGGCTGCTGTAGCCGTCGAGATTTTTGACGGCGTCCATCGCTTCCCGTGGCAGCACGGCGCGCCCCAAACCCGTGTGCAAAATGATTCCCGCACCGTTCACGACTCGCCGGATTCCGGCTTTTTGCCGAAGTTCAAGCAAAGAAACGACTTGGTGGATAATCTCTTCCATTTCGGGCGGCTCATGAACGCCCGATAAGCGGATTTGATTCAAAATATTTCGCGCTGCGTCGACTTTTTGTTCATGAGAAAAGGTATCCATACCCGCAGTTTGATTGACATGCTGCAAGATTTTATCGACGGATGGGAGAAAACGGCGTGTATCGGTTGTTTCGTTCATTGGGATTCGGCTTTTATGAACTGTATTCGTTTATCTTTTTCATTCTGATATTGTATAACAGTAAAACGTAGCTGACCAGCATTGAAAAAACAAATTTTTCTTACTACGCATTAATTTGGCTTTTTGTCGGTTTACATTGGCTACGCTTTTTGTTCATCGCGCATTTTTTTCTGATGCGGCAGGCGGGATGATGACGGATTTTTATTTCTCTCTGTTTCTTCTTACACAATTGCATTACAATACAATTAGAAATTACTTTTCAGGAGTCATCTCATGAAAACCGCGGAAGAAATCATTGTCGCGATCGAAGGACTGCCGCCGGAAGAAGTGGAGAAAGTGTGGGAGTACCTCAATTCCGTTGACGATTTCAGACCAACCGAATACCCGTCCGAAGTGTTGGAAGAGATCGCAAGAAATGTGGAAGAAGCAAAGCGAGGAATTAACGTAAGTCCGACTTTTTCTTCAATGGACGAAGCAATCAAGTGGCTCCATATGAAAGAAGATGAATAATGGAAGTCAGATTTCATAAGGACTTTAAAAAAGGATATTTCAAACTTTCACTGAAACAGCAGGAAAAGGTCGATCAAGTACTGCGTTGGTTTCGAATGAATCCAAACAATCCCATACTAAAAAATCATGCATTGAAAGGCGACCAGGAAGGAAATCGAGCCATTTCCGCAGGAGGAGATTTGCGATTGGTTTTTCGGGAAGAGGGAAATTATTCAGTCGTTCTTTTTATTCGTGTGGGAACGCATAATCAAGTCTATTAGGTCCAAACGCGGGTGGCGTCCTTGCTTAGATACGCGCGGCGTTTTTTGTGGTACGCCACGTTCGCCAGATGCGGGCCGCAGACGGCCGTGTGGCCAATTTCCACCGGGGCGTTGGGTTCCTTGCGGGTTTTGACGCAGTCGATGAAGTTGGCAATGTGATCTTCGGAACTAAGGCCGCCTTTGAATGCGATGGCCGGTTTGGAATCGGGCTGCCACGGTTCTTCGAAGACCTGGTAGCCGGAATCGTCGAGGATCAGCGTTCCGTTCTTTCCTTGAAACGTGATCGTCCAGCCGTTTTGATAGCGATTGGTGTAGACCAGCGTCCAGGTCGCCATGAACGCGCCGTAATCGAATATGGCAGAGAACACGTCCGGCGTTTCCGCGCCGTGCATTTCATAGACGCCGCCGAAACATTCCGCTTCCCTAGGCGTTCCCGCATTCATGAACCATTGAATCACGTCCATCAAATGAGTTCCCTGGTCGGTAAGGTTGCCGCCGGAAAAATCCCAGAAATAGCGCCAATAGCGGTACTTCATGGGTTCGAATTCGCTGACCCTGGCGGGATGGCAGAACCGTTCCCAGTCAAGTTTATGCGAGAGCGGATCGTTGTTGAGAGGGGAGGCGATATTCCAATGCCATTGCGCGCGGACGATGCCGATGTTGCCCAATATGCCGTCGTCGATGATCTGTTTCGCTTTGTGCACCGATTCGGTGCTGCGACGCTGCATGCCGATTTGCACGATGCGGTCGGCAGCGCGGACCGCTTTGATCATTTTTACGCCTTCCGCAATCGAATGCGACATCGGTTTTTCGCAGTAGGCGTCTTTGCCGGCGTTCACCGAGTCGATAAGATTGACGCCGTGGGAATGTTCCGGCGTAGCGATAAGCACCGCATCGATGCCGCGGTGTTCAAGTAGCTGGCGATAATCCAAATAGGCTTTCGCATTTTCCCCGGCGATCTTCAGCGCTTCGATTTCGTTGGCTTCGAAAGCGTCGCAAACGGCGGCAAATTCAGCGCCCTGATTCATGAACGTTTTCATCAATCCCCGGCCCCGCCCGCCGGGTCCGATCACGCCCATGATCAGGCGCTCGTTGGCGCCGAACACCCGTTGGGAAACGAAATGGGGCGCGGCGGCCAGCCCTGCGCCCAGACCGGCGGATCGGCTCAGAAACGACCGACGATTCACTTCTGCTTTATGTGACACGTTGATTTCCTCCTTTTTTGAGTGGCGATGGTATATGATGGTGTACTTATCGTGAAGTTCAAGGATAAAAGACGCCAATATCATCATTGTGGGTAGAGCAAGCGTCCTCGCTTGCAGGAACCTGGTTGACGATACGCCTCGCTTGCACGGACAACGCAGGCGAGACGCCTGCTCTCCCCGCAAATGTTTCCGACTAGTATTTTCGCTCAAGCCGTAATTTCACTTGACGAAAATAAAATCGGCTTTTAAATAATGATGATCACGAATTGATCTGCCGGCTTGCGCCGGGAGGGTTTGGGCGGTGATCTTGCTTTTCAATGCAATCGGAGATTCGTTAATCGGAACGGAATGTGGTTTGAATCGAGAGGGGTCATGGGGAAAGTGATCTCATTTCAAATTAAAAGCAAAATCGAAAACATTTATTCGGTCGAGCGCGCGATTCTGGAACAGGCGAGTCAATTCGGATTTGATTCGGAATCTCGTTTTTGTTTGCGATTGGCGATGGATGAGGCGTTCGTCAATGCAATTATTCACGGCAACGGCAACGCGGCGGAAAAGAACATTTACGTGAAAGCGCATTGCGACTGCGATCGCATTGAAATCTCCATTCGCGACGAAGGCAACGGATTCGACTTGTCGGTTCTGAATGATCCGCGGGAAGAGCCGTTTCTCTTCGAAACCCACGGTCGCGGCGTTTTTCTCATTCGGCAATTTACTCACGAACTTCACTTCAACGACAAAGGCAACGAAATCATCTTCGTGATGAATCGTGCCCAGCCTTCCGCCCTTTCCTGATGCGAATCCCCTTTATTCCGCCGCAAAAATGAGGGGCAGGCGATGGCGAAAGCGATGCTCGCGCATCACGCGCTCCTGTCCGGCCCGCGCGATTCGCTCTCGCTGTTCTTCCTGTTCGAGATAATAGATTACCTTCTCGCGCAACTCCTCGTGGCTGTGAAACACGTCCAATTCCACACCGATGCGAAACAGTTCTTCCGTAAACGGTCGATATTCGGTCAAGAGAAAACCGCCGCAGGCCATGACGTCGAAAATACGGACGGTGGGGGCGTTGACGCACTGCACGTTGAAGATATTGATGTTGATTTTACTGTTTTGATAGACCCACGGCGTTTGCCGCAGGTAATCCAGATTGCGTCCGGCATAAATACGGCTTATGTCGCCGACCAAGGCTGGTTCCAACCAGGCCTGATCGCCGAAGATTTTCGCCGGTGTGTTTACTAACGCGGCGAGAAAATGTAATCTTACGACAAATGTCGCTAAATCCTCGAGCAATACCACTCTTGCGCTTTTGTGAAAGTTCGGAAATTCAACGGGGAGAGCCATCAATTCGTCGTAATGGATGCGTTCGTCTTTTGCCAGCGCGTCGAGAACGAATTGTCGAATCGTCAAATAAGATGGGTCGCGGGAGGAAACCAATCGCGGCAGGCGGTCGTCCTGCCGCTGCAGGCCGGTGGAGCCGACGAATGTGACCGGTAACGTCGAGGGGATATCCCACGGCGGAGGACCGACGGCGCCTTCGCTGAATGCCGTCGCTTCCGGAAGAAAATGAACCGGAATGGGGCTCTGTTTTTGCAGGCGTTTCGTCAGGAACGGATCGAAGCAATAGATGCGGTCGAGATGGTGGAAAAACGTGTCGTCCACGGTTGCGCGAAACGGATCGTCATAACACCACAGAAACCGACGTATGCCAAACGCTTTCATTTTATCCCATTCGGACGGCAGAAACGCTTTGTTGGTGAAGGTCAACAATTTCGCGGGAAGGGGTCGGCCCAGCGACTCCCACCACATTTCGGGCGTTTGCACGAATTGGGTGACCGCCGGTCGGCGCAACACCGGGCGGGCGTCCATGTTCACGTGGCCGGCTTCTTCGCACAGGACGGACAAAAGTTCTTTGTGGGCGTGGCCGGCGACGATGGCGTAGCTTCCTTTCTTTACCTGCAGATTGCTTGTGATTCGATAGTTGAAGATTTCTTGGGATTCGCGCGCGATCGTTTGCAGGGAGGTGAACGTTGGTGTTTCCTCATCGAGAAGAATTCGACCGGGAAAAAACCGGATTCCGTTTTTCAGTAGAGAACCGTGCTTTGAAATGAGGATATTTGCTTCTTCCATAGCGTTTTTTCCGGCCAGGAGTAACAGATTGCCGGATGGCATGATCGCCCCCCAGTCGTTCATACGCAGCGCTTCAAGCAAAATGTCATAATCCGTCTCCAGCACGATTACTTTCATTCGGTTGAGCAAGGGAGCGAGTGCGCAGGGAAGGTAGCCCAGGCCGCAGGAGAAGATCAGCGTCGCGCCGGGCGGCTGGCGTGAGAGTTCCTGCGCGATCGCCTGCATGGGAGCAAGCGGAGACGGCCGGGTATGAAGAACGATGCGTTGAGATTCATTGATTTTAACGAGCGTTGGCAGGCCGGATGGAGTCGGCTCCACGCGATAGGGCGGTATTTCGCCGCGCCGGCGTTGTTCCCGCATATGCTCGTGCAGCGCTTTCGCCACGTCGTTGTGGAAGTGGTGAAGCAGAAACAGATTGCGTTGCGCCAGGCTTGGGTCGGGTTTCATGGCATGTGACCAATTTGCGATTCAAAAGCAAGCTCATATATTCCATAAGGCAAATCCTTTAACAGTGTTGATCAAAAACGACTTATTAGCAATAGCGCGAACTCTCTTTTCTCTCATCTGCATCTTCGTGGGTAGAGCAGGCGTCCCCGCCTGAGTCGTTCGTGCAAGCGGGGACGCTTGCTTTAACCACAAATGTACGAACGTCGGTAATTTTCATATAAACACAGCGAAGAGAAATTGTCTTTTTGATTTTTTATGCTACTCTATAGTTGCGCAACATTTTTGTTGCGCAACTCAAGACAGGGAAATAGGGGGAAAAATCATGCCGGAATTGGTAGTGGGAAGTCCGCCGCGTGGAGAAGATTATTTTGGGCAGGAAGATTTGATCGAATCGATATGGTCCGGCCTCGATAAGGATAATATTCTCATCGAAGCGCCGCGAAGATTTGGGAAAACGGGGGCGATGTATCAATTATTGGATTACCCTCGTGAACCTTACAAACCATTATTTATTAATGTCGAGGACACTCAATCCGCCGATAATTTCATCATTGAACTGCTTGCGATATTGCTGAAAGAACATCAATTTCAACATGCAATCGCTTCCTTGTGGGAAAAGACGAAAGGACTCGGCAAGTAGATGCGGGATATTCCAGAGGAAGTGAATATCGGTTGGTTAAAGGTGAAACTGCGTGAACAGAAGGAAGTCACGGAAGAATGGTTGCTGTGCGGCGACCGTGTGATGTCCTTGCTGGCGAATGACAAAAAGCCGGTTTTATTATTAATTGATGAATTTCCGATCATGATGTGGTCCATTTTAAAGCGAAGTCATGAAGAAGCGGAGCAGCTATTGCGTTGGTTTCGCACGGTTCGAATCGCGCCGGGTACGAAAACGAGATTTGTTATTGGCGGATCGATTAACCTGATATCAACACTCGATTTGCATGGTTTAGTGGACACGGTGAACGATTTGAAAATCATACGCATGAAATCGTTTGATGAGAATACCGCCAAGCGGTTTGTGGAGAGAATCTTTGCCTCGAAGCAAATGAATTTGAAACCGGCGGTCAGAAAAACAATTCTCGAATGCGTGGGGACGCCGATACCTTATTTATTGGCGGTGCTGTTGACGGCGATTTTTAACCGGCAGAGAGGAAAAGATCGGCCGGTTTCTGTCCACGATGTGAAAATCGCTTTTGAAGAGGATTTACTCGGCGGCGCCACGTCTGCCGTATTTCGGCATTACCGCTCGAGAATCGGAGATTATTATCCTGATGAAGAAGGACGCGCGGCAAAATCCATTTTAGGAATCTTGTCACGCGCAGAACAGGCGGTAAAGAAAGGAACGCTGTATCAAACGTATCTGACCATTTGCGGTTTGACGCATTCGGAAAATTCATTGGAATCCTTTTCGCAATTAATGTGCAAACTGGAAAACGATTTTTATATCCGGGTGCGGGATGAGACATGCGAATTTTACAGCCGCGTTTTGAAATTGTGGTGGAGAGCGAAATACGGGTTTCAAGGAGAGTGAATCATGCCTGCCGCCATTCATTTATACCGCCCACAACGTAGCGCGGCGGAAGATTTAGAGGCGATTTTGGTTGCGCGAGAGCCGTTGATTCAGAGTATTCTCGAACCGTTGCAACGATGGAAGACGGGAATGTCTCGCCAGCATCATCTCTTTATCGGACCTCGCGGGATGGGGAAGACTTTTTTGTTGAAAGTTTTGCAGAATCGCATAGTAACAAATGCGGAACTCAATCAAAAATGGCGGCCGGTGGTCCTGGCGGAAGAATCATACGCGATTACGAGTGTGAGCGATCTGATTATCGAAGCGCTACGCATTTTGGCGGACGAAACCGGCGAAGAGAATTTAAACGCGGTGTATCGGCAGGTGAAGTATGATGACAATGACGCGCGCGCGATCGATCTGTCGTTGGACGCCTTTCGCCGATTTCATCAAACGAGCAATCGCGCGATTGTATTGATGGTGGAAAATTTAAATCGGTTGCTGGAACGGCAAGTCAAAAGGAAGAATGATATTCACACGTTGCGCAGGATTTTGATCGAAGAGGAATGGTTGGTGTTGTTCGCCACATCGCCGACGTATTTGAATGCGGTTACGGAGCCGGATGAACCGTTTTTTGAGTTTTTTCAGGTTCATTTTCTTGCCGAATTGAATCCGGAAGAGCAGCGAACGATGTTTCAAAAACTCGTCGAGTTGAACGGAAACGTGGCGGCGAAGGAATATTTGGATCAACATGGTTCCCGGCTAAGGGCGCTTTACCATTTTACCGGCGGCAATCCGCGTTTGACGGTGATGCTGTACGATTTGGTTGCCAATCAAAGTATTACTAACGTGAAAAACGAACTGGATTTGCTGCTCGATCAAATTACGCCGTTTTATCAGGATCGCATGAAGGAAATCGGCGAGCAGGAAGCGAAACTGCTGGAAACGATGGCGTTGTTGCCGGAAGGCCATACGCCGACGGAACTTGCCAAGGAAGCGCGGATGCCCGCGAAGAATGTGCGAGCATTATTGACGCGGCTTGAGCGCGCGGGATACGTGCGGCGGGAGCCGCGGCGGAAGAAACGGACGATTTACATGATTCCCGAACGAATGTTTCGGATTTGGCATCAGATGAATCATTCGCGTGCGGAAAAAGGGAAAGTGTTGTATTTGTTGGAGTTTTTTAGGTGTTGGTATGCGACGCGGGAAGAGAGAGATGAAATATGGAACAATACAATCCCGGAAATAGTTGATTCCTACGTCGGTAAAGTGAAGGTAGGGGAAATGGTGAATTTAAGTAAAAATGTTGAAAGGAAGCTAGATTTTTTAGATTATATTTTAATGATCGCAGATTCTCATGAAAATTTTATGAGAACGCTAGCCTTTTTGCAAAATCGAGAAGAAGTAAAACTTTTGTTAAGTTATATAAGAGAAACGGATAAATTTAAGGAAGAAACAAATTCGAATGAAACGAAGGAGTTTATCGATATAACATATACAGCATGTCAACTTAATTTATTAGCTGATTTTAAAGATTTATTTGAAAAATACAAAATAGAAAAAAATGAGAAATCATTTAAATTAGCGTTAGAAAATCAGTTTTTATCTCAATTATTTCTTCAGGTCTTATTCTTATTAACTCCACACTTAGATTATATACCCAAATTTTTAGAGTTTTACAAAGAAGAGAATCCAAATTTTAAAGAATGGGGACTACCTTATTTAAATGCTTTAAAATTTTTACAATCAAATAGAGATCCCATAATATTGAATGATATGTATCCTGAATTGAAGGAATCAGTTCAATGTTTGGTTAAGATATATGACAAGAATATTAGTTCGCTAAATTATAGAATCAGTTCAAATTATTATAAGGATATTAAATCTGAATAGTAAATATTTATGAGATGAGGGATGGAACATTTTTTGCCCATCAATTCAAATCCACAATATGCAGCGTCATTCCGGCCGGATATTCACAATCTTCCCCGGCAGTTCGTCCTGCAGTCGGCTGAAGAAGGGATTCTCTTCGACTTTGTGGAGCAGTTCGCGCATGTTAACTTGCGGTTTGGGCGGTTGCGGCGATTGGGTTTGTGGCTCCGACTGGGTGGGGGGAGCGTCGTGAGTCTCGAATTTCACGTGCAGCGTTTTTCCGAACGATTCTTTGACGAACTGGGCGAGGATGCGGCGGTTATTGGGTTTTTCCAGCTGTTTGAACATGAAATTCGAGCCGGAGGGGATGGAGATGCGCAGTTCGTCGCCGGAGAGTTCGACGGGGATGCTGTGTTCGAGCATGCCGGCGAGGAACGTGTTTTTTTCTTCGATTTCTCGTAGGATTTGATTCCACGAAGTGGTCAATAAATCGGTCGGAGCGACGGCGCTTGATTGGGGGAGAGGGGCGGTTTGTGTTTCCTCCGGCGTTGGCGATTCCTTCGCGACGGTCGCAACGTTCATTTGTCTTGCTGTATTTTTCGTTTGACTTGGCTGAGGGGAATCGGATGGCATGGTTGCCGATGGGGGGCATGACGGCGGGGCTTCCTGCAGGATTGGCAATTCATCATTCGCCGGCGGTGGGGGGGATGATGGAGCGAATGACGTCGTGAGGGATGCGGATGGCGTGAAAGAGGACAGTTTTTTTAGTAACTCTTCGATTTTCACCGCTTGTCCGGCTTTGGCTGCCTTGATGGACGCCATTTCGAAAACCAGGCGGGTTTCCAGCGAGAAGTGCATGCGCCGTTCCGCTTCCCACAGGCAGTCGGTGATGTAGAGAATCTGCTCCAGCGAGACGCGTTTCGCCAAAGTTTGCAGTTGTTTGCAATAATCTTCCGGCAAATCCAGCAATTCCGTATTTTTTACCGCCACTTTGGTGACCGCCAGATTGCGCAGGAATTGCAGGCATTCTTTTAAAAACCAGTTGATTTCCTTGCCGCGATTGATGACTTCTTCGATGCAGAGAAAGATGTCCGAGAGGTTGTGATCGATGATGGCGCGGACGAACCGTTCCAGCTGATCGAATTCGATGACGCCGAGCACTTCCTCCACCTCGGCCAGTTCCAATTTGCCGGAGCAGTAGGCCAATAATTGATCCATCGAACCCAACGCGTCGCGCAAACCGCCTTGCGAGGTGCGGGCGATGTGATAGAGGATACGATCCAGTTCAGTGGGATCGGCGACTTCGAGATGGTCCTGCAGGGAAACGATTTTCTTCAGATGATCCACGATCACCTGTGTGGGGATGCGGCGAAATTGAAAGCACTGACAGCGGGAAAGAATCGTGGGGAGAATTTTGTCCGGCTCGGTGGTGGCAAGGATAAAACGGGATTGCGCGGGAGGCTCCTCGAGTGTTTTCAACAAGGCGTTGTTGGCGTCTTTCGTCAACATGTGCGCTTCATCGATGATGTAGACTTTGTATTTTCCGTTCACTGGCGAGAAGCGGGCGTTTTGGCGCAGTTCGCGCATTTCTTCGATGCCGCGATTGGAGGCCGCATCGATTTCCAGCATGTCGATGTTGATGCCTTTATTGATGCTGAGGCAGGACGGGCATTGGTTGCAGGGTTCGGCGTTTTGCAGGTTTTCGCAGTTCAACGCTTTGGCCAGGATGCGGGCGGTGGTGGTTTTTCCGGTGCCGCGAGAGCCGGAGAAGAGATAGGCGTTGGCGATGCGGTTGCGTTCGAGGCTGTGTTTCAGCGTTCGCGTGATATGTTCCTGCGCCAGGACTTCGGAAAAAGTGGTGGGACGATGCTTAAGCGCGGAAACGATGTAGTGGGGAGAAGGCATGATTTAGTAAAAGTGGGGTGTGCACCCTTTCTTTGGGAATACGGTTCCGAGCGCCATTGCGTAGGTGGCTCCTGCCAGGCGCTCCCACGGCACATGCCGGGGATTGTTTAAGGCTGCTTCCTTTCGGACCTGACCTGGTTCACAAACCGACATTGCGTAGGACCCGGCGTTCAACACTCCTTGCGCAACGCAGCCTCACAGCCGCAACCCGGGGAAAGGGGATTCGGCCCTGCTGGAGCGGGTTGCAGGTACAGGGCACCGCTAACTCCCCGCTTAGCACACCCCAATCGTGATTTCGCGTTATTTGTCTTCCGCTTTTGCTTCTGTTTTTGGTTCCTCTTGCTTATTGAGATCGTCTTTTTGCTTTTGATATTGTTCCCAGGTCATGATTTGGGCTTTTTTCAAAACCACCGGATTGACGGGAGAACTTTGTTCGCGCGGATTCATGGGATTGGCTTTCACGGGAGCGGTTGCAATTTTGTCCAACACGTTCTCGCCGTCAACCAAATGCCCGAAATTCGTGTATTGGTTGTCAAGAAATCCGGCGTTGCCGTGGCAGATAAAGAATTGGCTGCCGGCGCTGTTCGGATCGCTGGAGCGCGCCATCGACAACGTTCCTTTTACGTGTGGTTTTTTGTTAAATTCGGCTTTGATGGTGTAGCCGGGACTGCCGGTACCCCACGTGTTGGGACTGCCGCTTTTCGTATTCGGGCAGCCGCCTTGAATCATGAAGCCAGCCATGGTTCGATGGAATTTGGTGCCGTCATAAAATCCTTTCTGAGCGAGTTTCTTGAAATTCTCCACATGGCCGGGCGCCAGGTCGGGGAAAAATTTCAAGACCATCACACCCATCGACGTTTGCAAGACCGCCACTTCCTCGTCATTCGCCGCACTCAATTTTGTGGATTCCTCACTGGCGCTTGCCATCATCGTTTGATATCCGATCGTGTTTGTCAGTAGTATAAAAGCACACCCAAACGTTACAAATGTAAAGAGTTTTTGAATTCTCACATCGCTCCTCCGAAAATTGCTTTTTATGAATTCGTGAAAAAACTTAAGAAATGTAATGCTAGCGGAGTGACTATAAAAAACAAGGTCGGGAGAGCGCCGCCGGCCCGAACGAGGTGGGCGAGACGGCGGCGCCGGTCGCGCTATTTTTCGGCGAACGTTACTTGATCGCTTGATTACCGGGAGTGATGAAAATATCTTGTGGTGCGGACCTCCGGTCTGCGCGTGCGGGGAGGAAGCCCGCGCCGAAATATGTTCATGGCAGTCATTGTAATCCATATGAGACGTGAACCTTTATCGGATAATTATCGTTGTCGTATCTCACAAAACGAGGATACGCCTGTGGGTGGACGATCGCGACGATTTTTCATGGCGGATTTTCTCTTCGTCATCGTGTTGGTTGCGGCGGCAATGGTGTTTTTTTGGCCTAAATTGTTCCAAACAAGCGAGCGAAGAGTGCTCGAATCGGATGTGCGTGAGGCTTTCCTGCTCCTGAGTGAACTTGAAGAGAATTGGTTGGAAGTATCAAGGGAATCCCTTCCGGATTTGAACTCGATTCCAGCATTTCTTGAAACCCGTTCGGACGAAACGGCGCGCGACCGGAAGAATGAGGAACGATACGCGGCAAAAGCGTTTTTGTTGGATTCGAACGGAACGATTTATGGAGGAGAAAACGAGTCGGTTATTCCATTCAATGAAATTGCAAATGGGATTCGGGATCGCAAGCGGGACGCGTTCGTGTATTCACGAAAAGGCGCGGGATTTTTTGTTCTCCTGGCGCCACTTCCACGCTCGGACTATCGACTGATTGTAATCAAACCGTATCCGCCCCTGTTTCAAACGCAGTCAAGCGTGAGTAACCCGGAATAATCGATGGATTTCATCCGAAAATACGGTCCCGCCGTTTCTGATTATATTCCAGTTTTTCTTCCAGCGTCATTTTCGAGAAGTCCGGTTCTTCTTCATCGAGCATGCGCGGCC
>QZKN01000129.1 GCA_003598175.1 Candidatus Omnitrophota bacterium
CATTTGACTCCAGGGGCGTTGCCCACTGGCTATCTTATTGCACCCCGTTGGGGTTTACTTATCCCCGAGTCGTGGATCATGATCAGGCTCCTCAAGTAAAAAAACTGACACGATCAAAGTTCATAAGTACTCATTTGTCGGATGAACCGTTTTTACTGAAATATAGTAAAGTAAAATGTTAATAGAATGATAAAGACAGATTTTCATGTAATTCTTGCTACATAAACTTTATCTGGTTGAGCGAAAATTATAACAAAGAAAACCAGAAATACCGAGTCGCATGACTCGGCGCTCTTTCCCACCCATTTTTTAAAGGGAAAAGAAAGTGCTATAGTATCGTGAATCGGAAAAGCAGGAAAGAGAGGGAGAAAATGGCGAATCGTGAATTGCAGAACGAGTTGGAACTCTTGTTCGGCGAAGAGTCGGTGAAACTGGCCATCGTGCAGGAAATTCTCGCCCGCCGTTACGTCAGAGAGAATCCGATCAAGGTGCGCCGTACGTTGGAACAGTTCCAGAAGCTGAAAAATATCGAACAACAAAAAAAATTTGTCGCCGATTTCGATAAGGACATGACGCGGGCGTTCATTTGCTCTCTTCTCTGCGGCACCGCCTCGCAGGCCGTGCTCGATCTTGCCACGCAGGCCATCGGCGACAAGCGCTCCGGCCGCGCGGTTTTGGGCGGCAGGATATTACAAAAATGAACTGTACCGCCGCCGTCTCGGCGGCATGCGTAAAAACATGCCGGCAGGATGCTGGCGATACGTGAAACTTGGGATTTGAGACTCTATCATGTATTGGAAAAAACGGACAGTTGCAAAACCCACGAAAACGCTAAAAAAAGAACCGCTTTCTCTCCTCAAACCATCCCCGCGCCCCCACCTCCCGCGCGACAAACGTATCGACCTGCAGCTCCCCTGCTACCTGCTGGTCGAAAAAACCGGTCATTTCCTGCAAACCACCACCATCAATCTTAGCAAAAGCGGCATCCTGGTTCGCTCGCTCAAACCCCTCGAAACCGGCCAGGAGGTGCTGTGCCTCCTCTCCAACCGCACGAATCTGACCAAACTGGACGTCATGCACGGCAAACACACGATGAAGGCAAAGGTCGTACGGGTGGAACGGCAGGAGGTTCTCTTTCGCATGGCGCTACAAGTGACGCTTGGCCGCGTGAATCCGGTCTCTTTTTTGGAATTCGACGGCGAGAACAAATATTGGTGGTCGCGGCATTGGCAGTAATGGTCTATGGAGCGGAATATGTGAACAATCCCGCCTGCTTGTGATATAATGCAATTGTATAGGAAAGGAGTGAGGTTGATGGTCATACACAATTCAAAACCCTTTTCTTCCAATTCGGAGGATTCCCCACAACTTTTTTATCCAATCGAAGAAATTCTTGGTGAACCCAATGCGGACGAAAACGACCCCGAAGCGCAAGTTCGAGAATTGGCCGATCGTGCAATCCGGATGTTAGGGCCGACTACGAACGATGAACTGACAACGCCGGAAGAATGGGCGCGAGTTCTTGTGGCATTTGCTTATAGTGAATCCGACCTTCATTGGGCTTTTTCTCGGATCAAATCGATGGGGCTTGATGTTCAAGATTATCTTCAATATATTCCTGACCATTTGCAAAAATAAATGGAAATTGTTTACCTCACTCCGGATATCATCCATTTCCTTGTGGAAAGAGAAGACCATGTCTTACAAGCGCTTTTGGATACTCCCGCCCATATAGAACTGGTTACTTCCCTCAAAATTTTTAAACGGATTATTGACGAGTTACACCATGATCGCAGTTTTGGAGATCGCCGGCATGCAATTCTCACCCGATTTCGGAATTTATTCCTCAATCGCAATCAGAAACGAATCTTTACCTTTCCGGATTGCCTCAATAATTTAAACACAGCCGAAGAAATCCTGGTCGAAGCGATCTATCGCAAAGCACACTACTTACTGGCAGGTCCTCAACTTGATTTTTCACCCTATTACAACAAAACATTCGGGAACCTTCAAGTTATGAGACCAATTCAGTATATTCACCGATATGGTCTTGAATGAAAAGATTATACAATAAATATCGGAGGTCGCGACATTGGCAGTAATTAGAAATGTTTTCATTCTCTCTTTCCTTCTCCCCCTAAATCACCTACCATAACCAATCAAAAAACGTTCAAAGCAGAGGAAACCTTCATGGAATTTCAAGCGCTGCAGGGGATCGATTACGGGATCATGATCCTATACCTTTTAGGAACCGTGGCCCTGGGGATATATTTGGGCAGAAATATCAAAAGCGGCGAGGATTATTTCCTGGCCGGGCGCAAACTGCCGTGGTGGGCGATCGGCATGTCTCTCGTCGTGTCGGATATCGGCGCGATCGACATCGTGGGGATTGCCGGCTCCGCTTATCTGTATGGAATCGTATTGGGCAACTTCGACTGGCTGGGCAGCGTGCCCATCATGATTATCGCCGGCTTCGTTTTTGTTCCCTACTTTTACCGCGCGCGAGTCTACACCATTCCCGAATTTCTGGGGAAACGCTTCAACATCGGCGTCCGTACGGTGACCACGCTGGTTTGGGGAATCTTCCTGGCCTGCAATCTCGGCATCATGCTGTACGCCACCGCCAAAATGATGAATGTCATGCTGGAATGGCCTGTCATGTACTCCATTTTTATTTCCGCGTTTCTTGTCGGACTATACACGTTGGTCGGAGGTCTGGCCGCGGTGGTTTACACGGATGTCATTCAATGCGCGGTCATGATGGGGGGATGCGCGTTGACGCTCTGTATCGGCCTCTATAACGCCGGCGGCGTCTCGGAATTCATGAATCACGTGTACAGCCTGGGCGACCAGTATAAAAACCACTTCGATCTCGTTCTCCCCGCGGATACGGAAACGCCATTCCCGTGGTCCGGCATTTTACTGGGACTGGGACTCGTGTTGGCGCCCGCGTATTGGATCGGCAACCAGGCGATCATTCAGCGATGTCTGGGGGCGCGCTCCGAATTCGAAGTCAAGGCCTCGCTGGTGTTCGGCTCCATTCTCAAAACCTTCATTCCCATCATCATGGTTATTCCCGGCATCCTTGTGTTGACCCACAATGCCAACATCACCGATCCGGATTCGGCCTTGCCGATCCTGATCCGCGACATTCTCCCGACCGGCGTTCTCGGAATCTTCTTTGCCGCCTTTCTGGCGGCATTCATGTCCAGCGTGGACTCCTGCCTGAATTCCTCGGCCACGTTATGGACGTGCGATATTTATCAACGGTTTTTCCGCCCCAACGAAACGCAACGCCACTATCTTATTGTGGGCCGTATTTTCACCTTCCTGTTCATCGTCGGGGCCGCATTTTTCGCCATGTGGGTTCAGGGCCGCGAGGAAAGTATTTACACCATTATCCAAACCATGCTCTCCGTCTTTCAAGGCCCGAGCCTGGCGCTTCTTTTACTGGGCGGATTGTGGTGGCGCACGACCGGCATCGGCGCTTTTATCGGTTTGGTTTGTGGAATTGCATGCTCCATTACATTGATGTTCATCGATGCGACGACGAATCCGCAATTGCGAGTAGACGACCTGAAAAATCCGGCCGCCATCGTAATGAAATTGAAGGATCCGCAAGATGCCATTTCTCAATATCTGTATAATGAACTCTCTGAAGATACCCGTAAACAACTCTCTGAATTCGATGGATCCACTTCACCTGATTCTCTCGTAAATTCATTGGTCGGTAATTTGAATGAACTATCGGCAAAGCAGGTTTTATTCGATGAAACGCTCACGGCGCAAATGAATCTGACCGACAATACACGACAACTGTTCGAGCAACAGCCCCAAGGGAAAAATCTCATTCGTCTCAACCGGTTGTTGTTGGATCAGGCCTATCCAGAGGACATCGAGACAAATCCCCACGCGGCGAACCCCCCTCTTTTTCTGATCCAGGATCCGTTTCTCTACATCGCGTTCTGGTCATTTATGCTATCGATGTTCCTCACCATCACCATCAGCCTGCTCACAAAACCCGAACCGGAAGAAAAATTGGTCGGATTGGTGTACCGTTATAAAGGGAGATCACAAAATGGTTGATTTGATCGTTTCCATTCTTCAAGTTCCCGGCGAGATTTTGCGCAACGTCATCCTCGCTATCCCACTTTGGATCGCCAGAGGATTGTTTATCCTTTACCCTGTCATTTTGTTGTGGTGGATTATTTCGATGGAGAAGTCGGAAGTGCGGGATGTGATCCACGGCCAAACGAAACCGGTGGATCTGCGCCCGTTCGTAGCCGTTTCACTAATCGGGCAGGTCATTATTTATCTTGTCTTCTGATGAAGATCGATATCATGCGATGGATCAATCCTTATTCAATTGATCCGGCGTGAAATAGCGTGAACTTGCCACATATTTGCTATCGCCTCGTTTTTGAATGGTGTAATAAACCATAAAACGCTTGAAACGCTCGGCAAACCAACCCCACCGCCCGAACGTGATCATCACGAGTCGTAAAACAATTAATTTCAATGGCGTCATATTCATATCAATTCGACGTCCTCTCGATCCAATTCCACACTCACCGCCATGTGAAACTCCTCCACGTTTAGAAACAATCGTTGTCTGTTTGTGGTTTGCATGATCACACCTACGAGTCCCTGCAAGGGGCCTTCTTTCACCATCACTTTTTGCCCCACGGTAAATGTCTTACCGACTCCCAATGGCGCTCCCGACGTAATCGCCTGCCAAACTTGAGTCAAGTCTTCAACAAACCGTTCCTGATCAAGCACATCGAGTACATTCACCACTCGATTGGTTTCATACAGTTGGAATTTCCCATTCTCGCGGTCGACGAACGGCACGTAACCGGGAAAGAGAGGAAGGAGACTCTTCCGCGGTTTGTTATTGTCCCGTCGGCGGATGCGTTTCTCATACAACGGCAAAAAAAAACCGATTTCCAGCCGCGAACAATCCTGAGCCAACGCTTTCTCATTTCGCGGCTTCACATGCGCAATCCGCCAGAAACCGAGATCTTCCGACAAAGAACGGTCGTGCGGCAAACGAATCAAAAAATTTCCGATTTGTGATGGAAAGTTCATTTTTTAGTTATTGATTGAGAATATACTTCATAGAGTATCGGAAGTTTTTGTTTTGGCAACAGGGATTCCATGCGGGAGGGATGAAAGAAATCATTTTCACTTTTCAACGGTATGCATCTTGAGTTCGCTCACGCATTGATAACCCGGGCGTTCGGTGTTTCCGAAACGAACCGGCATGAAGTCCCACATTTCTTTTACAACGCCATTCGCATCCGGGTGAAACCAGATTATCAATTTCAACTTCGGCTGAATATTTCCCGTTTCCGTTTCAAACGTGATGACATGTTCCGATTCCACCTTGACGCAATCCTTGAATTCCCCAGCGGGAACCGTCACGGTTTCATCGGCCATCCGTTTCGCGGTAATGACCAACGGATGACTCTGCCCTTGACCTCCGTCACCCATGACGGCCTTGATTTCATACCGCATTTCCTCGTGGGGATTTAATACGCCGAGATCCGGGATTGCCGGTTCAAACCGAATGGTAAAATTTCGCCCGATTTCCTCTTGCTTGTGCAGTTTCCTTTCCGCGTCGTAATAAAGAAGATTCGCGCCTTCGTCGGCGTCATTCCATTTTTCTTTGATGACCCACTGTTTCAGGCTGCCGCTTCCTTCGACGGATACGACCTCCCGTATGCGTGGACCGTCGATTCGGTTTTTTCCGTCGCTCCACGGCCTGGGACCGCTATGCTCGTAGAGCCACATTTCCTTATCTCGGAAAGGTTCGGCTTTTTCATCCGCCTGGAGAATCGTTCCGAAACAAAAAATCATCACAATGGCATGGATCACCGCTTCCCGCATCCTCTCGCCTCCTTCGGCTTGGTTTTCCTCGTCCGGGCATTCCCTGCCGGTTTTCATTCAATCTTATTAGTACCATTGAAAACTCAAAAGGTTCCGTTTTGTAAAACTGTTTCGAACGCATGAAAAGAATGAGAGAAGAAGAATCGCATCATCGGGAATATAGGTGGATTATCGGAAAAAAACAGCGGGAAATGTGAAAACCTGGAATTATACCCGCGATGGATTGTTTTGAGGCAAATGCAAATAATCCGGCAATACACAAAGCGTTTCCCCATGCTGTCCGATGGCTCGATAGGCTCCATTCAATATTTCGAGCGCATCGCGCACTTTGCGCGTCGTGGGAAACAGCCCCTGATTTTGCAGACAAATCTGCTTCAGTTTGTCTTTCGGAATGCAAAGTCCCAAACGACAAAATTGTTCGTAAATGAAATACAACTGCTTACGAGTATCCGTATCGGTTTCGTAATCAAGAACTTCCTTGAGAGGCGCGAGCGCGATTCGCCGCGCTTCCGGACTCAGTTTGTCCTGTTCTTTTACCACCAACGCTTCTTCCAACGCCAGCGCGCGGCGCAAATCATTGATGAAGTCTTTTGTCGTCAATGCGCGTTTGCTCAACTTTTGCCGTGATAATCCCTGCTCCAACGCGCGCTGCAACACATTGTCCTGAATGGGAAACCCCCAATGGCTTCGATACATTCGCCGATAATTTTCTTTGAGAAAATTGATGGTTTTCTTCAGGTGTTCCACGGAATGGTTCTTTCTCGTTCGGGCGTAGTTTTGCGCCACCGTTCGTGCAATCTGTTCATGTTGTACCAAATAATTCGTGAGTGTAATTTCGGCGTTGCTCCTGGCTTTTCCTTTTCTTCGCAGGAGTTTGCGGATGGTGCGTTTTCCTCCCATCAAATCGGAAATGGCCAGCTTGCCCTTGGCCAATTTCAGCAGATTTTTCATGGTTTGATAGGTGGCCCGAGCGGAAATGTAATCGACCTGCTGCGGAGAAGCGCCCAGCTGCAGCAAGAGCTCCCGCCGCTTATCATAATCCGATTGCCGTTGTTTGCTGCGATGCAGGTGATCATGCAAACGGGAATAATTCGCTTTCAGCCGATTGGGCTCGACGAATCCCAATTCACGCAGGAGCAAATCGGTTTTCTGTTGCAGCATTTCCATGCTCGATTGGCTGACCAAAAATTCAAGGTCGGACTCCGTAAACGGCGGACAGACCTTTTTATCATCCGCCAATTGTTCGAGATAACCATATTTCTCGCGGCGGTCGGTCGTCCACAAATTTCCCCGCCTGGTTCTCGCTTCCGCACGGGAACGCACCTTGACGGCGGAAAGCATCAGTTCCTGTACATGAATAAACGAGCCCACATCGCGATACAGAGAAATCTTTTTTTCCAATCGCTTCAACGCTTTGGGGCCTTCAAATTGATCTTCCACCTCGAGTAGAGTCGCCAATTCTCGAATTCCGTCAATCCCCCGATGCAATTTCGTGTCCAGGAACCGGAGATGTGCGTTCAGCAGGTAATCTGCAAAATACTCGCGCATGTGCCTGCCTATACGCCGGTATACTTCTTCCTGCTCCCGCCTGGTTTCCACCAATTCCTGCTCCACCTCGAAAATCGTATCCAGAACGGCTTTTGCGTCAGAATCCGTTATGATGGACTGAGGTAAGGTAAACGCGCTGATGCAATAATATCGTTGAACGGATTTTTTTGATTCCGCATAGGAGTGGACGCCATTTTTCTCGAGACGATCGAAAGCCACGACAAAATCCCGTTTCAATTGGTTCCATTTGCTGGTATTCATCCCGAATGTCAAAGGATATTGTTGTTCGTCGTTTATTTTTTGTTTCACCATGACACCCTACAGCCTTTCTTTCTACCGTAATATAGATTCCCATAATTTATGATAAAAAGACTCTTGTTATCCTCTTATTGTATCCAACAATACTTGACATTGTCAAGATAATTAAACAAACTTTCCAGCTTTTTTTTCAACAATGCCAATTGACTCGCCACGGATTCGAAAAAAACCTGATTTCGGCCCTTTCCATGAAAATATTTTTGCTTTATCTTCCCTTTTCCAATAAAATGGGTTCAAGTCAAAAAATGAAACGCTGTTATTCGACGCCATTTCGAAATGAAGCGCAGGCATCCTGCCTGCGCGTGCAGACCATAAGGTCCGCATTTCAAGTTTTTCATTTTACGTTGTGATCAGACGATCGTGTGGATTTCTATGTATCAGTGAGCGACAACAGGACTCGAAGGGTCAAAAATCCTATGAATATCACGGTGAAAACGGAAGCCGACGTAACCATTCTCCTCCCGGATGGGAGACTCGACTGGACGACCATCGCGGTGTTTTCTTCCGCCATAAAACAAGCGATTCGACTGGGCGCTCGAAAAATACTGCTTGATTTTTCGTTGACGGACTATATGGGCAGCGCCGGAGTCCGCGCCATGATCGACGTGATGCGGGAAGTGGAATCGGCGAAGGGAAAACTGATTCTCTGTTCCTTGAATGACAATTTGAAGGAACTCTTTCATATCGTTCAATTCGATAAAGTATTCACCATTTTTGAAAAGGATTCCGAAGCCCTGGATGCGTTTCAGTAATAATTTTTGTTTCATGGTTCCGTAGAAATTAAATAGAATGTGTTCCTTTATTTTTGCGGGTTTACTCGGCGTGTTTTGCATTACTTCAAGCAACGCCGATCCATTCATTGAGCCGGAAATGTTGATCATTCCGGCCGGTACGTCCTTGTACGGCTCGTCGGAAACCGAGCGATGTTTGTTTCTCGTTTCCGAACAGGAACCACGACAAAAGGAGGTGTTTGTCGATACCTTCCTGATCGGACAATATGAAATCACCAACGAGGAGTATGCGTTGTTCATCCTCGACGGGGGATATGAGCAGGAAGCCTACTGGTCGGACGACGGATGGAAATATCGCCGGCAGTTTTCCTGGACCGAACCGCGTCGATGGCGCGATAAGGATTATAATAAGCCGGAAAAAGAGAAATATCCGGTTTGCGCCGTCAGCTGGTTCGAAGCGGAGGCGTATTGCCGGTGGTTGTCCGTAAAAACCGGTAAACCGTATCGTCTTCCGACGGCTCTCGAATGGGAAAAAGCCGCGCGCGGCGTCGATGGCCGTTTTTTTCCGTGGGGAAATGAATGGAATGTGAACGCATGCAACTGGCTGGCGGATGTCGACGGCAATACCCTCCCCAATAAGGATATCGACGGTTATATCTACACCTCTCCGGTGGGCAATTATCCCGCGGGACAAAGCCCGTATGGTTGTTATGATATGAGCGGAAACGTGCTTGAATGGTGTTCGGACGGATTGGAAGAATTTTCGGGCATGCAACACCCTGCCGAGTATCGCATTTTTAAAGGTGGAAGCTTCTTCACCGGCAATCCCAGGCAGTTACGTTGTGCCTGGCAGGGAGGAACGTGGCCGGAAATCGGACATGTGTATTGGGGAATCATCGGTTTTCGCGTCGCGGCGGATTCAAATCCGTAACGTTCATCTTGCCGCATCATAGTGACTCAAATGTCTTTTTACCAAAAAAATATCGAAGCGATTGCAAAATATCATCCCCGTTTCCTTTCTTTTCTCCCACAACATCAGGTGATTTCAAGAACCGATCCTACGGAATTTTTATCGATTCGAGATTGGTTGCGTCGCGCTGTCGATCCCCAATCGACGCAGGTGATTTTAATGGGGATCGGGAAAGGGATTCCGATCAAGCTTCTTTTTCGCTACGTGGCCGTAACCAATTTCATTATCATCGAACAAAGTGTGGAACGTTTTGCGGAAGCGTTGGCAAGGGAAGATTTTACGGCCGAGTTCGCCAATCGCCACGTTGTCTGGTTGATCGGAGTCCCTGCCTCTCGCATGGAAACCGGTTTGAAATTCGTGAAAACCTCGCTCGCCGCGCACGGTTTTCAGCTTTTACAGGAACCTTCCGCATTGCGGGAACATCCGACTTATTATAATGCCGCCGCCAGGGAAATCAGGAAAATCATGGTACTGGAATCGTTCCATTTGCGCGCGCGCCTGGCGCGCGCACATCTCGTGCAACGAAACCTGATCCGCAACGTTTCCGTTATTCTGAATTCCTGCACACCGGATACCGTTGTCAATTTGTTTTCTCATTCTCCCGCATTTATTATTGCAGCGGGCCCTTCGCTGGATAAGAACGTCGTCCATTTGAAGAAGGCCGGAGAGCGAGGAATTTTATTCTGCGTCGATACGGCGTTGCGAACTCTCCAAAACCATGAAATTCAACCGCACGTCCTGATTACCTGCGATCCAACCGCAGAGAATGTCAGGCATTTTGATGGGATCGATTTGTCCGAGGATATCCTTTTTGCCTTTTCACCCGACGTCCATGAAGAAATTCCCCGCCGCTACGATCGCTTGCCGCATCGCCTTTGTTTGCTTGACCAAAGCGCGAGAATTGCGTTCTGGTTAAAGGAATTTTTCGGATTTCACTATCTCCTCGATCGTCCCATGCACGTGTCCGAAGCGGCCATTTACCTGGCGCTGTTCATGGGCTGTGATCCGATCATCTTCGTGGGTCTGGACCTGGCGCTTCCTGTCTCCGGCGGCGCCACCCATACCGCATTCGGCGCACATTCCTCTCTGATTCGGGAGTATTCCGATACCATCATCAAAGTCCAAACGAAAGAGGGCCAATTGACCGAACATGCAGTGGTGAAAGTCGATGGACAGAACGGTTTGCCGGTTCCCACTTTCTATTCATTCCAAATTTATTTAACCAAACTCGAAGAATTGATCGCTACGAAAAATGTGTCGTGGATCGATGCAACAGAAGGAGGGGCGTTGAAAAAAGGCAGTCGAATTCAATCGTTGGAACAGACGGTTGATCATCTTGAGAGCCTTGATTTTTCCGTTTGGGAACGGATCCGATCCCTTCAACCGACCGACAAAGTAAAAATCGAGTTCAGCAAATCAGCCTTGCAGGATTGCCTTGCGCATGGAAAGGACATGATGAATCTCGTGGATCAAGCGGCTTCCGGCAATCTCTGCGAGCAGGAGGCGGCAAGAGTCTGGTGGAACTTTTTGAAAGATTCCCAGATACGCACACTGCTCGATCATGCCGTGTTTCCCTACCAATTGCTGCCGTCGATTGATCAAATTGCGAACGAGAACCGAGCCGAGTTTCTACGAAAACAATCGCGGGATGCGGCAGCGTTGATGAAGGAATATTTGTCATTATGGGAACGAGAAATAGAATCGATTCATTTTACGAATCATGTGCGGAAGACATAATAGAAATAATTATAGAGGTTTGGCAAAGTATCCGATTTCCGGATTCTCAAAAGGTCTCTCCTCGGGTATCGTTTTCTTGATTTTTTGAGACTCTTGAACGGATCTTCACCCCAAAGCGGAAAGTGAGACTATGCAGTAAATGATTGATTTTAAGGTGCGATTTTTGACCTTGCCGTCCTTGCGATAGGATTCCCGCAAGAGGACGCTCCGATAGGTCTCGTTTTTGGATGTGCGAATGGGCTTGGTGATAAACGTGACTACCATTATGCATGATTTACCCAAACATTCAAGGGTAATACGCAAAATATTCGTGACTACATTTTAAGGCCATAATTCACCTATCCACTTGATTCCTTTTGATTTATACTATTTGATCGAGGTGAAGATCCGTTACAAGAAAAAAGAGATACGAATCAAATCAGCCGGAGTTCTTTGAAAACCCGACAAACCGCCGATTGGATCAAAACCATTCCAATGGAATCGCCGTTTTGAAAAACGTGGAAAGAATTCCGTCTTACAGGCATGGTATTTTTAAAGAAGCGTTGAAAACATCATCACCCCAGCAATTCCCTGACTTTCCCCAGCAGTTCCTCGCGATCAATCGGTTTCGCGATAAAACCTTCCGGCGGAGGAATCTGTTTGCGGGTGGAAAGGAATTTCTCGAATACGTCCGAGTCGCCGCCATAACCGGTGACGCCGGTGATCACCAAAACGGGAATGGAAGCCAATGCGGGATTCTCTTTGATCTCCCGATATACCTTCACGCCCGATTTTTCCGGAATGGAAATGTCCAGCGTGATCAGATCGGGTTTTTCACTCGCGATTTTTTGCATGGCTTCGACGCCGTCTTTGGCCGAGTCGGTTGCGTAGCCGTTGTCCTCGAAAAAAGTTGTGAGATAAGTCACCAAATCCGGCTCGTCGTCGACGACCAGAATGAATGGTCTTGCTTCCGTTGCAGTCATTTTTCACCGTTCCTTCATTTCGACTCTTTTAATATTTTCAAGATTTGTTCCATTTTGCCCGGATCGGCCTTGTCGAGAAGACTCTCGATTTCCGTGCGCGCATCGTCCGCGTGTGGCGGCTCCCCTTCTTCCAGGCCCAGCACACGCTTGATGCTGTTCACATAATTTTCCGGCTTGACCGGCTTTTCGAGATACGTTTCCGGCCCGCTGATCAGGCGATTGGACAGGATATTGTCGAAATCCTCCTTTCCCAAATCGTCCTGGGCGTGCGCCGTCACCAATATGACGGGGATTTTGTGCCACTCCTTGTGTTTCCGCAACTCATTCAGGAATTTGAAGCCCGATTTTTTGGGCATGACCAAATCCAGCGAAATGGCGTCGGGTGGATTCGCTTTGACTTTTTCCAGCGCGTCCAATCCGTCAACGGCGGTCACAACGGAAAATCCGGCGTCCTCCAAAACGGTTTGCAGATAGAGCCGCAGATTCTCTTCGTCGTCCACCACCAACACGGTTTTTTCGAATGTCGTGATCATGATTACAATCTCCCCCTCATTGGTTTTGATACGTTTTATCAATATCTACAAAAAGTTCAAGGAGACCGGTATGAATTGGCGGCGACAACCATATCGCGGTATCCGTCACGATGGGGAATCACTCAATGCCGGCAATCGTTTTTTGGGAAACACCAATCGAAAAACGGAACCCTTACCTTCGACGGAATCGAATTCCACTTTGCCGCCATGTTCCTGCGCAATGCGGCGGGTTACCAGCAAACCCAGCCCGGTTCCCTTCGACACTTCTTTCGTTGAAAAGAATGTGGTGAATACCTTCTGTTTCACTTCATAATCCATGCCGCAGCCGTCGTCCTGCACTTCGAAAACCAGCGTATCGTCGCGCTCGATGCTACGGACGATTACTTTACAATCCATCTTCTCACTCATTTCACAGGCGTCGATGGCGTTGGAAACCAAATTCGTCAGGCAGGTATGAATCCCTTCCGCATCGAGATTCGCTGGATTGATATTCTCCTGAAATTCCGCTATCAAAAGAATCCCCGCCTGTTCGGCGACATCTTTATAAAGGTTTACCACTTCGCGGACAATCCAATTCGGATCGACCGGCCTGACCTCGAGTGTGCTCCGCCCCCGCGCAAAGTTGAGAAAATCCTTGACATAAGACGTGATCCGTTCAATATTGCTTTTCAACATTTCCCACCCTTTGCGGGTGAGTTCCTTGTCATCCTTTTTCATGCCGGAACTGACGACGTACATGCCGCCGTCGAGACCCATCAGCACATTTTTGATGCCATGCGCAAGCCCGGCGACAGTCTGGCCGACGGCGGCCAGGCGTTCCGCTTCCAATTTTTCCAGCTCCAACTGCTTGATTTCACGCAAATCTTGAAAAAAAGCGGCGCTGCCGACATGTTTATCCCCGCTTTGCAAAGCCACGCCGGCAAAACGGACAGGAAACGCTTCGCCATCGCAGTCGTAAGCGACCGTCTCCTTCAATTCACGGCAGCTTCCCTTTCCTTCGACAATATCCAGAAACTCGTGGGGAACGAACCGATCGGTGATTTTTTGTCCGATCATATTCTCGCCCATGCATTTGAACATTTTCTTGGCGGAAGGATTACAGATATTGATTTTCCCTTCGCCATCCACCGCGATGATCCCATCGATGGCGCTGTGAATCAAACTTTCCTGAAAGTCGAATGCCAGCCGCAGCTGTTGCTCCAGCATACGCGTCATGGTCATATCCAGCGCCATCTCGATCACGTGCGACGGTTCGTTCTCGCCGCGGCTCAACGGCGCGGTTGTGACGTAATAATAGATGTTTTCGCCTTCCTTATTGCGTCCGAGTTTGTATGCGGAATGAACCTGCCTGTCGTGGAAGGTCTGGCGGGCGGGACAGTCCTCGCACAGTTCGTTTTGCTGCTGATAAATTTCGTAACATCGCTTCCCGATCGACTCGCCGAACGTTTTTCGAAACAGCTCGTTATTGCGAACGATCCGCATGTCGCGATCGAGAACCGCGATATAGCAAGGCGTGCGGTCGAAAACGATATCATGTTCCCGCTGCAGCAATCGCGTGGCGGTTACATCGCGCGACATTTCTAAAATATAATGAGTTTCATTCTCTCCCAGCTGGATCGGTTCAAAATGAACGACATAATGGGAATAACGTCCGTCCCGATTTCGCCGCTGCTCCTCGCTCACGCGCCGCTTTCCATCGGCAAAGGTCAACGCGGCTTGGCAGGACGAACAGGGATGCCTGTCATCGCGGTAAATTTCATAACAATGCCGGCCTTGGCATGGGCCGAACGCGTCGACGAAATTCCGATTGGCCTTGACCACGCGAAATTCACGATCCAACACGGCAATGTTGGACGGCACGCGCTCGAACAGCTCCGTCGCCAACCAATCGCTCAACGAAAGTTCCTGCATGAAAGCACCTATCCGATCACGTTCCGAATCAGGGCAAGCAACGTCGGAATCACGATCGGTTTCTCCAGAAATCCCTCCGGCTCGGGCACTTCCTCGTCCGGAACCAGTTTGCGAAAGCGAAAACCGGTAAAATTCTGCGCCATGCTGAACGCGCTGATGAAAATGACGGGAATCGTTTGGGTTCGCGCGTCCAACTTCATATTCCGATAAAATGCTATGCCCGATTGTTTGGGCATCATAATGTCCAGCGTGAGCAAATCCGGCGCGCAGGACAGAATCTTCTCCCACGCTTCCTTCGCGTTTGACGCCGTGCGTACGGTATAACCATGATCGTCGAGCAGGGTGGAAAGATAAGTCAGAATATCCTGCTCATCGTCCACGACCAAAATGGTTTTCGCGGGCGTGATTCCATCCATTTCCTTTTCCTTTTGCGTATTCATCGCCTTTACCGCAGCGGCAACACCGTCAGACCGTTGCCAACGAACGAATCGGCGGCCGCCATGAAGCTGATTTTCTTAGAACAGGCCCCATTCGATGTACCCGGGCTGCGCGTCCGCCATCGCGTTGACGATCAGCTCCACCAATCCGCCATACGAAATGCCGCATTGGTTCCACATATCATAATATTTGATCAAATCGCGCATTTGGCCTTTGCAATTCGAGCAGGGCGCGCAGACATATTTTCTGATGGACGGATCCAACTCGTCGTGAAAGGCGTGAAGGATTTGCTCCATCTTTTTCCGGCCGGATACGTGCATCCGCCAATCCTCG
This sequence comes from Candidatus Omnitrophota bacterium, assembly GCA_003598175.1. Taxonomy (GTDB): domain Bacteria; phylum Hinthialibacterota; class Hinthialibacteria; order Hinthialibacterales; family Hinthialibacteraceae; genus SURF-12. The sequence continues at coordinate 15,371 of QZKN01000129.1, forward strand.
AAATTGTGGCCGGACATGATGGCGAAGCCGGAGCCGCCGCCGCAGCAGTAATTATCAACGCCATGAGGCGTCATTTCGCGAAATTGCGGGCAAAGGAGCTGTAAAATCTCGCGCTGCGGCTGAACGATGCCCATCAAACGGACCATATTGCACGGATCGTGAAGGGTGACGGGAAAATCGTTGCGCGACGGATCAAATTTGATTTTCCCTGAAAAAACGATTTCTTTCAACAACGCCATCGCGCTCTCGCGCGGGATATTCAATTCGCCCGTCAACACACGATCGGCGATGACGGTGAGCGCCTTGTGCGCATGGCCGCACTCGCCCAGCACGATTTTCTTGACGCCTAATTTTTTCGCGGCTTTCGCATGTTTCACCGCCACTTTCGCCAACATCACGTCGTCGTAAAAGAGGCCGTAATTAATATTATCATATCCCAACGCCTCCTGCGACTCCGACGACAGCGTCCAGCGAATCCCGGCGGCTTCGAAAATCGTGGCGAACGCGCCGTGATTTTCCGGCCAGGCCATGATTTCACCGGCGTTGTGAATGAGCAACACGTCCGCGCCTTCCACATCCCACGGCGTTTGGATGGGGATGCCGGTTCGTTCGCTCGTGTCTTCGTCGATGAACTCGATGTTGTCTTTCACCACCAGCGGATTCATGCCCGTCGAGGAGCCGACCCGCAATTGCAGCATCGATCCGTTGTCGTGCAGTTCCTTCGCGTAAATGCCCATTTCCTGGCTGAACAATTTGCGCAGATCGTGCGTGATCAGGCCGTTGTCCAAACCCAGCGGGCAGGTTTGCGCGCACCGGCGGCACAGATTGCAGCGATAGGAGAGTTCGGCGAGGCGGGCGATGGTGGTCCAGTTCAATTCGATGTCGCCGTGCAGCCATTTGGAGAATAAGGCGCCGCCCGGTTTCAAATATTTGTAATACAGGCGGCGCAGCACTTCCGCGCGGTAGGTCGGACGGTAAATTTCGTTATGCCCACTCATTTCGTAAATATGGCACGCTTCCGCGCACGTCTGGCACTTCGCGCAATTTTCCATCGAAAGCGTCATCGGCTGTAAAAAAGTCCAATTGTTTTCCCGGCTGAACAATTTTTCGAGGCCGTCGAGAAATTGTCGGATCAGCCGCTCTTCCTCTTCTTTGCTCGCCGGTTTGCGAATGGAAAGCGCGATCGTGTCGTCGAGCGAGGATTCGTATTCCCCTTTCGCTTTGTCGCTCAACGGCTTCCATGCGGGAATCTTCTCCGCGTCGTCGTACGGTTTCGGCAGAATGGGAAGGTCCCGCGGATCGACGTGAGAAAGCGGATCGGCCGGTTTGCTGATCTCTTCAACTTTTACGGATGGATTCATTTCTTTTCGATCTCCTCTGTCGCGATGTCAAGCCAGTTTTTCTTGCCGTCGGCGTTGATGTGCGGCGCAGACCAACTCACCGGATATTGCACCTGTTCGATGATTTTCTGTTCAATGGCGCCGCCGATCCGGTTCGGTTCGTCGTCCCATCGAATTTTGTGCCAGGTGAACCATTTGAGGAAAAAGTGCGCCATGTGCGTCATGGGAATGTAGGCGATGAGAACGACGGCCAGCAGAATTTCCAATCCCAACAACGCGCTGCCGACGGGCGCGGAAAGGTTGAAGGTCAGCAGGTTTTGCACGTACGCGCGGGTGAGATCGAACGTCGGATCCGCAAACAACAGCGTCAGCCAGGCGACGATAAAAACGAGCAGAAAGAACAGCAAATTGAAAATCGTCGCCGGCGAGGTGTAGCCGCGCAAATTCGCATCCCCCAGACGCATTTGCAGCAGGCCGACCGCGCCGAACGAGGCCAAAAACAGACCTGCTATGGCCGCTAATTTTGTCAAATAGTAGATGACGGAACCCACGGAGGTTCCTGCGGCGGCAATCGTCACTCCGTACAACTCGCACACCGCGCCAAGCCCGAGCAACGCGAGCATCCCGGACAATATATACAGGCCGAAATGGAAGGGAAAGGAGCGATACCATAATTTGCGGTTTTGTTCGTACAGCAAAACCAAAAAGGTCATTTCCGGAATCATCGCCTTGAGTTCGTTGATGCGCGATTTGCCTTCCTCCTTCGTCCACCAATCCACTTCCTCGAGTTTGGAGCCTCCGTATTTGGCCTTGTTCCCCATTTCGTGCGCCACCGGATACAATTCCCAGCGCAGATGCAGCGGCATGCGGAAGATTTTGACAAATCGCGCCGCCACGGCCAAAACGAACGCGGCCATGGCGAGGTAGGTGATCAGGTAGAGTACAACCGTGGTGCTCATAGGTTCCTCCTTCGGATTATAATCCTCCATCCACCGGACAGTGAATTTTTTCTTGACGCCCTGCTTTGCCCTTCGTTTGCGACCGCATCTTTTTTTCGGATAAATCATCGAGCGAGTAATCATACAGCACGTCGGTGATGCGCGTGTTGATCAATCCCCACATCCGCCTCGAGGTGCAGGAGTCCATGAATTCGCAGGGATAGGATGGCTCCAGGCAGTCCAGCAGTTGAATCGGGCCGATCGAGGCTTCGATGATTTCGCCGATATGGATATCTTTCGGCTGTCGGGCCAGCAGATACCCGCCATATTTGCCTGCGACGCTTTTGATGAGATTGGCATTTTTAAGGGGCACGACCAGCTGTTCCAGATACCGCATGGAAAGCGATTGCATTTCCGCGATCTCTTTCAAGCCGATAGGCTTTGCCTGATCGGTATGATCGGCGAGATGGATCATCAATCGCAAGGAATAGCGAGCGCGAGTGGATAATTTCACGATGAATCCAAAATCCTGTCGCCCCAAATAGGCGTATTCGACGCAACCAGAGGATCAGCCGTAAGAACGATGGATGATTTGATCCTCAAAACCTGTTTAAATATTTAACGAACTTTAATTCCGATTATTCCTATCGGTTTTAACTTAATTTATACTGATCGTCATTGGTTTGTCAAGAAAGAAATGCGGAATCCGGCACGAAAAAAGGGATTTTTTGAGGGGTGTTGTTGGGGGGATCGCGCAGGGTCATATGGAAAAATAAAAAGGAATTCTCCTTGGGAGGGAGAAAGATAGATATTTTTTTATCGGGGAATGCGGATGATTTTGTGATTTGCATACTACAAGCCGTGAAAAATGGAGTGCAATGCCTGATGGGCATCCGTCAAGAACCATTTGGGAATCAAGCGCTTGCGTGGATTATTTCTGTGGAACCTTTACAATAACCTTTCAGGACCTTCATCCGTTTTCTTTTTACAACGAAGTCCCCATCCTGGACCGATTATCGTGTTTCATAAAAATCGGCATGATCGATTGATCACAACGAAGGATGAAATATTGTGGTGCGGACCTCCGGTCTGCACGTGCAGACCGGAGGTCCGCACCACAATTTATTCATAGAAAAAAGAAGGAGAATTTCTCGTGCCTACATCCAAAGTCGCGGTTCTGCGAACGTCGTCTCGCACGATTCTTGCGGATTATCATGAATTATTAAATCTGGCGGATTATCAAAACGAAATTGCCAACGACGCGGATACCGCCTTGAAGATCAACATCAGCTGGCATCATTTCTACCCGGCCTGCTCGACGACTCCGTGGCAGCTGGAGGGCGTCATCCGCGCCATGAAACGGGACGGATACAGCCCCGATCTTATCCACGGCTGCCACAACCGCACCGTTGTTATCGATTCGCATTTGGGCGAACGCGAAAATAAGCAAAAAGTCGTCACCGACGCGCATGGTTTGCGCAATATTCATCTCTACGAGGGCGAGGAATGGATCAATGTGCGCGACGCCGTCGGCGATCTGGCGAAGGAATTCATCTGCCTCAATGAAGTGTATCCCCAAGGATTTTCCATTCCTAAACGCTTTATCGGGGAAAACATCATTCACCTTCCTACCGTGAAAACCCACGTCTTCACCACCACCACCGGCGCGATGAAGAATGCGTTCGGCGGTTTGCTCAACGAGCGCCGGCATTGGACGCACCCCGTGATTCACGAAACGCTGGTCGACTTATTGATGATCCAAAAGAAAATTCACCGCGGCTTGTTCGCCGTGATGGACGGGACGTTCGTCGGCAGCGGCCCCGGCCCTCGCTGTATGACGCCGCACGTCAAAAACGTGATTCTGGCGTCGGCGGATCCGGTCGCCATCGACGCCGTGGCGGCCAAAATGATGGGTTTCAATCCCCTCGATCTCAAGTATATCCGTCTCGCGCATGAAAAAGGATTGGGATGCGGCGACCCGCGTGAAATCGAAATCGCCGGCGATCAACAAGCCGCGGAAGAGAATTGGCAATTCGAGGATCCCACCCTCAATATGACCTTCGCCGCCCGCATGCAACACAAAATTTATTGGGGAAAATTAAAGTCGTTGATCGAATGGTCGCTGAAAACCTGGCTCGCGCCCTGGGCCTACATCGCCAGCGTCGTCTACCACGACATGTATTGGTACCCCAAATACGCCAACCGTCAAATGCAGGAAATCCTGGGCAGCGAATGGGGCCGCCTGTTCAACAATTGGGAACGGCTGCAACCGGACGAACGAGGTTTTCCCGACGTCGGAGAAGCGCCGATTACCTTGACCGCAGATTCCCTCCGGCTTTTCAAACGCAGCGTCGGTATTCTCGGCCAATGCATCCGCGAAGCGCCGGAATTCGCCGCGCATAAGCGAAGAGCAAAAACGGTCCAGCGTTAATATTTATCCATCGAAAGATATAGCCTGATTCACACACATAAGAATTCCGCGCCTATCCCGTTCCGAAAGCCGGCCGATGGAATGGAGAATCTGTTTCTCCACGGTGACAACATAGGCGTGAAATGCAGTCGGCTGATGGAGTCCCGCGACTTCCCAATCCTTAAAAACATAATTCGTAGGAGTTATCGAATCACCGTTTTTTGTTGTTAACAAACCGATAATGGCATCCGGCCGATACTCATGATAGAGTCGGGAAGAGAGAACTACCGCCGTCCTTGTTTTTGTCGTCTCCGCGCCTGGAAATCTCACAATCACCACGTCACCGGTCTTGGAAGTCATCGATTTCTTCGCTCGTGGAAACCATGGCTCGATTCATGGAATATCGAGTGATGTCATGCACATCCTCTTCATCCCATTCTTCCTTGTAATCGATCATGGAATAGGGAGGGATATCATTCAAAATCAGCGTGGCCAAGCGCAACCGTTCGGCCGCAGAAAGATTTTTTATGGTTCTTTCATAGATTTGTTCAACGGTCATGTAAGGAATGATCCTAATTTGCTTTTTTTACTCTCCCCATTATTGTATGCCTTCGCCGTAAGAGGGAATAGGGATCGACCATCGAGCGCCATTCCGGATTTCTCATCTATCAGCTGCCGTACAAACCTGGTGCGACGCTTTGGATGGAAATGTGGGGCAATATCAAAGTGAAAAACCGAGTTGGCGGCAATTTCGATCCGTTCCGCGCAGACGTGGAATTCGACGGCGTGCTCTATGACCAGTCCCAGACCGAAGTATTGGATTTTTCTTATTGCTCTTCCGTTTCCTCTTTCTGCAACGGCGTGGTCCATAGATAGACGGTATGATTGCTCCCATAATCATTCTGATAAAAATCATCATGATCGGTGGTTACGGTTACCACTTGATCCGGCTTGACTCCCTTCATGTCGAAGTCGTGAGAAACGATGCGGGAACCGGGTTTGAGTTTTTCCAACTGCGGGATGAGTTTTACGTTCAAACTGGGAAGCAGATAGAGCGTAATGACATTGGCCTGGCTGAGGTCGAGGGTGAAAATGTCTTTTTGTTCGATGTGCACCAAATGGCCGATCTTATTCTTTTCCACATTTTCCAACGACTCTCTCACTCGTTGCGGATCGATGTCGTATCCAACGCCTTTGCAGCCGTATTTTTTCGCTGCGGTCACGACGATCCGGCCATCTCCACACCCCAGGTCGTAAATCAAATCCCCTTTTTTGACTTGCGCCAATTCGAGCATTTTTTCCACGACTTCCTGCGGAGTGGGGACGAAAATAACGTCCGGTTCACGAATTTCCTCGAGGGCTTCCAGCGCCCCGCGCCCGTCAGATATCACGGCGGATTCCGACAGAGGCCGAACGTGGATATTTCGGAATGCAACCGGCCCATGATCGCCCTGCAGCATCAGTGGATTTCTCGGCGCTTCGGCAAGGTTCATGCAGGCGCGCGTCGGCTCCGCCCGCTCGACGTTTTCATTAATGAGCACGCCGTTATGCAGCACACGGAGGAATTTGGCGTTGGCGGTTTTTTTGCCATCCGCGCCGAAACGAGGGGCCTGGAACCAAATATGAAAGGATTGCCAGCGTCCCGTGGGGCGTTCGGCGCGCTCACAAGGAGCGACGGCCCCGACGTACTGGTTGTTGACGCGGCGTTCGTAGTCATAAATCGTACCGCAAATGTCCTGGATGTGTTCCTGATCCCTTCCGTAACTATCCCAGATTTGCACTTCATACAAACCGTGAAGATAGACGCCGGAGTTGGAGCGATCCGATACCATAAATTCCAAATATAATTCCACATCGCCGAATTTTTCCACCGTAAACAGATCGGAGGGGACCGGTTTGAAATTGGTCATCGTGTTAATGATGCGGTCGCCCGGCCCCGGCCGCCCCGACAATTGGCTGGGATTCTCCGTTCCGCCCCAAAACACACCCGCAGTGGTTCCCCAACCGCCCCTTTCCGGATTCCGATATTGCCATCCATCCAAATCCACGCCGTTGAGAAGGGGCTTCCATCCCTCTTCCAGCAAATAGGGTGGGTCGCCATGAAACATCCCCTCATCGGCTTGAGGGAATGCGGACCCGATGACCAAAGAAACCGACATCACAACCAAAACCAGCTTCATCGATAATGATTTCATGCTTTTCTCCCTTAAAATTCTGTTTCGGAATTCAGCAGGAGGCATATTTTCCTCCTGGCGAATTTCCGATTTGGAACAGGAAATTTTATTCTACCCGCCATGATCAGTGGATAAAAATACGAGAGATTGTACCGGATTCGACGGTATTTCGTCCAGCCAAATCCGCTTCATTTCATAAAGTTAAATTTTTTCTTATTCTGGAATTCCATCGAATCAATCAGGTGGTTATTGCAAAAAACGGCTGTGATTGCATGGCCTAAACAAGGGCAGAAACAATGCTGCCCTTGCCACCAGGCCATACATGATGGGATTCATTGTATTCATTCCACCCTCTATTTCTAATAAAAGGAAAAGCCACGCTGTAACTTCATTTGTTTTACAATTTTACTAGCACGAACAATTCTGCCATTGCTTAAAAATTGTACAATTTTTATTTGGCCTTCACCGCATGCAACAATTGGACAATTTTCATTATCGATTTCAATAATTTCACCAGGAGAAGCATTTGGATCATGTCTTTCCAATTCTATGACTTCCCATATGCAGAACTTGTTCATACCGAGTTTGGTCATCCCCCCTGATAATGGTTTGATTGCATAGCAAATCTGTTTGATTTCATGAGCAGAAAGTGACCAATCAATAACTGTATGATCACCTTTATAGGAAGATTCATATGTGGCCAAACATTCTTGTTGTGGTGTTCCATTGAGCGTACCCTTCTTAATCTTCTCCAATATTTGATCAAGAAGAACAATCGAAAGATCAACAAGACGATGCTCCACATCTCCCCATGTATCATTGGGATTTACATCAATTTTTTCCTGACAAATAATGTCTCCAGTATCAAATTTTTCATCAAGAAAATGAACAGTTATTCCTGTTTCTTTTTCACCATTTCGGATAATCCATCGGTTAGGTGTACCTCCTCTATGTTTTGGTAATAAAGAGGGATGAAAATTGATTATGGCTAGTTTAGGAATACGAATGATATTTGCAGGGATCAAACGATGAAATCCAGCTACAAGAATCAAGTCTGGATTTAACATTCTCAACGTGTTTTCAAATTCGGGTTTTTTAATGGCACCGGCATACAAAACAGGAATTCTATTCGACGCTGCAATTTTCCTTGGTGATTCATATCTTTCAAATGGATTTTGAAATTGAAACAGCTCTTTGTTATACAATCCCCATTTAATGACTTTCGCACGAACTGATTCTTTTAACTTTACTCGTAAAGGATAATCCTTACGGCAACATATTCCAACTACATCCACTTTACGTAGCAAGAGTGTCTGTAAAATTTTAGAAGCATACCCCTTGTTTCCCATAACGAAAATTCGCAGATTCGCTTCTCTTATTTTCGCAATCATCTTTAACACTCCACGGGAATGGCTCATCAATCATCATATCTTTCCTTTTTTTATATCACCAATAAAAAAATAAATACTTCCCGCATGATCCAATGTAATATCTTGTAAATCAAAAGTCCTAATATATCGCTCATCGACTTTGAATAATCGATATTCCATATTGTCCAGATGAACGACCTTTATGAAATATTCCTCTTCACTCCATTCTACATCTTTTATTTCGGTTTTCTCTACAAATTGCACAGCAGCTTCTTGAAATGAATCTACATTATACAGATGTTGGGAGACATCCTTAATATTTTTATAATCGTCCTTGTCATAACCTTCATCTTCGAATTCCCCCCAAAAGGAGACAAAAAATTCATTCATTGTTACCTCCCGCAATCTTGCCACTCTTTATAATATAATACTTACCAGATTGTTCTTCTTGCATTAACGTTTCTCCAGTAAAGTTTACAAATTCATCAACAGCCACCGTTGCACCCGGCCACTTTTCCTGCCCATATTCATCGAAAAGAATCACTCCACCCGGAATGACCAATGGATACAATTGATCCAAAACATTCTTATATGATTCATAAATATCGCAATCTACATGAAGAAATTTGATTCCTTCACCACAATATTCCCCAAGTGTTTCACCAAAAAGTCCTTTAATCAGTTTCACCCTTTCATCAAAAAAAGAATCAATCTTGAATCCCCCTTTTATATTTTTCAAGACTTGTTCATAAGGCCAAAAACAATCCCCTCTTTTTGCTTTTCTTATCTTCGCCTTATCCGTAGATCTGTCCTTTTCTACCGGTTCGGGAATTCCTTCGAATGTATCAAATCCCCATAAATTCCCCTGATCTTTAAATAGATGCATGATGATTGTCATGATCAACATAGTCCTGCCACTACCTACTCCGCACTCTACGTAATCGCCTTTTTCCTTTCGAATGATTTCATATAATTTGCGCAAATATAAAACTTTTTCACATGTAATCTTTTCGAATCGCACCCCACTTTTTATGTTTCGAATTTCATATCCAAATTTTTTCATGCATCTATTAATCAATGTTTTGATCATCGGAATTTTTCCCTTCTTGCCTTTTGCATTTTTTTATTCTAACAGAGTTGTTGAGTATTCCCATCTATCGATGGAGTTCAGAACGAATATTGAGCCATGTCATAACCAATTATGATTGTGCCAATAGTAGATTAAAAATGTAAACGAGTACAGAGCTATTGAGCCCTGTAAACACGAAAACCAACGTCGTATCCCGCATTGTTCGTGTAGTAACCGGCACGATCCGCAGAACGACAGAGTTTAGCATCGCTATGCCAATCACCACCACGAATAATCGTAGTTTGATTCATTTGAATATTCACAGGATTCTGTGTAGGAGATATCGAATAATAATTTGAGTCATACTTATCCTGACACCATTCATAAACATTCCCGCTTAAATCAAATAAACCAAATGCATTCGGTAAATTTAAGCCAATTTCTTTTGGTCCAGCAGTATTATTATTTCCCCCATACCAAGAATAAGACATGATCACCGTATGATTAAGATCATCCCCCCAATAAAATCGAGTCTCACTCCCTGCTCGGCACGCATATTCCCACTCTGCCTCTGTAGGCAACCTATACCCATTCTCATTCATATCTGCTTCCCACGTCGATTCGTTATATACTTTCGTTAATCCTTCCATCTCACTCAATTTATTGCAAAACCATGCGCAATCATACCAATTTACATAATACACTGGATAATTATACCCCTCTCCATAATTCTTCGCCGGATTGCTCCCCATTACCGCCTGCCATTGTGCTTGCGTTATCTCGTACTTACCCATATAAAACGGTTTTGTAATGGTCACCTGATGCTGCGGACCTTCATCTGAATCCCTTTCCTGCTCATTATCCGGCGAACCCATTGTAAACATCCCATCCGGGATCAAAACCATTTCCAACGGATTTGCGCCTTGCGGAAGGTTAGGTATAGCGATAGAAATGGTTTGAAGTGGTATAACAGGTATAGGTGTCGCTGTTGGAGTCGGTGGAATGGGTGTCGGAGTTGTATCGATCCCCGTAAACAATTCCAAATTATCGATCACCACGCTCGCCGAGACGTCCGGACCGCCCAACTGCACCACGCCGATCGGCGAAATTTGTTTATTGGGGATTTCAAAATTTCCTCCGAACAGAATCCGTTTGAATTCGTAGGTGGGAATGTATTCCACATGTAGAAAATATCCCAACGACTGCTCCCCGTCAGTGACAACATAGGCCAGCATTCCGCTGTCGCCATATTCCCGTTTCACGTCGACGCCTCCGAATACCATCGCGGGCAAATCCGCTCGATCGGAATAGAGAGCGACGTGAGCGGCGAGCTGATTTGGGGATAACTGCAGTTTGACTCCCTGTTGATTCTTGCCTGTGGTCAACGAGACAATGCCGGGAATATTTCCGCCTGGCAGGAAGGAATTCGGATTGAGTCCGATCAGCATCCAATTCACGTTGTTGAAGGTGTTGTCGCCGATCATGTTGATGGGGGCGGCGTCGGGCATGGTATAGGGTTCGATTTGTAATGTGTCGATGTAGACGATTTTGACGCCCGACGGGGCGTAAGCGGGTACGGCGACCTGCAGGGCGGGGATAATTTCGCTTGTCGGGGATTGATAGACATACTCGATTTTCCCCCACCGGTTGACGGGAATCTCGCTTCGCGTGGGATTCGCATATCCCAAACTGCCGTCGATGGGGAACGCGAGAGCCACCAGACCGAGTTCGACGTCGGCGCTGTTGGAACGGACGTAC
>QZKN01000049.1 GCA_003598175.1 Candidatus Omnitrophota bacterium
CAAGCGGCCTTCCATTCCTTCTTTTTCATCGATTACCCTCAACCGCCACTCGCCTTGCGCCTCACGCCCGGCCAAACTTTGGATCGAAATGGTTTCCCGGATCGTCGGATTTCCTTCTGAATGCAACTGAAAGGATGCATTTCCCGGCGTGAGCAGAAAGATATTCAGTTCAGCGGGATTGGGATGATCGACAGCGATGGAGATTGTCACGTCCGCGATCGTGACCGCCTCCGAAACGAACAGAGGAAAGGATTGAGGAACGCCGGGAGGCGCGATGCGGGCAGGACCATTCCACCGAACCGTGATTGGATCCAGCGTTTGCGCCGCGATCGACTCGGCCCCCCACAATAGGATCAGCAAACCAACGAGTCCTAGCGGTTGCGATGAATGATAGAGACGAGAAAAAATGAATTGCAGTACCATCAGGTTCACCTCACCCTGGTATTATATCGCAATTGACGAAGAGTAACCGCACGTAAAATCATAACGTTTCAGCAATGAGGAAGTATAAAAATTTCCTTTTTACCGTGAGAAGAATGGAAAAGGAGAATCGCAAGGATCGACGGCAAGTCGCTCCTCGAAGAGTGAAAATCGCAAGGTCGGCAAACGCAGCGTGATCGGAATGTATTGAAAAAAAAGGATTCCAGCCGCCAATCAGCTTTCGTATACCGCTTTCCCGCCCAAGTACGTTTTTAAGACCCGGATTTCTTTGATCTGATCGAGGGGGCAGGTCAGGATGTCGTCGCTGATGATGATGAAATCCGCCAGTTTTCCCGCTTCGAGGGAGCCGCGTTCGTGTTCGGCGAAATGCAGATAGGCGTTGTTGATGGTGTAAAAGCGAATCGCCTCCACGCGGGACAACGCCTGTTCGGGATGCAACGGCGTATCAAGCCATTTCGCTTTTCGCGTCATCGTTGTCCACATTCCCAGCCACGGATCGTAAAAATTGATCGAACGCAGCGAGCCGAGTTTCTGCATGTGATCGGAGCCGCCGCCGGTCATGCCGCCGATGGCAAAAATCGAGCGCAAAGGCTGAAACCACGCCAACCGGTCATAGCCGAAATGATGATGCAACGTACGCCCGTCCAGATGCAACCAGGCGGGTTGGATATCCATGCAGATTCCCAATTCCGCCGCGCGGTTCACCGCCTCTTCGCTCATGAAGTTGGAATGGCAGATCACCGGCCGCTTGGCGCGGATGTCGAATCGATTCTTTAACTTCGCGCAGGCGTCGATGAAGGCGTGAACCGCGCCGTCGCCGACGGTGTGCGCCATATATTGCACGTCATTTTCCATACAGCATTCGATCAACGGGATCAGTTTCTCTTCCGGAATGAAACGCAGGCCGCGATAGTCGGGATCGGAAATGTTATACAGTTTGCTGACGCCCCACGGCTCGCGCATGTAGGCGCTGCCGGTCAGCATTCCGCCGTCCAGATAGGTCTTCGCGGCGGCGACGCGCAACAGCTGGTCTCCTGCATATAAGGGCGACGCCTTGATTTTTTGGATGTCGGCGCGCATGGCTTCAATCGATTGGATGGTGTCGACGTGTTTGGATAAAAACGACCGCACCGTCAGTTCGCCGTTGTCGTACAGGCGTTGGTACAGAGCGATCTCCGATTTCTCCGCGTCGCGTTCGCCGACGCCGGTGACGCCCACGCGATTGTAATCAGCAAACATTTTTTTAAGTAAATCATACTCTTCATCCTTCGACGGGCTTTTTTCCGGCGATTCGTATTTCAAATAGCGGGTGCAGCTGCGCAGAATGCCGGTCAATTCGCCGGTGTCGGGATCGGTTTCGGCATAACCGGGGCCGCCGTCGTCCACCTTCCAATCCTTATCGATGCCGCTCCTTTGCAGGGCAAGGGTGTTGACGGAGGCGTCCGGTCCGGTGCGGAAAATGCAGGGATGGTTCGGCGCGGCCTGGTCCAATTCCTGCCGCGTCGGGTAGCGTTGTTCCCGCAACCGGGTCAGAAAAACCTGGCTGACGCGAATCCATTCGCCTTCTTTCAACACGGCGGCGCGAGATTGGATGTAATCGAGCACATCCTGAATCGATTCCATCTGTGGTATCTCGTGATCGAACTCGATAATGGAGGCGTTGGCGGGATGGGTGTGGGAATCGATTAATCCGGGCAAAACGGTTTTGCCTTGCAGATCGATGACTTGCGTATTCGGTCCGCAAAACGATTGCAGGTCCGCGTCGTCGCCGACGGCCAGAATGCGCTCCCCTTGGATCGCCAAGGCGGAATGAATACGAAAGGCGGCGTCGACGGTGATGATTTTTCCGTTTGTTAGTAACAAATCGGCATGGATTTTACCTTGAGCATAAGAAGGCATTATCAAACTCAGCGCCAGTATCAAAGTTCTTATGAATCGAAATAATCCATACATGGCATTTCTCCTGTAATTATATTTATATTTTTTATCGAATTCGCGATAACACCTTACGAGCCTATGCGAACGGTAACTCCTAAAACATCAACAATTTTTTTAATACGGGAAAGGTTGGCGGAAGCATAATCCGTTGATTCGTACCGTTGAATTTGTTGCATCTTCAATCCCACTAAATCGGCAAGTTCTTTTTGGGTAAATCCGGAAGCAATTCTTGCTTGTATCAGCGCTTTCGGTAGTTGATCAATGGAATCCACCTTGATCACATTTCTGGTTCCTGACCGAAGTTCATCATATTCCTGAATTTGCCGGTTTAATTCCTGAAGTTGGCTTTTCAATGCATCTTCTTCCAATTGCCGCATGAACGGATCGATATCGGCGCGCTTCACCAGATCATGTAATGCATCTGTAAATTTAACGGTTTGCGTTTTCGTAATTTTATATTGTCGTTCATTTTTGATCATGACTCTCTTCCTCTATAAATCAATGACAATGATTCCCTTTTGATTGCCCGTGTTCTTATCGATTTGGAAAAAATGCAAAAATGTATCTCCCGCACGATTCGCATTGATACTTGCCGGGAAAAACTCGCATCCGAATTTTTCTTTTTGCGCTTCTCTAAAATTATTAAAATCAAAGAAAATAGGTTCGATTACGCGCAGTAAATGCAAATCAACTCCAAATGGTTCCCATGCCACATCAATATCGTTCGGGATTTGTTTTTTCGTCACAAAACTCCCATTGATGTAGACCCGTTTGCATCCGGCGCGCTTGAAACAATCCAACGCGGCCTTCAGCCCATCCATTAGTTGTAGCCGATGAGAAGTCGTTCCAAATCCAATCACGAATTCCTCCCAATTCACTTGGTGAATTCCGGGAGGTAAATTGCCCTCTTCATTAAATGGTGGTATCATAACACAATTATAATGTTGTGTTGATTCAAAGTCAAACGATTTCGAATTCAAATAGAAAGCATTCCAAATGAAAACGCTTACAATAACTTGTTTGAGAAAAATGTTTGTAGTAATGCTATTTTTTATACGATTCACTGCGGTCCGCGTTGAATCAATCGAAGAGGAGAAACAACCGCAAATGAAAACCATCCGCATCGCCATGTGTCAGATTTTCTGTCTCGATGGTGATCGATCGGGCAACTTCGTCCGCATCGAAAACGCCATCGGAGAAGCGAAAGAGAAGGGCGCGGACATTCTTTGCTTTCCGGAAATGTCCCTGCTCGGCTGGGTGAATCCGGACGCGCACAAACGCGCCTGCCCGATTCCCGGCGACGATTCCGATCGACTCGGCGCGTTGGCAACATCGTATAACGCCTTTTTGTGCGTGGGATTGGCGGAAAAAGAGGGAGAAAAACTCTACGATACCGTTCTTCTTATCGACAACGAAGGCCGCATTCTGCTCAAGCATCGAAAAATCAATATTCTGACGGAACTCATGACGCCGCCTTACACGCCCGGCGACGATGTGAACGTCGTTGAAACCATTTTTGGCAAAATTGGCCTGCTCATCTGCGCCGACACGTTCCTGCAGGAAAATCTCATGCGCATGGCGAAATTACGGCCGGATTTGGTGCTGGTACCGTATGGCTGGGCGGCGGAAGAGGAGAAATGGCCCGATCATGGGAAAGCGCTGGCAAAAACGGTGGGCGATGCGGCGAAAACCATAGGCGCGCCGGTGGTGGGGACGGATGGGGTGGGGGTAATCACGCACGGCCCATGGACAGGCAGGGTGTACGGCGGCCAGAGCGTGGCCGCCGATAAAGATGGGCAGATATTGACCATAGCGAAAGATCGCGATCGGGATATCAAAATGGTTGTGATTGCAATTGAATAGTGAAACTATCATGCAGGCAAGGACATTTGCTCTACCCTTTTTTATTTTCACATAAAATGTTTTGAGACATGAGATCCCGCAAAAATTCAGGAGCGAAATCCGCTCCATTCTCCCACGACAGCGTGTGGCCTTCGATATGGAAACTTTTAAAATAATCGACATCCTTTAAAGGTTCAAATATTCGGCCATTCAGATCTTCCGATAAATCAATGATTCCCTCGGTCCCATCGTTAAAGGCAATCCATACTTGATAATCTTGCATATACTTTGCTTCGGTAACATGAAGAAACATGAGATTACTCCAATGGGGTGATTCGGTTTAACGGTTCTCGCATTTCAGCCAAAAACCAGTTTTCCATTAATTCATCTTTATGCAAAACATACCATTCCGTAACCAGATTAAGAGCTCTTCTCGGGAATTTTCCTTCTATGATCCCGGTGTCAATGCGTACGGTGATTTCATAATCTCCATATTCGGCATGGAAATGAGGCGGCGCATGTTCTCGATGATACATGCGAATCACGATTCCCAAAAATCTACTTATCTCTGGCATTTTATCACCTTTTAATCAATAATATTCACTTTTCTCTTTGCTACGAAACAATATCCGTTCCTATTCGCGATAAATTTAAAAAAATAACCGGGGCAGTGATATATTATCCTTTTGTTTCAATAGAAGACTAGTTATCAAACCATTGTTGTTTGACGGAGTCATCTAAAAAGACCTTATTTGCTCCTTGTCAGGTCCGATCAAACTGTAATAATACGGAGAAGCTTTCGAGCGTATAACTTTTTTTGAGGGTATTCAAATGATTGGATGCGGAAGACGTACATTTTTACAAACCTGCGCCTTGGCCGG
Organism: Candidatus Omnitrophota bacterium; assembly: GCA_003598175.1. GTDB lineage: Bacteria > Hinthialibacterota > Hinthialibacteria > Hinthialibacterales > Hinthialibacteraceae > SURF-12. The sequence goes on from QZKN01000049.1 coordinate 5,103, forward strand.
CGCGGGATTGCAAACCGGCCTGTTTCCGTCGCGCGTTTTTGCGGACGATGCGGCCTCGATGAGTATCGTGAAGTATGCCAGTTCGCCCACCGAGCCGGACGGCGTCGACGAAGAGGCGGAACGGCTGACGCGCGCGGCCGTCGACGCGATCGGCGGTATGGCCAAATACATTGCGAAGGGCGACGTGGTTTTTGTGAAACCCAATATCGGCTGGGATTTGCGCCCGGAGCAGGCGGGAAACACCAATCCGGCCGTCGTGGCCACCCTGGTCAAAATGTGTTTTGAAGCCGGCGCGAAAGAGGTCAAAGTCAGCGACAACACCTGCAATAAGGAAGTGCGGACGTTCGCCAACAGCCGCATTCAGGAATATGCCGAAAAAGCCGGCGCGAAAGTGTTTTTCCTCGATAAACGGAAATACAAAATGATGGCGTTGAACGGAAAAGTGTTGAAGGAATGGGAAATCAACGAGGAAATCCGCGAGGCGGATAAACTGATCAATGTTCCCATCGTCAAACATCACCGCTTGTGCCATGTCACGCTCGGCATGAAAAACCTGATGGGCGTTATCGGCGGCAATCGCGGGAAATATCATCAGGATATCGACAACACCGTTCCCGACCTGGCCGCTTTCATGAAACCGACGCTGGTCGTCATCGACGCCATCCGCGTCATGACCGCCAACGGTCCGCACAGCGGCAATCCGGCGGACGTCGAACGGCGCGACACCCTCGCCGCCGGAACCGACCAGGTCGCCTGCGACGCTTTCGCCGCGACTCTGCTGGGCCATCAACCGCAAGACATCGGCCACATCAAGGAAGCGCATGAGCGCGGATTGGGCGTGATGGATTATGCGTCTCTTTCACCGAAAATGATCACGGTCTGACCATGCATAAAAAACCATCGAAACGGGCGGCTCGGCGCGCCGCCCGCGCCTCTAAATCGAAAGTCGCCCCGCCAACGGACATCACACAGGCCGAATCGGAAGAATCGCCGGAACCGGAAATAGCGGAATTCTCGGCGGCCGCCATAGATGAATCCGCCATGCAAGCGGGAACGGCATCGGATTCGCCGCAAAAGGAAACGCCGACGATTGCCGTAAAGCCGGAGACAGGAAAAGCCGGACGGGCGAAACACAAACAGAAAGGAACATCGCTTGTAGTCTGGCTGCGGCGGACGGTGCAGGCGTTTTTTCTGCTCTTTTTTCTGTATCTTTTCCTGCAAACGACATACCATCCGATCAATGTCGTCGGCGGACCGGTCACGTTTTTCTTTGAACTCGATCCGCTGGTCATGATCGCGACCTGGCTGGCCGTGCACGCGATTCCGGCGGCGTTGCTGCTGTCGTTTCTTACGTTGATCGTTACGTTTTTCTTCGGACGCTGGTTTTGCGGGTGGATTTGTCCCTTCGGCGTCTTGCACAATCTGTTTACCTGCCTGCGCGGCAAACGTCTGCTGACGCGCATCGAGAGCGCAACCTTCAGCCGCTGGCAGCGCGGAAAATATTACGTTCTGGTCGCTTTTTTAACGGGCGCCTTCGCCGGCGTCAGCGCCATCGGCTGGCTCGATCCGTTTTCCTTCTTTTATCGCTCTCTGGCCACGGCGGTGTATCCCGCGATGAATTGGGGATTGCAGGCGCCCTTCACCTGGCTGTATCACGTCGATCCGGGGGTGGGCGGTTTGAAGGTCACGACGGCGTCGGAGCCGATTTATGATGTCCTGCGCACATATTTTCTCGCCCTCGATCAACCGCATTACCACGGCGCATTGCTCATCGGTCTGTTGTTTATCACTGTGGTTGCATTGAATTTGTTTCGCGCCCGTTTTTGGTGCCGTTACATCTGCCCGCTGGGCGCGCTCCTGGGCGTCGTCGGCAAAAATCCGTTGCTGCGGCTGCATAAGGATGTGAACGTTTGCAACGATTGCCGTATCTGTATTGCGGATTGCCATGGCGGAGCGGAACCGAACAAAACCGATGGGTGGAAGCCGTCGGAATGTTTCTACTGCTGGAACTGCGATTCATCCTGCCCGCACGACGCCATCTCGTTCACCTTCGAACAACCGACGGAGAAAAAACCATGAGTGATACTTTTATCCGCTGGATCAAACGGTTTTTCCGGCCGCCGAAAGAGGAACGCATCAATCTCAATCGCCGCGCCCTATTCGGCAGCGCCCTGGCGGGATTAGGCGGCGCCATGCTGTTTCGTGTTCACCCGATGGCGTCCGGCCGTTCCTATTCCCATGCGCTGGTGCGTCCGCCGGGTTCGGTGAAGGAAGACGAATTCCTGGCGCGCTGCATCAAATGTGGGGAATGCATGAAAGTTTGCCCCACCAACGCCATTCATCCTGCCTTTCTGGAAGCGGGTCTGGAAGGCATGTGGACGCCGGTGATGGACATGAAGATCGGCTATTGTGAATTCGAATGCACGCTGTGCACCCAGGTCTGCCCCACCGACGCGATCAAGGAACTTTCAGTCGAAGAGAAACAAAAAATCAAAATAGGGTTGGCATTTTTCGATAAAAACCGTTGTATCCCCTATGCGCTTTCCCGTTCCTGCATCGTCTGCGAAGAACACTGCCCGACCGTTCCGGACAAAGCGATCTGGTTCGAGGAAGTGGAAGTCGTCAACCATACGGGCGAGAAGATTCCGGTCAAGCAACCGCACGTCGATCCGGAGTTGTGCGTCGGATGCGGAATCTGCCAAAACGTCTGCCCGATCAAGGATCTGCCGGGAGTATATGTATCCAGCGCGGGCGAAAGCCGCAATCCGGATAATATCTTCCTCCTCGGCGGGGATTTTGGCGGGTATGATATTTATTGATTATACACATTGTTGATAAACATCGTTTAATGTGATTACCAAATACATTAACCATAGATTGTAGTTATGTAAAAATATGCCCTAGCCCCTATACCCTGAACCCTAACCCCTAACCACCCATGCCAGGATATCGCGGACATATATTCATTGCCCTGCTGTTTTGCGGACTGCTCTACCTGTTTCCATTTTGGATGCCGTTGCCGCTGCCGGGAAAGATCGCTTGTGTGGCAATTTGCGTGTTTTTCGGACTCTGGCCGGATGTGGATACGAAAAGCAAAGGGCAATCGATTTTTCTCGTTTTATTTTTCGCCGCCAATGTCCTGTTGATTTACCGGCAGGATTATCAGCGCGCGGCTTATTTGGGGTTGCTGATCGTGCTGCCGCTTTGCAGCCGGCATCGCGGCTGGACTCATTCGATCACGGCCATGATTTTGATTCCCGGCGCGTTGTATCTGGCCTTCGTGCATTATTCAAACACGACGCCGACTGACCTGTTTCCCTATTTTCTCGCCGCCTTGCTTGGCTATGGCAGCCATCTGGCCGCGGACCGGATATGGTGAAAAACAATGGGCGTCAAAGGAATGCCGCCGAGACGGCGGCGTTCCGAATGAACGTCATGAGTAGTTTTTCATGACCTTGTTTGAGGTATGCAAACCGTTTTCCTCCTTTCCTGAAAAACGCATGATCACTATGATTGAGACGAGATTCAAAAGTGAGGTGAACTTATAATGAAATTCAAACCGTCGTACACATTTCTTCTTTCCTTCTTTCTACTCGGTGTGCTCACGATTCCTTTCGGCTTTGCGCAAAACCAAATTTCCTTGCTGGTGTTGACCAAATCCACCGGTTACGAGCACGAGGTGGTGCGGCGCGACCATGGCGTGTTGAGTTTCGTGGAAACCACCATGCTGGAAATCGGAGCACGAAACAATATAACTGTCGTAACCACGAAAGACGCGGGCATGATCAATGTACCTCAGCTGAAAATGTTCGACGTGGTCATGTTTTTCACCAGCGGCGACCTGCGCGAACCCAGCGCGGACAACGGCGCGCCGATGGGCGGGAACGGATTATCCGCCTTGGTGGAATGGGTGAGAAGCGGCGGGGGATTTTTCGGCTCACACACGGCTACCGCCACGTTTGAGACCCTTTCCGACTTCCAACTGCTTTCGGGCGGCGTCTTCGATACACATAAAAACCAGGAAGAAGCCGCCATCAACGTTGTCGATTCGCCCCTGACCCTCCATTTCGAAAAATCGTTCCGCCTGTTGGATGAATATTATATATTTAAAGATTTAAAGAAGAGCGAACACTATCAACCGTTGCTTATTCTCGATACCAAAAGCATGATGCAGGAAGAGTACAATCAACGCGACCCGTATCCCATCGCCTGGACGGATCAAGTGGGCCATGGGCGCGTCTTCAACTGCGCGCTGGGACATCGCGAAGAGGTGTGGAGTGATCGGCAGTTCCAGCAATTCATTGTAAACGGGATCCAATGGGCCGCCGGCTTGGAATCCGTCGATCAAAACGAAATGATGAAAAAAATCAGAACCATGACCGCAGAAGAACGGCGGGCGTTTTTAATGAAACTCAGCCCGGAAGAACGGGACCGCTTTCGCGAACGGGCGCGAGAGCGTTTCGGGCAACGCAACGAACCGTAGCAGTTACACTTTAAAGAATATTTTGTTTTTGTAGAAGAAATAAAGCACGTACCACTGCGCGCCAAGCACCAATAACGCCTGAAGAATGACTCCCCCAGTTCCCATCGGTTCGATAACCGGGCGGGTAAACGCCAGCAGGGCGTTGTTGATCCAGCCGCGGAACAGCTGAAACATGATGTACGCGGCGATGGAATTCATCCCCACCACCACCAGCACAAACGTCCAGCGGCGATAGTCTTTCACTTCGACAACCCAATAAAACAACAGCAAAAACAGAACCACCCAGCCGGTGGAATAAAGGGTAAAGGACGCTGTCCATATCCGCTTGACCATCGGGTTGAGAAAACTGAGAAGATAGCCAGACACGAGACCCGCCAACCCGACGATCAACAATAATTTCATCACGCGTTTTGGCGAGGATTCACTGGCGATCAATTTTCCGCACATCAAGCCGAAAATAATGGTGGCGGTGGAGGGAATGGCGTTGCTGCCGACATAAAAACCGCCGTAATACTCTCCCAGCATCCACATATCGATGACGGAGCCGATGTTGTCGTTACCCTTCGTCCAGGGATCGTTCGAAAAGAGTACCCACACGATCGTATAAATCAGCAAAATCAAGGCCGCCGCGACTCCCTGTGCGCGAAAACTACGATCGACGAGAAATGACGCGAAGAAATAACCGAACGCAATCTGCGGCAGCACGTTGACAAAGCCGATGGATAGTATGCCCGCGTGAATGGAATTGAACATGACGGCAATGAGAACCAAAACGATGGAACGACGGAACACGTGCAGATAAATATTCAACTGCGACGCCCCCAACGCCTTGCGTTTGCCCAACGAAAACGGCATGGCCACCCCCACCATGAACATAAAGGCAGGTTGGATCAAATCCCAAAACGTACATCCTTCCCACGCGCGATGCTCTGTTTGCTCCGCTAAAAAATTGAAGTATGGGTGATCTTTCAGCGCATAAAATCCGAATGCGTGAGAAATCAGACAAATCATGATCACGCCGCGATAAGCGTCGAGGGAAAGCAAACGTTGCGTAACTTTGATCGGTTCGGATGACGTCATCTCCATGCTCCTCCAATGTTTCCGTTATTGTAAACCGAAAATCCACAGGAAGGATAGCCGTTCGCGCAGTATCCCGCCATCCTTAATTAATTGCTTATGGTGTATTCATAATTGATCGTAAACGATCCAGATTTGCCATTGCGTCTTTTGCCCGCAGCAGCGGCGGCAACGTTTCGAAAATCAGCGTCCGATCCAACCGCGCGCCCTGCCTCGCAACGATCCCTACGACGTCCATCCAATCTTTCTCACGTCCGGCAAACGTTTTCAAAATAATTAAATCTTCCGCGGAGCATGTGGTTAAGGCACAATCCGGCGCATAGGCAAAGAGGGAAGCGCGGTGAATCAGAGCTTCCTCGTAGGGGATGGCGCTTAAAGTGATATCGGCAGGAACGCCATTTTCCGTCACGATCAGCACCACTCGATTTTGCATGGCAAAGTTATATGCGTCAGAAATACGAGTTTTATAATTATTCAACAGCGTTTCGACATAGTTTCGCTCATTTCCGTATCCAACCAATAAACTCAGGTCCACATCTCGAGTAATCCGATGTTCCCCCCAGCGCAGAACGGCAAGACCGCCAATGAAACAAAACGCCCAATCCCGTTCAGCGCAGAAATGCTGTAAATCGAGAGCGGCATAAAACAGGCCATTCATTTTTGTTCTCGGATTCGTTGAAAGATCGCTTGTTGCTCGATTAAGCCGCTGGTTTGGAGCAATGGCGAATGCTTGATGGACCAGTCTATTGCATCATCCAGCAGAACCAGCTGACTATCATAATCATCCCGTCTCATGGAGGCAATTCTCTCTTTCTCCAACACGGCGGAAGCGCGTCGCCAAGCGGCGGCCCATTGCTTGAGGGGGTCTTGGTTCCTCTCGTTTTCGGTTGCCATCATGACATCACCCGTTGTTTGGTCTATATCCATTTTAACGAAATGGATGTGCATATAAAGTCACCCGACGGAGAAATTTGTCTCTCCTACAAAATAAGTAATAAGAAGAGAGCCATCGCGCCAGGGCTTTGAAGCGTAAAGGGCGTGGAGTAGAATTTATGATATACAGTATTTGCAGGGTTGAAAGCGGTACTGGTTTGGATGGGGAAGTATCTTATGCTCGATATTACTCGAATTGTGCAGGGATGGGATTATAAAGCGGATGAAGTGACGGTTCGCATCATTCAAGGCGATGATGATCAATCCAAAATCCAGATGCGACTGGATTTGGGATTATTGCAGATGGAATATTCGGGACGTCCGGACGGCAAACGTCCCCACGGATTCGAATCGCTGCTCGACTATTACCAGCATCAGCTGGAGGAGTATGTATTGGAAAACGGGATGGAAGAGGGATTCTTTTTGGATCCCGACGATTGCGCCGCATTGCGAAACGAAGCGCTGCAGTATTATTATCGTTATCTTAGCCTTTTTCATTTGCAGGAATTCGGCGCGGTGGAGCGCGATACGGCGAGAAATTTAAGGGTGTTCGATTTCGTCAAGCGCTACGCCGAAGACGAACCGGATCGTTTTTCGCTCGAACAATATCGCCCGTACGTCATCATGATGAATACGCGGGCGGCAATTCACCGCCTGTTGGAAACCGGCCAATTGGAAGAAGCGATCGAACTCGTTCATACCGCCCTTCACACGATCAAGGAATTCTTTCGTGAACTGGGACGCGCCGAATTGGCCGAAAAGTGCAATGAAGTTCTGTTTCTTTCCGGCCTGCTGGACGAAATTGAAACAAAATGGAAGAGCCATCCCCTCCGGCTGCTGCGAGAACGAATGCAGGCAGCGGTCGATCGGGAGGATTACGAAACTGCGGCGAGAATCCGCGATCAAATCAAACAATTACTCAAAAAGTAATTTTATGCATGGGCGAGTTGGAGACGGGCGGCTTTAACGGTATTGGCGAGCAGCATGGCAATGGTCATTGGACCCGGCCCGCCCGGCGAAGGAGAAAGAAATCCCGCGGTTTCTTCTGCCTCCTGTCGATGCACGTCTCCGCGCTGTACGAATTTTCCATTCACTTCCTCAAAACTGATTCCCACGTCGATGACAGTCGCGCCCGGTTTGATCCAATCCTTGCGGACCATGTGCATTTGTCCCGTCGCCGCGATGAGAATGTCGGCGTTGCGGCACACGGCGGGGAGGTTTTGCGTCCGCGAATGGCAGACGGTGACGGTTGCATGTTCGCGCAAAAGCAATTGCACCATGGGCTTGCCGACGATATTGCTGCGTCCCACGATCACACAGTTTGTGCCTTTGATCGGGATATTCGCTCGTTTTAAAATTTCAATGACTCCCAGCGGGGTGCAGGGAACCAAGGATTCCAGCCCCATCGATAAGCGTCCGACGTTGATCGGGTGAAATCCGTCCACATCTTTCCGCGGGTCGACTCGCTCCTGGACGACTAACGGCGCGATTTGTTTGGGAACCGGGAGTTGAACGAGAATTCCATGAACGGTGGGATCCATGTTCAATCGGTCGATCAAGGCCAGCACTTCGTCCTGGGAAGCGTTTGCCGGCAGATCGCGCCGAATCGAATGAATCCCGGCTTCGCCGCAGGCTTTTTCTTTATTCCTGACATAGACCTGCGAAGCCGGATCTTCGCCGATTAGAATCACCGCCAATCCCGGCCGAACCGAGGTTTCCCGCGTGAAACGAGCCGCCTCCGCCTTGATCTCTTCTCGAATCATTTTGGCCAACGCTTTCCCGTCGAGTATCTGTGCTGTCATGCCTTGCCAATCCTTTGTATGTACAAATAATATTTTCTGCGTGAAAGGTTCTGAGAAATCACCGGAATCCACGCATCCATTCCTTGGATGAATTACTCTACCATAACGCCATCATCTTTCAATCTTTCAAACTGATGAAGATTCCTTTTGCAGAAGATAAGAACTATCGTTTCACTACCAGGTATATTGTGGTATGGACCTCTGGTCTGCATAGGGAGACAAGACGTCCGCGTTCCGACATGTTTCTACAATTCACATGACCGATTGGTCACAACAAAGGATGAAAAAAAATTCGTTCATACCTGCGTGGGTAAAGCAAGCGTCCCCGCTTGCATCACGAACAACGCAGACGATCCGCTTATTTTCTCTTTGTTTGTTTCAAAAACAGAGGATATCGACGTGCAAATTCCTGAATCGAGGATATACTCGAACGGTAAATACGGCAGAATTGATTTAGAAAAATCTGTTTTTCAACAAGCGGCATCAATATGATACAAACCAAAAACACCGTATCCGTGCAACGTTGTTCCACCTACGATCCCAACGAAGTTTCCTGCGCCATCGAACTCGGTTTGCAATCGCTTGGCGGAATCGGCGCGTATGTCAGCCGCGGAGACCGTGTCCTGCTCAAACCCAACCTGTTATATGGAAAACCCGCCGAACGCGCGGTTACCACTCACCCCGCCGTGGTGGAAGCCGTTGCCCGGATGGCGTTGGATTGCGGAGCAATTGTTGTGATCGGCGACAGTCCGCCGCTGACCGGCGCCCATCGCGTTGCGCAAGCATGTGGAATCGCGGATGTGGCAAAACGGCTGGGCGTTCCCATCGTGGATTTTCGTCGCCCCTCGAAAAAAACACGTAAATCCCCGCAATTTACCCAGCACATTCTTACGCCGTGTATCGAACAATCGCTTCTCGATTATGACGTCATCATCAATCTGCCCAAATGGAAAGCCCATTGCCAAATGCTGATCACCGGCGCAGTCAAAAACCTGTTCGGGTGCGTCACCAAGCGCCGTAAAGCCTTTTGGCATTTTCGACTGCAACACAGCACGGACGAATTCGCCGCCATGCTCCTTGCCGTGATGGAAAAAATTTCTCCGGAATTGACGATTTTAGACGCCGTCGTTGCGATGGAGGGCAATGGGCCGAATCATGGCAATCCGGTTCCTCTCGGCCTGCTCCTCGCCGGACAAAATCCGGTGGCAATCGATCGTATCGTGGCGGAATTGCTTGGTATCGACGTGGAAAACCATTTCATATTACGCGCGGCGCAGCGGTTGGGGATTCCCGGAACGGATTTGCATTCGATCCCGATAACCGGGCTTTCTTTAGACGAGGCGAAAGTCCATTCGTTCCAATTACCGGAAATCATCCCGATCGGTTTTTCCCTTGCCCATTTGATTCGGGGAATGGCTAGGTATTTTTCCGGAAAACTGTCACGCAAACGCCAAGCCACGTCGATGTGAAAAATTGTTCCTTCCTTGGCCCTTCTGCCGATGCTTTACTTCCTTATTCATATCAGTTAAGTTATATCTATCCAACTACTTGATTGAGGTGGAATTCAATCAAGTTTATAATTTTTATCAATTTTAGCCCGTTTTTTTGGTGAAAATAAAAAAAGAGTATGGGATTTAACCATGAGTGAAGGAACCATCCTGGTGGTTGACGATGAATTGATGATTCGAGAATTGCTCGTGGAAATTCTTACTAACGCTGGGGATTACCACATTCTGACCGCCGATAACGGAAAGAAAGCGCTGAATATCTGCAATGATTACGAAGTGGATTTGGTCTTCACCGATCTGCGCATGCCGGAAATGAATGGGATGGAACTCCTGGCGGAATTGCGGCGGGATAAACCGGAAATTCCCGTGGTTATCCTGACCGGTTTCGGCAGACGGGAAGACGCAATCGAAGCGTTGCGCCTGGGCGCATCGAATTTCCTGCTCAAGCCGCAGGAAGTGGATCAGGTGCATTCCATCGCGTCCAAAATTCTCCGAATGCGAATGAAGAAACGAATGAAACAAAGGATTTTCGATTTCTTCGTGGAAGAACGGCAGACCTACTATATTCCTAGCGAAATCCAATTCACTTTGCCTTTGATCGATTTACTGACGGAAAAAGTGGAGTGCGTCGGAATTTGCAATCAATCCGAATTGATGAACATCCGCCTGGCCTTGGACGAAGCGATGGTGAACGCAGTGATTCACGGAAATTTGGAAATCACTTCCCAATCCAAGGGAACAACCTTGGACGAACTGGTTGCATTCAACCAATTGGTAAAAGAACGCAGCAAAAAAGAACCATTCATGCATCGAAAAGTTAAAGTTTCCACCCAACTTTCACAAGATCATGCGTTGTTTACCATTGAAGACGAAGGGAAGGGATTTGATTGGAAAATGATTCCCGAGTCGTTTGAAGATGTGGAAATTCTGGCCAATCACGGCAGAGGATTGATTTTGATTCGAGCATTTATGAGCCGCGTGGACTTCAATGAAAAGGGCAACAAAATCACAATGATCAAATTAAAAGGAGATCAAACCGAAGCGCATTTTTAAGGAAGATTTCCTTAAAATGCGTGATCCGACACTTTGATTAAAAGAAAAATCTGACTATAGTTACTTTTCGGTAATCACCTTTGAACGGGACTTGTTGATCGGACGCAATCGCGGAGAGAGGTAAAAAAGTTTGCGTTACCTTGTCTCAACACAGGTCGTTACCTTTTTTTGTGTGTGGAACTTTTATAAAAGTTCCACACGCAGGAACTTGCGGATCATTTTCATACTATTTCGAGGAGCGCCATGATCGTTGCGGAGAAATTGAAAAAGGTATTCAGCCGCGTCGTCGCCATCGAAGATGTTTCCTTTGAGGTCGCCGAAGGAGAAATTCTCGGTTTTTTGGGACCCAACGGCGCGGGAAAAACAACCACCATGCGCATCCTGACCGGTTATACCCCACCCACCAGCGGACGGGCGGTGATCGCCGGTTTCGATGTGCGAGAGGCGTCATTGCAGGCGAGACAACAAATCGGCTATCTGCCGGAAAACACGCCGTTATATCGAGAAATGGACGTGTTGAGTTATCTGGGATTTGCCGCGCAAGTCAAAGGCATCCCGCCGGGAGACCGGGCCCGTAAAATGCGGGAAGCCATGGAAGAAACCGGCATCCAGGACGTCGCCCAGCGAACGATTAACAAATTATCGAAGGGCTACAAACAACGCGTGGGACTGGCGCAAGCGCTTTTGGGCGATCCCAAAGTCTTGATTCTGGATGAACCGACCGTCGGATTGGACCCGAACCAAATTCGGGAAATCCGCGAATTGATCAAAAACATGGCCGGAAAACGAACGGTGATTCTTTCCACCCATATTTTGCCGGAAGTCAGCATGATTTGCGAACGGGTGATGATCATTCATGAAGGTCGGTTGGTCGCATCCGACGCGGTGGGACATCTGAAAAGCCGACTGGCGCGGTCCCGAACCATTCAACTCACTCTGGCCGCTCCCGCCGCCGAAGTGAACGACGCGCTGGCGGAATTGCGCGGCATTCAAAAAATCGAATGCAAGGAAAGCGACGAGGGCGACGGACGCTGCCGGATTCGTGTGGAAACCGATCCGGAAATGGAATTGAGCCCGGATATCGTCAATCGCGTTGTCGGCAAAGGCTGGAAATTGTACGAAATTCAATCACTCGAGCCCACGCTGGAAGATATCTTCGTGGATATCATCGCGGGCGAAAAGGAGGTTTGATATGAATAACATTTGGGCCATCTACAAACGGGAAATGCGCGCCTACTTCGTATCGCCTCTCGCCTACGTCATGTACGTGCTCTTTCTCGTGGTTTGCGGCGTTTTCTTCAATATGTATTTTTCTGCATATTATAAATATAGCCAGGAATACATGACCATGATGAGTATGCGGCAGCAATTCGGCGGGATGCCGCCGCTGCCGAATTATACCGAAATGGTGCTTCTCGGCATCACCAACGTTATGACCTTCATTCTCCTGTTCATTATTCCCATGCTTTCCATGCGCCTGTTCGCCGAGGAAAAGAAAATGGGAACCATCGAGTTGTTGTTTACCTATCCGGTCAAGGATATCGAAGTGTTGCTGGGCAAATTTTTTGCGGCGGCCAGCGTCTATGCGGGGATGTTGGCGCTGACAATGGTATATACGATCCTGTCCTACAACGCCGTGCCGGACCAGACGTATTTCCCCGCCGTATTCGCCTCGTATCTGGGTGTATTTCTGGTTGGCATCGCTTTTCTATCGTTCGGTATCTTTGCATCCTCGATTACGGAAAATCAAATCGTTGCGGGATTGGTTTCCTTCGCGGTTCTTTTGGTCTTGTGGATGATTGCGTTCGTCGACGAGATCCAACCCGGCAAATTGGGTGAGATCTGCAATGAAATTTCCGTCTTCGCTCATTTTGAGGATTTCAGCAAGGGCGTAATCGTGACCGGCCACGTGGCCTATTACATCCTCTTCTCTCTCTTTTTCCTGTTTCTGACTCTGCGGGTGTTGGAATCGAATAAATGGAGAGCGTAGGAGTTTCACGAGTTGAGATGATTTCGGGTGAGTACCATTCTTGCCCACACTATCGTGTTTGATATCAACAACAGCACGTTATTTTTGAAAATAGGTGTATGACCATGCAATCGAAAAATAACGCTTTAGGTTTTATCGGTATTTTATTCATCGCCGCCGGACTGTTGGTCTGGGTGATCCGCCTGGAAATGACGTCCTATTCCGTCGCCCCGCTGGTATTGGGCGGCGTTCTGCTGCTGGTCTTTGTTTTCATGAATGTCGGTTTTCTCGTGGAGAAATTGACGGGACGAACCGCGGTGGAAGGCGCGAATATGGGCATCGCCATCGTGATCTTTTTGGCGATCGTGGTTTTTTTGAACCTGTTATTCACGAAACACAGTGTCCGCTTCGACCTGACGGAAGCGAAAAAGTACAGCTTGGCGTCGCAGACCATTCAATTGCTGAAAGGACTGAACGTCCCGATCGATCTCCTGTATCTGGAGAATCCCAGTTCGCCGGGCGCATCGAAACGAGACAGACAATTATTGGATTTGTACGATTTCTATTCCGACAATCTGACCTATGTGGTCATCGATCCCGAACGGGAACCGGACAAAGTGCAGGAACTCGCGCCGGTCACCATCGGCGCCGTCTATGCGCGCAAAGGCAATCAGCATGAGAAAGTCTCTCCCGTCGATGAGAACAATCTCACCAACGCTTTGCTGAAATTACTGAAAGGCGGCGAACGAATCGTCTACTTCACCACGGGCCATGACGAGCATTCGATCGACGACGATCAACGCAGCGGCATGAACTTCATGAAACAATTGCTGGAAGAAGAAGGTTATCAGGTCAAGGACCTGCCATTATACACGATGGAAAAAGTGCCCGATGACGCCAAGGTCGTCATCATCGCCGGCCCCAAAAAACCGTTTTTCGAAACGGAAATTCAGGCATTGCAGGACTATTTAACATATGGCGGTAATCTATTTGCCATGATTGATCCGGAAACCGATTCCGGTCTGGAAGCGTTTTTTGACGAGAATTATGGCGTTGTTTTCGGCAACGATTATGTCGTCGAAAACAATCCGTTGCAGCAAATTCTCGGCGGGAGTCCCATCGTTCCGTTGATCGGCGAATTGGGATCCCATGAAATCGTGAACAGTTTCGGCCGGTCGGTTCCCGCCATACAATTTCCCATCGTGCAAAGCGTGAAACTGAAAGACGCATTGCCGGAAGGAATGCAAGGAACGGAAATCGTCAAGACCAGCGCGCAAAGCTGGGCGGAAAAGGATGTCGCCGGCCTGAAATCGCAAGGCCAGGCGGGCATGGACGAAGGCGTTGACATAAAAGGACCGGTTCCGATTGCCATAGCCTTGACGGTACCGGCGGAAGAACGGATTTCCGATGGGACCGCTGAGGAAAAAGAGGAAAGCGCGGAAGAAGAGTCGGATAGCGACGAGGTCGAGGAACTGGATAAAAAACCACAGGCGCGACTGGTTGTATTCGGCGATTCGGATTTTGCCACCAACCGCGTGTATCGCAACAGCATGGACTTGTTCCTCAATTCCGTGAATTGGTTGTCCGGCCAGGAAGATTTGATCTCCATTCGTCCGAAAGACGATGCGGGACAACCGATTTTCGTGAACCAGGTGCAGGCGAACGTCCTGTTTTACACTTCACTCGTGATCTTACCCGGCTGTGTCGCCATTTTCGGAATCCTGATTGGTTTGCGCAGGCGCTTCCGCGGATAATCATGAGTGAACCAGGCGTCACGCCCACAAGAGGCGGGTAAAGCAGGCGTCTCGCCTGCAAGGGGCGGGTAGAGCAGGCGTCTCGTCTGCAAGAGGCGGGTAGAGCAAGCGTCTCGCCTGCGTTGTTCAGACAAGCGAGGACGCTTGTTTTACCCGGGAGCGAATACCAAGGGCAAAATAACGTAAGTTCTTGCGAGGGAGTGTCATGAAACGGAACTTGATTCTAATTGTCATCTGCGCCATTATCGCAGCGGTCTTTTTCTTCGATCAATATTCGACCGAGAAAAAAGAGGAGCGGGAAGAGAAAGAAAAAGACCTCTTTTCGATTTCGCGAGATGAAGTGGAGGAAATCACCATCCAAAAAAAAGAAGAAACCTTTAAGGCTGTGAAAGAAGGTGAAAACTGGAACCTGGCGCTGCCGTTCAAAACCGCCGGCGACAAAAGCAATTGGGATAGCGTAACCAGTACGTTTGCGGATGGCAAACGCCAGCGGGTTGTCGTGGAAAACGCCGAAAAACTGGATCCGTTCGGCCTGGATGAACCGTCCGTGCAGGTCACTTTGGCCGGGGTGAGAGGAGTGACCGCTTCCACCATCCTTTTCGGCGATAAAACTCCGACATCCGGCAAATACTACGCGATGATTCAGGGAACCAGCGATGTCTTGACCGTCATGAGCAGCATGTTTACCACTGTTGATAAAAGCCTGTTCGACATGCGCGACAAAAACATCGTTACGATCGAAACGGAAAAGGTTCAGCAAATGGAAATTGCCGGCGCCGGTCTCAAGGCAACGCTCCAACGAAAAGGGGAAGACAACTGGATCATCACCGAACCGATTCCGGCGAAGGCGGATCAATCCAAAATTCGCGATTTGATCAACAAAGTCAGAAATTCCCGCATCAAACAATTTATCGATGAAAATCCGGAAAGCCTGGAAGCCTACGGATTGGTCGAACCCGCCACCAAATTGACTTTTTGGGGCGGCGATATCGGTAACGAAGCTGGTTGGGCTGCGCAATCGCTGTTGATCGGCTCCACCAGCGCCAACGATCAGTGGTATGCGCGCCGGGAATCGTTGAAGAATGTCTTTGCCATAAGTCTCTCCGACTTTAAGGATATTCCGAATCAACTTTCCGATCTGCGTTTCAAAAAACTGACGTCGGTTTCATCCTGGGAAGTCAAACAGGCGAAAGTCATATCCGCCGGAGAAACGATTCTGTCCGTCAGCAAGAGTGGAGGCGATTGGTTGATGGTCGAACCGAAAGAAGCGCAAGCGGATTATTCCTCCGTTTCCGAAATGCTTCGCGGCATTATTGACCTCGAAATCGCCGATTTCGTTGCCGGAGCTACGCAGGACTACGATCTTGATTCTCCCTCCGTCCAATTTATGTTCGAAACGGATAAAAGCAGCGAAACCATCGAACTGGCCGGTCCCATCATGAAAGACGATAAGGTTTATTATTTCGGCGTAAGAAAGGAACCATTGGAAATTTTCGCTTTGAAGGCCGAGGATGTCGACAACATTGTGGAGAAAGCGGAAAAAATGATTCTCGAAGAGGATGAGGAGGAAGAGGAACCAACTCCTCTCATCCTGCAGGAAGAGGCGCATACTGCAACGGATCCCGAGGAAGGAGCGGCTGCGCCGGAGGAAAAGAAGGATCAGTAAAAAATCCATTTCGATGCGAGCAGACCATTGAAAATCACCAGACTCGAAACCATCCACGTCAAACCCCGCTGGCTTTTTCTGAAAATTCACACCGATCAAGGTATTATCGGTCTCGGCGAGCCCACGCTTGAAGGTCGTACACAAACGGTCGAAACCGCTGTCCGCGAAATCGAACGCTATCTGATCGGCAAAGATCCTCGAACTATCGAAAAGCATTGGCAAACTATTTACCGTGGCACATTTTACCGCGGTGGGCCGGTTCTCTCCAGCGCATTATCCGGCGTGGAACAAGCGCTGTGGGATATTTTGGGCAAACATCTGAACGTCCCCGTTTGGCAGCTGCTCGGCGGAAAAGTGCGCGACAAAATCCGCATGTATGGCTGGGTAAAAGGAGAAACCACCGGCGATTATATCGAGAATTTCAAACTGAATATCAAAGACACGAAATTCACCGCCTTCAAATTCTGTCCGGTTCCCGCCGTGCAGATGATCGAAATCCCCGCCATGCTGGATCGCATTGTCCACAATGTGAAAGAAGTCCGCGAGGCAGCTCCCCGACACGTTGATATCGCGTTGGATTTTCATGGTCGTACCACACCCGCGCTTGCCCGCCGTATTATTCCACTCGTCGAACAATATGATCCCATGTTCATCGAAGAACCTGTCCTGCCCGGCGATACCGCCGCTTTGAAAAACATCGCCGCGAGCACTTCCATCCCCATCGCCGCCGGCGAACGTCTTTTCACCCGCTGGCAGTTCAACGACCTGATCGAGCAGCAGGCGATCGCCATCATCCAGCCCGATGTATCCCACGCCGGCGGCATCTTCGAAACCCGAAAAATCGCCGCCATGGCCGAAGCCCGTAACATCGCCGTCGCCCCGCACTGTCCCCTCGGTCCTATCGCCCTCGCCGCCTGCCTGCATCTCGCCGCCTGTACTCCCAATCATTTGATTCAGGAACATCTGTCGCTGGGTGAAGGTTACCTCAAAGAACCATTCGTTGTGAATGATGGTTATATTTCTGTTCCCGAAAAACCCGGTCTCGGCATCGAACTTGACGAATCGGCCATTCAGGAAAAAATCTTCGCGGGGGATTGGGAAACGCCGGTGTTTACGTTGGAAGATGGATCGTTTGCGGAATGGTGAATCACTCTTTTTTCCTTAAAACCAGTCGAAACCAATCTTTTGAGCAATTCCATTCTCTTTTACAATATTATTTATCTCTACATCCGATTCATTCGTGTGTTTTGAAAAGGAATCAGGGATGAATGATGACTCCGTACTTTCAAACCTTGCATAGCGATAAAATAAACGGAATTCCTCAATATTAAATTACGATTATTTTAGTAAAGGTTGCAGCCCTCATGAATACAATCAAACATGTGATTATGGGATATGCATCGTATATTTTGATTGGATGGCTCCTTCTTTGTCTGCCCATCGCACAACAGACTTATGATGTCTGCGCATTGGATAATTTGTTTACCGCTTCCTCCGCCGTATCCACGACAGGCCTGGTTACCGTATCCGTCTCTGATCATTACTCATTCCTGGGGCAAATCATCATCTTGTTGATGATTCAGCTGGGGGGAGTCGGATACATGACATTCGGATCATTCATTATTCTCATGCGCAAACAGACATTTACGAATCAACGAAATGAAATAGCAAAAACCGTTTTTTCTCTTCCACACGATTTCAAGATCACGAAGTTCATCGTAAGCGTAATCACATTTACTTTCATCATCGAAACGATAGGCGCGGTTGCGTTGTACCGAATTTTTCTTTCGTTGAACGTGGAGAATCCATTGTGGAGTGCGATTTTTCACAGCGTCTCATCATTTTGCACGGCGGGCTTCGGTCTATACAATAATAGTTTCGAATCCTATTCGGCAAATGGATGGCTCATTATCGTGATCGCTGCATTAAGTTATTTGGGAGCGATCGGTTTTATTGTGTGTATGGATCTATGGAGAAAAATCCGTAAGGAAGTTGCTCATATCACCCTTACCAGCAAAATAATCCTGCATGCGACTTTCTGGATCAGTATCGTCGGAACCGTACTGCTTTTCATTTCGGAGCCATCCATTCAATCTCTCCCTGCAGAAGAACAATGGCTGGCTTCTTTTTTTCAGGTCATGACGGCAATGACAACTGTCGGATTTAATACGATACCCATCGGTGAACTTTCCCGCGCGACCCTGTTGTTGATCATCATACTCATGGTGATTGGCGCCTCCCCTTCCGGAACCGGAGGCGGACTGAAAACGACAACGTTTACCGCAATGTTCGGTATCATGAAAAGTACGGTTCATGGTTCAAACGACGTTACGTTTTGGAAACGTTCCATTCCGCAAGAACGATTAATGACGGCATCCGCCTCGGTTGGATTCTATGTTTCTAGTTTATTACTGGGTTTATATCTTCTTTCCCTGACGGAATCACAACCATTTGAAAGTCTCTTTTTCGAAACGGCATCCGCGCTCGGTACGGTGGGATTAAGTACGGGAATTACTTCTTCGTTAACGGAGTTGGGTAAAATCATCGTCATTCTTTTAATGTTCATTGGGCGTCTGGGAACAATCACTTTTGGCATAGCGCTCTTCCACAAAGAGCACATACTGTTAAATGAGAAAGACGACTTGGCGGTTTAATCGCGCGCCATACTCACTTTTATAAACGTTCTCATAAAAAACGTAGATGTTGACAATCGTATTCTTTCAGAAGATAATAAATTGTGAGCAAATCGTCAAAAAAGATCAGCCATTGGGGGAGGAATGATTATGGTTTGCAAAGTGGATCGACGTAGTTTCATGAAAAATTCCATGCTGGCAGGCGGGGCGGCGATCGCCGTTCGCGGTCCGGAAGAAAAACAGCTACTCGCCATGCTGCAAAATCCCACGGATCAAAAGAAACTCCAAGAACAATCAACCGGTACTGATATTCCGATGGGAAAACTCGGCAACTTGCGGATCAGCCGCATCATCGCCGGCGGCAATATCATCAGCGGTTGGTGCCATCAGCGCGATCTTCTCTATGTCTCCACTCTCGCCGGCCATTACCTGACACAGGAAAAACAGTTCGACACGATGGAATTGATGGAAGAAAAAGGCATCAACACCATCTCTCCCGATCCCACCCAGCTGGATTTTATCAATCAATATAAGGATGAGCGCGGCGGGAACATCCAAACCATCGTCGGCGTTCGTCAGGATTGGCAATATTTCGGCAATCCCTTCTGGTCCGACGGAAAAGAATCGGGATTCAAGGAATGGATCGACAGGAGCGTCGACAAAGGCGCAACCACGATGTATACCCATGGTGGATACACGGAACATGTCATGAAAACCGGCGATCCCAAGAAAATCGAAGTCATCGCCAAAGGCATTCAATATATCAAAGAACAGGGAATGCCCGCCGGATTGGGAAGCCACGATATCAAAGTCATCGAGATCGCCGATGAATACGGCATCGAGCCGGACTACTATTTTAAAACGTTCCACAACGACAACTATTGGTCCGCTCATCCGCGGGAGACGCGCGAGCCTTGGTCCGTCGACAGCACGCGATACACTGATCACAACAAATTCCATGATAATATTTACGATTTATTCCCTGAAAAAACGAAAGATTTAATGGCCAAAAAGAACAAGCCATGGATTGCCTACAAAACCCTGGCGGCGGGCGCCATCCATCCAATGGAGGCGTTTGAATTCTGCTTCAAAAACGGCGTGGATTTCATCTCAGTCGGCATGTTCGATTTTCAGGTGATTGAAGACCTCATCGCAGCCAAAAAAGTTCTGGCGATGGACGAAGTGAAAAACCGCCAGCGCCCCTGGTTCGCTTAGAAACGGATGACATGCCCTTCGTTTTACCTATGCATAAACTCGACGGGCTTTCGTATGGCTGGCTCCTCATTTCGCTTCACGAAGCGACGATCCTTCCTTGCCGCCCATGGGCCAGCGCTTTCGGTTAAAATTCTCCTTTGATATTTCCGGATATTCCTATCAAACCAAAGTCATTCTAACCGCATTAAAAAGATATGGGATGATTCTGGCCGATAACGGCAGCAATTGGTTTATCAGCGGCTGTCCCGATCCGAATTGGAACAGCGATCAGTTGGTGAGCGAATTTCGGCGTGTGCAAGGATCGAATTTCGAAGCGGTGGATTGTTCCGGTTTAATGGTAAACCGCGATTCAGCGGAAGTCTCCAATTCCGCATTTTCGTTTGCCTAGCGAAGCGGGCAAACCCGGCTTGCTGAAAGAAGCAGGCGTCGCCCCGACCAAGGGGGGGAAGACAATCCGAATCGCAAGGGCGTCGCGGGCAACGGCGCGGGGTCTGAAGGAAGCGATAGGAAGTGAGCGGCACACAGCGAAAGCGAACCTGATTCGGCGGTGCGGGTGGGTAAGCGTGCGAAAGAACGCAAAGCC
>QZKN01000031.1 GCA_003598175.1 Candidatus Omnitrophota bacterium
TGGTCGGCGGCCTGGTGGACAACTATGTCTACTGCGGGAATCGGGAGGCACGCGACAGTCTGGGTCGCATCACCGACTGGGCCATGACAACCCTTCCCCGAAACCATAGCGGCTGGAACTCGGAATGGTACACTCTGGGCGAGAACCTCTATCGGGCCTATCTGGCGACAGGCGAGAGAAGATATCTCGAGTTCGTCAAGGTCTGGGAGTACTCCTCCTATTGGTCTCGCTTCGCCGAAGCGGTTCCCGAACGGGGAGCGATTTCGATCCGAGGAATTTCGTACACGAAACGAGGATTGATCGTGGCGTTGCACGACGAACCGACGCCATTGCTTTTGCTGATCGAAGGACCGTTTGAGCCCGCGATGACGAAAGACTTTCATTTGCAGTAAAATGCGATACATTGGTCTTACCAAACAACGAAGAGAGCGCGTGATGCATTTTTACCACAACGGAAAAACCATAGCAACCATAATCGTATTCTTTTTACTACTGGTTCCATCCACACACAGTCAAATCGTCATCAACGAAATCATGGCCTCCAATAATGGGGTCGTGAAAGACGAAGACGGTGATTCGCCCGATTGGATCGAATTATTCAACTTCGGTGAAACGGAAATCAACCTTGCCGGATGGTTTCTCACGGACGATCCCGCCGATTTCAGGAAATGGGCTTTTCCATCTATCACCATGCCTGCCAAATCGTATCAAATCGTATTTGCTTCTTCAAAAGATCGCCGTCTGCCGGATTCTCCTCTTCATACGAATTTCAAACTGGATGCCGCCGGTGAATACCTTGCCTTGATTCAATCCGACGGCCGAACCATCGTTCATGCGTTTACTCCCGCGTATCCGGATTTGACCGTCGGCAGTGGCGCTATCAGCTATGGCAATCATACTCCTTTCCATACGCTCGTCGATGAAGGTTCGCCGGTCAATGTTTTCGTTCCCCCAAACGGAAATTTGGGTGCGCTATGGATTCAGCCGGAATTTGACGATTCCGGTTGGTCGACAAAAAAACTCGGCGTCGGCTTCGGTTCCCGTTCCGGTCAGTTCAATGTAGTCGTTTACAAATCAAATTTGACGCTTACCTCGGTCAGCGCCGCCGCCCGGGTTCTCAGCCGGCCCACCATGCAATCGGGAGTATTTGTCGGACACAGCGACGTGATTAATTTTTGGGGAACCGGCCCGAACGGAAGGTTCGGCAAGGATCATCCCTTTCCCGGTCAGGAGCTGACGGACAACGTGGATAATTTCGTGGTTCACGCAACCGCCGTCATCGAAATTCCCGCGGATGGTTGGTGGACGTTCGGCGTCCATTCCGACGATGGCGCTCGTCTCCGAATCGACGGCAACGATCTGTTTACGGACAGTGGAACCGCCTCGCCTCACGACACGTTGGTTTCCGTTCAACTGAGCGCCGGATTACACGAACTCGATTTGCTTCATTACGATTCCTCCGGCGGCGCGACGCTTGAACTATTCGCCGCGTTCGGCCGCTATACCTCATTCAATCCGGCGATTTTTCATCTCGTCGGCGACGACCAAAACGGCGGATTGGCGCTGAATGGATTCGCGCATCTCGTAAATGCAAGCATCCAAAACGAAATGCAAAATCAAAACGCCTCCGTTTTTTTACGGATTCCTTTTCTGCTTCCCGATTCTCTCACTGACTATTACCTTACGTTCCAAATGCGCTACGACGACGGCTTTGTAGCCTGGATCAACGGGCGGGAAATCGCGCGCCGCAACGCGCTTGCTACCCTTGAATGGAATTCCACCGCGCTTACCGACCGCCCGGATCAGGAAGCATCCGATCCGTTCACCATCACAATACCCGATGCGGAACAGTCCCTGCGGCCGGGAATCAATTGGCTCGCGGTTCATGGCCTCAACGCGAATCGAGAGGATGACGATTTTCTCATTCATCCCACTTTGCATGCCGTTGCACAATTTGAAACAGGGCGGATGCGGTATTTCACGCAACCAACGCCCGGCGAGGCGAACGGCGAGGGACTTATTGGATTTCTTCCTCCTCCCACCTTCAGCCATGCGCATGGATTTTATGAGGAAGCGTTTTCGCTCGCGCTCTCGTCCGCCGTGCCCGACGTGGAAATTCGCTATACCACCGACGGCAACACGCCTGACGAAAATCGGGGATTGGTGTATCACGACGCGATCTCAATCACCACCACCACCCCTGTGCGCGCTGTCGCATATAAAGACGGGTATCAATCCAGCCCGGCAGCGACGCAAACGTATATTTTTTTTAAAGACGTTATTCGTCAAACTCGCCCGGACGGGTATCCCGTCCGCTGGGGAGGCGGCGTGACCGGCGATTACGACATGGATCCGGATGTGGTCAATCACGCGGATTATCGCGATACCATCGTCAACGATCTTCGATCGATCCCCTCTTTTTCCATCGTCATGAATTTCGACGATCTGTTTGATTCCCGGCAGGGCATTTACACGAATCCGACAAGCAAAGGGGACGCCTGGGAACGCGCCGGCTCGGCCGAACTTATTTTTCCCGACGGCCGCGTCGGTTTTCAAAGCAACAGCGGCGTTCAGATTCAAGGGAACAACAGCCGGAATCCCAACAATCGTAAACATTCATTTCGCGTCAAATTCAAGCGCGAATACGGCCCGCCGAAATTGGAGTACAAACTCTACGACGATGCCGATGTAAGCCGTTTCGATTCCCTCACGCTACGCGGCGGATTCAACTACACCTGGCATGCGGGGGAAGGCGGTTTCAACAGTTCCGTCGGCAAGGCGGAATACATGCGTGATGTTTTTTCTCGTCAACTGCAGCGGGGAATGGGACGCGCCGCCTTTCATGGCCGATACGTCCATCTCTATCTCAACGGCATGTATTGGGGACTATACGATTTGTGTGAAACGCCGGATGAATCTTTTTGCGCGGAGCACATCGGCGGCGATAAGGATGAATGGGACGTGATCAGCAGCGGCACGTCCGGTATCAATTACGCCCGCGCCCGCGCCGGCAACAAAGACGCATGGAATCAAATGCTGGCATTGGCCGAAGCGGGCAATTTGGACCGTGAAGAGAATTATCAGGCCATTCAACAATACACCGACATCGACAATCTGATCGATTACATGCTGGCCATTTATTTCACCGGCAACCGCGATGGTCCCACCATCATCGGCGGCGGGGGAACGCCGTGGAATTTTTACGCCGCGCGCCGTCGTCTTCCCGGCGAAGGATTTCAATTCTTTTGTTGGGATTCGGAATGGACGCTCGAAGATTTGAACGTCAACGTGGTCAATTTTCACAACGGACGCGACAATCCCGCGCGCGTGTTTCAGCGACTCAAACAAAACAGGAACTTTTTGATGCGCGTGGCCGATCGTATTCACAAACATTTTTTCAATGGAGGAATCCTTACACCCGAAAAATCTCGCGATATTTATCAATCCTTGGCAACCTCCATCGACCGCGCCATTGTCGGCGAATCCGCGCGCTGGGGCGACCTGCGTTACAGCTCACCCCGACTGCGTGATCCGCACTGGACCGGCGAACGCGACCGCATTTTGAACGATTACCTGCCTTTCCGTTCGGCCATCGTTCTAGAGCAACTCAGAAGCGCGGGGCTTTATCCCACGATTACCGCTCCGGTTTTCAACCGGCAAGGCGGCGAGGTGGAAGCGGGCTTTCCACTTGTCATGTTGACGCCCGGAGATGAAATTCTTACGATTCCACTCGTCACGATCACCGACAATTGGAAGTTTGAACAATCCGGCGCCGATTTGGGCGCGGCCTGGCGCGCGCCCGATTTCAACGATTCCCGTTGGCGCGCCGGGCAGGCATTATTTTATGTCGAAACGTCCGAATTGCCCGCGCCCAAATCCACGGCGCTCACGTTGGGCGCCATCACGTATTATTTTAGAAAGAATATAAATGTAAATCAGGAGTTCGATCGAACCCAGGCCAAATTGCTGCTCAATATGGTTATCGACGACGGCGCCGTGATCTATTTGAACGGCGAAGAAATCCATCGCATTCGCATGGCGGACGGGCCGGTTGCTTATATTGATTTTTCCAATCAAACCGTCGGCAATGCCACCTACGAAGATCCCATTGAAATCCCAATCGACTGTCTGAGAACCGGCGGCAACACCATTGCCGTCGAAGTCCATCAAGCCAATGCGACCAGCTCCGACGTCGTTTTCGGCCTGACGCTGGATCTGCTGGTTCCGAATCCCAACGACGCCCACTCCCAGCCGATTTATTACACCCTCGACGGCGGCGATCCGCGCCTGCCCGGTGGAGCGTTGAATACAAACAGCGCAATCCTTTATACGGGGCCGGTCCGGATCGACCAAACGATTCACGTCTGCGCCAGAACGCGCATCGGCGAGGAATGGAGCGCATTGAACGAAGCCTCCTTTTCCGTACGCCGCGAACAGGCCGACATCGACTTTCTGCGCGAACACTTGCGAATCACCGAACTGATGTACAATCCCACGTTCGGAAACGAATACGAATTTATTGAGTTGCACAACACCCGCCCTTTCTTGTCTCTCTCGCTCGGCGGCTTGGCGTTCACCGAAGGTATCAGTTTTTCCTTTTCAAACACGGATATTATCCCCGCCGGCGGTTATTTATTATTGGCCAAGCAACAAAATAAAGACGATTTCCGTGAGCGATACCACGTCGACGATACGGTGTTGATCACCGGCCCATACGACGGCCAGCTCGCGAATGAAGGGGAACGTCTTGAATTGATTGATGCTGCTTCCGGCGAATCCATATTGGCTTTCGAATACGGAGACGGCCGCGGCTGGCCCGTGCAGGTCGACGGCGCGGGACACTCTCTTATTCCCAAGAGCACCGCACACGCAGCCGATTCTTCCCGATCGCTCAATTACGGCGGCAATTGGCGGGCAAGCGCCTATTTGCATGGTTCGCCCGGCGCATCCGATCCCGATCCCATTCGCAACGTCGTGCTCAATGAATTCATGGCGTTTTCCAAGGGCGAGAATCTCACGGACTGGATTGAGTTACTCAACACGTCCGGCGCGCCGATCCATTTGAACGATTGGTATCTCAGCGATGAGAATAAAAACCTGACCAAATGGCCGCTGCCCGCAATCGACCTGTTCCCGCATGTTCATTTTGTCGTCGATAAAACCAACGTTTTCGCCAATCCCATCTTTACGTTAAATGAACAAGGCGGCAAAATCATGCTATCTTATCTGCCCGGCATTTATGGCGTGGATCGCGTGGTGGACGCCGTTCGCTTTGCCGCGCAGGAAAGCGACAAATCACTCGGCCGCAGCCCCCTTACAGGTGAATATTGGCTCAGCCTTCTCCCCAGCCCCAATGAGGAAAATTCCTCGCACATTCCCGGCGTTGTCATCGACGAAATCATGTACCATCCACCAACCGCCGGCGGCAATGTGGGCGATGTCACTCTTACGGAATTCATTGAATTATACAATTCCACTAACGAACCGATCTCGTTATTCAACGCGCGTGGCCCCTGGCGCGTGGATGGCGGGATCCGTTTCGAGTTTCCGCAATCTACCATTCTTTCCGCGCGTGAAAGACTCCTGTTGGTCGGTTTCGATCCCAACGACGCAGTTCAATTTTCGATCTTTTTGCGAGCTTATAACCTTGACGATACGAATACGATGATTCTCGGTCCTTATGAAGGCAAACTATCCAACCTGGGCGAACGTATCGCTCTCGAAAAGCCGCAACTCGAAACAAACGAAAACGGTCCGATCAACGGGGTGATTGTCGACGAAGTCATTTACTTCGATCAGTCGCCCTGGCCGCCTGCCGCCGACGGCGATGGGATGTCCTTACAGCGCATTTCCGCTTCCCATTCCGGCAACGATCCGGCGAATTGGTCGGCGGAAGCGCCGACGCCGGGAATTTCTTCTTCTCTTGTGCCGGTATTACAATGGTCATTATTCTGATGAGAACCACTCGATTCCTCCCGAGCGATAATTTTCCACTAACTTGACAATTGGAGACCGATAATGAGACAATGGCTGATGCAATCTGTGCGAGAAATCCACTACGGTGGATTTGAGTATCTTGAATAACAGATGAGATAGGAAAAGGAGGAATAGGAAATGAGAAGATTTGGTGTTTTCTTGTGTTTCGTTTTATTAACCGTGTTCAACGGCTACGCGCTGGAACCCGTAGGCATATTCGAAGATCATGTGGATATCGGCAATCCGTCGATTCCCGGTATTGCGGAATTGGTGGGCGGAATCTACAAAGTCGATGGCGTGGGCCGCACGATTGATGACTTTGCGGATCAATGTCATTTCGCGTATAAGAGGATGTCGGGCAGTTTTGCCATCGAAGCCAATCCCTGGCCGTTGGATAACGTCGGCCGCGGCGGATTGATGATTCGGCAGGATCTCGATCCGGATTCGGTTCATATTTCCTTTTTGATGACGAGTGCAGCCGCTTCCGACAGTAATTCCGATTTGGGTTCTGTTTTCCCCACTTTCCGTACGTTAAAAGGCGGCGGAACCAAGCGCGACGGCGATCCGACGCCGGTTCCGGGCGGATTCGACGCGAATCACACCGGTCCGATTCGTTTTGAACGGATCGGCAACAGCGTTCATTTTTATACTAAAAACACGGCCGGCGCTTGGGTTTATATCCAAACAGAAGTCGCTCCTCTCATCGATCCGATTTATGTTGGACTTGGGGCGACGGCGGAGAGTGCGAATAACTTTGGAGTTTTCGAGTTCACTGATGTAGTCATCGAGGAATTTCCGCTGACGGTCGATCGCTCGCTGGCGTCTGAGAATTTTGAACCGGGCATGTCGATCAATCCCGTCACTCTCACCGCTTCCGCGCGGCAGGATCAAACCGTGAATGCCGTCGTCAACGAAATCGCGCCGGTCGGGGCGGTGATCTCGAATATCCAGGCGTCCGCCGGACAGGCTGTCGATAACGGCGATGGAACCATTACCTGGACGCTGAACAATTTTTCCGGAAATGCCACGTTGACCTATAACGTAAAATTAGGTCGCGCATTATCCGCATGTTGGCGTGGTACCTTTTCCGACGGCATCCATCGCAATAGTTACATCGGTGGAGTGGCTGTATTGCCCATCAATCCGACCTTTTTACCGCCTGAAAATCCCATTCCCATCGATCTCTTGTTTCCCACAGTCATTCAGGCCGAACAAGCGAATCCGCTCGATCCCGTGAATTGGGGATTGATGATGGATCCGCGCAGGGATAGCGGCATCGTGGTGGTTTCCATGGGTACCGGAGCCGGGCAAATGTTGGAATATGCCATTGATATTCCCGTTGCCGGAACCTATTACTTTTTCTGGGCGACGCGGGGCGAAGACGGAAACAGCGATTCCTTCCATACGAATATCGACGTTCCTCCCGCCGGCAACGATACGACGCGATCCAACATGGGTTCTTCGAAAGCGTATGATATCCGCTGGGTGCGCGATTCCTCGCCAGGCCGTAATCCTCGTCCCTTTGATCTCCCCGCCGGCGTCAGTTATTTTATCGTTGGCAATCGGGAAGACAGCGCCAGCATCGATTGGATCGCGGTGACGAATAACCCGAATCTGGCTATCGCCAATTTCAATCCGAACGTCTCGGCGCAGCTCTCCCGTACGATTGACGTGCAAATATTGCGCCCCGGTTCCCTAAAGACCTCGGTGACGATCACCGCCGCCATTCGCACGGGCATCACCGACAACTCTATCATAACGGAAACGCCTCCCACAGGTTTTGCCGTGACGAATTTGCGTGCTTCCGATGGTTCCCCCACGCTCAACGCCGACGGCTCCATTTCGTTGAACGTGACGGGCGTGACCGGAAAACAAATCACGCTTCAATATGACGTCGCCGCCCCCGCCGGCAGCGCCGGTTCGTACCCATTCAGCGGAAATCTCGTTCTGGATTCGGATACGCCTCTTGCCGCCGCGGGCGCTAATGCGGTTTACGTGTTGGGCGCTTCCCAAACGCCGCTCGGCAAAACGATGTACGTGTTCCGCAACATCGCCGCCAATACCTTTCCCGATCAGGTCATCCTCGCTTATTTGGAATCGGTTATGGGCTTGCATGTCGTCCAATTTGATGATACCAACGCCGCGGGATATGAAATGCCGGCGGATTTAAGCGGCTGCGACGCCACGTATGTCAGCGAGTCCGTCGGTTCGGGAAATTTCGCGAATCGGCTGTATCATGAAACCACCGAAAAGCCGATCGTGATCGGCGAGATCCTGGCCGCCGACGACATTCTCTATCAACCCAACGTGGGAACCGGCGGCGCAGATGGAATTGCTTTGGATATTGTGGATAACCAACATCCCATCACACAAGGTTTTCCGTTGGGCGTCGTACAAGTGTGGCCGAATTCATTGCAGATGGGATATCTGGACAATCCGCCTGCCGGCGTTCACGTATTGGCGACCGAGCCGGGCAATCCCAACCGCGCCTTATTATGGGTGGTGGAAAAAGGCGCGACGGTGAATGGGCAGCTTGTTCCCGGTATGCGCATCGGCGCGTGGATTCAACTCAATGGTTTTTCCGCGCTCAACGCGGATGGATTGCGACTGATGAATCAGGTGTTTTCTTACGCGCTGGGCGTAGCCCCGGTTGCCGTGGATGAATTTATGTTGTATTAATTTGAAATGATTTTGGTGTAGGGGTGAATCCGGATTCGCCCCTACACAACCCCTATCCACCTTACCGATTCCTAAAAAACGAGAGCAGACGGCATGGCCTATCAAATAGGTAAGTAAAACCTAACGCGGTTTTGAAAAGTCAATGCTCAATCGCACCCCATCCGGATTGTTTCTGAAGCGAATCAGCAACGTATTGGTCTGATCATCCCATCCGGTCGCCAGGCCGATCTCGCCGTGGGCGGGGCCGGTGACATCCATTTTTTGTGGTTTGGCCGGCAGTAAAATTCTGGCCACGCCCCATGTTTCCGCAGGTCCCTTTAATGTAAAAGAATAGGAGTGATCATCGCGTTGTTCGTCAGACACTCGCGCGGCGGAAGCAAGAACGCATGGAGATTCTTTGTTCCATCGGTTCAATGATAAAAGAAAATGGCGTTCACCGGGCTGCATGATTTTTTCCGGCAACACCGGCAATTCGGGATCAAACAGATCCACCACCGGACCGGAAATGCGGTACGGTTCGGCGCTCATGCTCTCATCCAATACAGCCACGATGTCGTACGGTCCGCGGCGAACGTGCAGAACGTTGCTCTCCCGCCATTCCTTTTCCAAATTTAATAGTTGCAGCAAATTTCTTGCCGTGCCGCGTAATTCCTCGCCGCCGCCTTTTTGCAGTGCGATTTCTTTTGGATTTTTACGCAGGAGAGTAACGAATCCTTTTTCAATTCTCCCTGTTTGTTTTTCCACGTCGGCGGGCAGACCGAGCAACTCAAATAAGTGGTCGGAAGGCGCGTTATACTTGTTTCCATCCTGGTTCCACCATTCGCGGATGGTTTGATACGGATCCTCGTCGCGTCCGAGATAGAGCAGTGCGCCGCCGGCTTTGACCCATTTTGCAATGGCTTCGTGATACGCGGGATTGAGCGGTTTCATGTTTGCATAGCTCATGATCAGGACGCGAATGTCTTTCAACGTATCGGGAAACGGGAGATTTTCCATTTGCACCAGCTGTATGGGGATACCGTGTTTCAAGAATGGCAACGCCATGCCGTAAAAATTGGACATGAGTCGGTCTTCTTCGCCGTGGGTGGGAAAACGCTGGAACATCATCGTGTCGGAAAGCAGCACGCCGATGCCGGCAACGCCGGAGATGGAATGTTCTTCCTGCCGCATGTCATTCAGCGTGTTGATCAGTGTGAGAATTTCCGTGGCGTAATCGGGAGGGATTTTTTGCCGTTCGGTTGCGCCTTCCACCATATAACTTCCTAAAAAAATGCGGCTGGGCCACGGCATGACTTCGTAATGGAAGATATCGGGATACATCAATTGGGCGGTAAACGTCGCTTCGTAGTTCTTCTTATAATCTTCCCACGTGTGATCGGGATTGTCTTCGATGGGATCGGTGAGAAAGTAAACGCGACGTCCTGTCGGGCGCGTCATGGACCGCATCGATCCGTATTCCAGGAAGGCGTTTTCGAACGTGCGTTCCTTCTCCACGCCTTCGTAAATCACCGGCGTGCGCGCCGTACCGGTCCAGACCTGCCCGATGTAACCGTCCATGCCCGGCAGATTGGACAGACTCGATTCCGGACTCACGATCTGCCATGCGGAATAGTTGATGAGAGTGTGAGTGGGTACGTAACAGCGGACGCGGTCGCCTTTGCTCTCGCTGTAGTCCTTCGCGAATTGAAAAATATCCTTCAAGGCGCGGAAATAGAGATGATATTTGAGTTTGGCGGAGCGATAGGTCGCTTCCGGCGATTCGTGCTGCGCCTGCCACGGCTCGCCGTAATACGCCTGCCATTCGCGTTTGAAACCTTCGCTGTATCCGCCGCGATTCCAGAATTCCGGCTCCTCGAGATGAATCGCGGTCACTCCCGCGTCGATGGCGGTTTTGACCAGGCTCTTCAAATAGTCGACGTAGGTTTGTGTCGGAACCATATACGGGACGTTGACGCCGTGCATGATCATTTCGCCGTTCCGCTGCACTTGTCCTTCGTCCCAATGTTTCTTCCCGTCGAAACGTCCGTCGAGATAGTCCTGATAACCGCCCCAGGCCACGCCGGTCATCAAATGAATCCCATAACCGCGCTCGCGCCAACTTTGCGCGCGTTCCGCAAACGAACGGTTGACGCCATAAACGATGGCGACGTCGGACCGCAAATCCAATTCCGGCCGCCAGCCGCCGGCGGTCTGAAAACAGGTTTGTTCCGGATTGTCCGCAGCTGATAGTAACGAAAAACATAGAAAGAGTAGGATACCGATGGATTTGTGTTTCAAGATCAATCACTCCCAATAAGATGTTGAGACTATTATTTTCCAATTTATTCAAAGCTGCAAGAATTGTGGAAAACGACAGGGTTGGCGAGTTCCAACAAAGGTTGAATGCGCCGAAGGTTTACAATGCGAGCGAGACATCCGTGTTCGCCAGGGATTCATGAGGATTTCATCAACGCGAGTGTTTCTATGGATTTACGAATGATCAGAGTAATCCTTTTTCTTTTTCTTCGAAGCGGCGGATTTGTTGGATTTTGTTGATCCAGTTGAAGATGGGGATGATGCCTTCGCTTTGATCGACGGGAAGGTAGGTTAAATGGGGGAATTGTTTGGGATCGACGGAGACGCCTTCTCGTGCGGTTTCGAGAAATTGCACGGCGATTTCGGTGCTGCGGTCGTTGGGCGCTTCAATGTGAATGACTTTGCTTTTTAAGACAAATTGTTGTTGGGTAACTTTGCCTTCGGTAATTTCCGCGGGGGTGACGACGACTCCCCGTTTCAATCCATAGCCTTTATTGGCGAGAAAGAGGCTGAGGCGAATATAAAGGATGTCGTCCACCTCCGGCAATTGCTTTTGCTGAAAACCGGGCATGAGAATGGAAACGCCCGAATCGGAGATGTTCCGGATAGGAAAGACCTGGATGGGAGAATCGCGGCGGCATTCGTAACCGGAAATTTCGACGAAATAGTCCTCCACCTGTGGATGCAAACGAAAGCGATGCCTGCGATTGGCGGTGACGAGGGGAAGTGGGAAAGATAACAAAAGCGCGTC
Source organism: Candidatus Omnitrophota bacterium (assembly GCA_003598175.1). Lineage (GTDB taxonomy): Bacteria > Hinthialibacterota > Hinthialibacteria > Hinthialibacterales > Hinthialibacteraceae > SURF-12. The sequence goes on from QZKN01000031.1 coordinate 11,702, forward strand.
TTTATTGACGAGTCGCCTGCCTTTGTTCGTCAATGGTTTTTCGATTTGTTTGAGTATGACGCCATATCCGCCGAAGCGAGCGGCGCTGGAGAGGAACAATACACCGACTTTCGCGCCGATTTTCACGGATGCGGGGGAGAGTTCCTGAAAAGGGACATTTTCAATGATGAAAAAATCCTGCTCCATTTGAAAATGTTTTTTCAGGGCTTCGTAGACGGTATCGGTTTTTCCCAACGGATTGGTTTTCAGGACGGTGTGAAATTTCTCATCGTTTCCGTCCACGTCGAAAACGATTTCAGCGCGATTGAAGGCGCTGATGATTTTGTAGGCGGCTCCGATCTCGTTCAAAGTCACGTCGGGAGCTTTGATCAATTCGTTGAATTTCATGAGAGATTCCTTTCATTGAAATTCCGGTGTGCAAGGGCATACCACCCTGCCTTTTCCATCCGCCCCAGTGGGATCTCCTCTCCCCAATCCTTCCCCGCCAACAAAGCGAATGTATTCATCCCCCATTGACGGGGGGATCATAGGGGGAGGGAGTTAAGAAAAATCATCATTGGTCACTCTCCTGTTCCGAAGTCGGGAACGGGCATTTGTTCGCCTCCCTTCAATGCGGATTGATGGGCGACGAGTCCCGGCGCGGTATAGGCAACGGCTTCATAGACATCGACTGCAGGTTTGCGGTTTTCGATCAACGCGGAAATGAACTCGTGCGTGAGAAAGGTGTGGGAGCCGCCGTGTCCGCTGCTGTGCCGCATGGTTTCGGGCAGCATGTCCGTTTGCCAGTGATTGGGCTGGTCGTAAGGCTGTGGACGTTCGCCGATGGCGCAGGTGACGGCAGGCGCGCCGTTGGGAGTGGGCATGAAGAAGCTCATTTGGTCGCCGTACCACTGTGCGCGTTCGCAGATGCCCGCTGCGACGTGGCGAAATTCGGAATGGCGCACGCAATTTCCGCGGTCGGTTTTATAAAATGCGGTGGAATTGCAGAAGGGATTGTTGTACACATTATCTTGCAACTCGATAGACTCTTTGTTGTATTGGCCGACGCACATCACATTCGTCATGCGTTCGCCGGTGACGCCGGTGACGAAACCGAGCGCATGCGTGGGGTAGTGCATGGGGGGAAAGCCATAACGCCAGGTCGGTTTGCCTTGATAATAGCGCAGGGTGGGCCCGTCGTGAGTCATGTCGTGGTGGTATTCGGTTTCGATGTAGAAAAGGTTGCCGAATTTACCTTCCTTAAACCACTGCCGGGCGGTGATGGCCTCCTGGCGGTAATAGCTGGTTTCCGCCATCATGTACGTCATGCCGGTTTTTTGTTTGGTTTCGATCAAGGTTTGACATTCTTCGAGGCTGCACGCGGCGGGAACGGCGGAGATCACGTGTTTACCGCTCTTCATGACGGCGGCACAGTGACGAACGTGATCCGGCGCGCCGGTGAAAACGGCAACCGCGTCGATATTTTTATCGAGAATGAGTTTTTCGAGGGATTCGTAAACGGTTTCGCAGTGGAAAGTTTTGACTAGGCGGTCGCGGCGGTCCGGACGCAGGTCGCTGACGGCGGCGACGATGCAATGGGGGTGCTCGTGCCAGTAAAACGAACAACCGAATCCGCCGCCGACGACGCCGATGCGGATTTTGCGTTCGCTGGCTGCATTGGTAACGCTTGCCTGCATGGCGGTTGCGGATAGGGCGGAAAGGCCCATCAAAAAGGTTCTGCGATGCATAGGATCAGTTGAGTTTTTATGGGATGTTGTCATGAAAAAGTGCCTCCGCTGCTTTATAATTTTAAGTGCGATAGGGTTATGTTAATCGAAAAATCGAAATAATACAGTTTGGGGACCGATTTATCCTCATATCGTAAAATTTCAATACATTTTCATGCTTGTTTATAGGATGCCCCGGCAAAAAGTCAAAAATTGTGGTGCGGACATCCTGTCTGCATAATATATAGTGGCAGATTATTCATTAATACCACACTATGTGCCGGTTTCTATATTTTATCCGACTATTTGCCGGCGCATCTTATATGAACTCAGATGCGCCTTTAAGAAACTGTATTCCGAGCGGCGTCATTTCCCACAATTTTTATCCCCTTTATATCACAATAAATTGCTATTGCATATATTGACATCATGATAGAATAGCAAACCAAAAAAAACAACATAAAAAGAGAAAAATCATGTTATATGCAACACACAAACAATTGGCTCAGTTGTATCGCGCTGAACTCTCGGCTGACGAAACGAAGGAAATCGAGAAGTATTTATCTTTGATTTTGCGGGTGAAGAGTCTACAATGCGCGTAGAATTTTCTAATGTGAAAAGGGGACATGCAGATGGATCAAAAACTGAAACGCAGAGGTTTTTTGGGAGCAGGATTGACGACCGCGTTGGCGATGAATTGGGGATGGAGATCGGCGGCGGCGTGCGAGTGCGCCGGATGCTGCGGGATGGGCGATAAGAAGGTGGGATTGAATCTTTACACCATTCGGCGCTCACTGTCATCGGCGGATGAGGTGGCGCGATCATTGGAAAAGGTGAAGAAGATCGGGTATGACAACATCGAAATCGCCAGTATGGATGCAATCGAAACGAAAAAACTGGCCGAGATCATCAAACAGAACGAACTGAATGCGGTTTCTGCGCATACCTCGTTCGAGGTGGTAACGACGGAGCCGCGGAAAGTGATCGAGCGGAGTCAGGAATTGGGGTGCGGCAATGTCGTCGTCAGTTATATGACGGAAAAATACCGTAATTTTGACGGGTATAAATTATTTGCCGAGAAATTATCGGAAGTGGGTGAACAATTTGCCGCCGCGGGGATGAAACTGGGCTATCACAACCACAGTTTCGAGTTTCAAAAATACAACGGCGTATTCGGGATGGATATCTTGTGCAATTACAGCGTCCCGCAATATTTGAGTTTCGAAATCGACACGTATTGGGTGCAGCATGGCGGCGGGGATCCGGCTGCCTGGATTCGTAAATACGCCGGACGGATACCGATCGTGCATTTCAAGGACTTTTTGATGGTGGAGGGGAAAGGAACCCAATTCGGCACGCAGATGTATGCGGAAGTGGGGGAAGGGAATCTGAACTGGCCGGAAATTTTGGACGCATGCAAGCAGGCCGGGGTACAATATTACGTCGTTGAACAAGACGAAAGTCAGCGCGATCCCTTCGAGAGCATCGCCATCAGCCTGAAAAACTTGAAATCGTGGGGGGTGATTTAACCGCTCATTTACCGCATCCCCCCGATAATCCCCCCGTCGACGGGTGGATAAATACACCCTCAACGTTGACGGGGAGGGTTGGGGAGGGGAAATTCCGGCTGGTTTTGAAACTTCTGCTGAAAGCAAACCGAAAAGGACAATGGGCAATTGATGTTGAACATCCCTATCGTTTGATTTTTGACCCGGCGAATGATCCTTTGCCATACGTAAAGGAAGACATATTGGATTTGAGTCAAATTACGGCCATCCGCTTGTTGGAAATAGAGGATTATCATGATTGATGAAATTAAAAATGAATATCATCCCAACATAATAACCCATCCGGGAGAAACACTACTTGATTTATTGGAAGAAAAAGGGATTTCTCAAAAGGAATTTGCTGAACAAATCAGTCTCTCGGAAAAATTGATCTCTGAGATTATTGAAGGAATAACCGGAATTACTCTTGAAATTGCGAATCGGATGGAGCGGATTCTGGCCGTACCCGCCGGATTTTGGATGAAACGGCAGCGTCTTTATGATGAATGCATTGCACGCAATGAAAAACGAAAAATTGTATAGGATGATTTCGTGGGATGCATTCAAAACGAAAAGGAGTTGAGTATGACGGTGTGGGGTAGAGCATAATTTGCCGGCCCCGATTTTCCTGAAAACGTTGCCTACGACGAATTGTTCGAGAACCATCGAGGGTGAGAAACGAAAGCGAAAGCAGCTCCTCTTTTGTTGCTTCGCCTGTCGCTTCCTGATTTCGCTCGATAGAGCCGATCCCGACCCGAATGATGTTCGGGATTGCCGTATTTCCCGCTTTCTTGTCCAACCGGAGCCGGCATTATGGGTCTCTTTTAATCGCTCCTGATTATTAAAGCAACAAATATACCCAAAATATTAAGGATGCATCATGGTTGCTTTCTTTTGTAAGTTAATATATGAGATGAAAGGGAAATCGACAACTTTTTTCAGAGAATATGTGTCATTCAAGAAAATGGAGTAAACTCACAAGGGCGCAAAAAACGGCGTCTTTGGCGCTCATCTTCAACTACCCATAGTACATCTCTGATTTGGACGGTATCGGCGATGCGATAGGCATTGCTCCTGTATGGAAGACTGATTTCGAAGACTTCCGATTCATTCGACAAAACCGTTCTCCTATTCGTCAAGGTCTTCGATTTTAACTCCTTGCCCCAGCCGTAGGCTTTGTCTTGCTCCCGCAATGCGTTTCAAAAAGCGTGGATCATGTTCCAATTGATAATCGAACCAATCCTCTTCTGACTGAAAACCAATCAGGACTCCGGCAGGCTTTCCATGCCGAGTGATGATGATTTCTTCCTTCTCGGCAAGCCGTAAATATCGAGACAAGGCATTTTTAACATTCGCCAGTGCGATCTCTATCATTTTATTTCTCCTACCTTTTCCAACCAAGCGTCAGTTTCTGACTTTGGCGCAGTGCAATTGCTTGATTCGACTCTTACTTTATAAATTAATAGTATGTAAAAATATTTTTTGATGATGTTGCGTACGGTTGCTCGCCAGTTTGCTTTTAAGCCACGCAAGTCTTCAATCGCTTCGGGTGAAAGAACAATTTCATAGCGCATTTGATTTAAGTATAACCGAAAATTTGAGCCGTGTAGATGGAGTGTGTTTTTTTAACTCATCAAAAAATACAAAACACTTTTTGGTAAAGCAAACCTACTCCGCTTGAATAATCCTTCATCGTGTTAAAGAATTGATAATCATCACATTTCCGAGAAAGGAACCATCATGACCGATTGTACCCTCACCCGTCGCTCGTTCTTACGTTCGACGGCGTCCGCCGCTCTGTGGAGCGCTTCGGGTGCGCCGCATGTGTTGTCGGAACCGAAACGGCGAATTATTTCCACGTCGCCCGACAAACCATTTCGCATCCTGCAAATTACGGATATTCATTTTTTCGGGAAAGAGGCGGAGCTCAACGATCCACTGACTCAGGCGCTGATCGATGGGCTTGTCAAGCATTTTCCTCCCGATTTGATCGCCGTCACCGGCGATTTTTGGTGCGACAATTTGGACGATAAAGGTTTATCTTGCTGCAAGCAGTGTTCATTGCGGATCGATGGCTACGGTATTCCCTGGTTGTTTGCCTGGGGAAACCACGATGAAGTCTCGGATCGGCAAAAGGCGCATGAAATTCTGGAAAGCATGCAGCACACGCTGTATTCCCGTGGGGACGGCAACGGCAACTATCGCGTCGAGTTGCAGGACGAAGATACGAAAAAGCCGCTGTGGCAATTCTACCAGCTCAACACGGAAAAAGTCGGAATTTCCACCCGGGAAACGGCGTGGTTGAAGCAGGAATGCGATTCGTTGCCGAAAACGCCCGGTTTTATATTCTGCCATATACCGATATTTCAATACAATGAAATTTGGGAGAGCGGCGTGGCGCAAGGCGTCAAATTTGAAACCGTTTGCAATGAAGAGGAAAAAGGCGCAGCGTTGCCGGAAATCGCACAAACGGACGCGGTGCAGGCGATGTTTGTCGGCCACGACCACGTCAACGATTATTCGGGCGTCCATTCGGGCGTCAATCTGGTGTACGGGCGCGCAACGGGTTTTGGCGGATACGGCGCGGATCGAGTGGAAAAGGGCGGGACGCTGATTGAGCTCTTTCCCGATCGGGGAACGTATTCGTATCTGTCGGTTTTTCCGGATGGGCGGACGTGGAAGCAGAAGAGGGAGGGGTGATTGTTGATGACACAACAAAAAAGATCGTGTATAATTAGGTAATCCAAAGAAGGACAAAGCGAAAGTGATGAGTGAATATCAGTCAACCTTTACAGAACGATTGAATCGGGAGATTGCCCAAACACCTGACGAGTACCTGCCGATGCTGTTACAGATAGTCTCATTGTTTCGCCAATGCATTGCCTTGAAACCAGCGGATGATAGTTTTCGTCAAGGGTGGAAAGAGGCGATGGCGGGAGAAAAACTACCTATCGAGGATCTATGGTCAGGGATCGAAAAGTGAGTCGACGAGGCTATTTTCCTTCTTGATGAGACTGAATGGTAACTTCTACCTCAAGTTCATGGTTAAGCGAATACCGTATTCGAATCAGCCGATCCAACGTAAAACGGCCGAAATCCGCATTGCGGATGCGAGAGAACTCCGCCGCCGCAATGCCGGTGTGGCAAGCGGCTTCGCGGGTTGAAGCAGGGATGATTTCTTCTTTCTCCGTTAGTCGCAAGTATCCAGACGTGGTTTTTTTCCGTCTGCGAAGGCGACCTGTTACATTTCATTGTTCTACCATGCGGAGCCGAAAAAACTCCGCTGTTTCTCGAATCCCCTCTTCCACGGCATAACGAGGCTCCCAGCCAAGGTGTGTTTTGATCTTTTCGTTGGCCAGGCAGGCGTGATAGACATCGCCGCCGCGAGCCGGTCCGTGAATCGCCGGCTGGGTTGAGCCTGCATATTTTTTGATCAGCTCAAACAGCGTATTGACCGTCGTTTGTTTCTGGGCGCTGACGTTGAAGGCGGGATAGAGGGAAGGATCGAGTTGCGCCTCAATCGCCATGACGTTTGCGCGCGCGACATCTTTTACATACACAAAATCCCGCGTTTGCTCGCCATCTCCAAAAATTACGGCGTCTTCGCCGCGCAGCAGTTTTTCATTGAAAATGGCCACGACTCCCGCCTCGCCGTGTGGATCCTGACGCGGCCCGAAGACGTTCGCGTAGCGCATGGCGGCGAATTCGACGCCGAATTGATGGCGATAAAAATAAAGATATTTTTCAGCGACGTATTTGCTGATACCGTAAGGCGAAACGCAGAGTTTGGGATGCTCTTCCGTCAGCGGGAGAAACTGCGGCTCCCCATACGCCGCGCCGGACGACGCATAAACGATCCGTTTTACCCCGAATTTTCTACACTGTTCGAGAAGATGGATGGTTCCCAGAATGTTGTTCTTCGCATCGATTTCCGGTTCGCGCACAGACACGGACACGCTGATCTGCGCCGCCAGATGGATTACATACTGCGGCCGCGCGGCCTCGAAGATGAGTTCGAGGTTGTCGAGAATGTTCATTTCGAAAAATTGCACGTCTTTGGGGACCTGTTCGCGTTTCCCGGTGCTGAGATTGTCGATCACACTGACTTGATATCCATTTTCCAGCAAGACATCCACCGTATGCGAACCGATAAAACCGGCGCCGCCGGTTACCAGACATCGTTTTTGTTCTGTCATTCTGTCTTTCTCCTGCAATCACGCGGATAGAGCAGGCGCCCGCCTGCATGGCTCCATTTTTTGCTCAACGATTCACCCATTACATCGTAGCCGATAAAACAGCGTTCCATGAACTCCTACGCGAAAGGAAAGCGCATCCTTTTCAATTTGGTAAGGCAGATTTTCATTCGTACCGCCATCCGGCTGTACGAGTTGAATGGTCCAATCTTTACGGACGGTGCGAATAAATAACCTGACAGGCGTGTCTTTGATCAGGATCGGCGCGCGGCCGGCGTTTTCGATCATAGATCCGCCGCCTTCCTGCCGCGCGGAAAAATCGGAATTGCGCGCTTGCGAAACGATACTTACCAGCAGATCGTTGGAGCGGGAAATCGAATTCTTATTCATACTGCTGACGCATACCACGCCGAACTCCTCTTCCGAATCCAGTTTGATTTGTGATAGATCGTCGGGAAGAACATTTTTCAACTGACCGATCGCGGCCTGGGCGCGGGGTGTGTCGATCAAAATCAATCCACGTTCCGGATCGCGGCGTAGGTTTTGATTTTTATCAGCCCGGAGACGTTTCTCGTTCAAATTTTCCGGCGTTGTGGTGGAAAAAACGAAGGGAGCGGATGATTTGTTATCCAAATCGATCTCGATTTTCATGCTCGATGCGAGCCGCGTCGCGCGCGTGTTCAATGGAGTGAGTGGTTCCTCTTCGCTTTGATAATTTTCATCAAAGCGGATGCGGGCCGTACGCCGCGCCGATTGGATTTCGTTTTGATGGAACAGCAGCGCCGCCGCCGGAAACAGGCCGATGACGCAGGGATCGTTGAACAATTCGTACGGGGCAAACATATGCGAGATTTGCGGATCGTAAATGGTGCGATACCCCGATGAAATGCATCCCTGCCAATCCTGAAGACACGCCATCGCCGCCATCCACAGCGGCAATTCCGCGCGCCACTCGTTCGGCCAGGGATTTCCCCATTCCGAAACGACGAATGGTTTGTTCTTCAACCTCGCGAAAGCCAATTCGGAAAACAGGTCGCTTTCCTGTTCGAGATCGACTTCGATCATGTTTCGATTTGGATAATATCGAAATTGATGCAGCGGCTGATTCCATATACCGCTCGCTGCAATAAAGTCGTGTAGCCGCTGGGGGAGAAGATCGGTAGGATTTTCGAACAAACCCGTTCCGGTGATCGGACATTTCACGCTGACGCCGCGCAGAAAATCGTGAAACAGGACATTGGTTTCTCCCACCAACTCGACAAGAAAATTCTGCATGTCCCGCGTCGTTTTTTTGAGGTCCAAATCCGGGGGCGGTTCGAATGTAGGCTGTTCGAGTATGCGATTCCGTTCTTGCGGTTCGAACGGTTGAGCTTTATGCTGCTGCCATTGACGCCACCTGTCGTGCAATTCGATGGTGTACGGAAGTTTCATCGGCGGGTACGGTTTGATATTGTTATCGTAAAAAAGTTGCGCCATGACGATCATGGGGCTGTCGCGATATTCGAGATGGGTGTATCGATTCCGGCGCGACCAGAAGGATAATAAAAAATCGCGATACAAACTTTGAATGGCGGGTGAAAAATGAATAAGTCCGCCGAAGCCGGGCGGGACGCCCTGCCATTCGAGAATGTGGTCTTCCGCTCGAATAACGCGGGAGTCTAGCCCATCCATAAAAGCGTAGATTCCCCGGTTTTCCAGTTGATAAAGGAAATAATCCAGCCGATCCAAGGTTTCCGGATTGAAGAGAACGCCTTGATTTTCGTCCCACATAAATAAATTGGGTTCCGCCCACGCCGCGTCGAGATGTTGAAAACGGACGAGATTGATTCCGAATCGCGACAAACGTTCCGCAATGTCCGGGGCGAGGTTTTGGGGAGGAAAGCAGGCGGAGCCAATCATCGATGTTCCCCAAAAACGAATTTCCACGCCGTCCTCAAAGACGAATCGATTTCCTTTGACGCCGAGAAAGCCGTGTTTGCCCGCCGGCGGATCGAGAAGAAAGGAAAGGTTGACGGGCGCTTTATCCCAGGGCATGGTAAACGGCTTCCAAATTTCCGCGGCGTTAGAAGCGAGGTGGAGAAAAAGCAAAAAAACAATGATGTGGAAGATTCTCATAACTATTTGTAAAAAAAGTTGTTGCGCAAGCATCTTGCCGGTCTTCCGGCATTCCTGCCGGTTTTACCGGCATTCCTGCCGGTTTTACCGGCATTTCTGCCGGATGGGCGTCGGCATCTTTTCGTGTGTTCTCTCTAATCGACGATTCTAACCATCTGTTCATAACGAAAATCGGCAAATGAATTTGATTCGATCAATCGATATTCTTATAATGATTTATCTGCCATGTGATTTGATGGTTCACGAAAATGCAGACTGATCCATTCAATTATAACGCGATGAGTCGAAAAAAATGTGTAGTGATTCGTGTCGAACGGCGTCATCCAATTGAAAAAAAGCCGGATCGATGCATTAATGAAAAATCGGCTGTTTCATGGATGGGAAAAGAATTTTACACAAATAAGCGGTTTGTCTGCACATCGAAGAGTCAGATTTTCCGTTGTCGATTCGCATGAGAAACACTATATTGAAAAGTATGTCCGTAAATTGAATGATTCTTGATTGTTAGATAGGAAATAGCGGTATGAATTCAAGCAGATATCCTCAGAGGTTTCGGGTTTACGGGAATTGTTTTTACACGGCGAGACGTATTCTTGTATTGACGGCGATTCTATTTTTTCTTTTTTCGTTTCATCAAACCTCGGCGCAGGTGGTGATCAACGAAATTCATTATGATCCCGACCTCGCGACGAACCTGGTCGAGTTCGTGGAATTGTATAATGCGGGAATAGAAACGGTCGATCTTTCCGGCTGGTCTCTTCGCGATGGGATTGCCTACCAATTTCCCGATCAAACCGTCCTGCCTGCGGATGCGTATCTTGTCATTGCACAGAACGTGAATGCCGTTGCTATAAAATATAGTATTTCTCGCGCTTTGATTTTGGGGCCGTTTGCCGGACGGCTTGATAACGACGGCGAGCGGATCGAATTGACGGCGGCGGATGGGCGCGTGATCGATCGCGTGGAGTATGCGCTCGGTTTTCCGTGGCCGACGGTGGGCGATCCGGTATCGGCGTCGCAGCCCGGCAGCGGGTATTCCATTCAGCTGGTGAATCCCACGTTCGATAATGATTTGGGCGGGAGTTGGCGTTCGAATCCGCCCACGCCGGCAAAACGGAATGTTGGGTATGCGGAGAATATTCCCCCGCACATTCGGCAGGTCAGGCACAAACCCGAACAGCCGCGATCCCATCAAACGGTCACTATTACCGCGAAAGTCACGGATCCCGACGGCGTGAGGAGTGTGATTTTGCATTATCAGGCAGTGGATGCAGGACAGTACATTCATCTCAACGATGCCGCCTATCGATCGAATTGGACGGATCTGCCAATGCGGGACGATGGCAGCGCCGGCGATGCCATCGCGGGCGATTCGATTTATACGGTGCAACTGCCGGCGAACCTGCAAGTTCATCGACGATTGATGCGCTATCGCATCACCGTGACGGATAGCGGTGGATATTCACTGAAGGTACCGTATACGGACGATCCGCAGCCGAATTTTGCCTATTTCGTGTATGACGGCGTACCTGAGTGGGTGGGCGCCGTCCGGCCGGGCGTCACGCCGGACGTGACCTATCGCACGGACGTTCTGAGTTCGTTGCCGGTGTATCATTTGATTACGAGCAAAAGCGAAGCCGAGAAATGCACGTGGTTGGATCAGTTCATGCACAACGAATACGTCTACACCGGCACGCTGGTGTATGGCGCGCAGGTGTTCGATCACGTATGGTTTCGCGCGCGCGGAGGGACCTGGAGGTATGCGATGGGGAAGAATATGTGGAAATTCAATTTCAATCGCGGCCATGCGTTGCAAGCGCACGACAATTTCGGACGACCTTATGACGTTAAATGGGATAAACTGAACCTCGGCGCCAACATTCAACAGCGGGATTATTGGCATCGGGGCGAGCAGGGGATGTTCGAAAGCGTCGGATTCAAATTGTTCAATCTGGCGGGATTGGAAAGCTGCCATACCAACTTCGTGCATTTTCGCATTATTGATGAGGAGCACGAGGACGGACGCTTGAACGCCGCCCATCCGCCGCTTACCAGCTCGGGCACGCAGTATGACGGCGATTTTTGGGGATTGTACCTGGCGACCGAACAACCGGACAGACGGTTTTTGAAGGAACATGGCCTGCCGGACGGCAATTTATACAAAATGGAAAACGGAACCGGGGAAATCCGGAATCAATCGCCGACCGGGGCGATCGACAAGTCCGACCTCAACGATTTTATGCGTAACTATTCGCAACGACCGAGCGAGCAATGGTGGCGGCAAAACGTCGATCTCGAACGGTATTATAATTATCTTTGCATCGTCGAGGCAATTCATCAGTACGACATCAGCTATGGCAAGAATTACTACTATTTCCTGAATCCCGAAACCAATCGCTGGCATCAAATCGCATGGGACCTGGATTTGACGTGGGCGGATAACATGTTCGGATCGGGTCAGGATCCGTTCAAACAGGCGGGGATACTCAACCACGAAGGTATTCGTATCGAGTTTCAAAGTCGATTGCGTGAAATTCGCGATCTTTTATATAACTCTGATCAGACCAACCAGCTGATCGATGAATATGCGGCGTTCATCTTCAATCCGAATGACCAATCCTTCGTCGACGCCGATCGCGCGATGTGGGATTATCATTGGGTGATGAGCGATCAGGCGCGCCGGCAAGGGTATAAAAATCGCGACGGGAAATCGGGACAAGGCGAGTTTTATAAAATCGCGCCGACAAAGGATTTTGCCGGCATGGTGAAAATCATGAAGGATTACGTTGTCTCGCGTGGACAATGGATCGATCGCACGTATCTCAACGATGCCAACATTCCCGCCACGCCGACCTTGGTTGCGGCGGCTTCGAATGATTTTTCCCGGGAGGCTCTTACTTTTCAATGCAGCCCGTTCAGCGATCCGCAGGGCAACAATACCTTTGCCGCCATGAAATGGCGAATTGCCGAAGTGGATCCCGATTCCCGACCCGTCACGCAAACGCCGAGTAACGAACAGATTTTGATTCCGGCGTCGTCTCGCTGGAACTATTTTAAAGGAAGAGAGGAGCCATCCACTCCGCGGAGCGCATGGCGTCTGGAATCGTTCGACGATTCGGGCTGGCTGGAAGGATCCATGCCGATCGGCTATGGCGAGAACTTTCTTTCCACCACGCTGAGCGATATGCGCAACAATTATACAACGTTTTATGTAAGAAAAGTGTTTGAAGTGGAAATCCCCGCCGATATCGGACGATTGACGGCGCAGGTCGCATTCGACGACGGCTTTAACATGTGGATCAACGGCGTGCATGTCGCGAGCGATTCCGTTACGTCCGATGAACTCCCGTACAATGCCGTTTCGTTGCAGCGGGCTGATAACAATAATTATATTGAATATCGTTTACCCGATCCAAGCCGCTATCTCGTAGTGGGAAGAAATGTCATTGCGCTGCAGGTGCTGAATGTGAATCTCGGTTCGAGTTCCGACTGTTTCGTGGATGTTCGCCTAGTTGCCACGCTCGGCGATGACGATCCCGACGCCGGTTCGGAGGGAACAGGTTTTCGGAAACGGACGCAGCCGGGAAAATTGGAAATTCATCCGCTGTGGGAATCGGAGGAACTGACGGCGTTTCAAAATCAGATCACGATCCCGCCCGCCGTCGTGACGGCGGGACATACATATCGCGTGCGAGTGCGCATGAAAGACAATACCGGTCGTTGGAGCCATTGGTCTGCGCCGGTGCAGTTTGATGCGCGTGAGTCGGAAAACACGCTTGCGCTACTGGATCATCTGCGGGTGACGGAATTGATGTACAATCCGCTGGACGGCAACCAATTTGAATTTGTCGAACTCCATAATACCCATCCCTCTGCCTTGCTAACGCTCGACGGTGTTTGTTTCGCGAATGGAATCGATTTTACGTTTGCCGAAGGTACGGTGATTCCGCCTGGCGGATACCTCTTGGTTACACCTGCGGGCACGGAAAGCGAGAAGGCCGCGTTTCGGGCGCAGTACGGCCTGGATTCTTTCGTTTCCCTGGTCGGTCCCTATAGCGGGAAGCTGGCGAATGAAGGCGAACAAATCACACTCAAACTTTCGCGTGACGGTCAGGACATTCTTTCCTTCGAATACGGCGATGGCATGGGGTGGCCGCAAGCGGTGGATGGAGCGGGGCATTCCCTGGTTCCACTGGATGCCGCTGTCGCCGGAGAGGGGAACGGCGTGTTCCGCTTCCCCCGGC
>QZKN01000058.1 GCA_003598175.1 Candidatus Omnitrophota bacterium
TTCATGATTTTTCGCCGCTCCAATGAGGCGATTTTCCTGTGAGGTGTTGACCTATTTATGGGCTTGGTTATGGTAACATTTATAGTTGATGCAACGGGGTGGGAATTTTAATTGTCGCTGATCACGCGAATTCTGATTTTGGTTCTGAGAGGAGATTTTTGATAATTTTTTTGCACTCCTGACTCGGCGTCATCAATTTTCCATTTTCTTTTATGCGTTTCTGGCCGCACGCAGTATCTCTTTCTTCCGTGGGCGGTTTTGTTTCGTAAACTGCTCATAATTCATTCGATAGTCTTGCATGAATCTCTTATGCAACACCTTTATTATTCTTCTCTTGATTTCGATTCTGCCGTCTTCGCTATCCAGGAGATCCCATACCCATTTCAGTATTTCCCGCTCAAGGTCTCGAACGTTGTCCTGATCGCCGCTCAACGCATATGCCACTGAATAGCACAGCTCCTCACACGAAAGTAAAACCTGATCAAAAATTTCCTTGTCCATTACTTGATTCATAGCGTTCACCTTATATTTTGTAATAAACCTGAATTAACCCAAAACGTGATACCCTCACATACCGTAACTCCGCAGTTCTTCTCTTTCTTCTCCGGTCTCGAAGACCTGGCGTATGAGATTAAATAAAACAGAAAACGGAAAAGGTTTTTTGAGGAATCCAACGCAACCTCTGGAATGCGCCTCCGAAGCCATTGTCTCGTCCAGGTTTCCTGACATAAGTAGTGACGGCAATTTAACGCCTTCATTTCTTAACTCATCGATGAGAGATAAGCCCGTAAGTTTCGGCATATTGAAATCCGTTACCAGCAAATCAACCGGCGTGGAAGTATTGCGCCTGTTGACCAACATGAACAGCGCTTCCGTACTGTCATTTACTATCGTTACTTGAAATCCCGCATCACGCAGCGCACGGGATAAGATAGAAAGAATACCTTCATCGTCATCGACCACCAGGATGTGTTTAGGATTCATGATCTTCCCTTTGAGAATCTCGTACCCATAAAATTGATCGCTTACGCGACCGCCCCTATCCGGATTTCTCACGGCAATCGAATTGAAACGACTGCCAAATCGCACCAATTTCATATAGACAATAAAGCAACTGAAAGTAAAATTCAGGTAAATATCTGATAAAATTTCAGTAAAAAATTTGAGGTTACGATGGAGAAACTGTATGGAAAACTCCATGCGTACGTAGTCCGGAAATCGAAAAAAAAGACTCTTCCCGATCATGTCAGACGAGTACATTTCATGTAAATGGTGTTGAAAACTATAAAGAAATGAACTATTATGGATGATATTCTGTTCTGGTAGAATCATAATAAACAGGGAGAGAATCCCCATGAAGATTGCTGAATCGATCCTGAAATCCCTCCAGCAGTCCGTACTCGTTCTGGACGGAACTCTCCGTCCTGTGATTGCCAACCCTGCCTTCTTCCAAATGTTCGAGCTGTCACCGACAGACTTGGAGGGAAAATTCATCCCCGAATTAATGCTCGGAGAAATTTGCGAACCTTCTTTGCGAGTGGTGATTGAATCCGTCATCACGAATGACACGAATGGGGGTGGCATCGAGGCTGTTTATTCATTGCGGTCGGGAAAACGAATCTATCTTCGGGTAAACGCCCGCCGGATTCATGAGGATGGTCTTCCGGAGATGATCCTCGTGGAATTACGTAACATTACCAAAGAAAAAGAGACGGAGATGCAAATCCAGGAATTGAACCATGCGCTCCACAAACATGTAGTCACCGTGGATGCGGTAAACCAAGAACTTGAATCGTACGGTCATTCCGTATCACACGACTTGCGAACGCCCTTACGGTTTGTGAACCGGATTGCGCATGTGCTGCTTCATGAACCGGGAGCAAATCTCTCGACGGTCGCCATTCGACAAATAAACATGATCCTGCAGGCCACAACGGAAATGGGAAGACTGATTGAGAATCTGCTCATTTTTTCACAGGTGAGCCGGGAGCCGATTAAAAAACGCAGTGTGGACCTGAAGAGGCTCTTTCAGGATGTCGTGAAGGAACTTGAGTACGGGCAAGTAAATCGCGATGTCGCGATCAAGATTCAGGATTTGCCGCTGTGTCACGGCGACCAAATCCTCCTGAAGGAGGTTGCGTCGAATCTGATGGCAAACGCCTTCAAGTTCACTCGGCGGCGTGAGAGGGCGAAGATTACGATAGGTTGTACGGAAACAGAGGATGAAGCGATTTATTACATACAGGATAATGGCGTAGGATTTGACATGAGTAATTCCGATTCCCTTTTTCATCCATTTCACAAACTTCATGAATCCGCGGAATTTGAGGGGACAGGAATCGGTTTGGCGCTCGTCAAGCGCATCATTGAGCGGCACGGCGGTCGGATATGGGCGGAAGGAGAAGTCGATAAGGGAGCGGTTTTCTATTTCATGCTGGGCAAATAGAGGATCAGGTCATACAATACTATGGATAATGAACCTTAAGGCATAATGATGGCTACAAAGAAAAAGATTTTAATCGTTGATGACGATCCACAGATATTGCGAGAGGTTCAGTCTTATCTTGAGAATCTAGGCTATGAGGTGGCAACCGCCGAGGATGGGCTTTCCGGGCTGAAACTCGCCCAATCGATTTTGCCTGACCTTCTCGTGCTCGACATTACCTTTCCCATTTCCACAACCTCGGGAAACCAATTTGTCGATGGCGTGGAAGTGTTGCAAAAATTGCGGGAGTCAAGCAATGTTCCCATCCTTATGCTGAGCAGTACGAACGTCTCTTCCGTAAAAGTCATGGCTCTCAATATCGGCGCGGACGATTACGTATCCAAACCTTTTAAAATTCAAGAACTTAGCGCTCGGATTGAAGCGATTTTGCGTAGGACCGAACCGGAATTGTCTCAGGAAAAGGTACTGAGTTTTCGTCGTTTGCGATTGGATCCTGGAGAAAGGCATGTCTGGAAAGATAACCGGATCATTGAACTCACCGGTATCGAGTTTGACATCCTCTATATGCTTGCTCGGCGCCCCAATCATGTATTCACCCGCGATAACATCATTGAGAAAGTTTGGAAAAATGAAAGTTGCTGTGTTCTAAAAGCCGTCGATGTCCACATTGGACATATTCGAAAAAAACTTGAGGATAATCCAAGCCGTCCTACCTTTATAGCTACCGTGCGCGGGACCGGCTACCGATTCGAAAACGAACAGACGTAAACGGATTTCAATGTTTAAAACCCTGGTGGAGCGTCAGGAGCACGGCGCTCTTACTCTTTCGAACGCTTCGTAATCCATCCCGCAAATCCCAATTCCTTAATGAACTTTTACCAAAAGTTTACCGGAAATTCATCTTGGAATAATATCCTCGTGGCATGCGTGTTCGCATAAATGTTGCGAGCCACATTTTTGTAAATGGAGTAATACTCTTGATAAGTGATGCGATCGAAAACAATCGTGTGGAAAAGGATAAAGACAGCAATTTTCGCGGTTGTCTGAGACCACTGCGACTCGCAAAACCAACGCCCATTTAAGAAAGGCGCCTTTCAGATTATGAATAACGTCGACGTTCCTCCTCCATAGTTTGTGTCCACCGATAAAACGGGAAGGAAAAATTCGATTTTGAAAGTTATTAAACATATTATGAACAGCTCTCTGAGACATCTATGGCCCCAGATCGGTAAGGATGTAAATAATACGGATGCATACAGGAATTCAACTATTCTACGTAAGGAACTATTCAGTTGCGATCAACTCGTACTCCATGCAAAGTGGTTAGCTTCTGTTCATAAACTGGATACAAAGCGACATCGGGATCGGTTATTGCCTCGCTTATCTGAAAACGATAAACTGTTACGTCAAACCTATAGTCTGGTTTCATCGGCAGCGGGAGTTAAACGCCGGTTTACTCCCGCGGAAGTGTGGTTATTGGACAACTTTTATTTAATCATGGAACAGATCCGCGCCACGCGCCACCACTTACCGAAAGGATACAGTCGGGAACTTCCTGTTTTAATCAATGGCAATTCCGCTGAATTTCCACGTGTATACGACATGGCTTTGGAGTTGATCTCCCATATTGATGGGAAAATTGATGTGGAAAATCTTAGCTGTTTTGTATCTGCCTACCAGACTGTAAACACGTTGAAATTGGGGGAATTATGGGCCATCCCCATCATGCTGCGATTGGCTCTTATTGAAAATCTCCGGCGGATAGCGGTTTGTATCTCTTCCGATAGACTTGTTCGTGAAAACTCCACCCTTTGGGCCGATCAATTAGTGCAAATGGCGGAAACGGATCCGAAAAACATTATTTTAGTAATCGCAGATATGGCGCGCTCTAATCCACCCATGACCTGTTCTTTTGTGGCGGAACTTGTCCATCGTCTTCAAGGACAGGGGACTGCTTTGGCGATTCCTCTTACATGGATTGAACAGCGCCTGTCTGAACAGAATACGACCATTGCGCAGATGGTGCAACAGGAAAACCAACAACAAGCAACAGATCAGGTTTCGATTGGAAATAGTATAGGAAGCCTTCGCTTTTTGGTATCTCTGGACTGGCGTGAATTTGTTGAAACCAGGAGCGCGGTCGAAAACACGTTACGCTGCGATCCGATGAATGAATACAATGACATGGATTTTGCGACTCGTGACCGCTATCGGCACGTTGTTGAAAAGATTGCCAAACGGAGTTCCTTCGCGGAGACCGAAGTAGCACAGAAAGCGATTGCCTTGGCTCAAAAGGGGGTGGATGCGAATGGCCGCAAACATCGATCGGCTCATGTTGGATATTATCTAATTGACAAAGGCTTACCGCACTTGGAAAAAGCCGTCAATGCTCGCGTACCGAGTCGAGAACACTTCCAGAGGATCATTCACCATTATTCTCTTTTAAGCTATCTTGGAATGATCCTTTTTTTCACTTCCATTTTTGCCATGCTTATCTTGCTGCCGGTTAACCGATATGGAGTTAGCGGATGGCCTCTGATCCTATCTGTAATTTTAATCGTCCTATGTGTGAATCATTTGGCTATTGCCCTAGTGAATTGGCTGGCGTCTTTGTTTCTGTCACCTCATGTGTTACCGAGATTGGATTACTCCAAAGGAATTCCTAGTGAATTATGTACTCTGGTGGTTATTCCCACAATCATTGCACAGTCGCAGAATATACAAGATTTGTTGGAACGATTAGAAATACATTATTTAGCCAATCGTGATTGCAACCTATTGTTCGGTTTATTAACCGATTTCCGGGATGCGCCGCATGAAACCATGCCCGATGATGACAAATGGCTGCGACAAACGAGAGAAGGGATTACCGCATTAAACAAAAAATACTGTCAGGAGGGAATGAATCAATTTTGCCTTTTCCATCGTCCTCGCCGCTGGAATGTACAGGAACAAGTGTGGATGGGGTATGAACGCAAGAGAGGAAAATTGACGGAGTTGAATTCTTTATTGAGAGGCAAATCCCAAGACCGCTTCTCCGTAATTATTGGAGATTCCAAGTCTCTGCAACGTGTAAAATACGTAATCACCCTCGATACAGATACTCAATTACCGCGTGATTCCGCTCGCCAATTGGTGGGAACCATAGCGCATTCACTGAACCGGCCTTGGTATGATCCTCAAAAACGTCGTGTAGTGGATGGGTATTGCATCCTTCAACCTCGTGTCGCGGTAAGCCTGCCGGAGGCAAGCCGGTCACTGTATTCCAAGATATTTGCTGGTGATACCGGTATTGATCCGTATACACGGGAAGTATCGGATGTATACCAAGATATATTTCATGAAGGTTCATTTATTGGCAAAGGGATTTATGATGTGAATACGTTTGATCAAATATTGGAGGGACGCTTTCCGGAGAATCGAATCCTTAGCCATGATCTGATTGAAGGATGCTTTGTCCGCTCATCTTTAGTCAGTGATATTTCCTTATTTGAGGAACACCCCACTCGTTATAATACGGAAGTCAGCCGGCGCCATCGTTGGATTCGGGGAGACTGGCAAATTGCTGTTTGGTTGTTACCCCGGGTACCTGGTTCGGATGCCCGACGACGGAAGAATCCTCTTTCCGGACTTTCTCGATGGAAGATATTCGATAACCTTCGACGCAGTCTTGTCTCACCGGCTCTTCTATTACTGTTGCTTTTTGGCTGGACGGTATTAAAACCGGCATGGCTTTGGAACACCATAGTCCTGGGCGTTATTTTTATACCACCTTTATTATCATCCGTAAGAGATTTATTTAAAAAGACAAAAGATATACCTTTGTTTATGCATGTCCGAAATACCGCTCGAACCTTGAAACGTAATTTTCTTCAAGAGAGTTTGTCAATTGTTTTTCTTCCCTACGATGCATACAACAGCATAGATGCCATATCACGCACCATTGTTAGGCTCTCATTAACACACAGGCGCTTGTTGGAATGGGCAACTGCTGGCGAATCGGAACAAAGCCACCGAATGGATTTCATCGGATTCTACAAGTCGATGTGGTTTTCTCCCGCCATGGCTGTAACCGTAGCCGTATGCCTTAGCGTATGGGGATCGTTTACTATCCTCCCGCATGCGGGATTGTTTTTGATGTGTTGGATTGTTTCTCCTTTGGTTGCCTGGTGGATCAGCCGTCCGATTCCAAAGCATGAAATCAAGTTGGCGGAAGATCAGATTGTATTTCTACGAAAAATCACTCGGAGAATATGGCGCTACTACGAGACTTTTGTGAGTCAGGAAGATCATTGGCTTCCTCCGGATAATTTTCAAGAGTATCCGGCGTCTGTTGTTGCTCATCGGACATCTCCTACAAATATCGGTTTATCATTGCTGGCAAATATGACCGCCTGCGATTTCGGTTACATTTCATCGGGACAGTTAATCGAACGAACTAAAAATACGTTTGCTACACTTAATGAAATGAAACGATTTCAAGGGCATTTTTTTAATTGGTACGATACGCAATCCTTAAAACCATTAATGCCACAATACGTTTCCACGGTGGATAGTGGAAATTTCGTGGGCCATGTATTGTGTTTGCGTTCCGGAATTCACGAACTGCTTCATCAAAAGATACTTTCCGAGCGGATGCATAAGGGGATGATTGACTCGTTAAATATCCTTGTGGATGTGATTCAGGAAGGAATTGCGCACAATACTGCGAATCAGAGAAATCCTGCTTTTTCTGATATCCTGGTGATTGTTAATCGCATGCAGAAGGAATTGTTATCCGGCTCATCGACGGTACTGGAAACTCAGAAATTACTGTCGAGCATATCCGCCGCTTTGGAAGAAGTAGTCAACGGTTTAGGGAATAATTTGGATGCTGAGACTGAATGGTGGATAACGGCTTGTCAGCGCCAATCTCGTGACTTTCAGGATGAAATAGCGGTGTTCTTTCCATGGTTATCCACTCCCAAACCGATCAATCATCTTTGGAACCAGAGCCCATCGGAACTCACGAACGGCAAAATGGAAATACGTAATGCAATCAATCGCATAGAAAATGACCCGACAGTAAAAAATTTGGTGGAGATGAAACATACAGTTTTACCCATTTTGGATAATATACTTGATCATTGGCATAACTCAGAACCGGATGCGTTCGATGAAGAATGGAATTGGTACAAACAATTTCGAAATCATATTCAGAATTCGTGCGATCATGCCACGGAAAGAATGAACACGATCCATGAACTGACTGCACTCTGCCATAAATTCTCGGAAATTGAATATGACTTTCTGTTTGATAAATCGTGTAATCTTCTCTCCATTGGTTACAATACGACTACACATCAAAGGGATGCCGGATTCTATGATCTGCTGGCGTCTGAGTCAAGATTAATCAGTTTCATTGGAATCGCGCAGGGATATTTGCCTCAAGAACATTGGTTCGCCTTGGGCCGTTTGTTGACTATATCCAATGGGGAGTTGCTTCTGCTCTCTTGGAGTGGTTCCATGTTTGAGTATCTTATGCCGCTTTTGATTATGCCCACCTATGAGAATACCTTGCTTGATCAAACCTGCAAAGCCGTGGTTAAAAAGCAAATCGAGTATGGAAAACAACGTGGCGTCCCCTGGGGAATCTCCGAATCCGGATATAATGCCACCGATGTGAATTTGAACTATCAATATCGAACTTTCGGAGTCCCTGGTTTGGGATTCAAACGTGAATTGGCGCAAGATTTGGTTATTGCTCCCTATGCCACCATTATGGCATTGATGGTCGATCCGTTGAAAGCGTACGCCAATCTTCAACGTTTGGTCAAGGAAGGAATGGCAGGAAAATATGGATTTTATGAAGCCATTGACTACACTCCATCCCGTCAGATACGAAACCAATCCCAATCGGTGGTGCGGTCATTCATGGCGCATCATAATGGAATGAGTATTTTGTCACTGTCGTATCTCTTGTTGGATCAACCAATGCAAAAACGGTTTGGAATGGAGCCGATGTTCCAGGCCGCGGATTTGTTGCTACAAGAGCGAATTCCCAAAACTGCGCCTTCCTACCCCTATCTATCGGAGTTTTCCAATACTCGAAGCATCGATGGGGGACAAGAGACGCTGATGCGTG
Source organism: Candidatus Omnitrophota bacterium (assembly GCA_003598175.1). Taxonomy (GTDB): domain Bacteria; phylum Hinthialibacterota; class Hinthialibacteria; order Hinthialibacterales; family Hinthialibacteraceae; genus SURF-12. The sequence continues at coordinate 8,571 of QZKN01000058.1, forward strand.
TCTTTCGCAATCCCAACACGGCTATCCCTGAAGTTCACATGTTATCGAACGGCCGGTACCATGTGATGATCACGAATGCCGGTTGTGGATATAGTCGCTGGAAAGATACGGATGTAACCCGTTGGTCTGAAGATCCAACTTGTGACAACGGGGGTATATTCTGCTACATTCGGGATGTGGTAAGTGGAGACATCTGGTCCGCGGGATATCAGCCGACCCTCAAAAAGCCGGAGCGGTATGAAGCCATCTTTCCACAAGCCAGAGCGGAATTTCGCCGTCATGATTTTGGAATAGATACGCATATGGAAATCGCGGTTTCGCCGGAGGATGACATAGAATTGCGGCGCATCAGCATAACCAATCGTTCTCAAAGGTGTAGAATCATTGAGATAACCAGTTATGCTGAAGTGGTTCTTGCGTCAACCATGGCTGATGCGATGCATCCGGCATTCAGTAAGCTTTTTGTCCAGACGGAACTAATTCGTCATCGGCAGGGAATTCTCAGTACCCGAAGGCCGCGCTCACTCAATGAACCGACTCCATGGATGCTGCATAGTATAGCCGTGCATGGCACGGCTATCGATGTGGCCTCCTATGAAACGGATCGGATGAAATTCATTGGCCGTGGAAAGACATTAGTAAATCCACTGGCCATGGACGATACCGCGAAACTTTCAGGCGCCGAAGGTTCGGTTCTCGATCCCATTGTCTCTATTCGATGCCGGATTTCTATTGAACCCGGAGAAACAATAAGAGTTGATCTGATCTCCGGGATAGCGGAAACCCGCGATTCGGCTTTGGGGCTAATGGAAAAATACCATGATCAACATCTGGCGGATCGCATCATCGACTTGGCTTGGACACACGCCCAAATCGTATTGAGTCACCTGAATGCCACGGAAGCGGATGCGCAAACCTACGGGCGCCTGGCCAGTTCCGTGTTATTCGCCAATGCCTCCAAACGTGCCAATCCTTCTGTTCTGAAAGAAAACCGCCGCTGTCAATCGGGACTGTGGGGATATGGTATTTCCGGGGATTTGCCGATCGTATTGTTACTGATTGGGGACCAATCAAAAATTGAATTGGTACGGCAATTGGTGAATACCTATACCTATTGGCGAGCGAAGGGATTGATGGTGGATCTCTTGATTTGCAATGAAGATCGTTCCGGATATCGTGATTTGCTTCATAATCAGATCATGGAACTGATGGCATCGGGTGCGGTATCGCACGAAGAAGAACGACCGGGTGGGATATTTATAAGACATACCGATCAAATGCCGGAAGAGGATCGGATCCTGATGCAATCCGTGGCACGGATCATCATCACGGATATCGATGATAATCTGGCGAATCAGGTGGAAAAAAGAGAGCGAGTAAGTAGCAGTGGGCCAAAATTTACACCAGTCCTGCGCCGTCAAACCTGGAGGGAAAATGTCCGAGAACTTCCTCACCGGGAACTCATTTTTAATAACGGATTGGGAGGATTTACACTGGATGGGCGGGAATATGTCATCCAATTAAACCCGAAACAGAGTACACCGATGCCGTGGGTAAACGTATTGGCAAATCCATATTTCGGCTCGGTGGTATCCGAAAGTGGTGGCGCCTATACATGGAGTGAAAATGCTCATGAGTTTCGGTTAACACCGTGGTATAACGATCCTGTCACTGATACAAGTGGAGAGGCGTTTTACATTCGTGACGAAGAAAGCGGAAAGTTTTGGTCCCCTACACCGTTGCCAGCCCGTGGAAATACACCCTACGTTACACGTCATGGTTTTGGTTATAGTGTATACGAACATTCGGAGCAAGGGATATACTCAGAACTGTGGGTGTATGTGGACATGGAGGTTCCAATCAAGTTCATGGTGTTGAAAGTACAGAATCATTCGGGTCAGCCAAGAAAACTATCAACGACCGGCTATTTCGAATTTGTTCTGGGGGATCTGCGTTCCAAAACACGGATGCATGTAATCACGGAAGTGGATTCCATGACTGGTTCCATCTTTGCGTATAATCATTACAACGCAGATTTCGCCAATCGTGTTGTTTTTCTCAATGTAAGTGAATTCGATCGAACGGTCACCGGTGACCGAATGGAGTTTATCGGACGAAATGGAACTCTCGCCAATCCGGTTTCCATGGAAAAACTCCACCTTTCCGGAAAAGTGGGAGCCGCATTGGATCCTTGCGCAGCGATGCAAATTCCATTTGAACTCGTGGATGGACAAGAACGTGAAATCGTCTTTATTTTAGGAGCTGGTCACACAATTGATGAGGCTCGTAACCTTGCCATTCGCTTTCGAACACCCCACATGGCGCGTCAATCATTAGAATCCGTTTGGAAATATTGGAATCTGGCGCTTGGCGTTATTCATATAGAAACACCTGATCCAGCGATAAATATAATATCCAATGGCTGGCTTATGTATCAAAACCTGGCCAGCCGTTTCTGGGCGCGCAGCGGGTACTACCAATCGGGTGGCGCATTCGGATACCGCGATCAACTGCAGGATGGGATGGCTTTAATTTACTGTAAACCGGCCCTAACTCGAGAGCATCTATTGCGATGCGCGGCCCATCAATTTCGGGAAGGAGATGTGCAACACTGGTGGCATCAGCCCACGAACCGGGGAGTGCGTACGAATATTTCAGATGATTATCTCTGGCTGCCTTTCGCAACTTGTCACTATGTTTCCTGCACCGGGGATACGGGTGTTCTGGATGAACGATCCTTCTTCCTGGAAGGCAGACCGGTTAAGCCAGAGGAAGAAGCGTATTATGATTCGCCTGCCAAATCAGAAGAGGAGGGCTCGTTGTATGATCATTGCGTTCGAGCCATTAAGAGAGGAATGAACTACGGTGAACATGGTCTGCCACTTATCGGGAGCGGGGATTGGAACGATGGGATGAATTTAGTTGGAAAGAAGGGCAGAGGTGAAAGTGTCTGGTTGGGGTTCTTTCTGTATAATGTGCTTATGCAATTTTCTCAGGTCGCGCGAATGCGTAATGACTTATCGTTTGCCGATCTCTGCGTCAGCGAAGCAAATAAACTTCAACAAGATATTGAAAGAAATACTTGGGATGGCCAATGGTATCGGCGCGCCTATTTTGATAATGGAGAGCAATTGGGATCCTCCGCCAATCCCGAATGTCAAATCGACTCCTTACCCCAAAGTTGGTCAATTCTGTCAGGCGCGGGAGATCCGGAACGCTCACGCCAGGCAATGGACTCATTGGATTCCCGTTTAGTACGACGTGGTGATTCATTGATCCAACTACTTGATCCTCCGTTTGACAAGTCACACCTGAATCCCGGATATATTAAAGGGTACGTTCCCGGAGTCAGGGAGAATGGGGGGCAATATACCCATGCAGCCGTATGGACCGTGATGGCATTTGCCGCCATGAAAGACAGTCGACGTGCTTGGGAATTGATGTCGCTCATCAATCCCGTGAATCATGGTTCTACTTCGGAACAGATTCATACATATAAAGTCGAGCCTTATGTTACAACATCCGATGTCTATGCCGTTCCACCTCATACCGGGAGAGGAGGATGGACTTGGTATACCGGTTCAGCCGGATGGATGTATCGGCTTATCGTAGAATCGCTGCTGGGACTGAGACTGGATGCGGATCGGCTACGCTTCGATCCATGCCTTCCAACGGACTGGAAATCGTTTAAAATACATTTCAGATTCGGAGAGACTTTCTATCACATGGTAATTCTGCAAACGGGTCACAATCAAACCGTCACCCGTATCTTGGTTGACGGCATTGATCAAGATGATAAAACCATCCACTTGAAAGATGATCAACGGAACCATTCCGTTGAAGTTGAAGTGACCTGATTCCGTATGGTATCGTAGAACAATACGGCCAGAGGGGAAATCTATGGAATTCGATGGATAGAAGAGTCAATCCTTTCCATGATTTTTGCCGAAGCCTCTCTCCCGCAAATCCCAAATCTTTAATGAACTTTTACCAAAAGTTTACCGGAAATTCACTTTTCAATAATACAATTTTACCAACATGGATACAAGAAAGGAATCAACCATGAGTTGGATTCTATTGTTTTTACTGATGGCGCTGTTTGTGGGGAGTATGCCGAGATGGCCTTACAACAAGAATTGGAGTAACACACCCTCCATCGCCATCGGAATTGTCATGTTGATTGCAATGATGTTTATGTTCACCAATTAGAAAAAGATTGAGGTCTGGTGGTTTCAGAAACGTCGCAGCGACGTCGAAATCCATTACCAATCGACAGTACAAGAAGAAACACTCAAGAGGAAAAAATCATGGCAGAAAATATCGAATTCAAAATCCCCGGCGCCGGTGTTCCCATTCGCATGTTGCCTGCTTCTGTTGCAAGAGGGATCCTTGTGGGCGCACTTGTAATATTTTTTCTAATAGAGGCAAGTTCCTCATTTTACACAGTCCAGGCCGAGTCTCAAGGAATCGTCCTGCGGTTCGGAAAATATATCAAAACCGTCGAACCCGGTCTTTGTTTCAAACTGCCCTTCGGTATCGACGAAGTCCAACTTGTCCCTGTGCGCCGACAACTCAAACAAGAGTTCGGATTTGCCTCCACCGGGGCCACCAACCGGAATCAATTCTCCAACGTGCATTCGGAACGTGAAGAAGAACGCGGCATGGTCACTGGCGACCTCAATGCCGTCATCGTGGAATGGATCATCCAGTACCGTGTGCGCGAGCCGCAGCTTTTTCTGTTCAAGGTGCGGAATCCGGAAATCACGCTACGCAACATTTCCGAATCGGTCATGCGCTCCGTAGTCGGCGACCGAACCGTCGATGAAGTCATCACCGTCGGCCGCCAGGAAATCGAGGGCGTCGCCTTGGAACAGATGCAAACGGTGGCGGATTTGTACGAGTTGGGCCTGAGCATTGACCAGGTGCAGCTGAAAGACGTGAATCCGCCCGCGCCGGTTCAGCCATCATTCAATGAAGTGAACCAGTCACAACAGGAGCGCGAGCGTCTCATCAACGTGGCTGATGGCGAATACAACAAAGTGATCCCACATGCCCGCGGTCAGGCTGACCAACGTATCCAAGCGGCGGAAGGCTATGCCCTCAAGCGTGTCAATGAAGCGGAAGGCGATATCTCCCGCTTCAACGCCATCCTTGCCGAGTATATCAAGGCGCCCCCCGTGACCCGTCGGCGTCTCTATCTCGAAACACTTGCAGACGTTGTTCCAAACCTTGGCGCAAAGATTGTAATCGATCACGACGCAACCCAGATTCTGCCCTTACTCCAGCTCAATGCAAATCAATCGGAAAGGTCTTCACAATGAATAAGTATACTTTATTAATCATTATCGTTGCCATTGCCACGGTAATCCTGCTCACCGGAACTCTCTTTACGGTGAAGGAAACCGATCAAGTCATCATCACCCAATTCGGCAAGCCCGTGAGCGACCCTATCGTTGACGCGGGGCTGCATTTCAAGATTCCTTTTATACAAAAAATCAATCGCTTCGAAAAGCGAATTCTCGAATGGGATGGCCAAACCAGTGAGATGCCAACCAAAGACAAAACGTACATCATCGTCGACATCTTCGGACGTTGGCGTATCAGCGACGCCAATCAATATTTCTTGCGCCTGCGAGACGAACGCAGCTCTCTGTCGCGGCTGGACGACATCCTCGGCAGCGAAACTCGCAACGCCATCGCCAATCACGAGCTGATCGAAGTCATTCGCACCACAAAGGGCCGTGAACCCTATCGCGATCCGAGTTTGGCCGAGGTGCCTGGAATCATCGGTATGCTCTATCCCATTGAAATGGGGCGGGCCAAGATCGAAGCTGTGATTCTAAACAAGGCGGCTGCCAAGCTGGTCGATTTCGGCATCGAACTACTCGATGTTCGCTTCAAACGCATTAATTACAACGAAAGTGTACGAAAGCGCATTTACGACCGCATGATTAGCGAACGCCAGCAGATTGCGGAACGCTTCATTTCGGAAGGAGCCGGTGAAGCGGCCAAGATTACCGGCAAGCGGGAGCGCGATCTGCAAAAGATCGAATCCGAGGCATACAAGGCGGTACAGGAAATCAGCGGCCGGGCCGATGCCATTGCCGCAGAAATCTACGCCAATGCCTACAATCAAACTCCAATAGCGTCCGAATTCTATGAATTTGTCAAGACGCTCGAAACATACGAGATGATGCTCAAAAAGGACACGACGCTCATCCTCACCACCGACAGCGATGTCTTCAAATTCTTCAAGAGCATCAATCCTGATTCAAATAGGAGTGACAATCTTACCTATGCGCAAGATATGACTGATTCATTACCGGATCGTTGATACGTGGCGCAAGGGCTGATAATCCGGCGCAAGTCGTAAATTGTGGCGCGTCTGCACTCTATATGCCCGATTCAAATATCGATCATATTTTTTGCCGCCGCGTCAGGGCTTTGAAGTGTTTACTTAACTTTAACCAAAAATTCACCAAAAATTCAACTTGGAATAATAAACTTACAAAATGCAGGTGCACAAGAATTTTGCTGATAACTTTTTTTTAAATGGTAAAATGCTCATGATCAGTAACGCTTTAGTAGACATTCTCGTCGTAGAGGATAAAGACAGCGAGCGGGCATCCATCGTGGAATCATTGCAATCTTCAATCCGGAACGTCAGTGTTCTCGCGGTTCGTAACGGCACGGAGGCCCTGGACTTTTTGTTCAGCCGCAACATCTGGAGCGATCGTGTGGGAGAAGATCCTCCCCGACTGATCCTGATGGATCTGGAGTTTCCGGGATCGGACGGCTTTTCCGTACTTGGCCAAATACGATCGCTCGAACCTGACAACGCACTTACGCTCACACCGGTGGTCATTTTCACGGATTCTCAAAAACCACATGACATTACCCAAAGTTATCGCTGTGGCGCAAACAGTTACATCATAAAGCCTTTAAGTTTTATTGACTTTCAGGCGGTTGTGAAAACCGTTGGTCAATACTGGATGGAATATAACAAAATTTATTCCTAAGCCCGACAAGCCGGAAGGAACGAAAAGTTGAACCAAGCGAGTCTGTTCCTCTTTGTTACGCAAGTGATTTCAAGGAGAAACATCCCCGCGGATTTCATTTAACATGAAAGGAAGATGAATATAAAAGCATTGCAGAAAATGGTCGTCGTATTGGCGGTAGGTGTGTTAATGAGCGTCTGTCTGCAAGGATGCAGCACCATCAAAGGCGCGGGAAAAGACGTACAAAGTGTAGGCAGGGGGATGGAAAGAGCGTCCGATAACGTGAGCAAATAGGCAACACTGCCGACTTTTCTCTATTTTCGTATGAAACCGGCAGAACCCGGACCGGAACGTTCCTATCGGCGAACAATACAGAAACAGCCGTAAACATGTGGACGCGCATCGGCCTCAAACGCTGATCCTCCCGTTTCATATAATCTAAACAAAAAGAAAGGAGTAACAATGCTCGAGATCGTTGTAATCGTCCTGATTATATTGTGGTTACTGGGTATGGTTTCGTCGTACACCATTGGCGGATTCATTCATGCGCTCTTAGTCATTGCCGTCATTGTGATACTGATTCGTGTTATACAAGGTCGAAGGGTCCTGTAGCAACCCCGGAATGCTTCTACGTAGCGAAGCACTGGGCGGAGCGGTCCCACTGTTTGCAGTATCATTGGTGCTGGTTGTTTCATGGCACGCCCGCGCCGGGATTTGCGAATTTTTCAAAAGGAGAAGACGATGGACTTGTTTTCACTCCTTTCAAAAAACACGCAGAAACCCCGATGGATTCGAACCGCACAATCCCTCTTGCGCGTTGCCGCATAAATATGGATAGAATTCGAACCAAAGATAGATAAAAAAAATCCTTTAATGGCGCTTCCGTGGTTTCCGTCTGATACAGAAACCAATCTTCCCGGATGAACATGGGGAAACCAGACGCTTTATAGAGACCATGTCCAATGAATATATCTGATATAACTTCTTTTATATGAATGAGTTGGATCAATATTTCTTCCTCGGCGCAAACGGTGGATAAAATCAAAAAATATCGCGATTCAGGGGTAGATAACTTGACGAAATTGTGATAAGAATATGGATGGGTGAAAGAGGATATATCCTTTAGCTTGTCTTGACTTGGTGAAATATCAATCTATATTTTAGGTGATTGAATGTTTAATTAAAAACGGAATCCGGCGGTTACGACCGATCCGTTTTATTCTGTTTTTGATCTGCTATCGACGGCTTCCGCATGGGAATCGGATTTTGCTCCGATTTCGAATCAATACCCTGAAAACGATGAACCTTTGAAGAAAACCGAGTCGGAATGCCGGAGGAAAAAATCAAACTCGGATGAATCGTTCCAGGCAGAGATAATCCGAGAGGTTGTAATCATTAAAAAAAAGAAAGGGGGTAAGAAAAAACGTCCGTTGCGATCGTACAGCCGATCAACCAGACTGTCGCGATCCGGTTGAACTCCGATGGTTAGAACATCAAAGTATCGAGGAGAGATGGTCAATGCCTAGTTTTGTGATTCCAGAAAAATGTGACGGTTGTAAGGCGTTGGATAAAACGGCCTGTCAGTATATCTGCCCCAACGACCTTATGGTTCTCAACAAAGATATCATGAAAGCGTATAACTGCGAACCCGAGATGTGTTGGGAGTGCTACAACTGCGTAAAAATCTGCCCGACTCAGGCAGTCGACATACGCGGGTATGCGGACTTCGTGCCGCTGGGCGCTTCCGTCACGCCGCTGCGCAGTACGGATTCGATTATGTGGACGGTGAAGTTCCGCAATGGAAATTTGAAACGGTTTAAGTTCCCCATCCGCACGACGCCGGAAGGTTCGGCCGACCCGGCCGGAGGATGGCAAACCGGTTCAGATGATCTCAAGAGCCCATGTCTCTTCACCGAACCGGCTTCATCAGGCTTGCCTGACGTACCGAAACTGTGAGGAGGTGAAAAAAGATGGCAAATTTTGAAACAATTGAAGTAACCACGGATCTGCTGATCCTCGGTGGAGGAATGGCAGCCTGCGGAGCGGCCGTCGAAGCGGCTTATTGGGCAAAAAAGAATAACGTAAAAGTGACATTGGTTGACAAGGCGGCGATGGATCGCAGCGGCGCTGTCGCGATGGGCCTTTCCGCCATCAACCAATACGTCGGACTCAAAGATGGGAAGAACACCTTAAAAGATTACGTCGATTACGTCCGCAACGACCTGATGGGCATCACCCGCGAGGATTTGGTCGCCAATATTGCCCGGCACGTCGATTCCACCGTTCACCTGTTTGAAAAATGGGGACTTCCGATTTGGAAGGACGAACAAGGAAATTATGTCCATGAAGGACGCTGGCAGCTCATGATCAACGGCGAATCCTACAAAGTCGTCGTGGCGGAAGCCGCCAAGAACGCGTTGGGCATGGATAACATTTATGAGCGCATATTTATCGTGGGACCGCTCATGGACGGCGAAAAAGTCGCCGGCGCAGTCGGATTCAGCGTGCGCGAGAATAAATTTTATGTATTTAAGGCAAAAGCCGTGTTGGCCGCCATGGGCGGCGCGGTTCACGTCTTCAAACCCCGCTCCAGCGGGGAAGGATTGGGGCGCGCCTGGTATCCCCCCTGGAATTCCGGCTCCAGCGCCTACTTTACATTGAAAGCCGGCGCGGAAATGACCTGTCAGGAAGTGCGCTTCATTCCCGTGCGCTTCAAAGACGCTTACGGCCCGGTCGGCGCATGGTTCCTGCTTTTCAAATCCCGCGCCACCAATGCGTTTGACGAAGAATATATGGTGACTCGCCGTCCCGAGTTGGAAAATTGGAAACCCTATGGCGGCGTCAAACCCATTCCGGCCAATTTGCGCAACTGGCTGGGGATGCTGGATGTCATGGAAGGTAAAGGGCCCATCTACATGCGTACGGAAGAGGCCATTCAAAAACTTTCCGAAGCCGCCGGCGATCCCAAGGAAGCCAAAAAGAAATTGAAGGAACTCGAGGCGGAAGCGTGGGAAGACTTCCTCGACATGACGATTTCTCAAGCCATTCTTTGGGCGGCGACCAATGTCCAGCCGGAAGAAAAATCCTCGGAAATCGCAGCCGCCGAACCCTACTTCATCGGCTCCCACTCCGGCGCCTCCGGCGCATGGGTGAGCGGTCCCGCGGATCTCGCTCCCCCGGAATACAATTGGGGCTATGCGTGCATGGCCACGGTGAAAGGCCTCTTCTGCGCGGGCGACGCCTCCGGCGCCTCCAGCCACAAATTCTCCTCCGGCTCCCACGCCGAAGGGCGAATCGCCGGCAAAGCGGCCGTGGCATATTGCGTCGACAATCCGCAACAGCCAAACGTCGATATGGCCAAAGTGGAAGAATTGAAGAAGGAAATCCTGGCGCCGCTGGATCGATACGAAGAATTCAAAGGCGGCTCCAGCGATCCGGACATCAATCCCAACTACATCAAGCCGAAAATGTTCATGTTCCGTCTGCAGAAAATTATGGACGAATATGCGGGCGGCGTTTCCTCGCAATTCAAAACCAGCAAACCTTTGTTGAATAAAGGCCTCGAACTGCTGAAATTCCTGAGCGAAGACTCGGATAAACTGGCCGCCGACGGCCTGCATGAACTGATGCGCTGCTGGGAAAACGTTCATCGGATGTGGCAGGCGGAAGCTCATGTGCGAACCGTCCTCTTCCGCGAAGAAACCCGTTGGCCGGGATATTATTTCCGCGCCGATACGCCGAAGATGAACCAAAATGATTGGCTGTGCTTCGCCAACTGCCGCTGGGATCCGAATACCGGCGAATGGGAGATGATGAAACGGCCGATTCTCCATATTTACCCGCAACCGCAGGATCACGAGTTGCTCGGTGGATGATTGATTATTCTCCTTCAACTCATTTTGAGTGATGCTTTCCTTCCGGGTGTTCCCCGCGAATGCCCGGAAGGAACTTCCTTCCTCCCAAATGTGCGATGACAATCCGTGAGAAAGGTGTTCAAATGATCGATGATTCCCTACAATCCGATGCGCCACCGGCTACGGCCAAAGCGAACGGCAATACGTCGGAAGAGGGGATGCGCGCCTGTCCGCATTGTGGCAACCCATTAAGCAAGTGGGCGTCGCCGCCGGATTCCAGCTGGGGGGAAAGTATTCAATACGTTTGTTTCAACGACGAATGTCCGTATCTGGTTCGGGGATGGCAGTGGATGTGGCAACACTATCAGGTTCATGCTTCCTACCGTCATCGTTACGATCCGGCAACCGGCGAGAGCGGACCTTTGCCGGTCTGGTCCATGTCGGCGATGAAAAACAAAGTGGTCGAAGATTGACAGTCAGGTGAGTCATGAGCGAAATAACGAAATTAAAAGAAACGATTTTAAAGGAATACCCGCGGCTGACGCTGGACGACAAATTGAAGTTTTCCTGTCACTGCGGTTTGAAATGTTTTAACAGCTGCTGCGCGGACGTCAATATTTTCCTGACGCCGTACGACGTGATGCGTATGCGGAAACATCTGGGGATATCGTCGCAGGAATTTATCGACGAGTACACTCTCCTGCCCATTGATCGCAATCAGAAATATCCCGTCGTCGTGTTGAAAATGTCGGAAACGGAAACCAAACGCTGTCCCTTCGTCGACGAAACCAAGGGATGCACGATTTACGAGGATCGCCCGTGGGCATGCCGCATGTATCCCGTCGGTCTGGCTTCCCCGAAAGAAAGCGAAGCGAACGCCGAGGAAGAGTTCTACTTCATCATGGAAGAAATGCCGTGCGAAGGATTCGGCGAAGAGCAGACGTGGACCATCCGGCAGTGGATCGAAAATCAGGGAATCGAACCCTACAACGAAATGGGAACGCACTATAAAGACCTTGTCATGCATGAAAAAATGGAAAACATTCCCGAATTCGATCCCAAAAAAATCGAGATGTTTTTCATGGCGTGCTACAACCTCGATACGTTTCGCCGCTTTGTATTCGAAAGCCGTTTCCTGCAGAAATTCGAGGTGGATGAGGATACCCAAAAGCGGATTCGCGAACGAGACGAGGAATTATTGAAATTCGGATTCGAATGGTTGAAGTTCAGTTTGTTTGGCTTGCCGACCATGAAAATAAAATCTTATGTATTAGAAAAAAAGAAAATAGAAATGGGACTGGCGGTGTAGATTGTCTCCCTTACCCAATGTTTATTCCGATGAAAAAAATAAATGTTGTTGGCACAACGATTGTGGGTAAAGCAAGCGTCCTCGCTTGCGCGAACAGCGCAGGCGGGGACGCCTGCTCTACCCGCGCTTATTTTCAGATGAACTGACATGCGGATGATCACAACGAAGGATGAAAATACCTCGTAGAGGCAGATTTCAAACCTGTCCCTACAACACAATAAGGAATGAATAGGCGAACATGATGTCCGAAAAAAGAAAGATTCTCGTAATTGGTGGGGGAATCAGTGGAATCACCGCCGCCGTGGAGGCCGCCGAAGTCGGATACGAAGTCATTCTGGTGGAGAAAGAACCGTATCTCGGCGGGCGTGTTGCGCGGATGCACAAATATTTCCCGAAAATGTGCCCTCCGACCTGCGGACTGGAAATCAATTTCCGCAGAATTCGCAACAATCCACGCATTCAAGTCCATACGATGGCGGAAGTGACACGGATTTCCGGGGAAGCGGGGAATTTCGACGTGCAGATTCGGCTGCGCCCGCGTTACGTCAACAACGGCGCACGAATTCCGGATTCCCTGGTGGATCAAGTGAAGTCGGAGATGCCCGACGAGTTCAATTTGGGAATGAACAAAACCAAGGCGCTGTATTATCCCCACCCGATGGCGTTTCCCATGCTCCACGTGCTGGAAAAGGACGCCCTCTCCGCGGAAGATCGCGCCCTGTTGGAAAAGGAAACGCCGAAAGGGATCATTGATTTCAACATGGCCGTACAGGAAATCAGCGAGAAGGTGGGCGCGATCGTTGTCGCCACGGGCTGGCGACCTTATGACGCCCAAAAGATCGACAATCTCGGTTTCGGCCGTTGCGAAAACGTCATCACCAACGTGATGATGGAACGATTGGTTGCCGATTCGGGACCCACGCAAGGCAAGTTGAAACGGATGTCCGACAACGAGGAGATCAAAAAAGTCGCCTTCGTGCAATGCGCGGGTTCACGGGATGAGAATCACCTCCCCTACTGTTCGGGCGTGTGCTGCATGGGATCGCTGAAACAGGCGCGGTACGTGCGGGAAAAACTCCCCGACGCTCATATCACGATTTTCTACATCGATATCCGCGCCATCAGCCGCCACGAAAAATTTTACTACGATCTTCTCAACGACGATCACATTACGTTTGTCAAAGGCAAAGCGGCGATGATTACGGAAGACGCCGTGAGTCGGGACGCCGTCGTCGAAGTGGAAAACACGTTATCGGGAAAGAAAATGCGGGAGCCGTTCGATCTCGTCGTGCTCGCGACCGGTATGGTCCCCAACACGGCGAAAACCAAAATCCCGATGGACAGCCTGCGTTATGACGAATACGGATTCGTGAAACCGTGGAACGGCCAAAAGGGAGTCTATGCGGTCGGCTGCGCGTTGCGGCCGGTGGACGTGGCCCGTTCCGTGCGTCAGGCGACGGGCGCCGCGATCAAGGCCATTCAGTGCTGCAAGGAGGTGTGAGTTATGGAAGACAAACTGGGAGTATACATCTGCACCGGCTGCGGAATCGGCGACGCCCTCGATCCGGAAGCCCTGACCAAAGTGGCTGTCGGAGAATATAAGATTCCTGTCTGCAAAACGATCGCCTCCTGCGCTTACGGCGAATTCGAGAGGATTCGCAACGACGTACAATCCGAAGGTCTCAACAAAGTGGTGCTGGCGGCATGTTCTCCGCGCGTGGATTTCGGCCTCGATCCGTTCGGAGCGGGCGTCATCGTGGAGCGCGTCAATCTGCGGGAAGGCGTGATTTGGTGCCAAAAACCGAATGACGAAGACACGCAAATGATGGCGGAGGATTATCTCCGCATGGGAATCGTCAAATCGCAAAAAACCAGGGAACTGACTCCGTTCGAAGAAAGCGCCAACATCGACAAGACGATCCTGGTTGTGGGCGGCGGCGTTTCCGGCATGACCTCCGCCATCGAAGCGGCGGATACCGGCTATCACACGATTCTCATCGAAAAAGAAGCGGAACTGGGCGGCTGGATGGCGAAATGGCGTCAATCGATCCCGACCGAATCGCCGTATGATCAATTGGAAGAAACCGGCGCGGCCGATTTGATTGCGCAAGTGCGGAATCATCCGAAAATCACGGTTCATACGTCAACCGAAATCGAAAAAATCGTGGGCGGCCCCGGCCTCTTCGACGTGACGCTGAAGGGAAATAGCGAACCGTTTCGCGTCGGCGCGATCATTCAGGCCACGGGGTGGAAACCGTTCGAACCCGAACGCGCCGGCGATTATGGTTATAAAAAATACGACAACGTCATTTCCAACATTCGCATGGAGGAACTGGCGAAAGCGGGTAAGATCAAACGTCCTTCGGATGGTGAAGATGCGAAAAAAGTCGCGTTTCTGCAATGCGGCGGTTCACGGGACGAGGATTACCTCTCCTTCTGCTCCTCGATCATCGATCTCACCGCGCTCAAGCAGGCGTTATACGTACGCGAACAGGATCGCGGCGCGAAAGCGTTCGTGTTTTACGACCATATACGCACTCCCGGACAATACGAGGACTTCTACAAACGCGTCCAGCAGGATCCGGGCGTGTTTCTGACAAAAGGCGAAGTGGTGTCCGTCGTCGAAAAGGAAGACAAATCCCTGACGGTCACGGTCAACAACACCATGCTGGGCAAAAGCATCACCGTCGACGTCGATCTGGTGGTGCTGGGATTGGGCATGGCCCCTGTCTCCGCGGACGGCGAAGCGATTCGCGCGTGGATTGATGCAAAAGCCTCCGTCGCAAAGGCGGAAAACGAAGGCAACAAGCCGCAGGCGGAACTCCTGGCGTTATCACAAAAACCCTCGCCGGGCGATCCGATTCTCCATTTGGGCTATCGGCAGGGTCCGGATCTGCCGGTTTTGGAATTCGGCTATCCCGACTCTCATTTTATTTGTTTCCCGTATGAAACCCGGCGAACCGGCATTTACACTGTGGGTTGCGTGCGCAACCCGATGGATGCGCAGTCCTGCCGCGAAGACGCCGCCGGCGCGGCGTTGAAAGCGATTCAATGCGTGGAAATGACTGCGCGCGGCGAAGCGGTGCATCCGCGTTCGGGCGACCAATCCTATCCCGAATTTTTCCTGCAGCGCTGCACGCAGTGCAAACGCTGTACGGAAGAGTGCCCGTTCGGCGTCCTCAACGAAGACACGAAAGGCACGCCGCTGCCCAACGCCACCCGATGCCGCCGGTGCGGCGTGTGTATGGGCGCCTGTCCCGAACGCATCGTCAGTTTCAAGGATTATTCGGTGGACATGATCGCCTCCATGATCAAAGCGGTGGAAGTGCCGGACGAATTCGAGGAAAAACCGCGTGTGTTGTGTCTGGCCTGCGAAAACGACGCGTATCCGGCGCTGGACATGGCGGCGATGAGGGGATTGCATTACAGCCCCTTCGTGCGCATTATTCCGTTGCGCTGCCTCGGTTCGATGAATGTCGTGTGGGTGGCCGACGCGCTGTCGAAAGGTTTCGACGGCGTTATTCTCATGGGCTGTAAATACGGCGACGATTATCAATGCCACTTCATCAAAGGCAGCGAACTGGCCAACCGCCGCGGCGACAATATCAAGGAAAAATTACAGCAGCTGGCGCTCGAAAACGAACGGGTCGCGCTGCATCAGGTGGAAATCGCAGATTACAACAAGGTTCCGGGCTACATCGACGAATTCATGGAAGTAATCGAACAAGTTGGAATGAATCCGTTTAAAGGTATGTAAATTATCATCTGCAAATCCTGTTGCGCGCAAAAAAAAGACACAAAATGAATAACCCCAAAGGGGTGCAAGATGATCTGACGTAAAAGTTCGCGCACAACGCGCCGATGCCATGCAAAATAAACAACCCCAAAGGGGTGCAAGATGATCTG
>QZKN01000158.1 GCA_003598175.1 Candidatus Omnitrophota bacterium
CGTGGATGCACACCTTTTTCCCCAATGAACAATCCCTCAATGCCGGTTCTTCCAATATTTCCGCTACAGCGGAAAAAATTGTTAAACCCGCCATGAAAACCATCGCGGCGCTTCCCTCCGAATCGGAAAAGGACCGTCTTTTTCAACAGGCGCTGGCGGAAAGTGAGCGGGATCTACAGCAAGTCATCCGTTTAGGCAAAGGGGGTGTGCTTCACATGGCGGGAATGAGCGGTATTCCCAACAAGAACGTCTTTTCTACGATCGAAACTTCCAGTTTTACTCTCAATCCCGCCGTTATCAATACGGTTCACAAATAAATTATCTTTTCAACTCTACCGCGCTTCCAAACTCAAAAGCCAGTCGGCAACGATTTCCGCCTGATCCGGCGGCAGGGGAAACGATTGCATGGCGCCCATCGGTTGCTCGCGCAGATTGAAACTCACGGCATTTTCGGCGGAAGGATTTTGCAACCATTGGACCAACAGTTCGCGTGAATGGTTTGCGGAAGCCTCCAACGGCCCGCCGATCCCGCCGTCTGGCGCACCCTCGCCGTGAACCGTGTGACAGGCCAGACAGGATTTTTCCATGAAAACGGTCTCCACTTTTTCCGATCCCGGGCCTAAAGAGGAGGGTGGTTTCACTTCGAATAACTCCGTCAACGATTCGATGAAGGCGTCGACTTGTTCCTCGCTGAAATGATAACCCGCCATATCACCCGTCGGCGCTTCCCGAATGCCTAATTTTCTTGCGTTCTCCGCATTAGGTTGCTGGAGAAACGCGCGCAACGTATCCGTCTTGCGGCTGGCAACCGATTCCAGGCCGCCGCCCGGGTCGCTTCGCCCCATTCCGCTCATCGTGTGGCAAGCCAAACAGCCGGAACTCGTGATGCGCTGCTCCGCTGCAAGCGTTTTTAAATCCATTTCACTCGTTGCGCAAAAATAGGCCGCGAGAGAACATACGGATAAGAGAGACGCCAATCCGGCCGCGAAAAAAAGCGGGGGTTCGAAAAAGGCGACAAGCGTGATCGTTCGCAATCGGAAAAAAACATACAAACCGGCAATTGATCCGCCCACCAGCAGAACAAACCAAACGAGTTTATCCAACCACGCCGGCATGGGAACATAATGCGGCGTCGGGTGCAGATAGAAGACAATCCAACTCAAACTGACACAAATGGCGGCAATGAACAGATTCAACCGCCGGTCACGCAACGATAACGCGCCCATCGCCAGCCCGCTGCCGGCAATCAAACCCAACGAACCGAACGCAAACAACGCCGATGCGTCGCCAGCCATCAATCGAGACCACACCAGGCAATCTTCCTGGCGATACAAAACAAGCGCTTTCCAGCAAATGGCCAATGTGAGAGGCCCCAAAACAGCCAGAAAGGTGGCGCCGGCCTGAGAATGCCCGGATTTCTTGCTGAGAAGCCCATACCCAATCAGCAATCCGGAAATGAGAAAAAGCAAAATGCCCGATTCCGTCAACCAAAGTAATCCCTGGCGCATGTCAATCTCCCTGCTTCTTCTGTTGATTTATGGCAAATCAAGCCGTAGTGTATCATGAGAAAGGGCGGCCGGGTAGTAAAGCGGCCGCCCTTTCCTGCTCCATTGTTTTTTAGGATTACGGAAGTTGTGGCTCCTGCACGATCGGATATTCACCGGAAAGCGCATGAAGAAACGCAACCAATTGTTGAATTTCCTGTTCCGTGAATTTTTGGGCTTTCAACGCGCGGAAAAGCGGATGAAGATACGGATTTTCCTGGCCGCCTTCCGCCATGAATTTTACCGCATCCTCCAATTTCTCGATGCTGCCATCATGGAAATAAGGAGCGGTTTTTGCAACTTCCCGCAATGCGGGAACACGGAAAGCGCCTTTGTCCGACGCCAGATTACTGACTTTCATCCGCCCGATATCCGGTTCGGCTTTGTCCATACCCACGCCGGCGTTATAAAAACCGCCGCCGGAAAACAAGGGCGGAATGTGGCAGCTGGCGCACAATCCCTTTCCGCGAAAAATTTCCATCCCCGCTTTGGCCTCGGCGCTCAAGGCGGAGGCGTCTCCGTTCATGAATTGATCGTAAGGAGAATTGCCGGACAGAATTGTTCGCTCAAACGCGGCGATTGCTTTCGTGATGGTGTCTTTACTGGGAGGTTCTCCGAAGACCTGCTGGAAGCGTTTGTTGTATTCGGGAATGGCGTTCAATTCCTTGGCCACCAAACCCAAGTCATGTCCCATTTCGATGGGATTTTCCACCGGACCGCCGGCCTGATGTTCCAAATCCGGTTCCCGGCCATCCCAGAACATCGAAGTGAAATAGGCGGTATTGATCACGCTGGGAGAATTGCGATCGCCGATCTGGCTTTTAATGCCTTTAGACGTCGACAGGGCTTCGGTGTAAGCATAATTCGGATCATGGCACGTCGCACAGGAAATCGTTTTATCCTTGCTGAGCCGTTTGTCGAAATATAGCATCTTGCCGAGTTCCACTTTTTCGACGGTCATCGGATTGTTAGGCGGAATCGGAACCGGCTGCAAACCCACCGGCGTCTTTAGTTCCATTGGCGTCCCCTCGTTCGCCGAATCGGCCGAATCCACGCCGTTCAATCCGTATGCAATCCCCACGATTGCAATTAATACAGTTAAAGCCCGATGGAAACGAATTTTTTTCATTGCTGATTACCTCCGGAAATATGGTTGAAACATTCGCGATGAATCTTTTTATTGTATTCCTATACTTTTTCCAGGGAAGGTAAGATTTGTGATGAGACGGATTCATTTTGGGATCCGTTTGATCATGAGGAGTCATCGACGATGCCGGAGGCATCCAAAATGCGGCGAACCTTACAGGCCAAATCGACGGGGCGATACGGTTTGGTGATGAAATTCGTAATCCCCAATTTGATTAACGGTTCGATTTGCTTGCCATCCGTATAGCCGGTGCTGACGATGACCTTGATGGTGGGATCCAATTCTCGGATTTTCTGCAATGCCTCGCGTCCCGACATTTGCGGCATGGAAAGATCGAGAATAATCAAGTCGATGGTATCGCGTTCTCGTTGAAAAAGTTCGAGCGCCATTTCACCATCCGCGGCGAGAACTACCGTATATCCATACTGTTCGAGAATGGAACGGCCAAGAGTGCGAATCATCTCTTCATCATCGACAAACAGAATGGTTTCTTTCCCCCCCAACAAGACGTCGGTTTGTTCAATCGCCTCACAAGTCACCATTTCACTTTTTATTGCCGGGAAATAAATGTGGAACGCCGTGCCGACGCCGATCTCACTGTTCGTATCAATCCACCCATTGTGCTGTTTGACGATGCCGTACACGCTGGCCAATCCCAATCCGGTTCCTTTTCCCACTTCTTTGGTGGAAAAAAATGGCTCGAAGATATGATTTTGCACCTCGGCATCCATTCCCGTCCCATTGTCGATCACACTTAAAACTACCAGGTCTCGGCTTTGGACGGAACCATGCGCATCCCCACGAATCGAATCGGTGTGGATGGATTTTGTTTCCAACGTAATGATAAATTGATCTCCCTTTCGTTCCGGTATCGTTTGGCCGTTGAGAATCTCATCGATCGCGTCACGCGCATTGACACACATGTTCATGAGAACGGAATTGATTCGTGAAGCGTCGGCGAGAACCAACGGGAGTTCCGATTGGGTATGAATCTCGATGGCGATGCGTCGATCGATCAACTGACGCGCCAGACGCGAGACTTCGTTCACCACCTGATTCAAGTTTAGGGGTTTCAATTCCACTATGGATTTGCGGCTGAACGAAAGCAGTTGCTGAATCAATTTGGCCGCGCGGTCGGCTGCGTCTTTCGCATTGCCTAAAAATCGTCGAATTTCCGCGGGCGCTCTCAATTCGGCCAGGTTCAGATTCCCGATAATTCCTGTCAACAAATTATTGAAATCATGCGCAACTCCACCCGCCAGCTGACCTATCGCTTCCATTTTCTGGGAATGCAAAAACTGTTCTTCCAACCATGCCTGATTTTCTTCCATCTGCACGCGATAAAACGCGCTTCCACATTGTTCCGCGAACGTCTGCAACAATTCCAAATCCTTTTCCTTATATTTGTTTGGGAAGTAACTCTGAACCGACAGGTCGCCGATCACGTGGTTTTCCCATCGAATGGGAACAAACATCAAGGAACGAGACAGACGGGATTTCTCGCCGAATGGTATAAATTCGCTTTGCTGCGGCGCTTCGCTGCGATTGATCAGGCGAGGTTCTTTCATCACGGAAAATTCGTTGATCCAATCGAGAATCACTTCCTGCGGCGCTTCCATTCCTTTAAATGTATCCTCCGAATACCCGGCAAGAATTTTTGAATTCGACGCATCATACAAACAAATCCAAAAGGCGTCATGGCGAAACAAACGTAGTGATTCCTCCGCCACGATCCGGCATATCTCGTTCACGTTCAAAACGGAAATCAACCGTTGAGAAAGACGGTGGAACGCTTCCCGTTCTGCGTCGGCTCGTTTGAAATCGGTGATATCATTGATGAATCCTTCCAGAAACAAGAGCGAAGCATCCGCATCGCGTATTCCCCGTCCTTTCTCCCAAACCCACTTTTCGCGGCCATGAGCGGTTACGATCCGATAAATCAATTCGTACGGCTCGTTCTTTTGCACCGCGCATTGAACGGTACTCCAAACACGATCTCTATCTTCCTCGCAAATCAGAGAGGCGAAGGCAATCTCTCGGTTCTCTATCAACTGATTCACGGAATAACCGGTCAATTGCAGGCAGCCTTCGCTGATAAACTCCATGGTCCATTCACGATCGTTGCGACAGCGATACGCCATTCCCGGAATGTTGCTGAGGAGAGCCGAATAATTCCGTTGCGATTCCCGAAGATTTTCCTCCGCCTGTTTACGAGCGGTGATGTCGCGAGTGATTCCTTCAATTTCCTGCAACTCGCCATGCGGGTCGAAAATCGGGGTGGTTCTGCATTCTCCGATCATCGTTCGATCCTGGCTGATCTTAAATGTCAATTCCAACAATATACCTTCCCGCCCCAGTTCTCCCCGCATCCGTTGTTGCAGCCCTTTCATCGCCGTTTCGTAACTTTCCAGCGTCAAAAGCGATTGAATATGCCGCCCCACGAGTTCACTTGACTTGTATCCGAACGTTTTTTCCACCATCGGATTCACGTAGAGAATGGTTCCTTGCGGATCGATGCGCCAGATCATGTCGCTGATGTGTTCCACCAAATCGCGATAACGAGCGTCGCTGATTCGCAAGGATTCCTCGTTCCGTTGCCGTTGTAACGCTTCATCCGCGCAGGCATGATCGTACAAACGAGTCAACATGCTATCGATTTCGTGTGCGATCGAATCCGGCTTAAGCAAATCGTGTGGGGGAATATGATAAAAATTATGACACAGACGATTCCGGTACAGCACCAAAGGATGCATGCGAATGGCGTCGTGGAGGATGTGAGGAGTGAAATAGTTTCGACGATATAAACAAATGGCAAGACATTGATTCACAGAAAAAAAATCATGCAAGCAGGATTCATGCTTCACCAACAGAAGGTGATCCATCTTCTTTTGATCAAATTGACGGGTGAACAGGATTCCGACCATCCGCAATGCAACGTATCCCAGGGATAAGGCGTCCGATACGGCATCCGATAAAAAATCCATCATCCGATCCATTTTGAAATCACCATTACGGACGCAGGTTTCCTGATAGGACCGAATAATAAAATCCTTACTATTTAAAATTTGATCGACGTCTATCTTATTTCTTCGCCATTCGTCAAATAGTAACGCCGGATTATCCGTATCGATGAGGCAGAGGCATCGCTCTCCGCGACGAAGGCCGATCCTGACGAATGCCTCTAAAACGGTCAATTCCTCCTCATACGAATTCGAGATCATGCAAACATGATCGTGAGAGTGGATTCGTTCCAATTGATCCATGAGATTCGGACGATCGGTTTGTTGCGTATTCATAGATATCCCACCTTCGCCATTCACCGGGAGTGAAGAACCGCTTTCATTTACGATTGATTTAATCAATAAGAACCGTAGGGTACATTCGGCAACCATACTCCATTTTATATACATCCAATTCATTATAATTCAATGAAACGTTTTTTTCGAGGTAAGCGGTCATTCGAAACAGCTATTCTTTTTTCCCTCCGGAAAATTACATCATTTTGTGAAATCATAGGGAATGGACTGCCATTGCGCAAGTTTGGATCATCGAATCATCTTTACCGACAAACGGGCAAGCGTTGGAAAAGAGGCTTATGGATGAATCCGATTCCGATCCATCGGCGAGCAATGCAAATCGCGTTGTAAGATTTCACAAGCCTGATCCAGGACCTCCGCATTGAGCCTCATGGCGTTTCGATAATCGTTCAAATAACGCAGACAGCGATTTTTCGCTTCCTTATTTTCCGGATCCGTGTTCCCGCCAGGGAAAAACGTCCTGTCGGTATCGCCAAACAGAGAAATTGTGGCTCGTGGACATAAAAATGTGCATATGTAAAAAACAGATTGGTTGTTTTCATGCAGAGAGAAAAACGCATCGTATGTATGCCTTATTTTTTTCTCGAAATCAGGCTCCATACCAGAGGTTGTCCGAATACCGTGGATCAGCTTCTGCAGATCTTTTTCCGAGGTTCGACAGGCCGCTATCAGTTGCGACAGGTCTTCGATTGCCAGACGACGATAGCGATGCAACGGCGGGAAAAGCGAACGCGCCAGAAAAGCCGTATCCACTTTTTGTCGGTTTGGAGTCATGAATACGTCCTCGAGTTGCATAAAAACGACGCCGGGAATGCGCGCGCCGTGTTGAGAGGTGTTGATCACAATGCCGGCGGTTTCCTGAATCAAGTCAGCGAAGGCTTCGAGAAACATATGATAAAGCGCGTCGGTTTTGACAGTTCCGCCATCGTTGGCGGCCACAGCGAAAAGAGCATCTTCGGCAATGGTCGGATGTTCAAGGGCGTCCTGCATGGCGCCCGGCGCATAGCGTCTCAAGCCGGGAAAGGACAGGTCGTTGCCAATCAGGACAATGGGCGCGCACCCCATCCGTCGCGCGAGATGATACGCCGCATGGGCGGTGGAACTGTGCGCCTTCAACTCGCCAAGACAGGTCAGGGAAGGCAGTTTGTGAATCAGACGCGCCGCATGGTGGGAAAAGAAGTAGGTTCGACCGGCATAGCGCCGGGTAATTTGCGGATCGATCACGGGCGACGCCGCCAGGATTCCGATCCCCGCATCGACGCCGTCAAAATGGCGGGCATTGAGTTCCGTGAAATCCAGACTGACGATCAAATCCGGCGAAATTCCATGTTTAACCAAAATCGGAAGCGCGGTATCGATAGCGATGAGGATGGCCGCATCCCGGTGAGCGGCGATCAGCGGCAACGCATCGCGCAGACTGGGGCCGGGCGCGACGACGAGTGCGGGAACGCCTGCGGCGCTGCTCCACAAATTCGATACGGGAGCGCTTTCGAGGACTCGCGGCAGGTTGGCAGCAAGATTTTTTAAAATGTAGAGCCCCTGCGTTTCCACCGTTCGCAATTTCAATTCCTCTCCGCGAGTCGCTTGTTCGATGGAAATCGCCATTTTGCGAATGTAGTCGGCATACAATCGCCCGGCCGCCGGCGGATAGGTCATGCGAATGCCTTGCGCCCGCATCCGATTCGAAGTGACGCCCGTAAACAGCTTTTTCGCCGCGTGTTCCGGTGATAATCCGACAGCAAACAGGATGCGAGGCGACAAGATGACCGAAGAAAAGTCCGATACGTGAAAAGCGGCTTTGAGAAGAGACAAATCGGGTTCAACGATCCAAATATACGTGTTTCCATCTGCCAATCGATGCAAAAGGGAAATGTGATGTCCGCTGCAGAATCCGATCAGCATGACGTGGGCGTTATGCAAAAACGTAGCGCCTATCGCCTGAATCCACTCCTGCCTTTTCTTGAGCGAATCTTGAGGTTCGTCCAACGGAAAATAGGCGCCGTCCGGCATTTGGATCGTGAGAATGGAGGTGTAATCCGACGCGGGAGCAACAAAATAGCGATCAAGGAGTAAAGGCGCTTCGAGCAGGCGGCAGGCAAGCGGATAATCGCGTTCTTTCAGAGCGGCGATATTTTTTTTCCAAATCGAATTGTTCGCAACAATGCGTCCGAGCATCGAAATTACGGAATGATTCACTCGATCATGTTGCCGGGACCGAAAATCGCGATGTCGCCGATGCTTTTAAGGCCGTTGGAGGCATCGTACCGTAACGTGTAATCGTCGCCGTTGTTGCCCGACCACAAACCCGGCATCCCCGCGTTCGGTCCGAAGGATTTGACGTACCACCGCGCCGGACAGCCTTGCGCCGTCGAGCGCGTCACAGCCTGGTCGCGCATGAGAAACGGCGGAAAATATGCCCAATAATCGTGACACACCGTGGTTCCGCGGCTGTCCACGCCCGGTGGAGTGGAGAAATAGCGGTACCAGGTCCATTGCACGATGGCTTCCGGCTGCCCGCTGTTTTTTTCAAAGGGAGGAGGAAACACGTCGGTAGGCACCGCGCTGAGATAGGCTACCGGCGTACTCAACAAAATCAAATAATGGCTGGGCGGATAGGCGTTGCGATCCAAAAAATATTGTTCCTGCGCCATGCCGATCGCGCGCAGATCCGATTTGCAGCGGGCGATTTTGGCGCGCACCTGCGCGTTGAGAAAATTGGGCACGGCTATCGCGGCGAGGATGCCGATGATGGCGACAACGATCAACAATTCGATCAACGTAAAACCTTTTTTCATGAGGGGATCTTCTTTTTCATAAAAACAGATTGGTTTAGTGGTTGATCTTCTCACCATTCGATGGATTTGTCAACATTTTTATCGATGGTTTTGGACATTGAAAGCAAACAAGGAAAACCACCCCACCCAATGTGCGGCGATCCCTTTCACCAACCTGTTTTCCAAACTGAAAAAAGATTGTATGATGGAATCCATCAAAATCGTACTTTATCATAATGCCACAGGAGGTTGGAATGCAGGAAACGAATTCGAAATGGACGCGAAGAGATTTTCTTTTATCCTCGGTTCTGGCGGGAAGTGCGATTGCGCTTCATTCTTCTGGTTGGGGAGATTCAGCGAAAAAGAGAAATATCAAACTCGGCTTTGACAATTTTTCCGTTCGTTCGATGGGCTGGAAAGCGCCGGAACTGCTGGATTACGCGGCGTCCTTGAAAGTCGACGTGCTGATGATGTCCGATCTGGACGTGTATGAAAGTTTTGAGGACGATTATTTGCACGACGTCAAAAAGAAAGCGGACGAACTGGGCATCGAAATTCATGCGGGAACGGGTGGAATTTGTCCCACGTCGCCGCGATTCAATAAAAAATATGGCGCGGCGGAAGAGCATCTGGCGCTGGCGATCCGCGTGGCAAAGGCGCTCGGCTCGCCAGTCGCCCGCTGTTATCTGGGCTCCAGTCAGGACCGGCAAGGCGACGGCGGCATATACCGCCACATCGAAAGCACGGTCCGTGTGTGCCGGGCGGTCCGCAGTCTTGCCATCGATGCGAACGTAAAAATCGCAATCGAAAACCACGCCGGCGACATGCAGGCATGGGAACTGGTCGAATTGATCGAAGCCGCCGGCAAGGAGTACGTCGGCGCGACGATGGATTCCGGGAACGCCGCCTGGGCTATCGAGGATCCGATGGTCAACCTCGAAGTGCTCGGCCCCTATGCGGCATCCAGCGGTATGAGAGACAGCGCGGTTTGGGAAACCGAACACGGCGCATGCGTG
The DNA here is from genome assembly GCA_003598175.1 of Candidatus Omnitrophota bacterium. Classification (GTDB taxonomy): domain Bacteria; phylum Hinthialibacterota; class Hinthialibacteria; order Hinthialibacterales; family Hinthialibacteraceae; genus SURF-12. The sequence continues at coordinate 9,799 of QZKN01000158.1, forward strand.
GAATGGACCAACATCGGCGACGGGAATGTGGACTGGAATGCGTATCTCGATCGGTACATGCAAATCTGCCCGAACGTCCCCTTCATCCTGGAAATCATTTCCCAAATCGGGCCGCGAACCTACGACTATCTGAAACCGGAATTCTGGGACGTGTTTCCCAAAGCTCGAGCCGCGGAATTCGCCCGTTTTGTGGCGTTGGCCAAACGCGGCAAACCGTTCGTCCCGCCGCCGGAACGCCCTAGCGGCGAACGCTCGGAGAAACTGACGCAGCAACAACACCAATTCGATCTGGAACGCAGCATTCAGTATTGCAAGAAGGTTTTGGGATTGGGTTTGCATTGATTCGGTATGGATTTTGTTTTTGATGATGACAATGCAGAGAACAGGGCGGTCTGGAAATCCCGGACGCCTCCAAGCAAATGGAATCGTGTGTAGAAAATCCGCGCCGTCATCGCCTGTTTGGGAGTAACCGATCTTGACAAATTTGTATAATCTGATAACTTTGCAGGTAGCGCGGAAAGGAGGTGGTCCACTATATGATACATGACGATTGTAGCAGTTGTAGTCAAATAAGTTCGGTTTTATGTAGCGCAGGTGGCTGCGGAGGTGAGGAGAGCTAAGGCTTCCCGCAGACCGGTTTTGCTGAAACACACTTGTTGTCGGTGTGAGCGCTAAACAGACTTCGCATGAGAACCCTTATGCGACAAAACCCGCGCGAAGTGCTCTCCTGACTCTCTAAACCCAACAGCTTACCGGAAAGAGGGCGATTCGTACCGGATTGCCCTCTTTTTTCAATACCCATTCCATGTAGCGAGCCAACTTTGTTTTCTGTTCACCGGGAGAGAAAGCGTCACAGTTAATTTGTACGTCCTGAGTAAAACAATAAAATCCATCGATCGATATTCGAGCCGTGTCCCTACACTCGGAACCTTTCCAATCGTATCATACAGGAGAGGAGACAACATCATGCATAATCGCATTTTAATTGATCCCCAAATCTGTCACGGACAAGCCTGCATTAAAGGAACTCGCATTCCTGTCGCTCAAATCCTTGGGATGCTGGCTTGCGGCGATACGATTGAGAGTTTACTCAAGGCATACCCATCCCTCACCCAGGCTGATATCCTGGCCTGTTTAGGGTATGCGTCGTTTCTGGCAGAAGAGCAAATTACTCCCATAAATAAATTTACATTCAACGCATGAAAATCTGTTATGATAAAGAAAAGAAAGATCATCTCATTCTTCCCCCTCGTTTTCTGTTTACCGATTTCCGTTTTCGCCGATGACTCAACCTCACTGTATCAGCCGCATCCCAGCGACTGGTTGATTTCTCCGATTGAAGTGGAGGCGGAAGTATTCATCGATGGGAGCAACGAACAGACTTTATCTTTCGAAAATGGCTCCCATACGGTCGTCCTGGACAACGGACTGATCGCGCGTATATTTCACGTCACACCGGGCACCTTTGCAACGATCGATCTCGTCAACCGCATGACCGGCGACGGCGTTTTGCGGGGCGTGAAACCCGAAGCCGTCATTGTGATCGATGGGAAGCCGTTTGAAATCGGCGGATTGAAAGGGCAGCCGGACTATGCGTATCTGAATCCGGAATGGCTGAAGGATATGCATGGCGGCGCGGATGCATTTTCCTTCTCCCATTTGGAAAAAAGCGAACCCCTGGCGCGCTATCCGTGGCAGCCGAAACGACATGCGATCAACGCGCCCTGGCCGCCGCTAGGCGTGAGCTTATCCGCCCATTTCAAACCGCCTATAAACGCACTGGAAAAATACGACGGACTTGACGTCGCGATTCATTATGAGCTGTATGATGGAATTCCGGCGCTGGCCAAATGGATAACGGTTACGAACCATACGGCGCATGCGGTGACCATCGACTCGGCGAGTACGGAAATCCTCGCCGTGAACGAGGAACAAAAACATCTTTTCCATGCAGAAAGCAACTATGCGTTTGCGGACATGGACACGAATCATTGGGGACCGGATTGGGAATACACGTCACAGGTCGATTACCTTTATCAATCGCCGGTTCTCTTCACCAGCCGTTATCCGCTCGGACCGGGGATGAAACTCGCTCCGGGCGAGACGTTTGAATCATTTATCACATTTGAGATGCTTTTCGACAGCGACGATCGGGAACGGCAGGGACTGTTTCGGCGTCGAATGCTCCGCACGTTGACGCCGCAGGTCACGGAAAATCCGATTTTCATGCACGTGCGTAATTCGGATTCGAAAACCGTTCGCCAAGCGGTTGATCAATGCGCGGAAGTGGGATTTGAGATGGTGATTCTGACTTTCTGGAGCGGCTTCGATATCGAAAGCGAAGATCCGGACTACATCGCCAACTTCAAGGCCGATGTGGAATACGCTCACGGCAAAGGAATCGAAATCGGCGGCTACACACTCATGTGCGCATCGCGCGATGTGGGAGATAAAAACAATTGCATTGATCCGATAACAGGAAAGCCCGGAAGCAAGTTCGGTCAAAGCGCCTGTCTGGCCGGCGAATGGTCGGACGGGTATTTCCGGCGCGTGCTTAATTTCATTGACGCCGTTGGTTTGGATGTGATCGAAACCGACGGCCCTTATCACGGTGATGTTTGCGCTTCCACCCAGCACAAGCATCATAGCGGTTTGGCCGATTCGCAGTTCCGGCAATGGCAGCGATGCGTTGATTTCTACGCGGAATGTTTGAAGCGCGGCATGTATATCAACACGCCGGACAGTTACTATTACAACGGCTCACAAAAACTGCCGATGGGATATCGGGAAACCAACTGGAGCCTGCCGCGCTGGCGGCAAATTTTAATCGCGCGGCAGAATATTTTCGATGGAACCTATTTGAAGCCGCCAAGCATGGGCTGGATGTTCGTGCCGCTGGTCGAATATCACGGAGGGGGCCCCGCGGCCACACTTGAACCGCTGTCGGAGCATTTAACCGAATACGAATGGCATTTGGCGCTCAATTTCGGCAGCGGCGTCATCGCCTGTTATCGCGGTCCGCGCCTGTACGACACGGAAGAAACGAAAACTGTGGTGAAAAAGTGGGTGGATTTTTATAAAACATACCGCAAGATACTCTCTTCGGACATTATTCACGTGCGCCGTCCCGATCACAAATCGATTGATTGTATTCTGCACGTGAATCCGAATCTCCGACAGCGTGGTTTGGCAATGGTGTACAATCCACTCGACACGCCGGTGAACACCCAGCTGAAATTACCGCTTTATTACACGGGTTTGACGACCACGGCACAAATTCGTGAGCAGGAAGGTCAAGCCGGAACCTATCATTTGGATCGCGCATATACCATCACTCTGCCGGTTGCCATGCCGGCGCAATCAATCACCTGGTTTGTGATCGAATAAGGAAACCATCATGTCCACGCTATCGAAAATTATCATCGAAGTCTGTGTGAATTCAACGGAATCCGCTATGGCCGCCGAACAGGGCGGCGCGGATCGTGTCGAACTGTGCGACAATTTATATGAAGGAGGCACCACGCCCAGTTATGGCTGCATTCAGTTAACTCGCGAAAAAATTAGTATTGGATTGAACGTGATCATCCGCCCGCGAGGCGGCGACTTTTTATATTCCGATCTCGAATTCGAAATCATGAAGCGAGACGTGACGACGACAAAGGCATTGGGAGCGGATGGAATCGTATTTGGCATCTTGCATGCGGATGGCTCCGTCGATATGAAGCGATCGGAAGAGATCGTCAACCTCGCCCGGCCGTTGCCGGTCACTTTTCATCGCGCATTCGATATGACCTCCGATCCGTTGCAGGCGCTCGAAGATTTGATCGCATTGGGTATGGACCGGGTTTTGACTTCCGGGCAGGAAAACAAGGCTATCGATGGCATCGAACTCATCGCCGATTTGAACCGACTCGCCGCCGGCCGCATTGTCATTATGCCCGGCAGCGGCGTCAACGAACGAAACCTGGCGGAATTGATCCGAAAAACCCAAGCCAAAGAATTTCACGTGACCGGACGGAAATCCGTCGAAAGTGAAATGATTTTCCATAATAAAAAAGTGCGGATGGGCGGCAACGCCGGTATTCCCGAATATGAGAGAATGGTTACGGATGTGAAGAAAATTCGTAGAATTACGGAAATTGCAGGAACAATTGGTTGAATCGGAACGCAACGTTTCGTGGATGGATTGTGCTATATCAATCCATCAAAAATGAGAAGAATGTACGATAGGTTGAAACGTCATCATCCATCCCACACCTACACCTAAAACCGTTTGCATCGTATTATACAAGGCAGGAGGCGTCATGATGTACGATCGCATTTCAATTGATCCAAAGAATTGTCGCAGACAAGCCTGCATCAAAAGTGGTCGCATCTCCGTTGCTCGAGAAGATATCATGCAAATGAAAAACCTGATCTCTATCCCTGTCGTCCGGATTTGGACAAAGCAACAAGAAGGATCATGGAAATAAAGAAGGAACAACTCCACGAGTGACCAAAATTTTGATTCAATGGCATGATATCTTGGATTGAAAGTGAAAAAATACGGATTTCCACTATCGATACGCCTTTACCGTATAACTCTTTTCTCCACAACTCCATAGCGGTTACATGAACGTAACATGTATTGAAGAGTCCAACCCATTCTTTTGGCGAATCAATGTCAGGCGGCTTGACAGACAAGCGGTAAGGAAACTATAACCCAAGTCAGTGTTGATCCAATCCGGCAACACGGCGACTCCATCAGAAGTTGGATTGCATGAAGAAACACACATATTTTTTTCAGATTTTCATCATTCCTATTTTGGGTTGTTTCTTTTTTTCATCATTCGGAGATCGATCCTCATCCGCTCATGACGATCCCAACGCCCCGGTCCCTTCCTTTCGCGCATTGAAAGTGGACGCGCCTCTCACCGTCGACGGCTTACTCGACGAACCGTTTTGGCGGAATTGTGAAGTCACGTCGAATTTCATTGACATCCGCAGCCAAAAGCCGGCAGAGCAGCAAACGCTGGTTCGCGTGGCGTATACCCGCAAATATCTCTATATCGCCGTCGAGTGCCTGGACGACAACATCGCGGAAATTCGCGCATCCGAACGCAGGGAAGATCGCAGTTTCGATGGGGACGACTGGATCGAAGTGCATTTCGATCCTCCGCATAACCATCGCGGGAAATATGCTTTCTTTTCCAATCCGCTCGGCGCTCGCGCCGATGCCAGCGAAGGTCCGTCCGGCGTGTTCAACCGCGGCTGGACGGCGGAGTGGGATTTGGCGGCGACCATTCAAGCGGATCGCTGGGTTTTCGAAATGCGGATCCCCTTCGGCGTCATGAATTATGAACGCAAGGACGATCAGACGTGGGGGATCAATTTTACTCGCTGTCTGCGCCGAACCGACGTCACCAGTTTTTGGAACTACAATCCGACGGATTATTATAAACCCCGGCATTTCGGGCATCTCACCGGACTCGATCTCGCAGACAGCGAATTTGACCGCAATTTTGAGATCGCTCCCTACGTCAGTACACGCGTCGATTTTAACGGAGACACGGATACAATTTTTCAAACGGGGCTCGACGCGAGTTTTCGTTTGACGCCCGCCATTACTACCGCATGGACCATCAATCCCGATTTTGGGCAGGTGGAGGCGGACGACGATACGATCGAATTGCGCGACACGGAACGATTTTTGTCTGAAAAGCGATTATTCTTTCGCGAGGGGGAAGAGTTGCTGAATTTGACGCATCGCCTGTATTACAGCCGCCGTTTTACCGACATTCAGGCGGGCGCGAAGGTCAGCGGGCGGTGGAATGATACCAACTTCGCCTTATTGAACATTCAAGGCGACGCGGTACACGACGAAACGCGCCACGGCAACACCACCGTGTTTCGCGCCTTGCAGGACATCGGCGAGAAATCATCGTTGGGATATTATCTCAGCGATGCGGAATTCGACGACGGCCATTCCCGCGTCGCCGGCGTGGATGGATATTTCTTCCTTACCGACGATTGGCGCTACCGCATGCAGGGATCGGTTGCGGATGATCGCATGGAAAACGAAATCGGACGTATCACGAAAGATCGCATCGATTATCTTGGTTCTTCTTCGTTGATTTATAATAAATATCCGTGGGATATCCATCTCGATTACACGGGAATTTCCGAAGGATTTAATCCGACGCTCGGTTACATCCCACGGCGGGATATTTTTGGACCCTCGTTTCGCGCCGCGTATAATCATGCTTCCGACGAACGATGGTACAAACGGCTTTATGCTTCCTTCGATACGAAACTCTATGAAAATGAGAATGGCAAAACCATTCTGCGCGATTATTCGTTCGATACGGACATCGTATTCCACAACGATTATGGGATTCTTCTCGGCCATGACGAGGATTTTCATGATCCGTACGACAATACGCGCACCGTCGCCGGCGTATCCATGAACAATTCGGATTTATGGAAGTCGATGGAGGTGTCGTACGGATGGGGACAATTCGAGGCAATCGATTATGACGAAGTGAATGTGGGCAAGCGCTTCAAACCGATTGACCGCCTGCCCATCCGCTATGAATTCACCATCCGTTTCGAAGACGATCCAATCGGCAAGGATGAGACGGTCTGGTTGAATCGCATCGTATTCGATTTCTATTTTACGGATAAAATGTGGATCAAATCCTCCGTGCAAAATCGAGCAAACAGCATCCACAACCTCAGCGTCATCTATGGATGGGAATTCGTCAGGAACGCGCATTGGTATTTGGTTTTCAACAGCGTGGGAGATAAGGAAGAAACGGGGAACAGTATTTTTACGAAAATCGCCTACACGTTTTGAATCCCATTCGAAACAAGGATTTTGTAGACCCTCGCCATGCAATGCCGAGGTGGGTTTCACTCCGTTCAACCCACCCTACAATTTACAATCTTCTGATCAAAGATTCACCGGCAATCCCTTTTTTCGTAAAAACGCCTTGACTTCGCGTATGCTCAAAATGCGATAATGGAAGACGGAAGCGGCCAGTAAAATGACAGCGCCGCCTTGCGTGACGGCTTCGTAAAAATGTTCCAGTTTTCCCGCGCCGCCCGAGGCGATCACGGGAAGGTCGACGGCGTCGGCAATAGCTTTGGTGAACTCCAGGTCATACCCGGTTTGGGTGCCGTCGCCATCCATGCTGGTGGGGAGAATGGTTCCCGCGCCGAGTTCCTGGCACTGCTTCGCCCAGGCGATGGCGTCTTTCCCGACGGATTTGGTGCCTCCGGAAACGACCAATTCGAACCCGGAAATCATGTTCTTATTTCGTTTGGCGTCGATGGCAACGACCACGGTTTCGCTTCCAAACGTGTCCGCCGCCTGTTTCACCAGATTCGGATCGCGTACGGCGGCGCTGTTCATGGAAATTTTTGTCGCTCCCGCTGCGAGCACATCTTCGACATCCCGCAGGCTGGAAATCCCGCCGCCGACGGTCAATGGCATCTCGATGACGGATGATACATTCTTCACCCATTCCAAACGCGTTTTCCGATTTTCGACCGTTGCCGCAATATCCAGCATCGCCAATTCATCCGCGCCTTCTTTTTGATAAAACATGGCATTTTCGACCGGATCGCCAGCGTCTTTCAAGTCGACGAAATGAATTCCCTTAACGACTCGTCCCTCTTTCATGTCAAGGCATGGCATTATTTTAATGATACTCATTTTTATTCCTTTCTGATGGAATGAGTGAATGATGTTTGGTTTTCATCTTTCGTGAGAGAATTGGACTATTCATTCCCTGCAGTAAAACCAAAGAAGTATTTTAATAGATCGACCATTCTTTGACCAGAGTTTCATCGTAAAACGGATTTTCAAACAGGCGGAGCACCGCTTCGCCCAGCGTCATCCCGAACGCGCTTGACAATTGTTTCACGGCATCGGGAAAATCGGGCAGTATATTGGTGGCCTCGATCACGGCGGCGATTTGGCTATTCATGGCGCAACGTGGTTGTTCCAAATCTCCCGCGGGAATGACGCCGATGGATCCGCCGTAATTCACCGTATCCGGTTCGGAACGCCAATTTTCGTAAACGGGGAAACTCGGCCCCGCCGGTACCCCTTCCGCATTGAAGAATCGGCCAAAAATCTGCTTGTGACCGCTGTCACGGTCTCCGCCGAACCGTTTATCCTGCCAGACGACGAACACATTTCCATTTTCGTCCATATCGCAGAACGTCCGGTCCACCATGGCCACATCCCGCGTGATATCCGTATCGTCAAATCGGACAAAATTGCGAACGGTTCCGTCCGGTTTGTAGTAAATCAACACGCCGACGGAATCCGGCCCGCTTTGCACGTTGATGCTTTTCACCAACAAATCCTTGCCGTTGCTTGCCCACGCCATACTGTCCCCGCGACCGCCGGAATCGGCGCCGAGTGTAAAACCGGCCACGTCGGGAATCACTTCCATCCCCGCCAGTTCGGCGTGATCGGATTGTACGGGCGTGCGGGGCGTACCGTCGTTATTATACCAACGGATTCCCTGACTATAATCGATGGCGAAGCCGCCTTCGAAGGCGACGACGTTTTGATAAATGGCGCTGCTGCTTTGGCCGAGGTATTGACCGTTCTCGTCGGTGTGAACCACGAAAGGCGCTACTTTTGTGCTGCCATCTCTCCCGAGAATCACGGCGATCACCACTTCGGTGGCAAACGCGCCGACGGCATCCAGCAAATCATCCGATTGTTGACGATTCTCGCCGATTGCAACGACGTCGCCATTGCTCAGAATCGCAGCGCCGATGTCGCGGTATCCCCCCGACTCGCCGGTCAATGCGCCAAACGCGTTGATGCTGGAACCAATCGGGGTACCGTCGTTGTTAAACAATTGGACCAAAGAAAACGCCTCGTCGCCCACTTCATCGGCGTGATTCAACCCGAATCTCCTGGCGTTCTCCCCCAAATTATGGACGACGAAACCATTGCCATTGGCGCGATCCGCATGAGCGCCAAGGGTGAATCCGCCCCAGGACAAACCGGTGGAGGCATAATCGACCAGCGGAGTCGGGGAACCATCCGCTTCAAAACTGCCGGGAATCGGCGCCGCGGTCAATAAACTGCCATCCGGCGCAAAGAGGAGAAATTCGCTGCCGCCGATCGTGCCGGGTACTGTGGGCGACATGGCGCGCTTGAAAGCGGCGATGGTACCGTTATTCAAGGCGATGACCCACACCTGATCGAAATCGATGCCGTCATATCCAAACGCCCGCCAGGGCGAGAGGTCGCCGGAAAGCGGTTTCACGCCGGCAGCTTCCGGCGATTCCGCCGGCTGCGCATTGGCAGGTATTGTTACACCAACAACGAGCAACACGACCATACTCAAAAAACGAATTGTTTTCATGAAAACCTCCTTTTTTCGTCAATACTGTGGGTTATTCTTATATATATTTGCTCGAAAGGGTAGGGGAAAGAAGGTCGTGGTTGAAAAAGAATCGAAATGTTATTCAATGTAGCGATTTATGGATTTCGTGGGTAATTCTCGTTCCGCATATCAGTGTAATCGACAAAATGCTCAATGAAAACGGAAATAGCGCTTATTTATGTTTTCATATTTTGATAGAATCATACAGCGGTTTCAGCGGAGATAAAAATAGAGGAGGATAAACGGTTATGAATTTACGAAAAACTTCAGTATTGGTGTTATTCTTGCTCGGGATTCTGGCCGCAGGCGCTTATGATACGCCGTTTACTCAAGAATCCATCGGCGACACAATCACGTTACCCCAGCCGCAGGCAAAAGGCCTCTTATCGCTCGAAGAAGCTCTTTGGCAGCGAAAATCCGTGCGTTCATTCAGCGACCTGGAACTCAGTTGGGAGCAAATCGGCCAATTATTATGGTCGGCGCAAGGCGTGAATCGTTCGGAAAACAGGCATCGCACCTGCCCATCCGCCGGCGCGACGTATCCGCTGGAACTGTATGTGGTCAAACCCGGCGGGATTTATCGTTACCTTCCCAACGAACATGCCGTGGTGAAAACGTTGTCCGGCGACATGCATCAATTGTTGGCCGAGGCGAATTTGGGATCCAAAATGATGCAGGTTTCCCAATGCGTGTTCCTCATCAGCGCCGTGTTCGAGCGGACCGTGAAGGAATATGGGAAAAATGGGATTTCGTATGTGTATCTGGAAGCGGGACATGCGGCGCAAAATCTGCTTTTGCAGGCGGAGGCGCTGGGTTTGGGCGGAGTGCCGAACGGATCGGTTCTGGATCGTCAATACCAACAGATGCTTGGCATCCCGGAAAGGGAAAAACTCGTATACATTCTCGTTGTCGGATATCCGAGTTAAGACCGATAGCGCCCTTCCGCGTTTATTTTTATTTAGAATATCGATATGATTCACGTGGAGATTTTTTATGTTCAAAAACAAGTATTATTGCATCATACTGCTTACGGTTTTCATGATCCTTGACGCCGTGCACTCGTTCGGGGAGATCGTTCTTAACGAAATCCATTACAATCCGCCTGACAACCATTTGGAAGACGGTTCGTATCGCGAGTTTATGGAATTGTACAATCCCGGACGGGAAAGCCTTGATCTTTCCGGCTATCGTTTCGTGGAAGGCGTGTTTTATGACTTTCCGGCAGGAACACAAATCGGCCCCGATTCCTATCTCGTTGTGGTGCGCGTTCCGACGCACAGCACGTGGCGCAATAAAAACGTACTCGGACCGTACGCCGGAAAATTGTCCGACAGCGGCGAAACCATCAGCCTGGAACGTCCGGACGGAAGCCTCGCTTTCCGTGTAACGTACAGCGATTCGCCTCCCTGGCCATTGGGGCCGGATGGGTATGGCGCCAGTCTGGAGAGAATCGCGTGGGATTTGCCCGCCGACGATTTCCATTCCTGGCGCGCTTCCTTGCAGGACGAGGGCACTCCCGGCTCGCGGAATTCGAATGTCGGTCAGATACCACGGCCCATGATCCAGGCGGTTGATATTTCTCCTCGCCATCCTCTTGCGAACGATACGGTTACCGTTCGCGTTGGTTTTGATACGCCGGAGATCATTGCGGGAGCCACTCTTTTTTGGGAGCGCGCGGGCGTCAGTTCGACGCCGCAAAAAGTAACCATGAGGGAGGTTTCGGCAACTCTATCATCGGCCACTTATGAGGCGGTGTTGCCGTTGTCTCCTTCGCAAACCGTCGTGCGTTGCAACGTTGCCGTTCAATTGACGGATGGCGGAAGCGTCTTGTTGCCCCATCCGGCCGAGCCGGCGCCTTTTTTCTCGTATTTCGTATACGATGGGGAAGTGAATACGCGACTTCCCATTTTGTGGTTGTTGCCCCCAACCGTTTCCCGACTTCTACCCTCTCCGCGCCCAATCAGTGGAGTTGTTTGTTTGCGTTCTCCCGACGCCGCTCCCGAGGTGTTCGACGGCGCGGAAGTGCGAGATTCGTATAACGGGCAAAAGGTTCGTTTTCTCAAAGGAGCGGAATTTTATGGCGATCGCACCATCAATATTATCCCGGAAACGCCTGTGCGCGGCACCAATCCGGGCTCCAGCGCGCCGTTTCGCGAACATCTGGGTTTTTGGTTTTATCGGGAAATGAACATTCCGTCGCCGTGGGCAGAATTTTATCGAATGATTGCCCTTCCTCGCTCCTCCACAACGCCGCAAGCGCAACGCCTGGTGATTCAGCAAGTGAATGAGCAATTCCTGCTGCTCAACAATCGTTCGCCGCAAGGCGACCTTTATAAACTTGTCTATTCGAATCCGAATTGGGAAAAACATACGAATAAAGACGAAGGAACGGGAAGCATCGAAGACCTGCTTGCCCTTCTCAATACACGAAATCTGCAAATGTTGCGTATTGCCATGGAATCGAGTTTGGAACTGGATGAATTTTTGCGGTACAGCGTCGCCTCCGTTTTGACCAGCAATTGGGATGGATTCTGGAACAACAACTGGATGTATCTCGATCCCGGTCCGTTCGGTAAATGGGAAATAATTCCGTGGGATCTGGATTGGTTGTGGGGTTCCACCACGCGTGAGTTGTACGCCGCGATGCCGACGACGTTTCCCATCGACGGCGTCGCCATCGGCGGAACGCAGGCGTCGCGCAATCCCGGTCCGGTGACCTCCAAAATACATCGCGATGCCGCCTTTCATCAACAATACATTCTTTCGTTGCGAGATGAATTAAACCGTCATTTTACGGAAGAAAAATTATTCGGGAAAATCGATGAAATGAAATCATTGCTCACAACCGATTTGCGATTGCTTGAAAATCAAACCGGAGCGAACCGCGCCGCCCGGTATCAGCATATCGAACAAGGCTATACGGAGATCCAAACCTTTATTTCGCGCCGGATTGAATATTTGCATGGCGTATTGCCGGTGTCAGTCGAACAATGGCAATTGTATTAGCGGATCTTCGATTTGTATGGACGGGCAGGATGCCCGCGCCCCCGTTTTTTTTCATCCATTCCAACTGGATGAATCCACCTTCCGTTAGGTCGATAAATGCATGACAATAAGGTTCAATGCATCATCATCTCCCGGACGAGAATCGTGTGCAAGGGAAATGGAAGGAATTCATATGTTGTTGAAACCAAAGCAAGCCTTTACGTTGATTGAGTTATTGATCGTAGTCGCAATCATCGGAATCCTGGCGGCCATCGCCGTTCCCAATTTTCTCAATGCGCAAACCCGCGCTCGTATTGCCCGCACCAACGGCGACCTGAAAGCCCTGGGAACGGCGATTGATCTCTACCTGTTGGATAACAACAAACACCCCAACAACTGGTCGCACCTGACCGTCGATTTGATCGGCCTCACCACGCCGATTTCCTACATCGCCAACGTCGGTTTCCGCGATATCTTCAAAGCCGAGCAGGGCAACACCGGCAACAATAAGGAAAGCTACCTGTATTTCAACTATTATTATGAAAATAGCGGTCCCGGAAACTGGATCAACGCCATCAACCGCCCCGATTTGAGCACGAAAGGGTACTGCCTGGCCAGTTGGGGACCGGATCGCACCCAAAACGCGATTGAATGGGTGTACGTGCAAAATGCCGCCGGTCAAAATAAAGCGGCGAATGACCGCGTGTATCATCCCACCAACGGATTGGTCAGCAGCGGGGATATTGGCCGCTGGGGCGGAGATGTCAGCAATGTGCCGATTACGGCGGGGGGATGAAAATGAATAATTCAACAAATCGTAACGAGTCGTTAGACGCATTGGCACAAATATTGATCCGGTGCTTTATTATGGGATTGGTTTTTCTCGCTTTCTGTGCATGTTTTATGGTATTTGCAAATCAATATGCATATGAGATCCATTCGAAATTTTTTGACATCACAAAACAACAATTCGATCTGATTTGTTATGGATGGATGGGGCTTGCTAAATTATGGATGATCTTCGTTTTCCTGATTCCTTATATCGCCATACGGCTTGTCTTGGGGAAACGTACGTAATCTTTATTGATGTTCAGCAATTTCAAGAACTCTTTGAAGTCGTACGCGAACGTGATCTCCATATTATATACGTATAATACTTCCATGTGCTGTAAACGCTCTTCCGGCGTTCGAGAGAATCCAAGCGCCAATTTTTCCATTCCCGTTCATTCCGATCCCTCGTTCGATTATACGAATATTTATCCTTGCTAGGAAAAGTCGCTGATTTGATTGTTAAATTTTGTGACAGATGAAAAATATTTGAATTTTTCTATTGACATCCATTTCGGACTTGTGCTATGTTATC
>QZKN01000088.1 GCA_003598175.1 Candidatus Omnitrophota bacterium
AACGGGAATCGCAACTGGCTTTCTTACGCCCCTTCAGGGCGGGTTTGCTTTGAGTTCCGTAACCAGGGGCGTTGCCCGCTGGCTATCCTCTTTTACCCCGTTGGGGTGGAAAAACAACACTTATGAAAATGCATGAGATAAAAAATCAGGTCTTTACGCAATCTTCTTTCAGGATTGGTTTGGAATCAGTCTCGAAAAAAGTACTCTTTTACCGAATCAACCATTCTTTCATCAATCGAATGGGTAATCGATAAATCCACGAATCGGCTCTACCCCTTACGCCACAATAATTTTCAAATAAAAGGGAACATTTCGCATTTCTTGTGATATATAGAATAGAGCAACCATTTTTATTCGGGCGGCGGGCGCGATTTTGTAAGAAAACGCAGCCGTTCGAAGAGAATATCGAGGAGAACGATGAAGCAAAAAAGATGGAACCATTTCAATGTCATGATTGGCATTACTTTGTTGTTTGGCACGCTTTCCGCCGGCGCTGAGCCGCTGCAATCCTTTGTTTTTACTAAAGATGCGTTCCTGAATGGGGCAATTCTCCCCACTCCGGTCACCGATTATGCCCTTCCGGACGGGGAAAACGGCGTATTTCTGTATGGCGGTGACGTGAGTGAAGGCTACCGATTGACGCTCCGGCCGGGTGACGCGATGTTTCTGATGTCGGTGGAAACGATTCAAAACGCGCAGAGTCCGATGATCCTGACGTTGGAATATAGTCTGGTGGAAGGAAGCGCGGAAATCGCCATTATCGGTCTGAATTCCATCGATGGTATTCCCGACGGACAGCTGGGCTACACGCTGGTCAGCGCGCAAGCGCCGGAAACGTTAAAAACCGTTCAGCGATTGCATACTATATATACGCCGCCGTCCGGAAATGTGATGGGAGCGGTGCAGGCGGCGCTTGCGGATGATGCGGCGGGGAACGCGACGATCATTATTTATAATTTTTCCGTTTATCCCTTCTCTCCCGCGGAAATAAACACGATTCCCACCAATCCGGCCGGCTCCTTCGATGCCGTTTCCGATAGTCTGATCACCAATATCAATAATGATCAAGGCGTTGTTCGGCAGGATGCCGACAATAAGAGAGTTTTATTGTCCGTAACGGGAAATGGATTAGCCGCCAATGCGGGAGTCCGGGCGCAGGGCGGAGAAACGCTCGCCGCGGACACGCTCTTGATCGGAAAAGCGGACGTGAGCCGCTTGTCCGGCCAGGATGGCATGACGGCGATGGTCATTACCAACGGCGATTGGAGTTCCGGCGTGTTTCTGGACAATAAAAACGTACCGCAATCTCCTGCATTCGTTCAAATTATGACGGGAGGGCTTTATCAACCGTCGGAAGAGCCGCTGTATGCGTTCGTGCAAAACGGGGGCGGAGAAAACGCATCCGAAACGGCGATGGATAACCTGATTCTGGAAACGTTTTCGCTTAAGTCGATTATCGGTTTGCCCGAACCGATTTCACTTCAGAACAATTCCGCGCTTGCCGCGACGTTGATGATCCCGAAAAAGTTATATGGCGGCAGCCAGGGCTCATTTTCGCTGGTTACAACCAACATCAATAACCATACGCCGCTTAGCGTGCCTTATTCGGTCAAATTAATCCGCGGCCAGGAAAACGTTTTGCTGGATAAAGGATTTACCGATAGCCGCGGCCTGGCGGCAAAAACCTTCACGGTTCCTAAAATGGTGACCGGCTCATGGAAAATAGAAGTCCTGACGCTGGGAGAAGCGATTTTATCCGGCGACACAACCATCCAGGAAGGCGGAGTTTTGTTTATCGAAACCGATAAGCCTATTTACAAGCCAAGTCAGATGATTCAAGGGCGGGTATTGCTGATGAACAATGCGTTGGCGCCGCTGGAAGGCAGCGTTGAACTATCCATCAGCGACGCGGAAGGGATCAAAATTCATCGCGACACGCTTACAACCAATGCGTATGGCGTCGCCTCGTTTGAACTCCCCCTTGCGAACGAATTGAATTTCGGGACCTGGAAAATTGTCGCCCGCTATGGCAGCGAGGTGCAACTCGAAAAAGATATCGAAGTGGATCGTTATGTGCTTCCTGCTTTTGAAGTGGATTTGAATTTGGAAAAAAGTTGGTTTCTCGTTGATGAACGCATCACCGGAATCGTCGAGAGCCGCTATTTCTTCGGCAAACCGGTTCAGGGCAATGTCCACATCGAAGCGTTGCGTTACGTCGGTTCATGGCAGACCTATGCGACCGTGGACGCGCGGCTCGAAGATGGAATGTATGCGTTTGACCTTCCCCCGGTGGAATACATTGCGGGAACGGCCGGTGAAGAGGGCGCGGGAACGCTGCAACTGAAAATTACAGTGACGGACGACACCGGCCACGAAGAAAGCGCCGATCTAATAGCACGTATCGTCGAAGCCGGCGTGGCGATTCAGCTGATTTCCGAATCGCCGGTCATCAAACCCGGCCTGAATCAGGAAGTTCTGATCGTGACCGAGACGCCTGGCGGTGCGCCATTGTCGCAGGCCGTCGAGTTGGAAGTTTCGTTCCTGAAAGCGGACGGATCGAGCGCGGATCCCCTGCGAGAAACGATTCGGACGCAGAACGGCCTGGCTCTTTATAATCTCAACGTGCCGGAAGATACGGTGATGTCCAATATTTTGGCGCGAGCAACGTTGAATGGAAAAACGGAAGAAGAAACCTTGATTCTGAATGCGGTTTAT
This sequence comes from Candidatus Omnitrophota bacterium, assembly GCA_003598175.1. Classification (GTDB taxonomy): domain Bacteria; phylum Hinthialibacterota; class Hinthialibacteria; order Hinthialibacterales; family Hinthialibacteraceae; genus SURF-12. The sequence continues at coordinate 2,716 of QZKN01000088.1, forward strand.
TCGCCCGGTTCACACTATATTCACCTGCGCCAGCAGAATCAGGAAACAATGAACGTCGGACAGCAAGCGGAGTTCACGGTATATGCGACCAACAGCGGAACCGTTTTTTACGACGTGTACGCCAACGGCAGAACCGTTTTTTCGCAGGCTTCCGAAACACGAACCATTCGTTTCACGGTGACGCCGGAAATGAGTCCGGAAGCGCGGCTGGTCGCTTATATGATCCAGCCGGATAACGAAGTGTCCGTCGATGTGCTGCCTTTTCAGGTTACCATGGCCGCTCCGGTCAATTTGACCGCTTCATTCAGCGCGGAAGAGGTGCGGCCGGGCGATCCGGTGACGCTTTCCCTGCAAAATGAAGGCCAGGCCATGATCGGGATCGCTCTCGTCGACCAGTCGATCTTCGCTTTGGCGGAAGGACGGCTGAATTTGCGCAATGTTTTCGCCGAATTGGAACGAATCTTCATGGAACCACAGGCGGAAGTTCACTCCGGCGATGATCCCAACGTGCTTCCCGGTCGTCAAATCAATCAAACGGTCAGCTATGGTCAAAAAGGAGCGGCGGATATTTTGAGCGAAAATAACCTGCAAATGATCACCTCAAAAATGGTCACCGTGCCGATCGCCGAGCCGTTTGATCCGTGGAAATTTTGGATGAATCCGGTGTTCCGTGGCGATTTCCTCTTCCCCGTGCCCGAAGCGGTATTGGATAATGAAGCTGCTGTCGGGGGCGGCGCTGCATATCAAGAACCGGAACGGACCCGCACGTTTTTCCCGGAAACCTGGCTTTGGCAGCCGGAATTGTTGACGAACGAAAACGGTTTCGTTTCTCTTGATTTGACTGCGCCGGACAGCATTACGACGTGGAAGCTACATGCGCTTTCCACCTCGCCCGGCGGCTTGGGAATCACGGAAGGTTCATTACGCGTCTTTCAGGATTTCTTTGTCGAACCGGATCTGCCCTACGCTGTCATTCGCGGCGACCGTTTCCCGCTGCTCGTGCGCGTTTTCAATTACGTAGATCAGGAACAGAACATCCGCATCACGCTGGAAGATGCGGAGGGACTCGGTCTGCAGGATGAATCGGTGCAGATAATCACGGTGCCTGCTAATGGCGTTGCCGGCGCCACGTTTACACTCGAACCTACCAAAGTAGGCGTTATTCCCATTTCACTTATCGCGCAATCTTCGCAACGGGCGGATGCAATCCGCAAAGATTTGCGCGTGGAGCCGGAAGGCGTCCGCCGTAACATCGTTCATAACGGAATTTTGCGGGATACGACCTCCGTTGTTATCGATCTCACATTGCCGACAGTAACAGATTTGCGTGAACCGACCGAAAATTTGCCTCCATTCATCGAGATTGTACCCGATTCGGAATATTACCGCGTCGCGGTTACGCCGAGTTTGTTGGGTCAGTCGATGCAGGGATTGGATGAACTGCTGGGAATGCCGTTCGGCTGCGGCGAGCAGAACATGATGTTCCTCGCGCCCGACATCGAAGTGTTGCGCTATCTGCGTTCAACCGGCCAGCTGGCGACGGACATTCGCGCCAAGGCGGAATATTTCATTACAACCGGTTATCAACGTCAATTGACGTTCCGGCGTAATGACGGTTCGTTCTCCGCGTTTGGCCAACAGGATGACAGCGGCAGTCTTTGGCTCACGGCGTTTGTTCTGTCCGCCTTCAGTAATGCGCGCGAGATTCGCACCATTGATTCCGACGTTCTCGCGAGCGCGGCCAATTGGATTATCGGGCATCAGAAAAACGACGGTTCGTGGGATCCGGTCGGTTTCGTGATTCACTCGGAAATGGTCGGGGGAATGAACGGGAATGTGGGATTGACCGCATTCGTAGCCAACGCCTTGCTGGAATATGGCGATGCGGATCCAGCCGTTCTCGAAAAAGCGCTTTCCTTCCTCGAACAAAATCTGACGAACGAAAGCATCGATTCGTATGTCCTTGCGCAAATTGCATATGCCCTGGCCAATGCCGGCCGTCCGAGCGCGGAACAAGCCGTCGGGTTGTTGCTGCAAAATAGTATTGCCGACGCCAGCGGTGTGCATTGGTCGCCGCATCCGATCGAAACGACCGGCTATGCCATTTTGGCGTTGATGAAAACGGGTCGTCTGATCGAAGCCCAACCCGCGTTGGAATGGATGGCGATGCAACGCAACCATCTCGGCGGATTCGGGAACACCCAGGACACCGTCCTTGCGTTTAAATCACTGACGGCTGCCGCCATCAATCAAAGCCGGGATTTGAATGCGCAAATCGATGTGCTGGTTGACGGGCAACAGATTCATACGTTTAACGTCAACGCCGATAATTTCGATGTGTTGCAGGCAGTGGAAATCGCCAGCGCCAAAGAAATCGAAATCCGGCAAAGCGGGCAGGGAACCGTCTTGTTCCAGGTCTTGCAGGCGTACAATGTCCCCGTTTCCATCGAACCGATCAGCCCGGTAATGGTGTTGCGCGTGGAATATTCGTCCGAGCACGTGGCGGTTGACGACATCGTCGATGTGAATGTGTATGCCCATTATTTCGGCGCGGAACAAAAAACCGGCATGGCGATTGTCGACGTCTCGATTCCCACCGGGTTTGTAATCGTGCAGGAATCTCTCGATCGAGTGAAGGAAATCAAAACGATTTCCCGCATTGAGCAGGCCGGACGCAAGGTCATCTTCTACGTCGACCATTTCGAAAGTGGGACGCCGCTGAAATTCACGTTCCAGGTCAAAGCCAAATTCCCCGTTCGCGCTGACAGCGGATCGAGTTCCGCCTATCTTTATTACAATGAGTCCACACGCGCGGAAGCGGGAGGAACGCAACTTGTCGCCGAATAGTGAATAGAGAAATAATTTGTTCACTAATTCGAAGGAATTGGAAGGGTACGGGTAACCGTGCCCTTTCGTTTTCTATTAAGCAGCGTGAACAAAGCAAGCCGAGGAATTTTATATAAAACTATGTAATTTGATGGTGGGAACCCTTTAAACTCGGTTGGTACATGCCTATGATAAGAAATTAGTGATACAATTACAAAAAAGGAGGTGATAATTTTAGCGGCGTGATATAATTGGTGCATGGTTATAATCGTTAGTAGGTTTCATGAAGGGCAAAACAAACTATTTTGGAAAGAGGTTTAGCAGATGAAAAAAATTTACGCATTAGGATTCATGATTTGTATCGCTGGTTTCGCAACGGTAACAATGGCGCAGGTTGTACCGCTTGACCATGCCGACGCGGGTGTGACGGTTTTGATTCCGGACACGATCCTTTTCGGCGCGGATGTGGATATGGGTAAGTACTGGGAACCATTTACAGATGTTTTTGGCGATGGAACGCTCGCTTTCGTGGCCGGCGCTTATCCGCAAGGGCAGACAAGCGGGATGAACATGAAAGTTGCCTTCTTCAACGTTGACGGTTCCATCGAAGAGTATTGGGGATTTTATGGTGATGCCGGCAGTCCGTTCATCGGTGGATTGAATGAAGCCCGAAAAGACGGAAATCCACCGCGAATCGCCACCGATCGCCGTCCCGGTGGTACCCGCTATGCGGTCGGAATCGAATCGACTCCGTATTTGTATAGCGAATTCGAAAGCGATGGACGCTGGGATAAACAATTTGTGTATACGGCGAATCAGATCGCGGCGGTTCAACTCTTCAACAAGACGCCGAATGGTCCCGTTCCGATAACGAAAGTGATCGATCCGGTTTACGGACAAGGGAATATCGCGGGCGTTCAAAACAATCAGATGCGTTTCGGCGGCGACATGCGCTTCCTTTCCGATGGAAATTTAATCGTTGTCGTTGAAGACCGAAATAAGGGCGTCGTACCGGGTGGAAATGCCGCCGTGGGAACTCTATTCAACGGGGAAACCGGCGCAGTGATCAAAGGACCGTTTAATGCGGCAGGCGATGATCAACCCCATGAGATTTGGTCAAATATGGCCCCGTTCGATGGCGGTTTTGCCGTACGCACTCAAGGCATCATGACTCTCTATAATAATGCAGCCGAAGTTCAACATGTTGTCGTACAATCGGATTGGACGACGGTCAAGGATACGGGACGCGGCGACGGAACTCGTATTTGTTCCACGATCACCAGCGATTTTGTCTACATTCTCGGCAATGATGATATCGGCGATATGGTCCTTTCCCGCATCAATGCCAAAACGGCTCAGGCTGATACGCAAATCGTCGTCAATGAAGAAGAACTATGGTTCAATGGAACCTTCGGTCGCGGCGATTGCGCCATTGACGAAAAAGGCAACATCTGCGTTGCTTATGTATTTAATGACGGCGTGCAGGATCAGGTCGTGGCCCGGATTTTCGGCAGCAATCTGGAGCCGGCCGGCCCGACGTTCTACGCGTTCACCGTTCATGATCGTTATGACGCTGCCTCAATCATGGGATACGTCAGCAAAGAAGTGAATGTTTCCATGAATAATCAGAGAATCATCATCGGCGCGAATGGCGTTACTCTTGATCCGAACAAGAACGCGATAACCGCCGCAGAACAAGCGTTTGCCGTCGTGTTGGAAAATCCCTATAAAGAGGAAACTTCCATTTCCACATGGGATTTATATTGAGTCTCGTTCTTTTGTAATTTCATATGTAAGGCCTGCTCCTCGTGAGCAGGCCTTACTTTTTTATTGTCACTTACTATAATACATAAATGAGATTATAGTATCATTTTTGGATGGTTTATATCGCATGAAAACCTATTACGATTGTATTCCTTGTTTTGTCAGGCAGGCGTTGGAATCCATACGGTTCGTCACCGATGACGAGGTATTGCACGAAAAAACGCTGCGCGAAGTATTGCGCTTCACAGCGGAAATGGATCTGCGGGAATCGCCGCCGATGATGGGGCGGCGTATTCATCGTTTGATCAAACAAATAACCGGTATCGAGGATCCCTATCGCAGGGTCAAAGATCATTTCAATCGTTTCGTTTTACGGCAATACCCCGAATTGAAACAGAGAATTGAGTCCTCTCCCGATCCGTTGGAAACGGCGGTGCGCCTATCCATCGCCGGCAACATCATCGACTTCGGACCGAAGAAAACGATCGATGATTTTTATGTCCAACATGCCATCGAACATTCCTTGTCGGCGCCGCTGATTACCGGCGATCTGAACGGTTTTCAGCAGGCTATGAACCAGGCTAAACGGATTTTATATTTAGGCGACAATGCCGGAGAAATCGTTTTTGATCGTCTGTTGATCGAACTTCTGCCGACGGAGAAAATCACGTTTGCCGTGCGAGGATTTCCCATTATCAACGACGCCACGATGGAAGACGCGATCACGGTCGGATTACCGGATATCGTTGAGGTTATCGACAACGGCGCGGACGCTCCCGGCACAATTCTCGAATTATGTTCGGAGGATTTTCGAGAACGTTTCACCGCCGCCGATCTTATCATCGCGAAAGGGCAGGGGAATTATGAAACGCTCAGCCAAACGGAGCGAAATATTTACTTTGTCCTGAAAGCCAAATGTCCGGTGATCGCCGCGCATCTCGGATGTGAAGTCGGCGCATTGATTTTCAAGAAAAACGATGGATCGGCGGAGGAATCGCGACGCCATCTCGACGTGACCGGCGATTTGCTGGAGCGGCGCGGCCGAATGCTGACGAATTACTGATCGCAAACATGTCCGATCCCGCATGGCATGTGTGATCCATCCATCAATCAGGGTAGAGCAAGCGTCCTGCTTGCCCGTAAAATGCAAGCGAGACGCTTGCTCTACCCGCGAACCGAAAATTGATGTCGCATGACATCTAAAAAGCTGGTGAAGTAAAATGATTACCGATTAAAACCAGACTTTGAATGTTCGAATCTCATACGGTTTAATAAAGAAGCGAATCTCATTACCCTCCAATTCCACCTCTTGATCGTCCCGTTCGAGAAGATTGCATTCGACTGCCTTTTGAGGAGGCGCATGAAAACGTATTTTTACATTTCCGCGTTGGTTATAGCATTCATGTAAACGAAGAACGAAAGCATTTCCCTTTTCCGTGCATTTGAGAGTCTCAAAAATCACGTTTTCGCGGTTAATTGCAGCGAAAGATTGGCCATTTTCGAGACGGGGATGTGAAAAGTTCCCCGCAAAAACCATAGGTTGTACATTTAATTCATGTGCGCGCTGTGGGATATGAGCTGCCCGCCAATCGGACGGGTGCGGGTAGAGGCTGTACGTAAAGTAATGCGTTCCGACATCCTGCTTGGGATCGGGAGCGCCGGCGCATTTGATCAAAGTCAACCGCATGGTGTGCTTGCGAATGTCGTGGCCGTACTTGCAATTGTTGATCAAACTGACGCCATAATCGCCTTCCGATAAATCCACCCATTTGTGGGCGCAGGTCTCAAATCGCGCCCAATCCCAGCTGGTGTTCCAATGCGTCGGTCGCTCTAAATTCCCGAATTGGATGTCATAGGTGGCCGCATTGGCGTGAATCGCGACCGGGAACGCCGCTTTCAGCAAAACATCCTTATTCGACCATTCCACTTTCGTATCGAAATCGATCCTGCGCGAGGAACGATAGATGGATATATTCTGCTCGATGATTCCGTCCAGGATAGTTTTGGTCACTTTGATCGTGGCGCGCAAAGGCCCTTGCTCAACCAGCTCCATCCGGGCTTCATCGCCGGTTGTGAGCAGTTTGTCTTGATAATAAATATCGATGTCCCATGCGTCGTGGGCAAGAGGTTTGTCCTCAAACGCTTGAAACACGTTGGCCGGTTCATCCGGATGTAATACTTCCCGCTCGATTTCTTTGTCGAATAGGGAAACGATTTCACCCCGTCGATTGAATTTCACTGTCAGCAAGTCATTTTCAAGGGATGCATTCGTGGCAAGAAGAACGCCGCGCGTCTCCTTTTTCTCCTCGCCGACATGAAATGATGTGGCGCTGAAGGCATGGAGTTTCGCGCCATCGATCAAAAGCATTTTTTCACCGGATACGGTTTGTACGGATTGCACGGAAACGTCAGAATCTTTATGCAGCATCGGTATCGAGTCGGGCAATCCGTTTGCGGGGATCAAGAAGGGTTCATATCGCCGCCAACCCAGCGTATTGATGAGTGTAATGGATTTCTTTTCATTCGAATTGAATGATTGAATGAGCGTCCGTTCGGTTTCGGAAATAATTTTCTCCGCTTCCGCTCGTATCCACGCATAATCCCGTGAGCTATCCTCATAAACCTCGTGGATGGAGGATCCGGGCAGGATATCGTGAAATTGATTGAGGAGAATTCGCTCCCAGATGCGTCGAAAACGTTCGTTGGGATATTCGAAGCCTTTTGCCGCCGCTAGCGAGGCCAGGAATTCGGCTTGTTGCATGAGGAATTCCGCTTCGCGATTGAATTTCTTGTTTTGCGCCTGCGACGTGTAGGTTCCTCGGTGATATTCCAGATACAGTTCCCCCTCCCAAATCGGCGTTTTTTCACGGATTTGATCCAACCGTTGAAAGAACTCATTTACCCGCCCCAGCTGCACCTGCGGAAACGATGGAATCGCTTTTAAATGGGCGGCGGTCATCAGCATTTCCTCGGTCGGGCCGCCGCCGCCGTCTCCGTAACCGTATGTGACAAGAATTTCATCGTGAATGTCTTTTTGCTGATACACATCCCACGCGCCTTTGATCTCCTGCGGCGTCAACATTGCGTTGTACGTCTTGAACCACTGCCCGGACGGCGTCGTGACGAAATGAGTCAGGATTTCCGTCCCGTCGAGTCCTTTCCAGCGGAACGAATCGAATGGCATCTGGTTGTATTGATTCCACGAAATTTTCGTGGTCATGAAATAGGAAATTTCCGCGCGCCGCATGATCTGCGGCAGCTGCCAGCTATACCCGAAAACATCCGGCAGCCAGAGAACCGAACAATTCGTTTGCAGTTCTTCCTCAAAAAACCGCCTGCCGTATAAAAACTGCCGGACGATCGACTCGCCGGAGGTGACGTTGCAATCGCTTTCCAACCACATCCCGCCATCCGCTTCCCATCGGCCTTCCGCGATGCGTTCGCGAATCTTTTCGAAGAGTTGCGGATTGTCTTCTTTAATATATTGATAAACCTGCGGTTGGCTTTGAAAATAGTGAAATTCGGGAAAACGGTCCATTAAATCGAGAACCGTGGAAAATGTGTGAAGGATCTTCTCTCGCGTCCGTTTTAGGGTCCACAACCAGGCGACGTCGATGTGCGCATGGCCTGCGGCGATTACTTTACTACGCGCGGGAGAGGCGTCCAATGCGCGCATTTTATCTTGCAGAAAAGACAGGGCCTGTTCAATGGAGATATAAAAGTCCTTTGAATAAGGATATTTATAATCGATCCGATGGAAACAGTCGCCCAAAATTTCCAACAGCTCCCACCAAATTCTTGAGTCGCGCGGCATGACACCCAGCGAATCGAAAATTGCTTTCGCTTGTAAATAAAAATCGCTCGCGGATGAATGGGGTACGGCAATGGAACAATCGATCAACTGATGGCGGGGAACCGAGTTATACCCGATGAATTGCAACGGTTTGCCGGTATACACTTGCACCGCAACATCGAATCGCTCGTTCGCTTTTGCGTTGGTTGAGAGGATCAGTTTATTGTGGTTGCGATCCAATCCATGCCGCAATTGGCTGTTCACGTATGCCAAACCTTCCGGCGTATGCAGCGTGTGTTCTTTCGAAAGATAAAGGATCAATTCGACGGAACGTCCCGCCCATTCGGCGGGGATTTGAATGGGGATATGCATCCAATAATAGGTCTCGAATTTCGGCCAGGAATCGCCGATGGCGATGGGCGACCAGTTTTCGCTATGTCGTGAAAAATCAAAGGGATCGCTGATCGGTTCTTCCGCAATCCAAATTTGAGATATCGGGCTTTTCGCCTCCGACAAATAACGCTCGAATTCCTTAAGGCGCGACTCAACGCGCTGATAAAGCAATTTCATGTGAAAAATTCCTCGGATTGTACCGGACTGTATTTTCTATCCGCTTTTGAGAAGATTACCTCTATATGGTAAAGGGAAATTGGAATAAGAAAAGGTTAGGTGGTAGATAATAATGGTTATTAAAATATATAGACAAGCGCATGAATTAATTTTTTTGTGCAATAAAAATGATGGTTGTAATAGAGGATACATAAGTCATTGAGTAATAAAAAGAATAGTATTTAAAATGTCCAGTTCTCCTTCTCCATAAACGATTCCAAATCCAAGCAGGGAATATGAAAGTGATCGCATATGTTTGGAATTTTCGCTGCATTCGGTTTCTTTTTTTCGCCAGTCACGACCGTACCTTTTTTGATAAATGCTTTTGCAATAACAAAGGAATCGGCGTTGATCCCGCCTTTCCATAATTTTTGTTGTTCGATATTACTGCGAAAATGAGGAATCGAATAGATTTGAGTAATAAAAGCAGCTTCATCCGCGTCCGGTGGTTGGAAAATTTCTTTGTTGGAACGTGCCCATTGATAAAGATCTTCATTTTGTGTTTCAATTTCTCGGAAATTTTCACGAGTTGAGATAATCCGTTTTTCTCCCATCATTGAATCGAATTTTTCCCAGAGCGATGGAAATCTCCTTTTGTAGTAATATGTAAACATGGTAATCAGAGGACACGTATCGAAGACGTAGATCATACTCTTCTCCTGAAATACGTATCTTCAAGTTCTCCTATATTTTTGACGTGTGTGTTGAGGTATTCGGATAATTGATCAATGGTAATTTTGTTTTGATGGTATTTTTTAAGAGCAAAATCAATGTATTTTCTTCCAAGATAAATTATCTGGTTATAGTAATAATTTTCCCCATTTTCTTTATGATTCGCTTGATCGATCCATTCTTTCGATTTTTCTTCATAATAGGCTTGATCGATTAATTCACGATCAAGAAGTTTGCGTGAAATTAATTCTCTACTGACTTTATAGGTATTGGATAAAGAAATTATGACGTCTTCGCTTAGATGAATTCCCTTAATTTTTTTTTCAAAATCGTCATCCGGAACCAGAAAGGAAGCAGAAAACCGGTTACAAAATACCTCAATGCCACGCTGATCGTTTTCAAGATTTTTTAAGTAATCGTCCTTCTGTTTATCAATTCCGCTGGTCTTGAAAAAAAGATGAGCCAATTCATGGAATAACGTGAATATCTGTCTGGTTTTTGCGTTTTTGTTATTAACATAAATAATAGGGAATTGATCATCATATAGACAGAAACCTGAAAAATCATGTCCTTTGAAGGGATCTTTAAATGTGAAGACGCCGTGATCGTAAAGAATCTCTCTCCAGTTTTCAAAAGCCATGTCCTCATCGTTCCAGGAACATTGTTCTTGTAATGAAACGTTGAGATAAGATCGGACATGATTCGTGAAATGATGGATATTTTTTGATAGATTCAATGTCAAGTCATGAACAATGATTTTTTTCGCGGGATTCATCTCTTCATATAATTCATGTAGGCTAATTTGCATAGCCCTCGCTTTTCGTAAACGCATCCTTACGTCTTGTGGAATTCGCTCGAATTCAGAATTCGGCAACGTCCGGAAAGATTTCTCTATTCGATCAAGTTCAGGAGGTTCCGGAAAGAAAAAAACTGCAATTGGGCATTTATACTTATTAGAAAGTTGTTCAAGTTCATTATATGTTGGAAATGATTTCCCATTTTCCCATTCTGCAATTTTTTTATATCTTTTTGATATCTCCTCTATTTTGTAACCAGACCGTTCTCTGGCCCATTTAAGAACATCCGGTGTTATCGGGATCTCTTTTCGCATGGAAAATTACCTAATCGCTCGAGATGGTTCTCTATTGAATTCCATCCGCGATCCGTTGGTTTTGTCGTACAACCCAAGAATTAGTTAAATCATTGGTCCCAGTTTTGACATAACCTTATATAAATATACGCTATTTACAATTCCATAACAAGATGAGGTGAGTTTCGCGATGGATTAAAATCTTCGCTGTTGGATGGAATTATCGAATCGGGGAACGAATATCACACCACCCGCAGCGAATCGGAAATCACAAACCGTTTGATGCGGCTGAAGGTTTTTGGGGTGCAGGGGCCTTCGCCGGTGGGGCCGGCGATGGTGAGGGCGGTCCAGCCTTCGCCGCCGTTGCCCAATACTGCGCCGCAGAAGTTGTTGGCGACGAAGAGATTGACCTTGATGGCGCGGGCGAAGGCGGTGATGCGTTCCACGTTGCGGCTGTGGATGATGGCGGTGTGGCCGAAGCCGTGTTCAGCTTCAACGGCGTTGCGGACGGCTTCGTCGAATGAATTGACGCGCACGATTGCCAGAATCGGCATCAGCAGCTCATGATCGACGAAAGGATGCATATGCGGAACTTCTGCGATCAATAATTCGCAATTCGAGGGGACGTTTACGTTGATGGCGCGGGCGATTTTGGCGGCGTCCTGCCCCACCCAATCACGGTTGACGTGGCCATCCTGTGTAATAACGATCTTTTGCAATGCGTCGACCTGGCCGGGATTAAGGAGATACGCGCCGCGTTTCTGAATGGCGGAGAGGAAACTATCATAGACCTGCGAAAGCACATAACATTCCTTCTCGCAGATGCAGGGCATGTTGTTGTCGAACGTGGAGCCTTCGTACACACAGTTCGCCGCTTTGGGAATGTCGGCGAATTCGTCGACGATGACCGGTGGATTGCCCGGTCCGGCCACAATCGCGCGTTTCGGGCTTTCCAACGCCGCGCGCACGACGGACGGCCCGCCGGTAGCGACCAACAGGGGAATATCCTGGTGTCCCATAATGGTTTTGGCGGTGCGGAGGGTGGGTTTGCTGACCGACGTGAGCAAATTTGCCGGCGCTCCCGCGGCAACCAATGCGCGGTTGATCGCTTTCATCGATTCCAATGTGCATTGCACCGCGCCCGGATGCGGTCCGAAGACAACGGAATTGCCCGCGGACAACATGGCGATGGAGTGGTTGATGACCGTGGCGACGGGATTGGTGGAGGGAGTGATGGTCCCGATGACGCCGAATGGCGCGTATTCCTCCATCATCACGCCTTTGTCGCCGGTCACGCAGGTGGTCGTCAATTCTTCGGGCCCCGGAGTTTTGTCAATGGCCAACTGATTTTTGATGATTTTGTGATCGACGCGCCCCATGCCGGTGTCTCGAACCGTTAACTCGGACCATTCGCGATTGTATTGACGCGAAGTTTCGCGGATGACGTGGATGAAGCGCTTGCGCTCTTCCATCGGAACCTGCGAAAATTGTTGAAAGGCAAGTTTGGCGGCGCGGATCGCGTCTTCGATATCCTCGAACACGCCATCGCGTCCGCCGCGGATCGCGCCGCCGGCGCAGGCGGAAAGCGGCATGGACGCATCTTCACGGGAAGTTCCACCTGTCAATCCCTGCTGCTGCACTTCCTGCAAGACACGTTTTACAACATCGGCTATCTGTCGTTCGTCCATCGTATTATCCTGTTTTATCGAAAGGGTGGGCCACGTTTCGCTTTTAGATCACCCTACGTGTTTTCCTGTTCAGGCAATGCATGGAATGCAGGCGGGGACGCCTGCTCTACCATTTTCTGTTCATTTGTGGACAGGATGTCCGCGCTCCCAGTGTGCGCTCTCAATTTGCGCTTCCGGTTTTATTTTGGTGGTACGATGATTACTTCAATTCCACGTTTTTGGAATGATTCCAGAGCTAATGGCGTGAGGAGGCCTCCGCGCGCCACTTTTACCACCGGGCCGCTGATTTTGCCGGCGTCTTCTTCGGTTACCAGCGTTGTAATCAAATCGGGACCGGCGCTTTCGGCTTTGTTTAAAGCCACGCGGGCCACTTCTTTCACCGCTTCGGCGGCGGGGAATAGTTTCATCCCCATTTTGGCCAGCTGTTCACGGTATTTATCCAGAACTTCCTGAATTCCGGGAACGCTGTTGCCGCAGACGATGCAGGCGGTCGGTCCCAATCCATCCGACGATGCAATCGTCGGCGTTCCCTGCGCCAATGCGGATAGCGACAGATTCAACGTGACCGTGTCGGTGATGCCAAGCGCCAATTTTGCCGCGTGGGTGCGGCTGATCGACGGTAAAAAGACCGCGGCGTAACGGTTCATGTTGTACATGATGTCCCACAACTCCGCGGGTTTATCGATCTGGCGCAATCCCAGCGCAGCGATTTCATCGGAGGGGATGATTTCCGATGCGCCGTGGGAAAAAATGGCGTCAATCGCGAGCCCTTTTTCCCGCCAGGCGAGAAATGCGGAAGCGATGGTTTCCCACTCTTCCCGCGCGCCGGTAAACAGGCAGAGAACGGATGCGACTCCTTCTCGCGAGGCAGGCGGCAGGGAAATGGGAGCGGAGGAAGATAGCGTGGACGCAGGCATACTGCAAACCGGACCACGGCAGGCGTTGGGATCGAGCGTCTCGTTTTGGTTGGCGGGCAGCATCGCCGCGTCTTCCCGCTGCCGTTCCGCGAGGACTTTTTGTACTTCCTCCATAATGATGCGCTCGAGTGATTTCGTATCCATTCCGAATCCGCCCATAAACTATTTATCAATCAGTCCAACAAAATTTCTACCAATTCGCCCCCGCTCAGGCCGCAGGCGTTGCCGTCGTCCGTATCCAAATGCATCTCATCCACAAACGACTCGTGCACGCGCACCTGCACGTCTTCAAACAGGGTTTTTTTCGCCGTCTCCACGCGCACTTTCATGTATCGGTTATCTTGAATCCCGAATTTGTTCGCGGTTGCGGTGGATAAATGGATATGCCGGTTGGCGAGAATCACGCCGCGCTGCAGGTGCACCACGCCCACCGGTCCCACCACGATCAAACCCACGCTGCCCTCATGATTGCCGGACGGTTTGACCGGCGGATCGACGCCGAGAAAGATGGCGTCGGTTTTTGATACTTCTACTTGTGTGTTTGGGCGCAGTGGACCGAGTACGCGCACCTCGCCGAGGCAACGCATTCGCGGACCGACCAGCGTAACCGTTTGTTTGGAGGCGTACTGTCCGGGCTGATAGAGTTCGTTACGCGGTTCGAGCGAATGTCCCGGCCCGTACAGAATTTCCACATGCTCCTGGCAGAGGTGGACATGGCGGACAGAGATGTTGCAGGGAACGCGCAGCCTGCCGTCATCGGCCGGCGGTTGTTCCCGCGCCAGTCGCTCGATCACACGTTTCGTGATCAGCTGAACGAGCGCCTCATCCAACGGGGCATTAACCATATTGAATTCCCATGAAAAACCAGGCGTGACCGTTCCGGCCACGCCTGGCCTGTTATGCCGTTTTTGATTCGGGTATTCCGTTTTTCATGCCCAACGGGTAAGCGGATGAATGCTTAGCCTTTTGTGGGCAGAATGCCTTCAATGTCCGAATGCGGGCGCGGAATGACGTGAACCGAGACCACTTCGCCGACTTTGCGAGCCGCGGCCGCGCCGGCGTCGGTTGCCGCTTTGACGGCGCCGACATCGCCGCGCACCATCACCGTCACATAGCCGCCTCCGATTTTCTCTTTTCCGATCAGCGTGACGCTGGCGGCTTTGACCATGGCGTCGGCGGCTTCGATCGCGCCGACCAATCCACGGGTTTCAACTAATCCCAGGGCTTTTCCTTCCACCGGAGAGTCCTCCATTTCGTTCTGAATTCTTTGTGAAGAATTGGTTGTTTTTTCCGTTGAAAACGGCGTAATTTAACAGATATGAGGCTACCGGACGCGGGGGAATCTGTCAAGACGCGGGGGATGTGGATCGGGTATCTGAAGATGAATCAATCGTGGTGGGTGGCAAGGGCAGCGTTTTTCTGCTCTTGTGGAGACAACCGCAGGTTCCGTGTATAGGGGAATTAATCGCTCGCGCCTGTTGGGATTTGTCTGTCCAAATATTTCAACAAATCGTTTTGCGTGTCGAGAATCAAATTTGTATTGGCGTCGAGGGTGGTTTCCAGCGCTTCGAGAGAGCGGAGGAATTTGTAAAATTCGGGATCGGTTTCGAATCCGGCGACTTGAATGGTATCCCCGCCGGTTACACTTTTAATGAATCCCCGCGCGTAGATGCGCGCCGCTTCCGCGTCCGCCTCGCCTTGAATCACGCGCGCCTTGCGTTCCGCTTCCGCCAGCATGGTTTGCACGGTGCGGTCGGTTTCCGCGCGGATGAAGGCGGCGTTGCGATTTCCTTCTTCGATATATTTATTGGAGATCCGTTCCCGTTCGGCGGTCATGTTTTGATACACGGCCTGCAGGTTGCCTTCGGGCAGATCCGCGCGTTTGATGCGGACGTCGATGATCTGAATTCCATACTCTTCCGCGGCTTCCCGGCACTGTTCCCGGACCGTTTCGATGATTTTCACACGTCCCACTTCAATCGGGATCAGTTTTTGTTCCGGGATTTCACTTTCCGTATCGTTCATGATGTTGTTCGTACTGCGAATGATTTCGATGAAATCGTGTTTTCCCAATTGGCTGCGCAACACCGAATAAATGATGTCGTCCAGCTGCGCCATTGCCAGCGTTTCGGTTTGCAAACGAATTTTAAAGCGCAGGGGATCCGCAATGCGCCAGCGGGCGAAATTATCGACCACGATCCGCTTCTTGTCGCGAGTCGTAATCGAGGCGGCTTGCGAGTCGTATTCCAAAATCAGATCGCTGAAATATTCCACATTTTGAATGAACGGAACTTTAAAATACAAACCGGCGCCGAACGTCAGGCGTACGTTGGTATTGTTCTCTTGATTAAGTTTCTCTGTGCTTTGTTGCAGCGCCTCCTGATTCGTAAAACTGGATATTCCGGCTATTACCCGCACGGGGCGGCCGAATTGGGTGATGATGGCCTGGTCCACCTCGGTGACGATAAAGGCGGAAGAAAGAACCACCATCAAAGTCAAAAGAACGATAATGAATACGGATATAAACGTAACTTGTTTTTTCATGATCACCGTACCTCCCCTCTCGACTCCGTAGGCATAATCGAGGGTCTGCCGACGGTTGGTTTCTGTGGTTCGACCGGAGAGATTGCTTCCATCCCCAGCGGACTCACGTTCAGGAATTTCAACAGATTTTGATCCGTTCCGAGAATCACTTTCGGTTTTCCCACCAATACCTTTTCCAAGGTTTCGAGATAAAGGCGTGTGCGGGTGACGACCGGGGCGCTTTGGTATTCTTTCAGCACGGCGGAAAAACGTTCCACCTCGCCCTGCGCTTCCGCGATGCGGCGCGCGCGATAGGCTTCGGATTCCTGTAGAATTTTCTGCGCCTGGCCTTCCGCTTTGGGAATTTCTCCGTTCTTGTACCCGATGGCTTCATTGACGAAGCGGGATTGATCTTCCCGCGCGCTGGTCACGCGTAAAAACGCCGGCTCCACCGGCTTGGGAGCGTGGACATCCTGCAATTGCACCAGCCGGATGGTTACTCCCATTTCATAATAGTCGCTGATTTTTTGAATTTCCGCGAGGATTTTTTCCTGAATTTCATCGCGTCCCCACGTCAAGGCGGCGTCGATGGCATAGTCGCCGATAATTTGTCGTTCCACGGATTCGGTAACGGCCTTCAAGGCGGTATGCACATCGTAGACGTTGAATAAGTACTTGATAGGATCGGAAATTCGATATTGCACGATGAGTTCCGAGACGACGATGTTTTCGTCGCCGGTCAGCATTTCGCCTTCTTCGGGAAGGTGCTGAAAACGGGCCGGCGGGCCGGGGGACAGGGTTTTGAATCCGACTTCGATTCGTTTCACCTGCTCGACCTTGGGCGTATAGACGATTTCGATCGGACGGGGCAGTCGCCAATGAAAGCCCGGCTCGACCATGCGATGGTATTTGCCCAATCGCATGACCACGCCCACTTCGTCCGGATTGACCGTAAACCACGGCTTGAATGATAGAACGACGAGTAAAAGAAACAATACAAAGACAATCCACGCCGCGCCTTTGATTTGTTTCATTGGCAAATCGCCGCGTTTGGGCAATTCGATGGGGATGTCTTCAAACCAATCGGACATGTTCTTCTCCCTTATTCGGATTTGAATTCTCTACCAAAGATTGTTCCAGTTATAGTGCGTGATCGAAAGTTAATCAAGATATGGTTGGTAATGACAGGAATGGAATCCTACCAGGCCGACTGTCTGATCGTAATTCCATTTCGATCGCTCCGCCACTGCAATCCCCTCAAATTCAGCGATGGATCCACTCACGTATCCTGACCGGTTTGTTCACTGATGATACAATAAATTCGAAGAAAAAAATTCAATTTTGAGGAATACGATCATGAAAAACCATACGACATCCTCTCGCCGTGACTTTATTAAACTCACAACGACTTCCGCACTGGCGACAGCCGCCGTTGCGCGAACGATCCAGGCGACAGCGGCGCCGAATCCATCCGCGAACGACAACATCCGCTTTGCCACTATCGGCATGGGGATTATCGGATTCGAGGACACCTCGACCGCGCTGAAAATTCCCGGCGTCGAATTCGTGGCGGCGGCGGATTGTTATGACGGCCGGCTGGTTCGAACCAAAGAAGTGTACGGCGATCGGATCGCCGTCACGAAAGATTATCGTGAACTGTTGGGTCGTGCGGATATCGATGCGATCCTGATTTGCACGCCGGATCATTGGCACCGGACGATGTCGATCGAAGCGATGGAAGCCGGCAAGGCGGTCTATTGCGAAAAACCGATGGTGCAAAAGATCGAGGAAGGCGCCGACGTCATCGCGACGCAGAAAAAAACCGGCATGGTGTTCGAGGTCGGCAGCCAGTATGCGAGCTCCCTGCTGACGATGAAAGCGAAAGAAATCTTCGAAAAAGGCGCGATCGGCAAATTGAACATGGTCCACATGATGATCAGCCGCAATAACTCCATCGGCGCGTGGCAATATTCGATTGCGCCGGACGCCTCGCCGCAGACCATCGATTGGGATTCGTTTGTCGGTCATGCGCCCAAAATCCCCTTCGACTCCGACCGCTTTTTCCGCTGGCGTAAATATTGGGATTACGGCACCGGCGTCGCCGGCGACATGTACGTTCATTGCTTCACGGAATTGCATTGCATTCTCAGTGCGATCGGCCCGACCAAAGCGATGGCGACGGGCGGCGTTCGCTATTGGAAGGAAAAACGCGAATGCCCGGATCTCATCCTCGGCCTGTATGAATATCCCGAAACGGACGCGCATCCCGCCTTCACGCTGCAACTGGGCGCAAACTTCGAAGACGGCGGCCACGGCCCCGCGTTCCAGCTGATCGGGGAAAAGGGCATGATTTCGGTCGGCGAACGTGGATTGGAAGTCACCTTCAGCAATCGCACGGAACCGTCGCTGGATCAATTGGTCGAAGGCTACAACTCGGTTCGCACGTTTTCCAAAGCGCAGCAGCAGGCGTTTATCGCGGAATATAAAAAAGAAGAAGCCGCGAAGAAAGCCGTCAAGGAATCCGAATACGAAGGCGAGACCAACTATCGCACGCCGCGAGGGTACGACAGCCGCGTCGATCACATGCAGGTCTTTTTCGACGCCATGCGCGGGAAACGGAAAGTGGTCGAAGACGCCGAGTTCGGCCTGCGCGCCGCCGCCCCGGCTTTATTGGCTAATATGTGCTATTTGGAGGATAAAATTTACTATTGGGATCCGGTAGGGATGAAATTAAAGGGGTAAACCCATTGTTTAGTAATTACCGTTTGATTTGTTAACGGATTTCCTCCGGAGTGGCAACAAGTGAATCCGACTTTTTCGAACGTCGATCGTGATTAATGCTCCTTGCTCGATTTGTTCATTGGTTTTTCGTAACGCATGCATTACAATCTCGCCTGCAATATGGGGACGCACATCTTCAATCCTCAATTGAATGACGCTGGGCGCCGTGGCTTGCGTGGCGAATAACAAAGCGCCGTAATCCAAATCGTGGGTTAACACGGCATAACCATGATTGCATGCCCATTGCATGATTTCTGTGTCCGGCGCGTAGGGTTTTCCTATTTGCCCCCAATGTCTGGTTTCATATCCCTCGGATTCAAGTAGGGGAATCCATGAAGGCGATAAATTCATGTCCACGACGATTTTCATGATTTATGCAATGGCAGATCATATTCTTCTGATCGCCAAGCGGCGTAGGACAAAGCGGCTTTGATGTCTGCTTCTTCAAGATAGGGATATAGTTGCAAGATTTCATGAAAGGAAGCTCCGGAAGCAAGCAGACCGGTAATCATCCCGACCGTCACCCGCATTCCTCGAATACACGGTTTTCCTCCCATAACGGCCGGATCCATCGTAATACGATTAATTTCCGGGAAATTCATTTTCATCTCCTGATCGCGTTGTCGGTAAAATTACATGAATCATTATACTGCTAGTATCATGCGGGGAAAGCGGGGAAAAACGGAGTGCACTGGCGCTCATATCGTTTTGTTATAAACTGACACCACCCTAAAATCACTTGATTGGTACGCTATGAAGAAAACCGCTTTTACCTTAATCGAATTGCTGATCGTGGTTGCGATAATCGGCATCCTGGCCGCCATTGCGGTTCCCAACTTCGTCAATGCGCGGACGCGCGCCTTGATCGCGCGAATTCAAGGCGACCATCACGCCGCCGGCGTGGCGATCGAGGCATACCGTGCCGACAACAACAATTATCCCGGCCCGGAACTTGCGTCCGACGACAGCGGCGCAGTCACCACCTGGCCGTATTATCTGCCCGATCGCCTGATCAAGCCGGTGGCTTATTTGAGCAACGAAAAGCTCTACGATCCGCTCGGTCGGCCGTTGGAAGACCTTCCCCGGCTGGTAAGCCGTTATCGTTTCAAAGCCTTTACCATGCAAACCCGTTCCGACCTGCCCGGGAAAGATTGTCCCGGTAACATCGCCGCGCGAAATTATATGGGAGAATGGATGGTCGTTTCCCACGGTCCTAACCGGTGGCTGGATCTTCCGTCCAATTTCAGCGACGGAAACAACCCGACCGATTGGTTTTGGCTGCCCTACGACGCCAGCAACGGCTTGCAATCGCAGGGCGACATCATCCGCGCCCAGGGAATGCCGCATGTGACCGGGTATCCCTACCAAATTCAGTACCGCGTTGTGGATCCGAAAAGTCCGTACGGCTGATATAAATTAAAGAATCATGCGCCGATTCCCGCGATCCAATACACTGTTGCGATCAGAATCCCGACAAACATCCACGCCACGAGAAAACCGATCACACTCACGCGGCTTGGCAACGGAATTTCGAAATCGGGGTGCCGGATTAATTTCCGCACGGATTCGGGCCGTGAGTGTTCCGGAACCGAAAACGGCTCGGTGGGATTTTCATCGGGCGTAATCGGCGTGTGCAGGCAGTGATAGAGTCGATCCAACCGCGCGGATTCCACGCGCGACGTAAAAAGGCTGACCACGATCATCGTCACGAAACCGACGCTTAGATACGTCAGCATTTGAAAGGGAAGTCGCAACGCGCCGTTATGAACCGTAAACGCGGGGAGATGGTTCACGGCAAATTGGTTTACATCGAAAATAGGCGAAAACGCATTCGCGGTGACCAAAACAAAGAAGAATGCCACAAGAGTGGACGCCCACGCCGCTGCGGCGGTTGCGCGCCGCCAAAACAAACCCACCCAAAACGCGATCCCCATCACCGCCTGAATTTTCCAAAACGTTTCCAGCCCGTGAAGCACACTTTCCAGTAAAAAGGCGTAGAGCACGCTGGCGACCACGATGGCGGCGGCCAACATTCTGCCGATAAAGACATAATGCCGTTGGGAACGTCCGGGCGCGACGAACGGACGATAGATATTTTCCGTCACCAACGCGGAAGAGGCCACCATCATGGCGTCGCAGGAAGACATGACGGACGCGAGCATGGAGGCGAGAAAAAGCCCGATGAGTCCGGGCGCAACCGCCGCAGCGGCGTGGGCGTCCACTCTTGTGGCAT
>QZKN01000011.1 GCA_003598175.1 Candidatus Omnitrophota bacterium
AGGCCACGTAATCATCGTTTATGATCAGCCACCTGAAATTTCGAATGAATTTGTGTAAAATGTCCGCAGTTTTATGCATGGAATTGTTGCAGATATTCGTGAATAAAAAGGAACAAGGACAAATGCCAATCAGACCAAATGAAGAAACGATTCTTGCGACCTTTTCGTTGACAGAATTGCTTGATCTCGCATGGGAAAAGGAAAAGCAGGATCGCACGAAACAAAAAGAAGAAGTGGAACGCCATCTTTCTGCGATTAAAGGAATGCTGGCTGAAAGCAGTAGTCAACTCCGATCAGAGAATGCCGAAGCGCAGAAAGCGCCGACAACTTCAGCGCTAAAAACTCAAAAGAAAAGAGGCCGAAAACCCGGAAGAAAATCTGATCAGAGACCGGCTGAACAAGTTGCTCAAAAAATCGAGCCAGTATCATCGGCAAAATCATCCGAAACGCCTGAGCAAAATTCTGAAAAGAAAAAGCCGTTGTCTGCGTTGCTGGTTGAGTCGGTTGGCAAAGAACCAATGAGCATGGATCAGATCGTTGAGTCTGCCGAGAAACTTGGCTGGAAAACAAAGTCAAAGAATCCTCGTCAGATCGTCTTTCTTGAACTCGGCAAGCAGATTGAGAAGGGCGCGCTCAAAAAAGCTGGAAGAGGGATGTATGTGAAAGGATAACCGGCGAACCAACGAGAATCTGTTGAGCCATTCGAATAACAAAGGTGATTTTTCGGCCTATAACCTGAAATCGGTTTTTATTCCTCAACCACATCTTCAAAATCCGTAATAACATTCGTATAACCAACGCATTGCTTGAGAGAACCAGAATGGATCACATGGTCGGTCTTATCAGTGTAGCAAAACGTATAAACCTCGTAAACCTCATTTGAAACCTTCATCCGTCTCAACGAAAGTCGGCTGTCTCCGTTATACCGCGCCATGAAGTCAACTTCTCCGCCATTATCAAAGCAGTCCGGCCTGATTTTCGTAATGATCACCTATTTGCTGGATGCATCGCACATTTCTCTTTACATTTTTAATTTCACAGAATGTTTCATCCCAATCAAGATTTCATATATCTCAACGGTTTCTCTACAACTGCACGACAAGGCCAGCCAATGAGAACAACTCGACCAGCGCGATGAGCAGATGAACCTTTCACAACCTGCATCGGTGACATTTTCCGGAAAACACAAACAATCCGTTCTCCTTCAACACAATCACCGAGATCCTTAAGCACGGTCATCGGTTTCAACCTCTTTCAAAATTCTGTCGGTTTTTATTTTCTTGACGATCTCCATAACCATCCCGAAATCCAATCCCAAATCCGCAGCCACATCGCTTGGATACGAAACCGGGTGCTTCTCAAAATATTCTTCGATCAATTTCCTCGCTTGATTGGTTGGAATTTGACGTGACTCAATCACCGCTAAATTCCCCAACTCTTTCCGAACCAACTGGCGAATGAAATCCGAACGGTTCAAATAGAATCCCATTTCAACCAATTCATCGATCTGATCTGCTTCTCTTCTCGTCAGCCGTGCGCTGACCTGCTCGCTCTCTATCTGCTTCAACATCTCTGTCACCAATGGGAATTTATTGGTAACATAGTTATTTATACTTTTGTGATGTACGATTGTTATCAAGGTGATGCAAATGGACAATGAAACAAGATATGGAATCCGGAACGATATTGTTGCAACGTGTCCCTGCCTGTCGGTTTTCAATATTGATGGACATAATGGTTGGGGATATATCAACAAAAGCGATCTGATCACGATACGAAAAGAAATCAGGAAAAAGGTCATACATTCATCGTGATGTCTATGAGTATTACTATGGTGAAATTCCAGACGGTTACGATGTCCACCACAAGGACGGCGACAGAAGCAATAATGACATCGGCAATCTGGAAATTTACACGAAATCCGAACACGGGAAGGTTACGTGGAAGATGAAAGGTAAAAAACAGCAGTAGAAACAAAAATGATAAGGATAAAAAGATTAACATGTCTATAAAAATAAGAAACAAAAAATAAAATCGCTTGGCAATCACTCTTCTTCTATTTTCCCCAATCAAACCTTCACGACATCCATGCCTGTTTGTGCTTCGTTCTTTTGATTAACCGTGTTATTGTTCTTTGAGATCATCTCTTGGCTTATCTTATCCCTGAGTTTCTTGGCTTTCTTTTCAAGAAATGCGTTCCAGACCATACTTGCGTGTATGGCTTCTTTCTCAAACATTTTCATCGCAAGGTCGTGGATCATTCTGTTGGTCGGTTTCGTCATCTTTTGGTTCAAGATGAAATGGGCGTTGTTGAAGCAGTCGTTGAATATCGCTGTGTGCACTGATCCAAGAATCTTCTGGATTTCTGCAATATCCTGCGTGTTGATGCTGATCTGAACCCATCCCTTTGGCGTCATGACATTTCGGACAAATCCGATCTTGTCGCACTGTTCCACTGTCGTGTTTCGTCTGATCTCCGTTTCCATGATTTCTCGATCTACCAATTTGCCAAATTCCATGAGGTTGTTCTCTTTTTCATTCATCTGCATGTTTACCACCTTTTGTTTTACAAGTCCTTTCAGACAGTTCAGGCAAAGCCGTTCTTTGAAACCGCTTTGCCATCGGCCAAGCAATCCGAACTGACAGCCCAAATGCGTCCAGCCGATATTTTCCCTTTATTTGTGAGCCAACCCTCACAGGGAAATTGTGAGTTGCTCAAGCAACCCATTGCTGTTAGGCAATAGATTTCTGAAAAAGGTTGGCGATCTATTGCAAATGAAACAGAGGAGAAATGAGAATCGTGACGGCGAAAACCTCGCGTGTTTTGGCGGTAATATTCTGCGAAGCCGATTTCAATAATATTATATCATATCTGCGCAGCCATCCGCCAAAACCAACGGCATTTAAGAAGTTCCCGTATCCCCGATGGATCGGGAAATTCTTAAAGACGTTGAGACGAGGTTTTCGGGGGTGGACTTTATTTAAAAAATCGATTTAATTGTTTAAGGAGCATCATGTGCAAAAATGATTGTGGAAATAAAAATACCTTATTATTGAAATGAATCAAAAGATGAGGAACATGGAATATCGAAGGTACTCTTGAAAATTCTCTTGTCTTCATTCATTATTAAGGTGACATAACAAAAATGAATTAATGATGAACCATTATCGATATGTTTGATAATCCTTTAGGCGAATCTCGATCGCTTGAAGAATTTGAAAATTGGTGAGAGTAAGAAAATTTTAACAGCCTTTTGTTGCGTATTTATTATTATTGAGATGACCATTGGATAGAGAGGAATGTTGCAACGAAACGATGGGTACGTACCGTGTGCCAGTATTATGTGAATCTTAAGAGATTACAACAAATGGTCTATGGATAGGTTAGTCTCTTATGTAATTGAAGATTTGTTCCTTGTTCGCGGGTTCTAACTTTTTAATCTATTCTTGCGGGAGGAGCCATGTTTATTGTTCGGATTGAGTTTCAACGTGTCCAAACCTTTCTATTTACCGTACCGCGCCTGCGGGATATGGTTGGAGCAAATGTGTTGTTGGGTGAAATGATCCGATGTCTATTGCCGCGATTAGCCCAAGGTTGTAATTCCAAAATGAATGATTTCGCCGTCCAACCGCCGGATGTCGATCCGGCAGATCCCTTGCAGGTTGCCCCGAAGGATGAACAGGACAATCCCAAACGACTTTATGAGCGTGGAATCCTTTCGCGAGACGGCGGACATTTTCAAGCCGTTTTCGAAAGCGACAAGGATGCATTGAATTTCGAGCGAGAAGTCAGAAAAAAAATTTGGCAGGAACTCCCCAGACTTCGCTTTGAAGTGATCAACGAAAATATCGAAATCGAGAATGAAAAAATTCGCAGACGTTTGCGAGAAGAAAAGGATGACACATGCAATCAACCCAACTGCCGAGATGCTGAGATCATTCAAATCGTAGATTTGCCTCAATTTCAGGTGTGTGAAGAATCGGGCAACGGACCAGCTATCGGCCGCTTTCCCTATTCGCCGGAGCCGGAAAACCAACGTCTATGGATTTCTCAATCGGTTTATGAGCGAAAAGAGAAAGCCAGACAATTCTTTAGGGATAAAGTACCGAACAAGGAAAGTACCGTAGAGCCGACAAAAGATATCATCGGATTATTACAGAAAGAGTTGCCTTTATTTCAAAAAATGGCTCCACAGGATTTCCACGAGTTATGTGAAGACGATTATATGGCCGTGATCCACGCCGATGGTAACGAAGTGGGAAAACGATCTAAAGAATATCGCGATAATTTTTATGTTAAATATAAGGTTGATTCCTCTCGTGATGATTTGTATCTGAATCAGGAAGCATATGGTGAACAATTTTTTCATCGAATGCGAGTGGCGGTGCGAAAGTCAGTCGTTGCGGCTTTATATAAAGCATTTTGTGGACATTGCGGTCAATTTCGTCCTTATCAATTGCTGATGTTGGGCGGAGACGATTTGCTTTTGGTTTGTCAAGCAAAATATGCGTTGCCGTTTCTTGTTCATTACGCGAAGGAATTGTTGAAACATGAACT
The DNA here is from genome assembly GCA_003598175.1 of Candidatus Omnitrophota bacterium. GTDB lineage: Bacteria > Hinthialibacterota > Hinthialibacteria > Hinthialibacterales > Hinthialibacteraceae > SURF-12. Next base: position 4,559 of record QZKN01000011.1, read on the forward strand.
TCCAGACGGCAACACTCTTAATATTGGCGTTGGGATTACCATCTCCTCTCCTTCTCTCCCGTTCTATCGCCTTCACTCCATTGCCGAAGACCTGGCCGGCAGCGCGAAAAAGCTTACGCGAAGAGAATCCGTCGTGGATTGGACGGTAATCACTTCTTCGTGGTGCGAAGATCCCATTCAAATCCGTGAACGGGACATGCATGTAAAATATCAGACCGATAAACAGGAAACTCTTGTGCTAACCGGTCGTCCATATCGAATTTTGAAAAATGGTAAAAATGATTTAGAGAGTCTTGAATGTTTATTGGATGCGGCCAGTGAAATTTCGAGAAATGACAAAGAAGACATTGCCCGTTCGCAGCTCAAAAATTTGTCTTTTCAATTAGCGAAAGGAAAAAGATGGACGGAACTCTGCTTTCGTGAACTTCCATCTCCTACAAAAGGGGCATTAATGAAATCAATGGAGATCAAACCAAGCGATTTATGGAAAGATATTAACGGACTATGGCAGACGCAATTGAATGATTTGGTGGAAATCTTCGAAATCCGAAAACTTGGACATCGCACCTCACGAAATCGTCGCGGAGAATGATCATGCAGAAAGAATTGAATTGGAAACGGTTCAACATCAAGATAACTCTCGAAGAGGATTTGCACAGCGGCACCGGAACCGGCGGGGGTGGGGGGATCGATGCCGTTCAAATGACCGATCGCGAAGGCCGTCCCGTCATTCGTAACTCGCATTTCAAAGGTTTGCTGCGTGATGCGGCGCAAGAACTTGTCTATTTTGGTCAAATCAAAAAAGAAGAAAAGATCCGTTTATTCGGCGGCAGGATAAATGATGAAAACGGAGATAACACCATTCATCGTGGTAAATTCGTTTCAACATCTTTCAATATAAAAAATCAAAAATATCCTATTTTATGGACATCGACGGCGCGTGAGCCTTTCAGTCGCACTCCACTCGACGATACGTTGCGAACGGTTGAGTATGTTCCTGCCGGCTCTGGATTTGAGGGGGAATTGGAATTACGCGAGCCTGATCTAAGCGATGTTTTAGAAAAATGCCTCAAGCACATCGATCAATTGGGCAGCAACCGAAATCGCGGGGATGGTTTGTTGAAAATCGATTGGGATGTAAAAGAGGAAAATGAAATCGAAAACACGGTTACCGATTTATCTCCTCCGACTTCCAACGATACCCAATTGCGCCTGATTCTACGTAACAAAACACCACTTTGTCTTCCGAAAACCGGTTTTCCCGGCAACATCCTCCCTACCGAACGATTTTTGCGCGGGCAGGTGGTTATGGGGGCGTTCGCGAGTTGGGCCTTGGATTGCCTGCCTGATGCAGAACATCAATCCCTGAACTTTTTATTTGATCGTAAAATCAAATTTGGCAACGGATATCCCCTCCCGAAATTCAAAAATGACCTTGTTAAAAACCCGGAAATCAAAATGTGGGATATTGTTCCTTTTCCGCTGCATATCCAAACGAAAAAAATAGCGAAAATAGATAAGGTAAAGGAAAAAGAAACTGAACCGGCAATATTGATCAATCAAATATGGTGGGCGAAACAACAGAAAAAGGATTTATTGTTCGGTAAAAGTGATGAACATGCAGATCGATTCATGCCTTGCGATTGCGAGGCTCAGTACAAACGATCGAAGGGAGATGTCTATTTGTTCCGCTGTTCAGAAACCGAACCTTGGTTCCAATACACGCCGGAAATCGCTGTTCACATGCGCAATCAAGTACCGAATCGAGATAATCCTGATGGTTCGCTATTTTCAGACGAGGAGATCGTCGAAAATACAGATTTCCTCATCGATATCGATTTTCACGGGAATGAAGATCATGCAAAAAAATTTTTGCACCTCTTTAAAAATGTATTGAATGGAAAGACCTGGCTGCGGATCGGGCGTGGAGGCCGACCGGTCGAAGTGGTTCGAGCAGTTTGGATAGAAGGAAAGAAGGATTCGAAAACAATTGTTGGTTATCCGGGTAGTATAACGGTAACATTGGAAAGCGATCTCATCGCTCGATCTCCTCAAAATTTCGGTTTTTACAATTCGCTTGATCCGAGAATGCTGGCCGAGTTAGTTGGAATTATCGATGAAGAAAACCAATTCTCTTCATTACCCAAAAATACATACAGTTACTGCGATCATGAAGAAATCCGTGGTTTCAACGCCGCCAGCGGTTTACCACGAACGCCGGTTCTGGCTATCCGCAGAGGCTCTGCCATACATATCCAATCCAATGAATCCAATTGTGAACAGGTTCGCAGTTTGTGTGAAAAATTATGTACAACCGAACACCTGGGTGAACGAACGTGGGAAGGATTCGGTCGTTTTCGGTTGAATTTCGATCCGTTGAAGACCAATCGGGAATTCTTCACAAAAAATCCAAAATGGAAATGTGAATATTTAGTTGAGTCGAATTCGGAACACTGTCCCGATGTATCTTTCATAGAAAATCGAGAAATACTTCTTAAAGACGCAAAATCAATCGCTAATCAACTCCCTACACCTGATGAAGGCGGTCCAAATATAAGCCAGTGGCGATATGCGCAGGAACAAATTCGACTGGCGAAAGATGTCAACAGCATTCAAGAAATATTTAATCGGCTAACTGAACATGAAAAGAAAAGAGCTGGCAAGTGCTGGGAAAGCAAAATAAAGAATGGCCAGGAAATTCTCGCATTTCTAAAAAAAGAATTTGGAAATCGTAAAGAAAAATATCAAGAGGATATAGAAACAATACGATTTCTATTCGATTCCGTCATCCGTTGGCATGTCGTAGTGATAAAAGAAGAAACAGATCAAGAGAAAACTCATGTCGAGCAATAAACCGTATCGTACCCTATTCGTCGGAAAATTGATTCAGCAATCCTCATTCAGTGTGGGTGGAAACGAAGGTGGGGGAGGGAGCGTGGATGATCCGTTGTGCCGCGATGGTAAAGGTCGACTCACATTGCGCGGTTCTTCCCTTGCAGGCGCTTTGATTGCAACCGCTCGCAAAATTTTCAATAAATTGCCACCATATATCACCGGCGATCCTTATCCAAAGCGTGGAAATCAGCAAACAACGCCTTCGCTATGGCGTTTTTATACCACTCATCCTGAATACATACCGGAAAAGAACAAAGAAATCCTCGAATTAAGGCAAGGTGTGGGAATCCGGCAGGATACCGGCGCGGCGGCGGATCAGGTCTTATTCGATGTTGAGACACTGCCGAAAGGAACGGAATGGTGGTTCTGTTTGGAAGTGAAATTTCCATCAGGCGATGACGGATTGAGTGACGACAAAAAAAATAACAAATTTCGTCAGGCAGAGCGAATCGCGGCGACAGCATTGATGGAATGGGAAGAAGAACGCTGCTGGATTGGCCGCAATGTCGCCCGTGGATTGGGTTGGATGCACTTGAAATGTTTAAAAGCATATCGGTTATATGCAAGTGATATGGATATTTGGCCGGATTGTAAAAAAAAGTCAGAAGGTAAAAAAACACCGTCGGAAATTACACAAGAGTTTATAAACAAAGAAAGAAAATCAATAAAATCAGATGAATTTGACGAAAATTTCGATTTTTCAAAATTACCCCCGATCGAGAAACCTTGGTATTATTTGATTATCAAAGGTGAAATCATTGTGGGTGAAAAAACTCTGGAGAATAACCAATATGGATTAGATGCCATTTCCGTCGGTGGACATGCAGCGGATCTGATGCAATGCAAATGGGATAAAGAACATTTTCTGATTCCGGATAGTATCAATAACGAAGGGATCAACGAAATCTTCGATCCGGATCATGCGTTTGTGCAAACCCAGATTGATGAAACTGGAACTCGCGTTCCTTTCCTTCCCGGTTCGGGTTTGCGCGGGCCGCTACGCCACGCTTTGTCACGAATTTTACGGCAACGGGGGGAAAAAGTTCGTGATCCCAATGACGATCGAAATGACAAGACAACACCATCCAAGGCAGGAAAAGAGCTGGAAGAACTATTCGGCACGAGTGAAGAGAGCGCGGCTTTGCTTATCAAAGACGCTTATTTAAAAAACGGAAATTGCAAACTGGCTTGGTTCCAACATCATGCCGAAGATGAATTTTCGGCGGGGGCGTATGAATCGTCCAAATTCAACCGGATCGCGCTTGTTGAGGGGAAATTTGAATTCAAACTTGTAATCGAAGCGAAAAATGATGTAGACGCTGAGAATAAATTCAAATTACTCAAACCAGCGCTGAAACTCGCAGCTATCGGATACCTACCCATCGGCGGAGTGAAATGGCGTGGGGCCGGTTGGCCGCGATGGACATTTAATAATGATAGTGCCTTTCTCTATATTGCAGGGGAAAAGGAGTGGGGAGAACGATGGGAAATCTTTACCGACGAGAAAATCAAGAACAGCGAAGTGTGATTGAATTTCTGAAAGATTCAAAGTTTTCGGAACCACACTGGTTTTGGCTCGAACCGGTGGTGGAACTCCCGAAGTTTGGCGCGATGGGGGGAAGAAAAGAGTTTCAGCAGTTTCATTTCGACCATTTGCCCGAACAATTCCCTCAATCCATCGATGAAGCCCGTGTGTTTTGGGCGGATGGGATGCTGCATGGGATATCCACGGAAAATGGGGGCTGCCGATGGGTGGAGTTTCGAGAAACCGCCGATGAATCCGGAATTTGGGAAACGATTCCTAAAATAGAAAAAAAAGACTCTTATCAAATTGTTCTGCGGCGGGATTGGGAGCGATTCGGGAGCAGTAAACCCGACTGTGAATATGTATCCGTGATCGAATATTGGAAAGATGAGGATTTGTTTGCGTGGAGAATCCTGCCGGAATAATCTATGCGGTAGAGGAGTATCATTATGGCTAGCGGTCGAATCATTGAATTGCGCGAGACGTATGGATTTATCATCGCGGATGAGGGGGGGCTGAGAACATTTTTTCATTTCAACGATGTGGAAGAAACCATGAAATCAGAATTAAGCGAAAAAATGCCGGTGCAATTCGATCCCGTTCAAGGTCAAGATAGCAAACCGAAAGCGATCAACGTTCGGCCATTCGAACAAACGCAATCGTCTTCTCGCCGACAATCCTATGCCGATCCTTCGCTGATCCAACCTCCTTACCATTTCGTCCCTGTTCCGACCAATAGCGATGGAACAGTTCGAGCGATTGTGGATGAACCGGTTTTTCACGATGGAACACCCAAAATTTTGGATAATGATAAAAAAGAGACTCGGATTTCCGGCGAACTGCAATGCACCCTCACTGCTTTGACGCCGCTTTTGGTGGGGAATGATCAATATGAAGTGAAATACATAAAAGGAGCAACAAAAATCAACGATCAGCAGATGCAGTTACCCGACAAGTGGGGAATTCCATATCCGGTTTCTATTGATAAGAAAGTGCTGGAGCCGCTTCGCCTAGACGATGAGGATAAGCGTGTGCTGATTTCCGGCAGTTCGTTAAAAGGAATGTTGCGGAAGAGTTTAGGCGCATTATTAGGGGCACCGATGGAGCGAGTAGGGGAACGGAAATATACGTATCGGCCAAATTTGGGATTCCCTGAACATAATATACGATATGAATGTCGTCCAGCGATAATACAAAAAGAAAATAATAAGATTTATGCTAAATTGCTGTATTCTAACGTGTTGGTTTATTTTGTAAGGAATGACGCTTATGAAATTCTCGGCTCCCCAAAAGCAAAACAGAAGTTTGAAAATGTTAAAATTGACAATATTGAAATAAAAAGAGGGCGGTATATAAGAAATATCGATAAAGAACTCAGCAAACGAATTGAAAAAAGAGATGGAAAAAAAGCAAATCTCAACCACATTTGCTTCATTTATAAAGGTGGTATTGACGGAAAAGGTTTATTGGCAAAAGCATTTTCCCCAACATCGAGTGTCTATAAATATGTAATGATAAAATTGGAAGATTGGAATAATTGCAAAAATGAGCCCCCTCTAGAAATAGAGGAAGAAGTGTATGAAAAATATATAGAATCGCAAAATCAATTAAAAGATGATCAATCCGGTCATTTGCGAAGTGAACATCCTCTGCGGAAAAAATTTCCGGACAGCGAACAAGAAAATAATCAAGAAAGGGAGTATACACTACAACACTTACAATCCAGCATTGAAAAAAATACTGACATGGAAGAAAATCAATTGATTTACGTCGAAGTGGAATTGGAAAACAATGATCCCAAACGGATCGTTTCGTTAGGACATCACTTCTATTATCGATGGGCATACCGCGATTCGGTTTGGGAGAAAAACGGACGTTGGCGTTCAGTGCTTGAACCGGCAAAGGATGAGAAAATAGTTGCAGAAAAACTTTGTCCAACCAAATTAACCGGTCCTCGATTGTTGTTTGGATATGTTACAGAAACAAAAAACAATGGCACGCTCCAAATCGAAAAGGGCCCATTCGATAAACTTGCCGGTCGCTTGGCTTTTAATATCGCTGTGGAGCAAATAGAAACTCAACCGCGACAACGATTCGTTAATGAAGATCAGAAATCCATTGTTTCTCTCAAGGTATTGGGAATGCCGCGCCCAAGTTCGGTCGAATTTTATTTGAATCAGGAAAATCGCTATCAGCGGAATGATGGCAACCGCTTAATCACATATGGCGATTTGCACGACGATCATTTGACCGGCGAGCTCAACGGTCGCAAGTTCTATCTCCATCAACCAGATGCAGCAACAGACATTTCCTGTTATCAAACAACAGATAAAGAAATAATCACAGGCGATCAGGCTACTTTTGCCCGTTTCATTTCCACCCCCAAAACCAAATTTCGCTTCACTTTCCGTTTCCGCGACCTGCGTCCATGGGAACTCGGCGCGGTGCTGTTCGCCTTGAATCCGAATTACATTCAAGACATTCAATCAGAATTTCCTAAACCATGGACTTCATTGCATAACTATCTCGATAACCGTCCATGGAACGAAACGAATGAGCAGTATCCAATGTTCGCGCTTAAACTTGGCCATGGACGTCCGCTGGGTTTAGGTAGTTTAAAAATCGAGATCGACCGGCTTTTAACAATAAATTCGAAACAAGGTTTGGATCCTGTCGAAAATCACGAAGAATGGAAAAATAATTTTCTTAAACCGTTTGCCGGAAAACTAAAAAATGAAGGCGGTGTGGCATTCGATCCGGTTCTCTGCCAGTGGCTTAAGATTCACCAATATTATGGACGGAAACGCTGCAAGTATCCCGAGAAGAAGGGAAAAATCTTCGAATATCACACTGAGATTCGACGCGAACATGCGAAGGCGCGCCGAATGTATAGAACTCAAGTCACGGATCGCTCTTACGATTTTGAACACAAGATATTACAGGAACTGCCGGATTGAAGGGGGAACAAAATGAACGACAATCCTGCATCAAACCCAATCGTGCTCATCGCCGCCGTGGGCCGCACTGACTTGCAGGTGTTGGTCAGAGAGATCAAAACGGGAAAACTGTATGGCAGCGACGTGAAGCGTGGAATGCGGGCTTTTCATACCGACCTACTCGCAGGAAATCGGAAATATATCGTAAATCCAGACTCTGTGCCACAAATGGTTGCCGGAGACAAACCGTTTCTGATTCGTGATCAAGACACAGGATTATTACGGCCGGACGAAGAGTTCAAAGACACGTACGAAATCGTAAAAGAAAACGAGAATCTGATTCTCGTTCCGGCCAAACTGGTGGAAGTACTGTCGGCGTTGGAACTTCAAAACTACAAAATACAAGGCGCGATTTTGTTCAACACGGATCGCACCGATCCAACGTTGGGAAGTATACACCAGGCCGAACCATTTGCGTGTGGACCCATCTTGGGCAAATGGTTGGCGTATCGCTTGCACCTGTCGTTTGGAGAAAACGCGATTATCCCCGATCGAGTGGAACCATATCAGGTACAATACGTAAATTATCTTGATGGCAGTATGAAATCGCCAGGAACGGGCCGCGATTATCCCATCAACCGCAGAGGTGCTCAGCGAGTGGATGTGGCGATTCGCACTGCTGGCCAGTGGCAAGCGAAAAAAAGAGAACTATTTTCTGCCTGTGTTTCTGTTGGCGGTGGGATTCCGGATTTCAAGGATGTGATTCGAGCCAGCGCCGATTTTCACTTTCACGGTCGGGTATTTTATCTACAAGATCCGGAGTTCGGGGATACGAAAACAGTTTTCATTAACAAAATTCCTCCCACACCGGTTGAATCCCTTCGTGCGCGGCATCATGCCGTTCAATTGATTCGTTCCGGTGACTTTACTGGGGCGTATGCGGCGGTGAAGCATCTTGACAACAATCCGGCAGATCAATGGTGGATTATAAAGATAAGATATGCGGCTGATTACATGATAGGTTTGTTGAGCGAAGAAGAGAAATTACCGGATTATTTGGCGCATTTGATCATACCGAGAACGCCACGATGTTTGACCGTGGGGATGCGAGTGGAAGCGGCTCTCTGGGCAGGTCGGATTCCGGAAGCGATTTCCTGGACATGCACGTTTTTCGATGCGGCGCTTCTTGACTTCATTGCCGAGTCGCAAAAACCGGCAACGCTGGATGATATGCACAAAACCATCAAGTACCCATGCGGAATGATACCTGATTCAAGACTGACTTCACCAGCTTCCGGAAGAACAAAGTATTCTTGTTTAAGTAATGATTATAATGATGTTTACACTTATTTTATCGGCGGGGATTGTAACAAGGTTTGGTTGGACGTACTTGATTCAACCGCGTTGCGACATTTCGATGCGGCTTTGTATCCTGCGAATAAAAAAAAGAGTGATTGGATACCTTCAAAATTGCGAAATATTCTAATGCACGGTCATGCCCCTCGGTCGGTGATGGAACAAGCGCAACAAATATTTATCGATGCGGGATTATGGGCTTCTCAACCACCCTCTCAACTCGGATGGTACTTTCTTGGTCAACCGATGGCGCGTGATGTATTGGTGGAATTGGAAGTTACTGATCCCGAAGCGAAAATTCTTTATCAACAATTAGTTGAAGGTTTGTGTACCGATTTAGCGAAGGCCGGATCGGTTTGATCTATGTAAGAGGAGAATCATGAAGCGGATACTCGTTTCCTGGATCGGCGACAAGGATTTACTTGCGGCAGGAATAAAGGTGAAAAAGGAAGGAGAACGGGAAGAAAAACTCGGGCCGATTGCTCGCGCTTTGCAGAAAGAACAATGGAAAGCCTATGACATGATTTGTTTACTCGACGACCGCGGTAATGGAGAGAAATATAAATCCTGGCTGGCGACCTCTCATTCTGTTCTCAGCGACCGCATCGAAATCTTTTCCATCGACCTGCATCACGAACCGATGAATTACCGCCGGATTTATACGGAAGCCGATGGTGTTCTGAAAAGATTGAAATCTGAAACCGAACATACATGTTACGTATTCCTTCTTAGCGCAGGTACGGGCGCCATGATGGCCATATGGATTTTACTGTCGCAAACGTCACATCCGGCTGAACTACTTGAAACTTCGGAAGAGAAAGGTTGTCTCTTTGTCAAACTTCCGTTTGCCATCAGCGCGGAATATATTCCGGTGAAACCGAAATCCCTCTACGAAGCAAAAAAACGCCTGGATTCCCGCCCCAAAGAAAAGCGCGAGCGAATTGATCGTGCATTTCATCGAATTATTGGCCGATCTCCGGCTCTCGAAGAAGCGATTATATTTGCGAAATCCTATGCTTTGTCCAATCATACCGTTTTAATTCTTGGGGAAACGGGAACGGGAAAAGAATTGTTCGCAAAGGCTATTCATGATGCATCAGATCGATATAAAGAAAAGTTCGAAGCTCGGAATATGGCTGCTTTACCCGACAATTTAATCGAGTCAGAACTTTTCGGACACGTCAAAGGTGCTTTTTCCAGCGCGGATCGAGATCATAAAGGGATATTCGAAAATGCAAACAAGGGAACGGTTTTTTTAGACGAAGTCGCTGAATTGCCACTTCCACAACAAGCCAAACTGTTACGTGTTTTGCAGAATAGAGAATTTCAGCCGGTTGGATCGACTGAAACAAAAACGTTCAAAGGGCGAATCATTGCTGCCACCAATCAGAATCTGCAAGAGCTCGTTGAAATAGGCCGTTTTCGTGAGGATTTATTTTATCGCTTGAACGTGTTGGATTTACATTTACCACCGTTGAGAAAGAGAGAAGGCGATTTGACCTCGCTCATTACACATTTTTTAAAGATTAATAATGAGAATGGGAAAAAGAACGATCCGTATGCCTATCAAGAAAAAACCATTTCCCCTTATGCAATGAATGTTTTGTTAAATCATGATTGGCCTGGAAATATCCGTGAATTGGAAAATGTTATGATCAAACTTTGTAACAAAACACATTACAACAAAATTGATGAGAGTGATGTTCGTAAGCACCTCACACAGGTAAACTATTCATTGTTTTTGGAAAAATTCGTACTCCACGGGCTGGAAAAGGAGAAGAAAAGTTATGATCAGCTTGAAATGGACTTTCGTGAATTTTGCTATGATTACGCATTGAGCAAAGCGAAAGGGAACGAAACAAAAGCCGCTGAGTTATTACAATATTCCAATCGTCCAACTTTACACAATCATATTGAAAAATTTTGTCCCCACCTTTTGAAACGAATTTATTCCAATTGAGTATCTCCACTCCCTTTTGCAAAGAATATCGTGTTCATTCGCAAAATCCTTTGCATTTCCCTTCTATCTGCATGAAGCCATATTGACGTAACCTATTCATATTTCATCACTTATAAAATAAAAACCTTTTGGCCTCCATCTTGCCATTCTGTATTGACAAATCTTACGAAAATGGAGGTCAGTCAAAATGTTATTCAAAAATCACAACCCCCGCTCGAATCGCCAGGTTATTGTCATTAACCAAAACGTGAAACTCGCCCCATTCCTCAGGCGGCTTAATCTTCTCTGCCACAACGAGCAAAAACATCAATTGCCGTGCACGATGGAATTTGTCGGCGAAGGAACCAGCGCAACCGGCTCGCCAGTTGCAACTTACAAATGTCCGTTGTGTAGCTTTTGCCAAGGCTGGGTGCAGGATTTCAACACCGGCAAGCCGAAACCGCTCTGGTCCAAACATCAACATTAACGCATCACCCGTTTCGCACGGAGTGGGGAGCCATTCGCTCCCTGCTCCGGATCCCAAAGAGATCAAAAGCAAAATCATTGCCAAAGGAGTTTAAGCATGTACGCACAAACCCGAACAAACACAGCATCCGCCCATTCGTTCGTTTCGTCCCGTCCACCGGTCAAAAAAGTCTACGGTTCCGACCGAATCGGCATCGTTGGTTTTCACGACCGTGGATTCGTCATCGCCAAACCGGCCGAACCGCACGCCGCCTGGTTACAGCAGCGCAGTCAAACGTTGCACGAAAAAATCGGCGGCTGCACCAACATCACCGATGGCCTGCGTCAGTCGCTGGAACTCATCAAAAAGGTTCCCAAAGGCATTCTTCGCCGGATTTGGCTGCTCAGCGACGGGCATCCGAATATCGAAACGGATTCGCTGAATGCCATCGTCGACGAAGCTCGTCAGGCGTATTGCAACATCAACACGATCGGCTTCGGTAATCCGAACAATTACGATGAAAACCTGCTGCGGAACATCGCGTCCTCGACCCACAACGGCAAATTCGTTCCCGTGACCACGTTACGGCAGCTCACGGACGCGCTCATTCGCAGCGGCGACGGACGGCAACGAACCCGGCATCATCATCGTTCCGAAACCACGATTCTCGCCATTGATCTGAGTTACAGCATGAGGGAATCGATGGAAAACACCACCAAAATCGCCGTGGTCGAAACCGCCGTCATGCAGTTGCTGCTTTACAAACAACGCTGTTTCGCCTGATCGCTCATTGTTCATCCAATGCCGGAGCGCGAGGGAGAGTTCTCCTCTCCCTCCGCGTCCGAAAACTCGAAAGGAGTTCGACATGGTTTACCCGAATCACTCATTCGTACCATCGCCACGATTCGTTCCGCCAGTTTCGCACTTGAAAGCATTGCGTCGACCGGTTCGCCGGGAGATAACAAACGAAATCGAAATCGCCGATGTGACCGGACCGCTGGACTGTATCCGTGGGAAGAAAATTCTCGTTCTCGGGGATACGGAAAACCTTACGTACAGCGCCCGCGATCTCGGTTTCAAAGTTTCTTTCCGCACCCTCGCTTCGTTGTTACGGCGCACGGCGCATTCCTGCACCCTTTACGCCTTTTTCTCTCGCAACGCGGGCGACAATCGGCGGGAAGGCTACTTCGAAAATCGAGGATGGACTTCCTATGCCAACGACATCAAGGTTGTCCGCGCTCATGACGGCATTCGCCGGCGCGCCAACTGCGACAACTTTCTCTTATTCCATGCCGGAATCCTTGTGAGCCGCAGTCATGCCGATGTGGTTTGTATTGCCAGCGGCGATGGCGCATTGGCGAGCGATTTGGCCAATGCCATCTTGTCGCTGCCCAAACGGCGGGAGATCGTAACGCTCAGCCTGGCCGGTTCCACCTCTCGTCAACTCGATGCCGCCGAGAATGCCGATATCTCAGTCAATATCGAACTCGGCCTCGATTGCCTGCTTCCGATCTCGAATTCAAAGGATTCGTCCCGTTTTCGCAACGGGAACGGAATCGTCAACCCTCATCCCAACGCAAATGAAAGGAGTATCGATCATGTGTAATTACAATCACGAATCCCGCAAAGCCGTCACCGATTTTCCCGCACCGTTACGGCAGGCTCGCACGGTGGTCGGCTCTTCCGCTCATCGCGAACTGATCAAGGCCGTGCGCAAAGGACGCGCCCATCACGGTCACGATTTGTTCGATGGCCAACCTTTGCCGCAGCAATCGCTGGCGCAAGGGCACTACATGATGCCCCGCAATTTTGAACGCTCGCTTGACCTGATGCAGCGCAATCCCCACCGCTGCCAGTGGTGTGGAGGCAAATTGCCGAGGCATTTGAGTCAGCAGCACTTGCAACCGCACAATCATCGCGAACATATCGACCATCATTTTCATCCCAACTGCTGGCAGGCGCGGCTGTTGGCGATTGCGGTGATCTTCGGGCACGCAAGGCCCGATGACATTGCCGGAACGATTCGTCCGTACCGCCCTCGCCGGAAAAAATGGAAAATCGTACCTCGTTCGATGGAATACGTCGTCGAAAAGGTTTTCCGCGTTCGCTTGTCCAAATCGGTCGGTGCGCGAAAAGGTTGGAGGTAAGTCACCATGAACTTTCTTCAAAACCTTTTCGCACAATTCATCGGCCCGAATCGTTCGGGACCGCCTCGAAAATTATCACGGCCTCGTAATCACCATGTTCACTCCAATTCCCGACGGCGCGGCGCTTATTCCAAGCGCCGCCCGTCTGCTCCCGTGATTGGTTTTCCCGTTTCAAAACCCAAATCCATCCATAATCGGGCAGGATTACAACAGGCGAAAAAGCTCGTTGCCTTTCACGGCACACCCGATTCCACTCATGCAAAATCGATCTTTCGCGATGGGTGGATGGTTGGCTCAGGCAATGCGTACGGTGACGGCATCTACTTCGCGACGGATGTACAAACCGCCAAAAGTTACGCTGGAGGCAGTGGGGTATATCTCAAATGCCTGCTTTTTTTGTCGCGTACGTGCAATTGGGATGCAACCACGCAGAAGCGGTATGATGGCTGGTGTCAAAAAAAGGGTGTGGCTTCTAACAACTCCGCCAAAACCGCTTTCTTAATCCAAAACGGTTTTGATTCGGTTCGCAGTGGCAATGTGATCGTTATGCTGGCTCCGCAATACGCCAATCCGACCGCCTGGAAACGAAAAAATAAAAAAATCCGAATTCTGAGTGTTCACCGCTCCGGCAATGATCGAAAAATTCGGGTGTGAGGTGCGATCATGTGGCATTTTCTCGCATGTTACGATGTCACCAACGACCGTCGACGGAAACAGATCGAGCGGTTGCTGAAAGGTCACGGCCATCGCGTGCAGAAAAGCGTTTTTGAAATCTGCATTTCCATTAAGGATTTGGAGAAACTTCTCAAAAAAAGCGTAGAGCACCTTGAAAAAACCGACAGCCTCCGTGTGTATCGCGTTTGTTCCGCCTGCCGCAGCATTAGCGAGAATGTGGGGAAAACCGAATGGCAAGCGAACAAGAACATCTTGGTTGTTTGACGATCCGGATCATGCATACGGATCGTGGGCAGGCACAAGACCTGCCCCTACAATCTCATTCCAGAAAGGAGTTGGATGATGCGTCCTCTCACGCTTGAACAGGCCTGTTCGCCTCAGCAGTTGCTACTCGGTTGGCAGCGAATCAGGAGAAACCGCGGTTCGCAGGGGATGGATGATTTTGCCGAACCACAAAATATCGAGGCGGTGATTCTCCAGCTTCATCGTGAGCTGATTTCGGGGAATTATCAGCCGCGTCCACTTCTTTTTGTTCCGACGTTCACCAACGGCAAGAAGCGGGAATTGGCATTGCCCTCGATTCACGATCGCGTGATCCAGAGCGGGATTTCTCTTCTTCTTATCGAATATATCGATCTGTTTTTCGAAGACTGTTCCTTTGCTTATCGACCGGAACGTTCAATTCAAATGGCGCAGGCTGCCGTGCTTAAACACATCCATTCCGGTCGGCATTTCATCGTCCGCGCCGATGTGAAGGATTGTTTCGACACGGTCGAATTCGGCGTTGTAAAGGATTTGCTCGCGATTTATATCCAGGATCATCGCCTGGTTGATCTCATCATGCGTTTCATTTCCGCACCGCTGTTGCGGAAAGACGGAGCGCGGGTATCCTTGCCCGCAAGGCGGACAGCAATGTCCGCGTTCCGCGAAGGGCAATTAATTCGACGTTCGTGCGGCATCCCGCAAGGCGCGCCGCTTTCTCCTCTTTTGTGTAATATCGTGTTGGACGTTTTCGATAAGGAAATGGTGGACGCCGAACATGTTCATGTGCGCTACGCGGACGATCTGGTTCTATTGGGTTTCAACCGGTATGAAACGCACGCGGTGCTTTCATTGGCTCAACAAATTTTGTCGGATATCGGCTTGCAGATCAATCGTGACAAAACTTATGAAACGCATTGGCAACTCGGATTTCAATTTTTGGGTGAATCTTTCCGGAAAGGAGACTAATCATGGCCACACGATCCCCCCTTTTTCTCGAAACACTGTACGTGCAGGAGCAAGGCACCCATCTCGGCCTCAACGCGGGTCGCATCGAGGTGCGGCGATATAAAGAGGTCCTGCAATCCTTCCCCTGCGAGTGGGTGAAACAAATCATGCTGTTCGGACGCTGCACGCTGACGTCGGGCATGGTGGATTATTGCGTGCAGAACAAAATCCCGGTGATGTTTTTGTCGTTGACAGGTCGTTATCGCGGATGTCTATATTCTCACACGTTTCCATCGATCCGCATGATCAAGAAACAACTGAAATTGTATCGTTCCTATGAACGACGCCTTCAAATCGCACGTTCCATTGTATCGGCGAAATTATATAACCAATATTATGTTCTCATGAGAAGAAACAATAGGAAAAAATCAATTGCCATTTCTCAACAAATCAACTTGATTCAGCAGATGAATTCACAAGTGCAACCCGAAAATAATCTGGACGTATTGCGGGGATATGAAGGACGAAGCGCCGTCGCCTTTTTTGAGGCGATCTATGAATGTATCCCGCCGGAATATCAATTCAACGGAAGAAATAAACGTCCGCCAAGAGATCCGATCAACGTACTGCTTTCGTTGGGATATACCCTCTTGTTTCAATACATGGAATCGTTTATCATTTCTCAAGGTTTACATCCGGCTATCGGTTTTTACCATGAGAGCATGTCAAGGTTCTCTTGTTTGGCGGCGGATTTGATGGAAGAATTTCGCAGTCCGGTTGTGGACAGCCTGGTGTTGACTATTGCGAATAAAAGCATCATCAAACCGGAAGAGTTTACGACTTCCGCGGATCAATCCCGTCCGTGTGAGTTATCGGAGAGCGGACGAAAACGTTTTTTAATGGAGTTCTCAAAGAAAATGGCACAATCGTATCGCCATGCCGATTTTCCTGATCCGGTCACCATGGCCGGATGTATGGGATTCCAGGTTCGACGCTTGAAAAAGTCGCTGAAAGACCCGGAAATCCCATATACTTCATTTAAAATGCGGACTCGGCAGAATGAAAATGACGGAATGGGTTGATTTTATTGAACTTCGAGTCAGGACGCTGTACACATCGTTTCTACGAATATTGAAGATATTAATAAATAAGCAATAACCATTTCAATTGGCTTGAATTATGAAATGTAACTTAAAAAAACGATGTGACCACAGAAGATAACGATAGAAATTGCAAGGAGTTAATGATGGCGATAATCACTCAAAATCCTTCAAATTATATTAGGTGTAATGTAAAAAAAGGGACATTGACAAAAAAGGCCTTTTCTGATACGGTAAACATTGATCGAAAAACAGGCACTGTGGGAACAACTTCCTGGTGAGGACAGGATTGAAACGTATTTTATTGAGATTTTCCATTGCTGTTTCCTCCGTGGGAACAACTTCCTGGTGAGGACAGGATTGAAACGTAGTTCGGTAATCGTGGAGGCTAAATTAAAAAAAAGTGGGAACAACTTCCTGGTGAGGACAGGATTGAAACTTCTCTACATGTACGACTCGCAATTCCCTTTGTGGGAACAACTTCCTGGTGAGGACAGGATTGAAACAATATTTATGGTACAATTGCAAACAAAGTATCATCCAGTGGGAACAACTTCCTGGTGAGGACAGGATTGAAACTTTAAATCCACTAACCAGTCAAGTTAGTACTGTTGTGTGGGAACAACTTCCTGGTGAGGACAGGATTGAAACCCACTTGGCGCGCCGCTGAAGGTGGAATCACAATTATGTGGGAACAACTTCCTGGTGAGGACAGGATTGAAACATACACGACCAACATGAAGAAAAAGGAGTTTTTCGCGTGGGAACAACTTCCTGGTGAGGACAGGATTGAAACTCATCCAGAAATTCCAACACCATCATCTTTACTCTGTGGGAACAACTTCCTGGTGAGGACAGGATTGAAACCATCAAGCGTAACGTCTGCATAGATAGGCATTTTAGGGTGGGAACAACTTCCTGGTGAGGACAGGATTGAAACTAATTCATGTTATTAATCAAAACTCCTGCCGAATGGGTGGGAACAACTTCCTGGTGAGGACAGGATTGAAACGTATTCGGGGTAACGCGTATTGCCATTGTTCTTGAGTGGGAACAACTTCCTGGTGAGGACAGGATTGAAACCAACTCGTGCATCAGATTGAGCTTGCGACATGTGTGTGGGAACAACTTCCTGGTGAGGACAGGATTGAAACTTTGTTATGATATTGGCTGGAATTACGATTAAAGGTGGGAACAACTTCCTGGTGAGGACAGGATTGAAACCATTATTAATTACGTTTAAGTCTGCATTGACTTTGGTGGGAACAACTTCCTGGTGAGGACAGGATTGAAACAAACAATTCTCAATGGTATCCCCTTGAAGATGAAAGTGGGAACAACTTCCTGGTGAGGACAGGATTGAAACGGAGACGGGATAGTTGTTCTACAATAAGACTCCACGTGGGAACAACTTCCTGGTGAGGACAGGATTGAAACATATACCAGATGACTTAGTGTTTGAAGGAAACTTAAGTGGGAACAACTTCCTGGTGAGGACAGGATTGAAACAAAAAACGACGAGGGCGAATACAAACGAGAACAACGGTGGGAACAACTTCCTGGTGAGGACAGGATTGAAACTCTTTTAAGGCGTGAATTAAACGTCTTATTCTTAGTGGGAACAACTTCCTGGTGAGGACAGGATTGAAACAATTCATCTTCTGGATAATAAGCATTATCTCCAAAGTGGGAACAACTTCCTGGTGAGGACAGGATTGAAACCCCGTAATGTACTCCGGGTCCGGGTCCGATTCTGAGGTGGGAACAACTTCCTGGTGAGGACAGGATTGAAACGTTGCTAACTGTAATTATAGATAAGATAGAAGGGAGTGGGAACAACTTCCTGGTGAGGACAGAGATGCAATAACTACTTTCGTACTCTTTTTCATCCCTCTTTTTTTCTTCAATTTTTTCCTCCATGATGAAGATCGATGACGAAACTTGATTCCTGACAATGAATGGTTCATGGCACAATGTCGCTATCTGCCGATGCAATTCTTGAACGTCCGTCGTGGTTTGTGCTGCAATTTGAATTGAGGGCGCTGGAGGATGGATCGATTCCGCGATTTCTCGGACCGGTTTTTCACGGCGCTTTCGGTCACGCTCTGCGAGAATCCTGTGTACAATTGCCGCAAGCAATTCCGCTCTACGATTTGTGTTACGAGTGGAATTCCCCGCCCTCGCCCAATCGTACGCAACCGTTTTTATTCGACGTCCATCGCGATTGTGGTGGAGAGATGAGGTGCGGTGATGGAATCCAGGCGCAATGGATCGGCAAACCTATTCTTGCATCCGGCTCAGCGTTTCTCCCAGCTTTGCTTTATTCGTTCAAAATCATTGCCGACAACGGACTGGGACCGGATTTGGTCCCTTTCGAACTGATCGCGGTGCGGATTCTCCCCCATCCGATTTTCCGGCCGGACGATGCCGGAATCAACATTCTCCCCGCCATCTATACGTTCTCGGATTTGCAAAAACCATCCGACTCCGAACGCGCCGAAATCAAGCTGGAAACGCCGACGCAATTGGTTTCCAAGAATCGAATCCTGAAAAACATCGACGGTCCGATCTTTTTTCGCCGCTTATGGCAGCGAATCGCCTCATGGGGTGAGTTCGAACTCGGATCCCCAATCAAGCCGCCGTTTTTCGATGAAATCGAAGTTATACTCAACGCGGGAATGATTTGAGCTTTTCTAAAAACAAAAAACGTTTATGAAACGATCATTTAAATTGTTTATTTTCAATAACTTGAATGTTTTG
>QZKN01000111.1 GCA_003598175.1 Candidatus Omnitrophota bacterium
GAGAGAAGATGAGCGATTTTCTGCCGTTCAATTCCATGGCCCTGCTTTTGCAGCGCCACCGCTAATTGACGAACACTCTTACAAGTCCAGCGCAACGGGGACTCCGGATCTCCACGGGTTAAAGGTTCCACCAGTCGTTCCAGATTCCTCAAGACGGTTGGATCGGTTTCGGTAATCGGTTTTCGGCCCCCTCCGGGTAAACGAATTCGTTTGGGTTTCATGCTCTCGGAGGGGAAGGATTTTGATCCCAAAAGATTTTTGATCCCTTGGTGAATGGTTGTGCGTGAAAGTCCTGTGGCCCTTGATACAATGGAAATTCCACCGTGACCAAGCGACTTTGCTTCGGTCGCCGCCCAAAGCCGTCGAGATCGTTCATCTAGCACTGGCTTGAGTGATACGAATTTTTCCCGTATAGTTTTTTCCGTTATCCTGTCCATGCTTAAATTATAGCATGGATAATTTATTTGTTCAAGTTATTTATGGACGACTCCTTAATGGAAATCCGGGAGAAATCGGCAAGAACGCAAAAGACGGCCCCCCTTGGCGCTCATGCCAATTATGCGATTAGTATAGTGAAAAATTCGGAATACCGGTCGGCTCATTCGAACCGATTGCGACCGAGATCAGAGTCAATTCCTGCCGAGAACCATTGGTCAGTTTCAATTCCCAATTCAACCGGCGGCTATGAGAATCATCGGAGGCGACCGGAGATTGATAGACGAAGGGAATGACGAATTGAATGCCGCCTTCGTAACTCCAATCGGCGAAAGCAAGGGTTTTGCGAGTTAAATCTTCACTGGAAAATTGCTGGTTCCCGTTGGCGTCTTCCGTCACGGAAACGGCTGTGACTTTCACATCGACGATATCATCTCCGATCGGTGTAAGTCCGTCGAGAGTCTTGCGGTCGAGGATGAACGTTAAATAATACGTCAATCCATCTTGAAAACCGAATTCGGTTCCTTCGTCGCTGAGTCCACGCTCTGCATCTTCGTAAAACGCCACCAGCGTCGAGCCGATGTCCAAATCGCGGGAGCGGGCGATCCACGCGCCCGATCCGCCGGGCTCACCGGCCATGTGCGAAATGGCGCTGTCGCCGCCCGCCAGATGATAGGTAAAGCCTTCGAACACGATATCGGAGGCAATCGTGACGGCGTTTGTATTTCTTGTATAAGCCGTTTTCCCCCCGGGATAGGCGCTTCCGGGTTGTTTGACGCGGATTTCTTCAACAATGGAAAACGCTCCGTTGATCACCTGTTTGGCGTCATACACGGCGCTTTGCGGCATGCCTTTGTCATCCAGCCATTTCGCGCCGGTGACGCCGTTATATCGAAGATTGGGGATTTCATTTTTAATCCCTTCGCGGGTGACGGTATTGTTGACTTGAAACATGGCTTCACTCGCGGCCCATGCCGCGTCATATCCGTAATAGGAAAACCATTCCGGCGTTTTGCCATAGATTTGCCGATACAATCCCTTGAACTCTTGCGACCGTCTTAGTGTGTCGGCAATACTGGGAGTCAGACCAAAAATGGTCGGCTTATAATAGGCTGGATTGGAAAAATCCAAACCGGATAATGAGTTCGAGACCGTCGCGGCGTCGGTTAGAAGCCAGGGAATATTACGAATCCTATCCTTACTATGGTTCGACGTCATTTTTAAGAGAAGATTGGCTTCCGTCGAATATCCGGCGAATACGATGATCTCAACGTTTTTTTCCAGGATCGCTGTGATCAATTGACTATACGCGAAGACAAACCAGTCGCTTTGATCGGCGTCGAAGGAATACGTTCCGGCTACGGTGAGATCGGTTTTCTGTTGCAATGGTAAAAAACCGGTTCCGTATGACGATTGATCCGTGATGATGAAGATCGTGGTATAATCGTGTTCGTGAAGAAAGAGATCAATGGCGTCGACCTGATAATTATCCAACGGGACCGCGCTGACGGCATAGGTTCGGCGTTCCGGCGCGGCCAATTCGATCGCCGTGGCCGAAGGCGAAAACAAAGGGATGCTCAGACGAGCGGATTCGCTTGTTAATGACAAGGCGTTGAGCGTCACCACCCCTCCGATGGCGGCGAAGACTGTTTGATCCGCCGCTGCGGTTTGGATTAGAGTGGATGAAAATGTTGGATTGCTAAAATTATCATAAAACTGAATCACCGGATACCCGCGTTTCAACCAATCGGGAACGCTGGCGGAGACAGGAGAAATTTGCCCGTTTTGTTCATACGGTAACGCCAATTTGACGCCGTTTTTCACCTGCTCTCCGTATTGAGAATAATCGCCGTTTTCCGGCAAAATCGCATGAGCAATCGGACATGAAGTTTGCGGGAAAAAAGCCGGACCGTAATAATGATAATTATCATGGTTGTAAGTCGTGCTGTTTCCGCCTTGCGTATCGCCGGCGAAATTATCACGGAACGTAAACCCTGACCCTTGGAAGGTTGCGCCGTCCATGACAAAAATCGCGCCGCCTTTTCCCAAACCGGGTGTGGAAGCGCTGCATCCGCTTTTCCCACCGATCGCTGAATTTTGTTCAAATGTACAATTCTGCGCCGCTAGACTTGCGCCGCTTCTGACAAAAATCGCGCCCCCCAAACCGGCGCCGCCGCCGCCGCCTCGTGAAGTGTCATTCACTCCGCCTCCATTTCCGCCAAACTGGCCGCCGTTTCGTCCCCCATGTCCTCCAATCGCGCGAGCAATTCCCCCACCGCCGCCGCCGAATCCGCCATATCCGCCTTGATCATAGGGCGAGGTTCCTCCGCCGCCGCCGAATCCGCCGTTTCCTGCAATATATCCACCCGCGCCGCCACCGGCGCCTTCTCCGCCGTTCCCACCGTTTGTGATCGGACCGCCAGCTGCTCCGGCTTGACCGCCGAAGGGGCCGCCAGGGCCGCCGCTGTTATGTTTAAAGTACGAAAAATTGATTCCATATTCCGAACCTCCGTCTCCTCCAACTCCACCGCCGCCGCCAGAACCCGCTCTGAATATATAAGCCCCTCCGTCGCCGCCGACCACACAGTTGTGAGTAAATGTAACATTTTCACACTGCGCCTGTCCTCGACTAATCAGCAGGGCCGCGCCCATTCCCGCCGCGCCTCCGCCGCCCGGATTTCCGGTCCCGCCATTCCCGCCTTTCGCGTAAGCGTCGGCGATGCGAAGGTTTAATAAGGACAAATTCCCGCCATCGACGAAGAATACACGAAATTGATTTTCCCCGCTGATAGTGAGTCGATCGCTTCCCGGCCCGCAAAGCTTGATGGTCTTGGTGATATTCGGTAACCGATCGGTTAAACGGATGGTTCCGTTGAGCGAAACTAACCAGATCCTTGTCTCTTCCTCGTTTTGATTCCCCTGCATGATGGCTTCGCGCAAGGTAAGAACTCCATCGTCGGCGATGGTGTCATTCAACGAAGCGACGGTCAAATCCGCGGCGTTCGCGGAAAGACTCAATCCGATGAATCCTATCAGGATTAGAAACCGGCGTGATTGGTCAGTGATACTTTGAATGGATTCATACTGTCGTGTGCGCCATGCTGGTTGATTCATGAAAGCTGTTCCTCACTGGAAATTGTATTGTGTCGGGGACGGACAACGTTAACAACATAATATTATCGTTCGTGAAAATTGTATCACAAGCCATAAATATGGAAAACGATTTAAGGGTGAGGGGTAAGGAGTGAGGAGTGATGGTTAAGGCTGAATAATTCAGAGTCTTCAGCCTATTCACCTAGATCGATTCTATTTTCAAGGCATTCGATGATGATGCGATTGCAATCATCCACGGTTTTCGGATTGATGGTTTTGAATTCGGTTTGATATTCATTCTGCAGATCGACCATCACCCACTCGCCGTTGTTGTCACAGATGACGAAATGGACGCCGCGAACCGGACCGGTTGGCAATTGCATGATGTAATCCGCGTACAAAGCATATTGAGTTTTCGGAGGATTCTTCCGTAATTCTTCACGAAACGCGCGGGCCATATCCCACAATACTTTTGTCTCATTGGAATTACCGGGAATATTGAGAATTACATCGTTCTCAGCCAGTTGCGCTTTCATGAGTTTCTTCTCATTGATCGTTTTGCCAAGCGTTTCCGCATGTTCCCGATCGGTTTTCGATCCGATGCGAACCGGATAAATGGTTATCGAAGCGGCTTCGTGATTCTTTTTGAGTAGCGCTAATCGTTTTTCAAGCGATTGTTTTTCCTCTTCCGTCGGCGCGCCGGATTTTTCCCGCCACCGCTCCGCCATTTTCCCTTCCGGCGCATTTTCGCGAAGCGGATCGTCCAGCGAAAAACGAGTCTGCAAGCGTTTGGCCATCAATACGCAACAGGTCATGGGATTGCGCGGATTCACCTGTTTAAATTCGGCGTCTTTGGGCGTCTGGCGGTCATTCCAAATCAAACTGCCTTTTGCATCCACAACAACGGTTCGCACTTCCTGCACACCGCTTTGCCGAGTACCGACAAACTCACCATACAGCGCGTATTGGGTTTTGATGGATTGGTTTTGAATGAATTTTCCAAATTCTTGAATCGTCTGGTCCCAATCCATGTCAGATGCCGGTTGAAACGACACCTCGGGTATTTCGAGATTTTGCACTCCGCCTCGCTCCAGAAACGTGGCAACCACTTCCCCCACATCGTTCCTCCACTGGTCGCCTGCCAAGATCGGATACACGGTAAATGAAAGTCCTTCGGTTTCGGATTTTATCGCTGTCTCTCCGTTATTCTCCGCTCGACACGGGAGAACCGATATCAACAACATAACAGCAACAATAAAAAACACTACGCTGCTTCTTTTGTCCTGCCTGACTTTTCCAATGTTCATGGTCATGTTTCTTTCGTCTCTTCGATGATAACCATTCATGATCGTTCCTCCTGACAAGATAATGGGTGTAGTGGTCTGACAAAATAGGATAATATTTGTTTATATACAAACTGTCAAGTAGTATATTGTATTGAAATGAATTTAATGACATTCTTTCCTGGGTCATGGACTTGAAACACGGGGAATTAAAGTGTAAAACCTGGAGATGCAGAGTGAAAAACCGGAATCATGACAGAAAGGAAGGCGAATGGTTATGATCGGAAAATTATTTTGGAAAAAAAGTATGATCCTTCGGCTTGGCATCACAATGATAACGGTATGCGCCTTATCTCTTCATGCGGACGTTTCTAAGTGGACGCATTTTTACGTGGATAATCCGCTTCCGGGGAGTGAATGGGGAACCGTGGGACCGGCGGTCGGCGATTTCGACGGCGACGGCGATATGGATGTCATGTTCGCAAAGAGAACCACCGAAACCGCGTTTTGGTACGAATACCACGACGACGCCACGTGGATTCCGCACATTATGGGAAGCGCGAAGACGATCAACGGCGCGCTTGGCATCACGGTTCTCGACGTCGATCATGACGGTTTGTTGGATGTCGTCACCAACCGCGTATGGTTTAAAAATCCGGGCGATCTGGCCAAAAATCCCGATAAGCGCTGGCCGACGTTTGAATACGAAGGCGGCGGGCACGATATCGTTGCGGCCGATATCAACGGCGACGGGTGGGACGATATCGTCTCGAATAATGGAGCGTTGTGGTTCGACACTTCGTATGGACTGGCGAAAACGGAGATTTTCAACGATTTGGATCATCACGGCGGCGTCGCGCCGCGAGGCGTCGGCGATTTGGACGGCGACGGCGACGTGGACTTGGTTGTGCCGGGATGGTGGTTCGAAAATCCGGGAAAAGGCATCGGGGAATGGAAACGACACGAATGGCCGCATGTGAAGATTCCCAACGCTTCGTATGGGGACAGCATTCGCAGTTGGATTGTCGATTTGAACCACGATGGACACAACGATATCGTGTATAGCGATTGTGACACCGGCTGGGGACATGTGTATTGGGTGGAAAATCTCGGCAAAGGCAAAGAATGGAGACGTCATGCTTTGGCCGATCCGCCCACCGCGCCCGGCGATATGGAGGGAACCGGCTCGTTTCATTCGCTGGGCGTGGCCGATTTCGACGGCGACGGCGACCTCGACATATTCGCCGGCGAGCAGGAAGATCCGGACCAATATATGACCGGCCAGGGGAAACTGGCGATGAAACCGAAAGGGATGAAAGAACGGGGAGTCATATGGGAAAACGTGGGAACCGCAACGGCGCCGGCGTTTCAACCGATCGTCTTTCATATCGATAATCCCGGCTGGCACGAAGCCGTGCTCGCCGACGTGGACGGCGACGGAGATATGGATATTCTCAGCAAAGTGTGGAATGCGGATACGCCGATTTATCACGGGGATTATTGGCGAAACGACAATATCGTCAAATCGAAAACGAGGTAATAAGGATGACCAAAAAATTAATCGCACCGGAACAAGGTCCCAAACCCGTCGGGCCGTATTCGCCCGGCGTGGTCGCCAACGGATTTTTATTCGTTTCCGGCCAGATTCCGTTGGATCCGTCCACCGGCCGGCTGGTGACGGATTCGTTTGAAATACAAGTGCGGCAAACGTTGGAAAATTTGAAAAGCGTGATCGAAGCCGCCGGTTCGACGTTGCAGGATGTCGTGAAGGTGACCATTTTCCTTGACGATATGGAGAATTTCGGTGAATTGAACGCTATTTATGCGGAATATTTCGATGAAAGCAAGCCGGCGCGAGCAACCATGCAGGTAGCCAGACTGCCGAAGGATGTGGCGGTGGAGATTGAAGCCATTGCCGTCGTGAACCATCCGTAAAACGCGATGACGGTTTCTTTGAAATTGCCGGAGCGCGGGCATCCTGCCCGCAGGTGCAGACCGGAGGTCCGCACCACAAGTATTAATACTGTCCGTTATGACCATTGATCATAAACGCCGAAAGAGCAGGCGTTCCCATCTGCGCAGTTCGTGCAAGCGGGACGCTTGCTTAATCCGCGCCCCATTCATTCTCATGTACTTCATTAATGAATGGTCGGAAAGACGAAAGGAAAATGCGTGAAAACATGTTCTTCCCCACTCGATCCATTGATAATTCTTGCGTCCATCTATTCGTGATATTCATAGTAATTTGTTGTGTTTCATCGACTTTCTCGCAGGAGCATGACGAAACCGTCGCCCAACCAGGATTAGGAATGAATCTCGCCGGTCCGTCGGATTGGAATACGGAATTGCCGTTCGTTGACGTATTTCGCCTTTCCCGCAAATGGATCAGTCAGAAACAGGGCGAAAGTTGGGGTAAAGGTCCGCAACTTGAACTCGATGGAAAAGGGTGGATTACCCGTCTCGAACCCAATTGTTGGGCCGACACGCTGCTTTGCACCATTGAAGGCGGGCACTATCCCGCCGGGCAATACACGGTGCTTTACGACGGCGAGGGGAAAATTGAATTTTGGGGAGCAGCTCAAGTTGTATCGGGCGAGGCCGGGCGCATGGTCATTCATGTAAATCCTGACAAAGGCGGCTTTTTTCTCAAACTCGCTCAAACCGACCCGCAGAATTACATTCGCAACATTCGCGTCATCATGCCCGGTTTTGTCGACGCCTATCAAACCAACCCCTGGCATCCCACGTTCCTGCATCGCTGGCAGGGCATGGCATGCCTGCGTTTTATGGATTGGATGCACACCAACGGTTCGAAAATCAGCGCCTGGACGGATCGCCCGAAATCCGACGACGCGACGTTTACGGAAAAAGGCATCCCCCTCGAATGGATGATCGACCTTGCCAACCGACTTAAAGCCAATCCCTGGTTTTGCCTGCCACATTTGGCCGATGACGATTATATCCGCCGATTTGCTCGAATCGTAAAGGAATCATTGGATCCCACCTTGAAAATTTATGTCGAATATTCAAATGAAGTGTGGAACGGCATCTTCGCGCAAAACACCTATACCGCAGAACAAGGCCAAATGCTCGGATTTGCGGACAAACCGTGGGAAGCGGCCTGGCGATACACGGCGTACCGCTCCGTGCAGATATTCCACATTTGGGAGGAAGTGTTCGGAGACGTTCAACGTCTGATACGAGTCTTGCCGACGCAGGCGGCCAACTCCTATGTGTCCGAACGTATTGTCGAATTTCAAGAAGCGTACAAATCCGCCGACGCGCTGGCCGTTGCACCCTACATTTCCCTCAACATCAGCCCAAGCGGCAATCCCAATGCCGACGAAGTGGCGACATGGACGATGGAGCGAGTCTTCGATTATCTGGAAAACACCGCGCTTCCCCAATCGATGGAATGGATCAAGGCGCAAAAACAAATCGCGGATAAATACGGGCTGAAATAAACGCATACGAAGGCGGCCAGCATATGGTTGGCGTCAGTGGAGGTGAAAATAATGAAAAATTAACGGAACGTCTTCACGCCGCCAATCGCGATGAACGCATGAGAGATATCTACCGCGCTTATTACGACGCATGGGCAAAGAATGGCGGAGACCTGTTTTGCTATTTTTCCTCCGTAAGCCGCTGGAGCAAATGGGGCAGCTGGGGCATTCTGCAATTTTATGATGACGATCCGGCGCGATCACCGAAATTTATGGCCACCATGTTATGGGCAAAGGAATTGGGACAACCCGTCAATTTGCCATTAAACAACGTCCGCACACGATGATTTGAAATTTGTTTTTATTATAAAAAAGGGATAAAAAATCATGACCACAAAAACTACAGACCGACGAAATTTTCTAAAAAATACGGGAATCGCAGCCGGAGCATGTATCGTTGGATTCAGTAAGGCAAATGCATCGACAAACGAAAAGGCGCAAAGATTGCATTTATCCACCAATCAATATTCGTGGACGGTTTTTTATCGGCGCGAAGACCGTGATTTTTCCAAATCGCTCGACGCGGGATTCGCCGACGTCGCCGCCAGCGGATTGAACGGTTTTGAAGCGAGCATCAATTCGCCGCAACAAATCGCGGCATTTGCGCCGTTGTTGCATAAACACCATCTCGAAATGCGATCGATCTACGTCAACAGCACCATGCACGAAAAGGAGGAAGCGGACAAAAGCATCGCAAACATTCTGGCCGTTGCGGAAAAAACAAAGTCGATCGGCGTGAAAATCATCGTCACCAATCCCAATCCGATTCGCTGGGGCGGTGCGGAGAATAAAAACGACTCACAGTTGAAATTGCAGGCGGCTTCCATGAATTTGTTAGGAGAAAAACTCGCTGAAATCGGAATCCAGCTGGCGTATCACAATCATGATATCGAATTGCGCGAAGCCGCGCGGGAATTTCATCACATGATGGTCGGAACCAATCCTGACTACGTCACGCTTTGTCTCGATGCGCATTGGATTTATCGCGGCGCGGGCAATTCTTCCGTTGCCTTGTTCGATATTTTGAAACTGTACGGTTCCCGCGTCAGCGAATTACACCTGCGCCAATCGACAGACGGCGTCTGGGCGGAAACTTTCGGCGATGGGGATATCGATTACCCCGCGTTGGCGGCCCATTTATTGTCAATCGGCGTCAAACCACACCTCGTGCTGGAAATCGCCGTCGAAAAAGGAACGCCGAAGACGCTGAATCCCGTTGAAGCGCATCGCCGGAGCAACGAATATGCGCGACAAATATTTGCCGATTTTGTCTAATCCTCATCTTTTTGTTTTTTAACCACAAAAACCAACTCGCCAACAATGGGAACCTTTCTGATTTCCCATTCATGGTCGTCCACCATGCGCAGAAAGGATTCGGTATAAAACTGCGGCATGTTTTTCGAACGTCCGGCAAGGCTGGAGACGGGGAAGGTCACGACGACGTTGCGAACCCGCAGGTTCTCGATCAATTGAATCGCCAATCCTTTTTGCCGGCGCTCCAGGCAGGGAACCATTTTCATCAAAAAAGCCAGATCGCCGCATTCCTGCGGCGGGGAACACAGCACGTCTTGATACTTTACATGAGGCTCCAGTCCGATTGCCTGCATAAAACGATTCAAATCATCAACCAAATCCTGCGTGATTTCGTACGCATAAAATACAACGTTTCGTGGAAGCGACATCCACGGAATCGCAATGGGATGAATTCCACAAGCCACATCAAGAACGGTTTGTGGAACTCCCGTGATGGCAAAAATCTCTTTATAAAAATGATCGATGATGGGAATCCGTTCTTTGGTGGAAGAATGAGTCTCCATTAATCGCAGGCATACCGTTTTCAGCGCGCCGATATCGTTCGCCTGATACGCCGCTTGAATGGAATCGAGATGATCGCCGATCCGATTTTTTCCCAGATAGGCGGCCTGGATGCGATGCAGCTTGGTTCGCGCCGTTTTGATCGCATCGCGGCTCTTTTTATACTTCGGCAGGGCGGTCGTGATCACATCGCGGATGGTGTCTTCACAAATAAAGCGGTATTTACGCGAATTCTTCACCTCTCTCACAAATGATTCGACGAGATTCTCGTGCGCATCCGGCTTCATGCTGATTCCTTTTCCTTCGATTTCGAAAGTTCCTCGATCATCCGCTGATAAAATCGCACGTTATGGATCGAAGCAAGCCGCAGGGCGAGCGCGTCGCGGATTTGAAACAGGTGGTAGAGATAGGCGCGGCTGTAATTTCGACAGCACAGGCAATCACACGTTTCGTCCACCGGCTTTTTGTCGCATCGATGTTCCTGATCCTGCATATATAGATTTCGATAAAAATCAGCGTTATGGAAGCGGCTTTCGCCTGGCGGCGAATTGAAAATATATAAACGTTTATGGCGGGCGTCCCGCGTGGGAATCACGCAGTCGAAAATATGGTAGCCCAAGCGAAAAGCCTGCACCACATTTTCCGGTTTTCCAATGCCCAGCGCGAATTTTGGAAGCGCATTGGGCGTAAATTCCGCCACTTGCTCCACCGCATCGGAAAGCCGGCCGTCTTTCTTAATCGGCCATCCTCCGAAACCATACCCATCGAAACCGATTTCACAAAGTCGTTCCGCACATTCCTTTCGCAACTCGCGATTCTCGCCGCCTTGCACGATCCCGAACAACAGCGGCCGTTGATCGGCGGCCAATCGTTTGCTTTCGGCTAGCTGATCATAGGTTTCTCGGCATTGTCTCGCCCAAGCGACGGTCAATGCAACGCTCAATTCTTGCTTTTCCGGCGGAAAATCAGGATGCGTGCAGTAATCCAGGCAGAACAGGATATCAGATTGCAAGCGGAATTGCGTTTGAATACTCTTTTCCGGCGTCAGAACCAGTTTCCCGCCTCCTTTGCCGGATCGATAAATAAATCCTTTTTTCGAAACCGATCCGGATTTGGGAGACTGCTCCAACAGTGAATAGACTTGAAATCCGCCGGAATCGGAAGAGACGGGCCGCTCCCAATTCATGAACGAATGAATGCCGCCATGCTTTGCAATCACTGACGCGCCGGGATGCGTAAGCAGGTGAAAGGTATTCACCATTATTCCGCGAATGCCACATCCGGCCAGATCCTCGCCGCCCAACGAACGGGCTACGCCTCGCGTTGCGTCGGGAAAGAAAGCGGGAACTCGCAGTTCACCATGCGGCGTGTCAATATGATTTATCATTGCAATACTAATTTCCCAATACGTTTCTTTTCACGAATCGATGGAGCCTATTTTCGCTTGCTGCACAAATTGTCCAAACCGAACCCACGTTTCCACATCCCATTCTTCCGCGCGTTGATCGAAATTGAATTCCCGTTCCGCGTTCTCCATAAACGCTGCGTCCAAAATCCGTCTCTCGACAATCGCGCCGAGAAACTGTTTGCGCATTTTCTTGCGTCGGTGCAAAAATCCGATCCGCACCACACGCTCCAAAAACGTTTGCGCAAACGGAATATCCGCCTCTGGTTTCATCGCCATTTCAATGAAGACGGATTCGACTTTCGGCCGCGGAAAAAACACGTCCGGATAAACGGTATGTAATTTCCGGACATGATAGAGATATTTTAATACGATGGACAATCGCCCATAACTTTTTCCGCCGGGCGTCGCCCAAATTCGTTCTCCCACTTCTTTTTGTAACAGGACGCAGATTTTCCGAAAGCGGAATGCACAATAGGCCAATCGAAAAAGAATGGGTACGGAAACGTTGTAGGGCAGATTGCCGATGACCTGATCCACCTTACAGGTTTCGGCAAGACGGGCAAAATCCATTTCCAGCGCGTCCTCGTGAATGACCGTCAACGCGGGGGACGAACCTTCGTTTGTCTGCGGTATTCTTCTCGCGAACGTTTGTAATAATTCCGAAAACTTATTGTCTTTTTCAATCGCCACGACAGACAAACCGCGCTCCAGCAACTGCCAGGTAAGGTGCCCCACACCCGGCCCGATCTCGATAATCGCGCCGTCTTTGGGTAAATCGGCCGTATCCAGCATGGTTCGCAACGTCTTACGGCTTATAAGAAAGTGCTGACCCAAAGCGCGCGATAAATGAAATCCGTGACGCTCGAGAAATCGGGACAGTCCCCCACGATGATAAATCTCATCGGGAGTTGGAATAGCGTTTGCCGAACCGTTGTTGGAGTAGTCGTTCAATGCTATTGTCTTTCAGTAAAAAATCAAATCGAAATGAGAGTTGATAATGCCTGTTGATACGATAGCCGTTCATGAGAATCAAGTCAAAATCATCGATCAGACTCTGCTGCCGTTAAAAATGGAATACATCACCATTCATACGATCGGCGAGATGTGGGAAGCAATTAAAGTATTGCGCATACGGGGTGCGCCAGCTATCGGAATTGCCGCTGCATTCGGCGTTTTTTTGGGCGTCAAAGAATCGCGGGCGCAGGATTTCGACACATTTTGGAAAGATGTGGAAAAAGCAACGGATTTTCTCGCATCCGCCCGGCCCACAGCGGTTAACCTGTTTTGGGCGTTGGATCGAATAAAGAAATTAGTGCAATACAATCGTGAGCATTCAATTTCCGAACTCAAAAAAGTGATATTCGACGAAGCGGTTTGTATGATCAAAGAAGATAACGCCATTTGTCGTACACTCGGTGAATTTGGGGCGGATTTGCTTAATGATGGCGACGGCGTTTTAACGCATTGCAACGCAGGTGGTTTAGCCACAGCCCGCTATGGAACTGCGTTGGCGCCAATTTATGTTGCAAAAGAGCAAGGGAAGCATATTACCGTATTTTCCGACGAAACCCGCCCGCTTTTGCAGGGCGCTCGTCTGACGGCGTGGGAACTGCATCAGGAAGGCATTCCCGTCACCCTCATCTGTGACAACATGGCCGCCGCCGTCATGGCCAAAGGATGGGTGCAGGCTGTGATCGTGGGTACGGATCGCACCGCCGCGAACGGCGACGTCGCCAACAAGATCGGAACGTACGGCGTCGCGATTCTGGCGAAAGAACACGGTATTCCTTTTTATGTCGCGGCGCCGACTTCTTCGATCGACATGACGCTCAGCCACGGCGATCAAATTTCGATCGAAGAGCGCGCCGCGGAGGAAATCACTCACGGATTCGGTTTGCAAACCGCTCCGGAAGGCATCCGCGTGTATAATCCCGCGTTTGACGTGACCCCGAATCGATACGTGACCGGGATTATTACCGAAAAAGACGTCGTGTATCCGCCGTACAGCGAAAATTTGAAGAAATTGTTTTGAAATCGTGATAAACAACACGATCTACTTTTAAATACGTCAGCAACGATTGGATATCCGCAATGCAAGATCGAAAAAAGGCTCTCATCACAGGCATCACCGGCCAGGATGGCTCCTACCTGGCCGAATTCCTGCTCGAAAAAGGATACGAAGTGCACGGCATTGTGCGCCGCGTCGCGTTGGAGGATTCGGAGCATCGCCTGTGGCGCATCCAGTCCATTCTCGACCGGCTTCACATCCACGCCGGTTCGCTGGAAAGTTACGCCAGTTTATTCAACGTTGTGCAGACCATTCGTCCGGACGAATGTTATCACTTGGCGGCGCAAAGCTATGTCAGTTATTCGTTCGAAGATGAGTTTTCTACTCTCAATACGAACGTGAACGGCACGCATTATCTTCTCTCCTCGATCAAAAACATCGCGCCGGAATGCAAAGTCTATTTCGCCGGATCCAGCGAAATGTTCGGCAACGCCGCTCAAAGCCCGCAAAATGAGGACACGCCCTTCAATCCACGCTCGGCGTACGGCATTTCGAAACTGGCGGGATACCATTTAACCAAAAATTACCGCGAAGCGCATGGTTTGTTCGCCGTGTCGGGAATCCTCTTCAATCACGAAAGTCCACGGCGCGGCTTCGAATTCGTCACACGAAAAATAACCAGAGCCGTGGCAAGGATAAAAGCAGGAATGGAAAGAAAACTTCGACTTGGGAATCTCCAGGCGAAACGGGATTGGGGATATGCCGCGGATTACGTATCCGCCATGTGGCTCATGCTGCAACAGAGCACTCCCCACGATTACGTGATCGCCACCGGAATCACCCATTCGGTGGAAGAATTCGTGGAACTGGCCTTTTTCTATGCCGGCTTGCGTTGGAAAAATCATGTTGTCATTGATGAAGCGCTGTTCCGCCCCGCCGAAATTCACACGCTGGTCGGCGACTGTCGCCGTGCAAGTACTGTATTAAAATGGAAACCGACGATTGAATTCGAACAACTCGTCGAAATGATGGTGCAATCGGATTTGGAAGCAGTGCAAAAAGGAAAACGGTGAATCACGATCAAAAACATCATTCGTTCTTCATTGTCAGGACAAATGAAGGCGCCTATGATCTCGAAGCGGCCCTGCGGTTTGTGGGAAACGATCTGCTGGTAGCCATATACGGAGGCGAGAAACCCCATATCGGCGCAGTCGCGGTGGCCCAGGTTCGGCCGAGTCGGAACGATGCCGCCATTCCCGACTCGACCGTTTCGATTCTCTGTCTATTGGGGCATAAAGAGGATGAAATTGCAAAAAACGCCGCAAAAAAACTATCGTTGGCGTTGAACACGACCGTTACCGTCACCGCGGGAATTCACTGGGACGACATCAGCCGGGAAGGCATCGACGCCGTGATTAAAAACAGTGAAATTCTCGTGGATCGCGTGATCGCGAAAATTCAAAACGAATTCCCGCAAATGGTTTCTCACCACTTCAATCCCGCATCCACCGGCTCGCTGTAATCCTTGAGCATCTCATCCCACGTCACTTCACGGCCTTCATATGCGGCGATTCGGCCAAGAATGGATGTCATCGTGCTCTCGGCGCCCTGCGCGGTTTCGTTGAGATACTTTCCGCTGTGAATGCTTTCCACGAAATGAGTGACCTTGCTGGATTCCGTTCCGCCCAGATTGTCGGTGGATTCTGATTTCCACTCATTGTCGCCGGTGATCTGCGCATTGCCGGTATAGGGCGTGTCCGCGGTTCCTTTCGTCCCGAAAATCCGCTCGCGGCAGTCGCCCCATCCTTTCAGAAACTGGCTGGAACTGAAGTCGATCTTGACGTCGTTGGGATACCAATAGGTTACGATAAAATGATCCCAGCAGTCGCCCACATCGACGCGGGCTTTGCGGCCGCCGGTTCCGAACGCTTTTTCCGGATGGCCTTGCAGATACCAATTGGCCACATCGATGACGTGAATGTTTTGTTCGACGATAATGTCGCCGGACAAAACCTGGTCGAACACCCAATTACGCAGCCGGTTTTCCTGATCGGACGCCCCCTGCCGAAAACGACTCCCCAACCGGCCGGTGTGGTAATACACCATGCCGCTCACGATGTCTCCGATCGCGCCTTCATGCACGCGCTTGACCACTTCCTGAAATTCCTTGCTGTAGCGAATCTGAAAACCGACGGCGATGCTTTGTTTTCCTTCCGCTTTTTTGCCGATTTCGACGACTTTCAACGCGCCGGCGGTATCCGCCGCGACCGGTTTTTCCATATATACATGTTTTCCGGCGCTAACCGCCAATTCCAGATGGTGCGGATGAAAATACGGCGGACTGGTGATAATCACCACATCGACGTCGGAAGCCAGCAACGCTTCGGCCGAGCCTGGTCCTTGATAAAGCCGGGAGGGATCGATTTTCGGCTTTTCCAGATTCACCAGCCGTTTATCCAGCGAATCCTTCGTTTCATGCAAACGATCCTCGAACAAATCGGCCAGCGCCACGCATTGGGTGTTGGTGTTGCGGATAAACACGCCGGCGTCGTTGTTTCCGCGTCCGCCGCAGCCGATCAAGCCGAGCTGCAACGCCGAATTTGCGGATGAACCGAATACCGTTTCCGGCCGCGCCAACACCAGACCCGCGCCCGCTACCGCGGTCTTGAGAAATCCGCGTCGTTGCCATGAGGGATTGGATGAAGATGATTTCATATTCTTGCTCCACATTGTAAGTTGTTTTCATTGATTGACTTGTTCTTGTCGAAAAAATCAATTCATGTTTTAAATTCGATGATAGGAGAATCGATGAAAAAATGGAAGGAATCGGATTATGCAAGGAAAGGCGGAAGAATGAGATTCGTTCTATTCACCCCATTCTGCCGCTAAACCGAAGCATATTTATGCCCGTAAAAATTTTTCTCTTCGAACCGGGGCGACAATGCGCCGTTGATCGATTTTTGAGGAATCGGTGCGGTTACGTAAACCTTTTTATTCTTTGCCATCTCCACGACAAAGCTGGAATGGCCGAGAATCACCATTTTACGCGGACCGGGGATGACGGATTTCACCCAGGTTCGAAAAATGATCGGATCGCGATTGGGAAGATAGGCGGTCACTTCCAGCCGCGTTTCCGGCCGAAGCGGCACGTGAATCTCGTGATACGATGGGATCACGACGATTAATCCGTCCCGGTCCACATCGACCAGATGCCCCCACAAAGCGGTCTGTTTGAAATCCACATAATCAAGAAATAATCGAATCCCCGGCGCCAGTTCGTGCGTGGAGCGTAAGGTTTCACCGGGTTCGAGAGTTTTCCCGAATAATTTTTCCCGCGTGGAGCGAACCATCCGCCGTTCTTGCCGACGGCCTTTTTCTTCCACGCGACGTACGCTTTTCTCGAACCGTTCCGGCTCGTTCATGATGCGAGTCAACGGTTTCATATTCATTCGTTTCGCCAGGCGCAGCAGAAATGATTCCTCACTGCGAGTCAACGCAAACCGTTTTGCCAGGATATGGAACCGTTTGCGATCCATTTTTTTCAAACGGTAACGTCGAACAATATAAAAAACGAGCCCGGCGCAAAAAACCAGAACGATCACCAAAGCCAATCCCGCTAAAATCGGAAGCAAGCCTTTGATATCTTGATTGGGCCGGAAAAAAAAACTCTCGGTAAAATGAAACATGACGTTCACTCCTTTCCGGATTTGAATCGTCCAATTCATAAATTAGCAATTATCATTCCTGTTTTTAAAAGGCGTCTCCAACTTATCGTTCCCTTGTTATCATTGCTTACTTTCTCAATCTATATTATATAACAACGTAGCAGAAAAGAAAAGTATGATCAGTAATATGCAATATTATATTACATAAAAAGGGGAAACCAACCCAAAATTTCCAATCTATTCCCACAATTAAAGCTTACAATAGCATAAAACGATGTTTCTATATACTTAATTTCAATACGGTCTGAGTTCATCCGTGTTTTAGTAATATCTCAAAGGCCAATCGTATCAGCCATTCAGGCAATTTCAGTTTTGTGTTACACTACAGAGGGTTAATTTGTGAATAATCGTGTCGTTTTGGCGCATATTGAAGCAAAATTCAGAGTTTAATATGACTTTTCAAACCGCTCTATTTACCAGACATCAAAAAGAAAATGCACGCATCGTCGATTTTGCCGGTTGGGATATGCCGTTGCAATATTCTTCCATTACGGCCGAACATATGGCCGTTCGCGAAACCGCGGGAATATTCGACGTGGGCCATATGGGAAGATTTTTCCTGCAGGGGGAACATGCAACTCGTTTTTTGGAGAAAATGGTGGTCTCGCGGGTGGATGACCTGATCCCCGGCCAGGTTCGTTATTCGGTCGTATGCAACTCGGAAGGCGGATGTAAAGACGATGTTCTGATAACACGCCTGGAAAAGGACGCATATCTGGTCGTCGTCAACGCATCGAACCGTGAAAAATTAGCATCCTGGTTCAATGAACACCTCGAACCGGGGATTGATTTCAAAGATGATACGTTCGCAACCGGCATGATTGCCATCCAGGGACCGGAAGCATTGCAAATCGGTGAGTTGATTTTAAAAACCGAGTTGGATTCCATTCCTTATTATCATTCGCGGCAGCTCGGAGATCGGTTTTTCGTCTCCCGCACCGGTTATACCGGCGAGGACGGTTTCGAGATCATTGCCCCCAACGATCAAATCGAACAACTTTGGCAGGATGCGCGCAGGGAAGGCGCGCAACCCATCGGGCTCGGCGCGCGAGATTCTTTGCGCCTGGAAATGGGATATTCGCTTTACGGACACGAATTGTCAGAAACAATATCGCCGCTCGAAGCGGGATTGTCGTGGGTGGTGAACCTCGAAAAGGATGATTTTATCGGCAAATCCGCGTTGGCGCGCCAAAAACTGGAAGGCATACCGCGACGTCGGATCGGATTGGTTCCGGACGGCGCGGGAATACCACGACAAGGCTATGCCCTGTTCGACGGCGAGGAAAAAATCGGGGAAACAACCAGCGGCGGATTTTCCACCACGCTGAAAAAAGGCATCGGACTGGGTTTGATTCGCTCCGGACGGCAAAACGCGGAGAATTTGTCTGTTGAAATTCGCGGGAAGAAGGTATCGGCGATCATTCGGAAACCTCCGTTTGTGGCCAGCAGGGTAAAAAAATGATCACCGAGATCGAACTGGAAGGATTTAAAAGTTTTGGTTCGCCGGCGGAAACGATCCGCCTCGGCCGCCTGAATTTTTTAATCGGCGCCAATGCTTCCGGAAAATCGAACTTAATTGCAGCGATGGAATTTTTGAAAAATGCGGTAACTCAAAACGTTGAATATGCGGTAAATGAATTGGGTGGAAACAACGAAGTCCGCAACAAGGTTTTGCGACAACGCAAAGAACCAAAACCCGTTCGAATCAAAATAAGGATCGATACGAAATTAAAATTTAGTCTGCACGACGAAAACGAATTGCAAGCGGAATCGTTCGATTACGAAGTGATTCTTGATCTTAGAAGTGAATCCAGGCCGATCATCTGTTCCGAAAAACTAATCGTCCCGATGGAACAGGATAAAAAGAAAATTCGTTTTGAATTAATGAGAACGGAATCGACGGTGGAATTCACAGACCTGTTTAGCGCCAAAAAGGAAAAAAGAAAAATTCCTATCGAAAAACCGGAACATACTCGATTGACTCTTTCCGGTGGTGGTTTTTTAGCGGTTCCCTGCTTTTTTTTATTGGATCAAATAGGACATTGGCGATTCTTCAATATCAGCCCAAATATTGCCCGGCAATCCTATCGCGAAACTCCGAATATAGACCTCGGAAAACAAGGCGAAAATCTTTCGTCCATACTTCATAAAATTGAGGAAGATAAAAGTAAAAAACATTTCAATGAAATAATTAATGGGCTGAAAGGAATTGTCCCTGGTTTTCAAAATTACCAAACCAAATTACTGGATGTGGAGAGAAAATGGGCGTTCCAGGTTGTGGAAGAAAAGATCAGAGGGGCAATTCCACCGTCTTCGATTTCCGACGGAACCATTCGTTTACTGGCGTTGTTGGTGATTGCCACCTGGATGGCGGATCGATCGTCGTTCATCGCGATAGAAGAACCGGAAAATGGGATCCATCCGTTACTCTCAAAACATGTTGTCGAATTACTGAGAACCGCCTCGCAAAAACCAAAAGCCCAATTCTTGATCACCACTCACAATCCCGATTTCCTGGATTTTTTAGAGCCCGAGGAAGTGCTATTATGTGACAAAGTGGATGGCAGCACGCGTATCAAACGAGCTTCCGACGTAGTGGAAATCGAGCAGTTTCGAAAACACTTCACTCTCGGCGAATTGTGGGTGCAAGGAACGCTGGGGGGGATTCCATGAAGATCGGGATTGGCGTCGAAGGATTTTCGGATAAGATTTTTTGGGACAAGGTACTGCCTAAGTTTTTTCGCGGCGTCCATTTCGATGTGCGCAATATGAAAACGAAAGAGAAGCTGATTCGGGAAACGCCTCGTCTTTTCAATTCATTTCAAGACGCCCGATACGATGGCGCTTTTATAATCATCGACCGAGATAAAGATCCTTGTGTGACCGCCATTGTCGAATTATTCAATGCGCCAATGAAAACCGAAGCGAAAAAAGTGAGAGAAAAGCGTTTTCTTTTCCTCTGTGTGGCCATTCGGGAATTGGAAGCATGGTTGCTTGCCGATGACCAGGCGATTCAAAAACTCCTGCCGAAATCGAAGTATGTTTCTCCCTCGGAAACCGGGGATATTGGAGCAGAAGGAAAATTAAAGCGGATTTGGCAACAGCAACACGGGCAAATCGCATTCAACAAAATTTCTTTTGCAAAGGAAATTGGAGTTCAATTCGATCCACATCGAGCGATGAACCATTCGTTTTCCTTTCGTTATTTTTGGGAGAATATAAAAGGAATCATCAATAAAAGGCGACAATACCGTGAAACCGAAGGTTGAATGGAAAGAAGCAAGCATGAGCGAGAAAGCGTTGCTGGCGGAATGCAAAGCGACGATATTGCGGCTGTTTCCCACCGCGACTGTGATTCTATACGGAAGCCATGCTCGCAACGAGGCAACTCCCGATTCCGATTATGATTTACTCGTGCTCCTGAATGAAGATTTTACAAGAGAAAAGGAAGAAAAAATCTGGGACACGATTTATGATATCGAACTGAAACATGAAATAATTATTTCCGTGCTTGTCCACAGCCGTGAGAATTGGGGGCATCCTCTGTATCAGGCGTCGCCATTGCACAAAAACATCGATCAGGACGGTATCGTATTGTGAATTCGCATCAAAAAGAATATATACGGCATCGGCTTGCACGTGCGGAGGAAGCGTTGCAGGAAGCGGAATTGTTATTTAGCCAAAGACATACCAATGTAACCGTGAACCGACTATATTATGCCTGTTTTTATGCCGTGACTGCGCGGTTATTAACAGAAGGATATTCCACATCCCGTCATCGTGGAGTAAGAATATTATTTGACAAACATTGGATTAAAACAGGACGTTTACCAAAAGAATCAAGCCGTATTTTTCGGCGTTTTTACGATCGCCGACGACAGGGAGATTATGAAGATTTCACTCGATTCACAGCGGAAGAAGTGCAACCTTGGTTCGTAGAAATTCGTCATTTTGTTAAAACGATTTCCTCTCTTATTGAAGAACAAATCCAATAATTATACGTACAATCATCGCCATCAGGAAAGGAATGAGAATGGCTGTGGAGAATCTTAAATACACGGAATCACACGAATGGGCAAAAATGGAAGGCAATATTGCCATCATCGGCATCACCGACCACGCCCAGGAGCAACTGACCGACGTCGTGTTCGTGGAACTGCCGGAAGTGGGACGAACGGTCGGCAAAGGCGACGAGTGCGGAGTGATCGAATCCTGCAAGATCGCGGCGGAATTGTACGCGCCGCTCAGCGGAACGATCACGGAAGTCAATCACGCATTGAGCGAGCATCCGGAATACATCAATCAGGATCCCTACGAAAAAGGCTGGATCGTCAAAATCGAATTGTCCGATCCCGCCGAATTGGATGCATTGATGGACGCCGCCGCCTATGGTAATTTATTAGAAAAGGAAAACTGATGGATTTTATCCCGCATACCACAACCGAAACGCGGGACATGTTGGATGCCATCGGCGTGAACGACGCGCACGATCTGTTCCGCATGATTCCCGATTCATTGAAAAATGCACAAATCCCTTTCCCACCGCCGTTGAGTGAAATGGAAGTCGCGGCGTTCATGAGAGCGGCGGCGCAGGAGAATACGGGCAGCGGCATGGCCGTTTTTGCGGGCGGAGGCGCGTATGATCATTTCATCCCGCAGGCCGCGCCGGCCTTAATCGCGCGGGGAGATTTCCACACCGCCTATACTCCCTACCAGGCCGAAGCCAGCCAGGGCACGCTACAGGCAATATATGAATTCCAAACGCTGATGTGCCGGTTGACAGGAATGGAAGTGGCCAACGCGTCGATGTACGATGGCGCATCTGCGTTGGCGGAAGCTGCTCTGATGGCCTGCCGCCTAACCCGAAAAGAGAAAATTCTCGTTTCCACAACCATCAATCCCCATTATCGCCGCGTGATGCGCACGTATTTGGAAGCGCCAGGAATCAAAATCATTGAAATTCCCCAAAACGGCGGAGTAGTAAGTAAAAACGACCTTCAACAGGAACTTGGAAAGGACATCGCCGCGGTTTTTCTGCAGTATCCGAATTATTTCGGAATCCTCGAACCGATCGAAACCATCGCGGAGATGTGCAAAACGGAAGGTTCACTGTTGGGCGTATCGGTTTATCCCCTTTCGCTGGGATTATTACAACCGCCGGGAACGTGGAGCGTGGATTTCGTGGTCGGCGATCTGCAGTCGCTTGGCCTTTCCCTGCAATTCGGCGGTCCTTATGCCGGTTTTATCGCCATCCGGGAAAAATACGTGCGGCAACTGCCGGGCCGGTTGGCGGGCCGAACGAAGGACGCCGACGGCCGCACAGGCTATGTACTGACGCTGCAAACGCGCGAACAACACATCCGCCGCGCCAAGGCCACGTCGAATATCTGCACCAACCAGGCTCTGTGCGCCCTCGCCGCGAGTATGTACCTGTCGCTAATGGGACCGAAAGGACTGCGCCAGGCGGCCGAACGCAGCGTCCGCAACGCGCATGATTTGCATACGCGCCTCTGCGGTTTGAATGGCGTTCGTTCCGCATTTGATCGCCCGTTTTTCAACGAATTCGTTATTGAATTATCCAAACCAATATCGAAGTGGTTGGAATACGCGCGCAAGGAAAAGATTATCGCGGGAATCCATATCGAACCCGGTCTGGTGAACGAAAAAGAAGCGCTGCTGGTCTGCGCAACCGAAAAAACTTCGCCCACCGCGATCGATCATTACGTGAAAGCTCTCGCGAATTTTTTAAAGAACTGTAGGGTGAGTTGAGCGAAGCGAAACCCACCCTTCCACGCTAAATAAACAGGATATATGTCATGCCATTAGACGCTTTCGAACCCACGATTTTTGAATTGGATCATAAAGAGGAAGGCTGCGACTGGTTTTCCGCTTCCGACGTGAAAGAAACTTCCATTCATGAAATATTGCCCGCCGAATTTCTCTTACCGGAGCCGCAGAAACTGCCGGTTCTTAATGAATCGGAGGTCGTGCGTCACTACACGCGACTTTCGCGGCGGAATTTCAGCATCGACAGCGGTTTTTACCCGCTCGGTTCTTGCACGATGAAGTACAATCCCAAAATTTGCGGCATTCTGGCCGATTTGCCGGGATTTGCCGATCTCCATCCGCAGGCCGGCGCCGAATGCGCGCAAGGAACCTTACGCTTGTTGGATGAGCTGTCGCAATGTCTCGCCTCGTTGACGGGTATGGATCGCGTGACGCTCAATCCCTGCGCCGGCGCGCACGGCGAATGGTGCGGCATCTTGTTGATCCGCGCCTACCATAAAGATCAT
>QZKN01000139.1 GCA_003598175.1 Candidatus Omnitrophota bacterium
AAGTCGAGTCCAATCCTTGAACGTCATCGATTCTATTTGAATGGTTCCGTATTCTTGAGAAATTTTACGAATTCCGTTTTTAATTGCCGCCTTCACCATGCTGCGTTGAAAGGTTTTGGCGTTCTGATCGGCCAATTCCCACGTATCGATGGCGGCGATGGCGAGATTGACGGCGACGGCCATGTAATGATTGTCCCAGCCTTTGGGAATTTTGGATAATACTTCGTAATCTTCATTGTCACGTTCCGAAGCGGTATGCACGACGCCGCTGAAGCCGTGAAGAGCGAATACGCCATCTCCTTCCTCCAATTGAAACGTAGCGTCTGGCGGCCAGGCGAAATCCGCGATGGATTGAACCGCTTTGTCCACGAGCGTGTACACGATATCGATATTGGCGGTCCATTGTTTGGCGGCCAGAATCGTGGCTTGAGAATTTCCCACGGTTTTAACTTCGCGTTTACGCAATTCGCGCAAGGGTTCGTTGATTCCTCGCGGCATATCGTTCACATCCAACGGATACAATGCCGCCACCCAGTCGATGGGACTGTACATTTCCAGTTCGGGCTGAATTCTGCCGGAAGATGAACGTACCGCGCCTAAAAAGTTGCAATCGACGCGGAGAAGAATCGTATTGTTTGTTGCCGTGGTTGAATGAGGTGAAACGTTGAACGGAGTAAACACGTAAGGCGTCATGTTCATACCGAATTTGTTTGCAGAGGCGGATACTTTTCCGTTCCATTGTATTGTGGACGAGCGGGAGAAGGCAGAGGCGGAAGGAGAAGCGTTAAGCGACATCAGTAACGCATCCGGCAGGGCATTGTTGACCGCAATGACCGCTTGTTCCCACGCGGTTTCCAACCCTGGATCTTCCAAACCGGGCGCGTGTTGAGGATACCGTTGCTTGATCACCTCTTCCAACGCTTTCACTTCGGCGACCGAGTTCATCGCAGCCAGAACCGTCCTCGCTATATCCGGATTGTTGGAAGTGAAAAACGGGCAAAGATAAACCAATGCGCGCGCCGTGCTTGCCGCATCGATTCGGCGCGGTGGAATGGCTCCGGATGAGGCGTCGTCGGGAAGCCACAAAGCCAGGTAGGAATGGTTCCCTTCCCCTTTCGGAATCGCGCCCATAACATTGACGCGTTCGTTGCCGACGGCAATGGAAAAACCGCCGTTTTCGCTGATGTCTTCCGTGTTCGAATAGCCGCTGGTGATGATGAATTCGCCCGGACGCAATCCTCCATCC
Organism: Candidatus Omnitrophota bacterium; assembly: GCA_003598175.1. Taxonomy (GTDB): domain Bacteria; phylum Hinthialibacterota; class Hinthialibacteria; order Hinthialibacterales; family Hinthialibacteraceae; genus SURF-12. The sequence goes on from QZKN01000139.1 coordinate 1,247, forward strand.
AAAACCAGGACGCCTTCCTTGATTTCGGTAACGACGAATTCATTTTTTCCGAAAGCGGTTCCGCCGGGATTTTGCACACGAATGAGAGACGTTTTTGCGCCTACGGGGACTTCGGTTTGAATTTCCGTGTTGGAGATTTGCAGAATGCGGGCCGCGGCGTCGCCGAACCAGACCTGATTGACTCCCGCCATTTCCACGAAATTGGCGCCGGTGATCGTTACCCGCGTTCCGACCACGCCGAACGTTGGCTCAAACGAATCGATTCGCGGCGCGGATTGATTGAAATTTCCAGTTAATTCCCCTTCCGGAGCGAGTCCGACGGTGTAGCGAAGTATTTTCAAGGCGTCGTCTTGCGTTATAAGGCCATCGCCCCACGTTCGTCCGTCTGTGCCGGGAAAAGGAAACACATCTCCCAAATTTAGTATCTCGGTAGTCAATGGATCAAGATTATCAACCACGCGCATGATTTGGAGCGCGTCGCGCCCGTCAATCAAACCATCATGCGTAACATCCCCCATCGGAAACGAAGTTTGTGTAATCCCATTGTTTGCCGCAGACAATATGATTAAAAATAGAGATACATTTACCATAATTTTCACTGCCACCGCAATTATCCTTTCGTTGCAAAAGAATATCCGGATCAACCGTATGAAATCGGGAATCCTTGGAATCAAATAGAAATCCATCTATCATTTGCGACGGTACAATATCATAATCACCATTTGAATACAATTCTCCCCTCAATCAATTACAACTTTTTCAATCGAATCCGCTAGTAATTGCCATGTTTCATTACATTATTTACGATTTGTAATCCTGCAGTTCAGGATTGTAGGTCAGCTGGAGTCATATACAGAAGGAAATAAACGATTGGTTGATAGATACACACCGAATCAATCATCCGCCTTTGATTCGTCCTTGATCACGAAGCGCGCCTGCAAACGCGCCACTTCCTTCGCCAAACCGGCAAGAGTGACCGACCGCAGCACTTCGTCGAAATTCTTATATGCCGCCGGCGCTTCGTCACGGGGATATTTGCGGCAGTTCGTCAGAATATCGTGTTCCTCGAACGATTGGTCGATCTTTGCCTGGTCGAGCTGCCGAAATGCCTGCTTGCGGCCCAGTGCGCGTCCCGCGCCGTGATTCACACTGAACAGACTTTTTTCTGCTCCCGCTTCCGCCGCCATCACGGCGGAACCCGATTGCGGATTCCCTGGCAGCAAAATCGGATGGCCGGTTTGATAAAACGGCGTGTCTTTCAAAGCATGGTGGCCGGCGGGAAACGCCCGCGTCGCGCCTTTTCGCATGACCCATACAACCTTGTTATCAACCACCTCGCGCCGGGCGATGTTGTGGCTGATCAAATAGACCAATTCACCCTGAATGCCGGGAAATGTTTCTTCGAATGCTTCCAAAATCAACGCATTGATCAACAAATGATTGACGGTGGCGAAATTCGCTCCCAGCGCCATATCGTCGAGATAATCGTTCGCTTCCGGCGTTCCCAATGGCGCATAAACCAACTGTTTATCGCCGCTCGGAAACGGAATTCCCCAATTGCGAAAATAGTTCTCCAACGTTTTAAACTGGGAAACCGCGAGATTGTGGCCGAATCCGCGTGAACCGCAATGCGACAGAAACGCAACGCAGCCGTCTTTTAATCCAAACATATCAGCCGCGTTCCGCGCGCGGTCATGATCGGCGATGTGTACGATTTCGCACTCGCCGAAATGGTTCCCGCCGCCATATGAACCCAGTTGCGAAATTTTCTCCTCCACATTGGGAAACATTCCCATTTTGATCAATTTTTCCAGTCGCTGGCTCAACGCATCGCCGGTTTCGTCGTGACCGGTGTGAACGCTGTCTTCACAACGCTGCCGCCATGACAAAGGAATTCCCAGCTGATGGCAGACCTCCTCGGAAGCGCCTGCAATCGCTGCCATTTTTCCGATTTTTAGGGGAACATGCCGCGATTTCGGGGCATTTCTCTGCCCTTTTCCCGCGCCAGTAGGGGTGCGCGCGACGATGGCATTGATTAACGCGCGCCGGATTCGCCGATCAAGGATTTGATCCGCGGGCAAATCGAATTGCAGCAAGCTCATGGAGCATTTGATATCCACGCCGACCGGGCCGGGATAAATATGCGAACTCGATGACATGACGCAGCCGATCGGCGCACCGAATCCCATATGCGCATCGGGATTCAACACCAGGTTTTCCACGCCCGGCGCGGTTCTTGAGTTGACCGTCTGCTGCAAGCAGGTTTCGTCAAACGTTTCGCGAATCGCTTCCGTCCCGATGACGGTGACCGGTTTCTTTTTCCCGCCTTCGATGGGGATAATCGCGGTGGCTTCGCCGGTGGGGATCATTTCTACTGTTATTTGTTTCTGGTTTGCCATAATAGTTCTGTTTCCATGAAGGCAATAAATGAATTGCTCGTTGCCGTATTGTTCCAGAAAGAATCTCATGTATTGACTTTATAGAGTATTGTATCTTCATTTGCGTTCAGCCAGTATGTCATGTTCCGTTTTCGGCTTTCCCTACATGACAAAAAAGAGATAGAGTATTATAAATAAATTGATTGAATCGGAGATGAATCATGAAAATTGAAGAGTATACTGTCGTGATCCGACCGGATGATAATGGAACTTTTGTTGCCCACATTCCCGCTATACCCGGATGTCATGCAATCGGGGAAACACCATGTCAGGCACAACATGAACTCCAGTATGTGTTTGACCTGATTCAAGAAGAATATGAAGAAGCCGGGAAATCTCTGCCTCCCGACTGTATGGTGACAATTGCTCATGCCAGTTAAGGCAAAAGAATTGGTGCATGTGGCAAAACGATTGGGATTTGTAAAAAACCGTCAAAAAGGAAGCCATGCCAGGTGGATCCATCCGGATGGGCGCGCCACAACAATTCCCATTCATGGAAATACGGATATCGGTGGATGGTTATTTCATGAAATTCTTTCACAACTCGAAATATCGGAAGAAGAATTTCATGAGATTTTAAGATAAATATCTAAGTGCTTAAAAAGAGAGTGATAATGCCTATTATTTTTTCATATTACAGGCGACGGATTCATAGGTTGAAATTCCGTAATTTTCTTTTCCTATTTTTCGTCTTTTCACTGTCTCTCTTATCCACAAAAGCGTACTCCGCCAATTCCGCGTTCATCGTCTCCCCTTCCCAACAACTCTCCGATCCGGTTCGCATCGGCATCGGCGAACTTGAACAGGTATTGAAACAATTGGATTGGTCGGTAAAGAAAAGTTACGGCGCGGCGCGGCCGGACGTAAGCGCGGGTGGCATGGAAATCGTCATCGCCGCATTTTCGAAAAGTTGGGCAAAAGCGGTCGAGCATGATATTTTACGCGACATGGTTCCCACGGAGGCCGAATCGTATTCGATTCTGGCGTTTCCCAATCAAGGCGGGATTCGCATTTATGGCGTCGGCATCGATGATGTGGGAACAATGTATGCTGCGTTTGATATTGCCGAGCAGATTGAGTTGGGAAAATTTCGCACGGTCGCCGCCGTCAACATCAATGAGAAAAAACAAACGCCCGCGATATTGTATCGCGGCGTCAATCTGATGATTCATACGCAGGCGTTGGACGATCCCGTATCGTGGTTCCACAACGAAATGTTTTGGCGGGAATTCCTGCTGGTGATGACCAAATCGCGTTTCAATTTGTTGGATTTGCACGGCGCATACGATTTGATGACCACCCAATTTCCCAATTTGCTGCCTTATCTCGTGTATATGCCTGAATACGGAACGATCGGCATCGGGGAGGAAAAGGCGGAGCGGAACCTTGCATCCTTGTTTCGCATTGTTCGTATGGCGCACGAGCACGGTATCAAGGTGACACTGATGAATTACAGCGCGCCATGGTCGATCGAGGGAAATCCCGGACCGCCGGCAAACGATGAGGCGTTGAAAGCATACACGATCATGGCCGTGAAAAAGGTGCTGGAAAACACGCCGCCGCTCGATGGAATCGGTTTTCGCGTGGGAGAATCCGGTCGAACGATCGACTTTTATCAGGAAACGTATTTGCCTGCCATTCGGGAAGCCAAAGTCACGCCGAGCTTGTTCATACGGACATGGATGGTAAAGGAAAAGGAGATATTGAATCTCATCGACATGTATCCGGGCAATACGGTTCTCGAGGTGAAGTTCAATGGGGAACACCTTGCCCTTCCCTACCCTGTCACAGGAGGCCGCATGAGTGAATGGCCGGGCTATTCCTATGAAAATTATTTGAAGTTGCCGCGCAAATATGGCATTTTGTTTCAACTGGCGACGAACGGCACCCATCGTATTTTTCCATGGGCCGACGTGGATTTCGTTCGCGAGACGCTCAAAAATACAACCATCGGCGGCGCGAACGGTTTCGTCGTGGAAACGTATTCGACGTATTTTCCCCATAGCGACGCCTACACGAACACGAACCAGGCGGATTTGCGTTATTACAATTGGACGTTTGAGCGGGATTGGTTCTGGTTTTTGTTGTGGGGCCGTCTGGCGTACAATCCGGCGGAGCCGGAGGAACTGTTTCGCCGCCATTTTGAGTATCATTTCAATTCTCAAGCCGGCGTCTTGTTGTATGAGGCGTTGAAAAACGCCAGTACAATCGTCCCCACGATCGCCGCGGTGTGCAATCCCGGTCCGGGCAAGCGAACGATGGCGCCGGAATTGGATCCGCCCAAACGGATTTCGGAATTTTTGAAAATTCAACCGTTGGACACCTTTGCCATGCGATCGGTTGCGGCCGAAGTCGGAAATCTTGTTTCCGGACAGAGCGACGGGCGCTTATCGCCGCAACAGGCGCTGGCAAATGCCGTTTTGCAGGCAGAGCAGGCGGTCAACCTGGCTGCAAACGCGGAAAAAACCATGCTCGATTCGCTTCCGGAAGGTTCTGTCGGAGAAAACGCCATCCGGCGCTATCGGGAATGCCGCTGTTGGGCATTGGACATCCAAGCCTTGGTTGCCTTGGGTCGGCATTATCGCGACAAAGTGAGCGCCGCCGTCCATTTAGGCGTGTTTCTGGAAACCGGCGACGTGCCGTCATTGATCATCGCAACGGAAAAAGTGAAACAGGCCGGCGACGCGTGGGCGGATTTGTGTTCCGCGACCGAAATTCATTACCGTCCGTTTCTTGACACGTTGCGCACGGGGACAACGCAATTTCATTGGAATCTGGTTACGCCAAATGTGGAATTGGATACGCAGGAATTGACGTTGGTGTATAACAATTGGCTGCAAACCTGGCAGGATACCGCGAAATTGGGGCATTTGCGTGTTCATAAAGCGCCGCCGCGACAGCCTTTGCTCATTACCGTGTCCATCCCCTCGACGATTCAAGCGGATCGTATTTTTGCAAATTTTCAAAACAGTTCCGGCATTGCCGGTCGCTTGACGATGGAGCCGGCGCGAGCGCCGGGCGTTTATTACGCCGAGATTCCCGGCGTTTCAGTCCTGGAAGGCGCGTTTCAATATTTCATGTTCGGAGCGGTCGCCGGACAAGGCGTTTCCGCGCCGGGCCGTAACGAAAATCCGTTTGTCATCAACATCACGTCCGACCAGTCGCCTCCGGAAGTGAAAACATTCGAGCATTCCGTGATCAAAGGCCAAAACGTAGTTTCGATCAAGGGAGAATTTATCGACGCGTCCGGCGTGGTGGTCGCCAAAGTGTTTTGGAAACCGTTTCCCTCCGACGCCGCCTGGTCGGAGATGACAATGCAACGAGTCGGCAATGCGTATACCGCCACGTTTCCCTGCTCCTCCGACGGCGCACAATTTGCGGTGGAATTAAGCGACCGCTTCGGCAACATAAAAAGAATCCCCAACATTAGTGAAGGGATCCCTTATTTTACTGTGTCGCCTTCCGGCAGACGTTGATCCATCTTATTATTTTTTTTAATAGACGCCGTATTCTCGGGTGAAATCGGTCATGGCTTTGACGTTTTCGACTTTCGGGTCGTCCTGCATGATAGCGCTTGCGTCCAGAATGTATCCGCCATCTCCGGCCACTTCGTCAATGACCTTTTTGCAATACTCTTTCACTTCGTCGGTGGTTCCGAACGTCAACAATTCGTTGGGGATGCCGCCGCTGAGGCAGAATTTATGGCCCAACAGCTTATGGACTTCAAAAACATCGCTGCGATCGACATGAAAGATGATCGACCGGTCCGGCAGTTCGGCGAAATATTTCAAATTGCCGTTCCAATTTCCTTCCGCGTAATAGAGAATCTGCCATCCCTGCCGATGGATTTCCATCGTAATCTCTTTTAAGGAGGGCCAATAAAATTCCTCGAATTGTTCCGGTGAAAGGAAGGGGACGCAGCCGCGATGCATCCATATGGAAATGGGGACATTTTTATCGGGATCCGCGCCGGCAAGGGCGTTGAACATCATGTGCGGCATTAAGGCTTCCACCGCTTTTTTGACTTTATCCGGTTGTCGATAAATATCCATGCAGAGAGGAACGAAGCCGCGCAATTTATCCGCGATGATATCGAAGGGGGATTTCAAACAGCCGGAAATTGCGCCGACAGTGCCGGATTCGGTTCGCAGGCGTCGATTTTGTTCGCCGAATTTGTTGAAGTAGGTCAACATGCCCATCCCGCCTTTCAGCCAGGCCAGGTTGTTGCGGTAAGTGATCGGTTCGCCCGAGGTCGGAACGTTTTTGTTGACGCGCGGCATCCACACGTTGGCGAGGAAACCGGTCGGATCCTCGATCAGCAAGTCGTATTCATCCGCGCGCATGTAGGCGTTCTCTTCATCCGGAGGTTCGAGATACTGAAAAGCGCTGTCCGGTGGGGCGTCGATGCCGGGAATGCGATAGTATTTCGTGCCGACGGCGTCGACGAGGCCGGTCCAGACATACACCATATTGCCGACGATCGCGTCCCAATCAAAATCCGCCGCCAGTTTTCGCACCGCCGCGAAGGCCAGGTCCATATCGTGCGTCACCTGCTGGATGGTGTAACCGGCATAGGCGGCGGCGAATTCCGCCGCGAAGGGACGGATGGGGATTCGATCCGGTTTTTCGTTGCGCATGGCGGCGACGTATCGCTTCATTCGTTCCTGATATAACGCTTCCATGTTGTCGGACATTTTTATTTTCCCTTTTGAATAGGATTTCTGACCTAAAGTGGTGGATTGCATTATGGTTTAAGCCTACCCTTCCTTATTTTTTGCTCGCAAATGCGGAAAGGATACCTACGCTCTGTTTTTAAGTGAGCCCCTAGGTGATTAGGCGTTGATTTATCTTATATTAGAAGGAGTATACTTATCCAACTCCATCAGAAATTCACTCATTGATGAGGACGTAACCGATTGCTTGAACAATTCTTCCAACGTTTCAAAGGAAGAGATCGATTTCAACCTCGGATCCACTGACGCAGGAACGAATCCAAAGCGAATTTCCAGGGTGGTTTTTATCCCCTTCAGTTTTTCTTCCAGTTTTCCTTCCAGTTTTCCTTCCAGTTTTCCTTCCAGTTTTCCTTCCAGTTTTCCTTCCAGTTTTCCTTCCAGTTTTCCTTCCAGTTTTCCCTCTTCCTTCCCTTTATTCACCAAATATTCCGCTATTGTCGTCATGGTTGAATAACCTCCTCTTTTTAACGTCGCGTCCACTTCCCGATTTATTGTATCATGCATTGACTTATCTACGTTGCTATATACATATAATACTACTGTCCATAGGAAAAATGAAAGTTCGTTTTTATTCTCTTTCTCAACCGCCAGAGTCAGGATTTCCTTTAATTTCGCGATCAAGTTTACCTTGTGGATATATTTAAATAATAGTAACGCGATTCGCAGTTTTAATATTCCCTCGATTTCCTCGTCGCTCCGCGTTGCTAAATCAAACAGCAAGTATTGAAAATTAGGGACATAGGGTCGCAGTTCCTCTGGAACGAACATCAAACCGGAAAACTCACAGGATACCGTCCAGGGCCGCTCGCCATGATAGAAAACGACGGGAAGTATCGGGTGCAATCGCCACGAATTTTTTCCTTTGCCTTCCTGTTCCCATATTTTGATCATATAGCGATCCAAATGAAACGCGATCATCGGTTCAGGCTCGCTTTTATGCTCGATAAGGACATAGATATACAAAGAATTCCCATCGATCCGGTCCACGGTCAGTAATAAATCGGAAAATCGCTCCTCCAGATTATGATCCACAAATGTGTCCTTATGCAGCTTGATGGAATCGATATTCAGATGGGACACTACATCCGTGGGAAGATAGCGCCGAACAAAATCCTTGGCCACCTCCGGATGCGAAAATACTTCCTTGAAGAATCGGTCATGCGGATAAAAAACATTTTCCATGAGGAACCTCCTGCCTGTGAGGCATCATGCAGTCGAGGATGCCTGCTCTACACCTTTTAACTGGAGTGCGGACGTTTTGTCAGCATTCAGTCGCGTAATGTTTCTTTTTCGCATACCCATGTGGGTAGGATGCTCACACTCCGGCTTACTCGCATCTTTTATTTTCTTGAAAAAATCTGAAATTCACGAATGGTGGGACCGTCTATCGCTTTTAGAATAGTCAATCGCACAAACCTGGCGGTGACCGGATCAAAATTCACGGTCAGTTTCTCGCCGATTGTTTTCCCTTCATAAAACGTTTTCCAGGCGTCCCCATCTTTCCAATGCAATTCGAATAGTTGAATCCGATCGAACGATTCGCGCAGGACGATTTGGTTGAACGACTCCTCTTTTTCCATATCCACCGCAATCCAGGCTGCGGAAACGCCGGAATCGGCGGCCCAGCGGGTGCTGAGATCGTCGTCGAAGGCTTTTGCCGGTCCGAACGCCCAATCATTCTTTTGATAGATGTTCGAACACTCCGCTTTTTTGTTCGAGGAAAGGGATTGATAGAGTTTCAACGTCTGCGGCGGAATGTCACTCGCGGAGCCGTTCAGTTTCAATGCAATGATGGTATCGAATTCGGCTTGGTCGGATGCGGGTAAAGTCACCCGCACGCCTTGCTCGGATTGTTCTACTTTTGCCTGGCCGCCAGTCAGCACGTTATGAGAAATAATTTTTTTGTCGATGGGTGGAAAATGGATAGTTTCCCCCTCTTCCCATTCAAAAATGTGAAGGTAAATTATGTTTTCTTTAAACGCGCTCGCGCCCCATGCGTCAGGTTTGAAGGGACCGCCGCGTGTACCATATACACTCTCGCCATATTGTTGCAGCCATCGTCCCATTTCTTTCAAACGCTCGACCTGGCGTGGTTCGATTTCCCCGTTCGGCATCGGTCCGACGTTGAAAAGAAGGTTGCCGTCGCCGCCGACGCTGCGAACGAGGATGTCGAGGCATTCCCTCAAGGTCTTCATTTGGTCGCCGGGCTTCCATGCCCATTGATGGCAGATGGTGATGCAGCTTTCCCACATCCGATCGTTTTGAAAACGTCCGACGCGTTGTTCGGGCGTGTCGTAATCCGCGGGCAGGCCGGCGCGATTGTTGATCAGGATGCCGGGCTGGAGAGTGCGGATCATTTTGAACATCGGCGGCGAGTTCCAGTCTTCTGATGTTCCGCCGAGGCCGTCAAACCACATGATATCCAGTTTGCCGTACTGGGTGCACAATTCGCGCACCTGGCCGTGCATAAACTCGATATAGCGTTGATGGGTATCAGTGCGATAATCGAGATGATACCAATCGACCGGCGAATAATAAAAACCGAGATGGATGCCCGCTTCATGACAAGCGTCGGCCAGTTCGGCCACGACGTTGCGCTTAAAGGGGGAATTGCTAATTTTGTATTCGCTTAATTTCGTGTCGAACATGCTGAAGCCGTCGTGATGTTTGGAAGTGAAGACGAGATATTTCATCCCGGCGGCCTTGGCGACAGCTACCCATTCCTTCGCATCGAATTTGACGGGATTGAATTCTTTATAAAGATTATCATAGACTTCGACCGGGATTTCTCCCTTTCCTCCCGTGCCTCGGCGTTCGCCGCCGCGCGACCAGCCGATCTCCGTCCCCTTCAAACTAACCGGTCCCCAATGAATGAACAGACCGAACTTTGCGTCGCGGAACCACTGCGTATCTTCCGATTTGGCCTGAAGATATTCTTCGTATGATTCGGACGCGAAGAGAGGGGAGAAAAACATAACCGATAAAACCATTACCATGACGATTTGAATTTTGTGGATTTTCATCACCGCACCTCTATTTTATGGATTCGTGTTTCCGGTGTAACACCGAGCGCCCATTTTGGAACAATGGATAGGATTGCCACCCATTTTCATCCCATTTCAACGCCAGGCCGTCATGGGCGAGATGAATCGGCCCTTTATAATTTGCCACGATGATCCGCTTGATTTCCTCATTCGATTTGACTTCGATTTCGGGATAGAAATGAACCAGCATCAACTCTTTCGGGTTAACGACAGCGGCCAGTTTCGACGCCTCATCGAGAGTCAAATGCATGAACAATTCCGTTTCCGAAAAACTGGCTTCCATTACGAGCAAATCAAGGTTGCTTAATTCCTCCGTCTGTCCTTCATATAAGCCGGTATCGCCGGTAAAAGCAATCTTAAGGCCGGTGGATGTTTCCATGCGAATGCCAGCGGAGCCGTCGATGTGGTGAGAACGAATCGGTGTGAATTTAATCGCATCGATTTCAAACGAAATTCCCGTTGTGACGACGTGAGGAATGTAGATTTCCTCATAATATCCATTCAAACCGACGTGATCCAACATCGTTTTCACGCTTTGCAGCGTGGTTTCCGTACCGTACAAATGAACCGGCGGACCGGGGCTGTAATTCGGCGTGTATTTCCATGCCACCGCGTGGCGGGTGAGATCGACGCAATGGTCGGGATGGCTGTGGGTCAAATACAAATGGGTAATGGCATCCAGCACGCGATGGATATGGCCTTCCACCCGGCACCGCTGATAGATCGCGCCATTACCGAAGTCGATTTGCATACGGCACGCGCCGTGCACGAATTCATAGCTGGATTGTAAAGAACGATTCGACGAAGCGGAACCACAACCGTATACGCGCCATTCAGCCATAACTGACACTCCCGTAAATTTCCCCTATTTTAACCGAACATTTTTGCATAAAAAAGTCGCAGAATGAAATTCCCTTTTCAAGTCAATATTCATTCCAATCCCGCAAGTTTGCGGCAGACGTCACGTTGAACTCGCCTACATAAAACACGCCATTCTCCTCGTTTCCTACATTGGTAAAACGAATCCTCGCTCCATCTTCGACTGGTTCGCCAATCGATAGGCCGAGATGGAACGTTGTTTCTTCCACCACCGGCGGCGCGATCATTTGCAAATTCACTCCATGTTGTCCCGGCAGCCATTTTGTTACGTCGATTTCCGTATTTTTAACAATTGTTTCCTGCCGTGGGAGATCGCGGAGTATAATTTGCAGCGTCCAGGGATAATAAAACGGGGCAGAGCCAACATTTTCGATCGTGAATTGAAACACGAATGGTTTGCCGCTTTCCACGCGAAGCGGGAATGTCGCATCGCGGATCACGAATCGATAGCCCATTTTCTTCAGCATGGCATCCACATGGCGCTGATGCGCATCGTTTTCCGCGACAATGGATCCACCCGCCGGCCCCAAATGGGAAAAGTGGCCTTCCTCGATCAAGCGCAGGCATTCGTCGGGTTGATTCAGCGTTCCGGTTTTCGCGCCTTCGCCGCCGCCGCAGAATTCGCCGCCGATCGGTTGCGTTTTCCATACGTCTTCAGCCCGCGCGGATCGAAACAGATTGAAGAATTTCCAATCTTCCGGTCCGTCCGTATCCGTCAAAAAACAATCGTCGCGATAACCGAACGCCAGTTGCGCCGACCAGCTCGACGGCGTGCGCAGCATCATTTTTTTGGTGGGAAACGCCGTAAGAAAACCCTTCATGATTTCCCGCTGGACGCGGACGGACGCGAACAATTCCGTGCGTGGATATGTGTGCCACTCTCCCCAATGCCCCAAAACGCCCACATCGAGAAATGCAACGCGTGGATCGTTGTCATACCGTTCGCCCAACGCGGCAATCAAACGCTGTACCTTTTCCAAAAACAGTGGGTGGTCATAATCCGGCGACCATCCGCCGCCATAATCGTCGTATTTCGTGAGCGTCACGCCCGCGTCGATCAGCCACGGCGGAATGCCGATCGGGCGGCCGGGATAATCCGCATAGACGCGAAAGATGACTTTCATGCCACGCTGTGTCCATGGCTGCCACACGTCGTTTTCCCATTGTTCAAATTCGAATCGGCCTTCGACCGGCTCCAATTTGCGCCAGCTGCGATAGGAGAAAAAGAGCGTGGTCGGCTGCGGTGGAGTGGTGTAGTTTTCCCCCCAAATCACCCATCCTTTCAGCGGATTGGCGATGGCGTCTTCGCGTTCGCGATACTGATGTGTTTGGATTTGCGACCATGCCGTTGAAACCACCAATGAGATCAACGCCAACCATACTATTTTTCGTAAAAATTTCATTTTAATACAATCCCCATTCCATGACGGCGACGGGACCTTCCGCGAAGGTGTATTCAATGCCGACCTGGCCGCCTGCCGGGTCGGCGTTAGGCATGAATTCCACGCTGTTGAAATCGGGATCTTCCGCCTCGAATAAAATTTGGAAGTCGGGGAACTCGAACAGCGGCGAATTATCAGGATTGAGCAGTCCCGGCAATCCATTGGCGTCGTTGCTGAAGGTAAGATCGCGGCGCAGGCTGATTTCGACGTCTTTCGTGTCTTCGTACGGGGCAGTATTCGCAAAGGCGAATGCGCCCCAGTTGTTCTCGGCGTTTTGTTCATATACATCCACGAAATTCACGCCGGAACGTTGATCGAACACGCCGCCGGATTGAATGAAGAATTCCGAACCGGTGAGACCGGCGAAACCAAAGCCCGTCGAGGGATCGAAATCGGTGTTGAAAGCGATATTGACGCGATATCCGGCGTCGCCGAAGGGAACGATATCCGCAAAGGAAATGCGGATATATAAATAGTTTTCGTCATTGGCGACGTAAGCGGCGGCAAAATCGAATTCCGATCCGTTGCCGTCGCCGATGGTGTCAACATAGGCCGGTTTGATCCCCGCCCAGTCGCTGACGTTGCCGTCCACGACGATGCGCGCGCCGACCGACTCGGCGACGACGATCCCGACTTCTTCCTGTGCGGGTAGTTCGGCGATCAAAAGTCCCATGATCATCACCATTACTATGAATACTCTCGTGGTCATCGTTTGTTTCTTCCTTTCGAACGGATTCGGTTCGTATTTCAAATTTTCTCATTATAGCAGCGAACTTCTTATGACGGCAAATCCATTGATTCGAGGAAAGCCGAGAATCGTCGATATGTCGATCTTTAACCATGGAGAAAAGAGTTGAAGCAGGTCATTCTCTATATTATAAATAAATCATATCATAATTGATGATTCCTATCCTTTTCCAGGTCTTCTCTGAATTGATAATTTGAAGATTTTCCGGTAAAATTTCGCTTTGTGTTTTTCATCTCTTCCTCCCTGCGTGACCATGTGATAATCTCTTGCGGATTACCGGCGACTTGTAAGGAGTACGTATTTTGGAATCTTTCAGTAAAATCATCGCTGTTTTTGGCAGTTCCGCCATCACGCAGGATTCGCCGGAGGCCGCTCGCGCTCATCGGTTGGGGCGCTTGCTGGCGGAAGCCTCGTTTACGGTTTGCAACGGCGGCTATATGGGGGTGATGGAAGCGTGCAGTCGCGGCGCGAGCGAGGCCGGCGGGAAAGTCATCGGCGTGACCTGCGAGACCTTTTCGCGGCGGTCGCCGAATCCCTTTCTGACAGAGGAAATCCCTTGCAAGGATTTGTTGGAACGGATTGCGACGCTGATGCGGATTGCGGACGCATATCTTGTGCTCGACGGCAACATCGGTACGCTGGCCGAACTTTTTTCTCGCATGGAATCTGATCGCGACGGGATGGCGAAAATCGCTGATCGTCATCGGCGAACCGATGCGAAAGGCATTAAAAGCGTTGCGGGAATTCACCGAAATCCACGCGAAACAACTCACCCATTTGCAATTTGCCGAGGATGAACAGGAAGCCATGATTCTTTTGCAAAATTATTTTCGTGTGAGCTGAAGGATTCGCAGATCAGTATTGTGGTTACCTTTTATTGCGTAATCTTTTATGATTTAATACGTTTCATTCATCGACACACTTTTATCGAACAGAAGGAGGATGTTTCATGAAACGTAGTGCAGGTTTTGCTATTTTGGCTTTATTCGCGATTGCGGTTTTCGGAGTGAGCGGTCAGGCGCAGGACGTTCAACCGCCGTTGACGTGGGAAGGAAAAGGCGGCGCTATGGTGATGCCGCGTGATGAATTGATCAAGGAAGATTTTCAAGTCACGATTCACGTGGACACGGACGGCTGGGTCAAGGGCAAGGCTTTCAACGAGAACGGCGAAGCGAAAATCGAGAAATTGTATTATTCCGAAAATGTCAATCATACACGAACACTGGTTCTGATTTTGACGCTGATCGAAGACGAGGAAGAAATGCTTTTCCTTTTCGAGGGCAAATTGATCAAAGATCAATTGTTTTATGGGGAAATCTACGGCAAACCGTTGGAAAAAGAAGGCGCGGTGGAAAAATCGCTCAATCTGGGCGACAAAATCGTCACGCAAATTTGGGAAGATTATATCCCGGAGAGTTTGAAAAACGCCAAAAAAGCCTGTCGGCTGATCGGCGCATTCGGCGTAAGCGGGAAGTTCACGGAAAAAGGGTAAGTCTCCGTTCGATGTGAGAAAACCAACGAAAGGACGCCGGGACCGGCGTCCTTTCCTATTTTACCGGTTGCGTACGTGCGAAACGGAACGAATTTTTTCAATTTTATGGTAGATTTGTGTGAAAATGCCGGAGCGCGGACATCCCGTCCGCATTTTCGTGGGTAGAGCAGGCGTCCTCGCCTGCTCTGTTCATGCAAGCGGGGACGCTTGCTTTACCCGGACATGCCGCCGGGACGGCGGCGTTACGTGTTTATCCTTCGCCATGTTCAACCAATCATGACGGTTTGGATGAAATGGCTTGGCACAAACAATAAAATATGAAAACCAAATATTATTACAAACATATTGGCGCATTTCGGCGGGAATTGCGCAACGAAATTTCGCGACCGGTGTTAAAGGAATTGCATCAGGCGGTGTGGTGGAAGCACTTCGCGATTGAACTGCGGCAGGTATTCCTTGCCGCGGCCGCTGTTTTCCTCGCATTGCGATTCGATACGCTCTGGATCTGGCTTCCCTGCTCCATCGTGATCGGATTCACTGTGTTTGGTTTCACCGTCCTGCTTCACGAAGTGATTCACAATGCCGTGTTCGCCAAAAAACGTCCGCGCTGGAACTCATTTTTGGGGTGGATGTATGCCCTGCCCAGCGGTATCTCACGCACACAATTCACGCGGTGGCATCTCGATCATCACGACGAGCTGGGGCACGGACTGCATGATCCCAAGCGCGCGCATCTTACCCCAAAAATTTTAAAACGTTGGTATAAGTTTCTGTACATGACGCCGGCATTGTTTCCCATATATTTTCGCGCGGCGGCAAAAGAGGCGAAAACCTACCCACCCGCAGTACAAAAGCAAATTCGGTTCGAGCGCCTCATCACGATTGCGCTGCATGTGTTCATCATGGCCGGTTTGATCGGATGGATCGGTGGGTGGGGATTCTTGAAAGTGTACGCCATTCCCTATTTTTTCATCTTTCCGATTGCGTTTACGATCAATCGCGTCGGGCAGCATTACAACATCAATCCCAAAGATGTCGCGCAATGGACGACGCTGATGGAGGGAAATTGGTTTTGGGATTTTGTATTTCTCTATTCCAATTATCATCTTGAACATCACTATTTCCCGGCCGTGCCCTGCTATAACCTGCCGCAGCTGCACAAACTCCTGCAACCGCTATATATCCGGCATGAGATGAAAGCGCATTCGTACGGCGAGGTGTTGTATGGGTGGTTCATCTTGAATCAAGCGCCGCACACCCATTGGGAGATGTGATTTTTTATTCTCACATCCATTTCCATTCGTTAACCGCCGGCAAAGGCAGCGAAACCGGCAAATTGGTGCTTTTATAAAATTCAACTCCCGCACGGGGAGTCAAATGCGCCGCTTTATCGATCAGATATTCCTGTTGCTCCACGTTCATGGGCGTAAACGATTTGGCAAAATCGATTTTTTCCCGCAACATGTCCGGATTATTCGGTCCGGTCACCAACACGCTGATCGGCATCGACCAGGAAAAGTGGATCGCTTCCTCAACCGTCATGAGATCCGGACAAATTTTCGGTCTGCTGCCGCTTTGAAACCATGTTGTTCCGCCGAAAAAACCACCGGCCGCCAGAGATTTGATGGCTATCACCCCCATCTCCCGCTGCAGGAGAATCGGTAACACACTTTTGATAAAACTGCCATAGCTGGCGTCGGCGCAGCTGATCGGCATCTGGCACACTTCGAAAATATCCGTCCGTTCCAAAATCCGTTGATGCGCGGCCGGATCTTGATGTCCGGAAAAACCGATGTGGCGCACCTTGCCGCTTGCCTTGGCTTCGAGAAATGCGTCCAACACTCCATTTTCGATGCGGGTATCCGCATCCGCCACATCCATAACCTGATGCATCTGCCACAAATCGAGATAATCCGTCTTTAAGTTGAGCAAGGTTTTATCCAGCTGGTTTTGCACGTCACGCTTCGTGAACAAATGCGCTTTTGATAAAAGAAAGATGTCTTCGCGATATGGGGGAGTGAGATATCGGCCATATAATTTCTCGCTTTCGCCGTTTCCATACGATGCGGCGGTATCGAAAAAACGAATCCCACCCGCGATGGCCGTTTCGATGAATTGTTGCGCGTATTGGCTGAAGCTGGCGACATGCGCTCCGCCCAACGCCAGCATGGTTACGTCGTTGCCGGTTTTTCCCAACCGGCGCGTCGGCAGCAACGGGCCCCAGCGGTCGCTTGCCACGGCGTCAGCTTTTCCGTTTTTCGCGGTGATGGCAGCCGATGTGGCCATTGCGGTCAAAGTTTTTAGAAATGTTCTGCGGTCAACCATGGCATACTCCTTTCATGAAACTCTATTCGCATATCGAAGGGCTGGCAAGTGAAATTCAGACCAACCTTCCAAAATAGGAATGAGAGTTCTCTTGCGAAAAAACTTTTTTTTGAGAAGATATCCCTATCGGTATGGAATGAGGAGAATCATGAACAATCCAAAAAGGATGTGGGGATTTACGCTGATCGAGTTGCTGATCGTCGTCGCGATTATCGGAATTCTGGCGGCGATTGCGGTTCCGAATTTTTTGAATGCGCAGGTGCGCGCGAAAGTCGCCAACGCCTACGGGGATATGCAGGCGTTGAGTACGGCGTTGGAGATGTACCAATTGGACAACAACCATTATCCGTATTGGATCAAATCGGACGGAACCAACGTAAATCCGTTGACCGCTCGATTCTATCCGCTTACCACACCGATTGCTTACATCGCGTCGGTTCCGCAAGATCCGTTCATTTACGGCCCGCCCGGCATGCGAATCGACGATACGCAGAATGTAGCCTACATCACCTACGATTATGTGGAATCGCGGGGCACGATTCGAGTCGCAGGTGTAACCATTCTGCCGCCCTCTCGGCGGTGCGCCGAATGGCGATTATCCAGCGCCGGGCCGGACGGAACGAATACGTATGGCAATGTCTGGTCGTATGACGCATCAAATGGATTGCGGAGTTTTGGCGACATTGTGCGGGTGGGACCGCGGATATCGTTTCCTTGTGACGATTCGTTGGTGGGGAAGTGATTTTTTTGATTATAAATCCACTTTGCCGGAATAAGATCGATCCGGTTCTCGTCTGGCTTTTTTGCAAGCGAAAAGATAATCATCCACGGAAAAACGAAATTTTCTCTCCAATCCTTTTTATACTTTTGTTGATTCAGTGGACATCAAATCAATATATGGTTATCACCAATCAAAAGTAAAGAATCATTATTTTTTGTAACTTTTCATTCCCAAATTACGCAGAGCAAATACAATAGTATGGAAAATCGTTTTGTTTGAGTATTTTATCGGAGAGTGTGAATGAAGAAATCGTTGACTATTTCTCAAAAAATGTGGCTGGGCTTTTTACTTCTCATCGCCGGATATTCTGTTTCGCTGATATTCGGATGGATGGGAGTGAGAAAAACCGCTGCCGATTTGTTCAGCGTTTCCGAATATTATTTTCCCGCATCCAACCTGGCGCAGGTTGCGCTGAGTGATTTCGAAGAACAAAACCGTAATTATATCCTATTCATCTCCGGTTTTACCGATAATTCCATGTATCATTACGACCTTACCGATCCCAAAATGGATTTCCTGCAAAAACCATTCAATGCACAGCAATTTTTGGGGAAAATCCGTGAAATTCTTGATTCCCAATAGTCAGCTTGTCATTTGATAAATCGCTTTGTCTTCCATCGATCCGACGCAAACAAAAAAATCCGGTTTACATTGCATCCGGAAAATAAACCGATACGATTAACTATACATTAGAATTCGAATCATTCCGGAACTTCTTTTATTGATGGAGATTGGTTATGAATAGAGTATTTGGCGCGTTTTGTTTGTTGGTACTGCTGATTCCCGGCATGACAAATGCCGCCCAACCTGATTTGGATTCCCTGTTTACCACTTCCGTTCAGGAATCCCGACCGGCCGTGGAACAAGGCCGGACCGGCTTTTTTGAAGCGCGATTGACAATCGCGCCTGAACATTACGTTTATCAGGAACAAACCACGATTACGGCCCAGCCGGTGGAAACCGGCGACGTCGCCGGCATTCAATTCGATTCGCCGAGTTATCCGCAGCCG
This sequence comes from Candidatus Omnitrophota bacterium, assembly GCA_003598175.1. Classification (GTDB taxonomy): domain Bacteria; phylum Hinthialibacterota; class Hinthialibacteria; order Hinthialibacterales; family Hinthialibacteraceae; genus SURF-12. The sequence continues at coordinate 20,139 of QZKN01000139.1, forward strand.
AAAATGAAACAGGATCCGTTTCTCGGCGAGATGAAAGCGATCTATGACGACTCTGTCACTCTCCGGATCCCATTTACAGTCGCAAGCGACGCTTCTCTCGGCGAAAGACACTTCAACATTGTTATAAAATATCAAGGCTGTTCTCCGCTGATGTGTTATATGCCGCAAACCAGAACGTTTCCGGTCATGCTGGAAATCCAAAAAGGAACCGGCAAACCGATGGACGTCACTCCCGCAATCACAAGCGTATCCCCCACGTCAAAACCATCCGACGGTTTCGAATTCTGGTTGTCGAAAGGGTATATTTTTACATATGTGCTCGTTTTCCTGTTTGGAATTCTTACGAGTATGACCCCCTGCGTGTATCCGTTGATTCCCATCACCGTCACCATTTTTGGCGCGAGAAATACGAGCAGTAAAACCGAAGCGTTTACTCTGGCGTTGACTTATGTGCTCGGTATCGCCTTCATGTATTCCACGTTGGGCTTCGCCGCCGCGCGCACAGGCGCTGTTTTCGGCCAAATCATGAGCAATCCGTGGGTCATCGGCGCGATAGCGGCCTTTTTCGTCGCGCTTGGCGCTTCCATGCTGGGCGCGTTCGAATTGCAACTGCCCTCGTCCTGGCAATCGCGATTGGGACAAGTCGGCGGTCGGGGGTATGCCAGCGCCTTTTTCATGGGCTTGGTCGCCGGCGTCGTCGCCGCGCCCTGCACCGGTCCGGTGCTTGCGGGAATTCTCGCGTATGTGGCGAAAGAGGGCAATGCGGCGTTCGGCGTGTCCCTGCTGTTTGTATACTCACTTGGTTTGGGGATGCTGTTTTTGCTGATCGGAACGTTTTCCGGCTTGATTTCCCGCCTTCCCAAATCGGGCGGTTGGATGGAGGGAGTAAAAAGCGTTTTCGGCATTATCCTCTTTGCCTGTGCATTGTATTTTTTGAAAGACGTGGCAAAAATCCTGCGCGCGCCGCTCTCATTCTCGATCGCCACTTATGCAATCGCATTCGTTATGCTTATAGCCGGCATCGTTTTGGGCGCGGTGCACCTTTCCTTTCATCATTCCAGCATCATTCATAAAGTTCGAAAATCCGCCGGCGTTTTCTTCTGCGTCCTTGCATTGTATATCGGATTCGGCAGCCTCACCGTCGTCGAGGCCGGCGCAGTGAATTGGCATACGAGTCTTGAGGAAGGTTTGGCTCTCGCCCGCGCGGAAAACAAACCGGTCATGATCGATTTTTATGCGGATTGGTGTGTGGTTTGCAAGGAAATCGACGCCAAAACGTTCACGAAGGAACAAGTGGGGAATGCGTTAAATCGCTTCGTCACGATCAAAGTCGATTTAACCGCGCAGACCGAAGAAAATGAGAGAATCTCAAAAGAATACGAAATCGTGGGCCTTCCCCTCATCGTTTTTCAGGATTCCAAACAAAACCGCCTGCGTGACAAACGCATCGACGGGTTTATCGGACCGGATGATTTTCTGAAACATATTGAGGATATTGAATAAGGGAACATTTGCATGTGCAATGCAGGCGAGACGCCTGCTTTACCCACGAAATGTCGGACAACTTGTTTTTGTAGAACGTATTATTTTTCCGGTGGATATGTAAACGGTAATTGATCAGGAACCACACGTATGCCGGACGTGAACTTGAACGGAACCTTTATGCCGCTGGGATAGGTCAATTCGACAAAATACGCCGTCCAGCCCTTTTCCGGCGATTCGGCTTTGCCGACAAATATACCATCCCCCTGTTCCTTCAATGCCCTGCTGGTCCAGGCTTTATCGATGACGTCGATGCGAAAATCACGGGCGTCGGGATTGGTTGCCTGCCATAATTTGACCTCTGTTGGCTTGGTTTTCGATTCCACGCGAATCGATCCGTCCGACAAAAAATCCCAGCGATAATCCGGCATGGGCAGGTCGTATAAAAACGCGTGATAAAACGCGGTCAAGCTCTCCACCGCGTCGGTATCGTCCAAACCATGCCCGGTATTGGGGACGTAACGCACATGTTTATCGCCGGGCAGGTCGTCATAATAGAATTGCGAGGAATCCGGACAGAAAAACTCATCTCCGCTGGCGTTGATCAGGAACTTGGGCATGGTGAAGCGCGCGCGATATTCATACGGCTCCACCAATTTCATCAATTGATGAAATTTTGGTGAACCAAGATGTTTCATCAAATCCAATTCCACATAATCGCCGATGGCGGGCGCCCAAAAACCGTATACCCGCCAATGATGTTTAAACGATTCTTCCAAATTCAACAAATCAATCACGATGGGCGCGATGGCGACGACGCGGGCATCAACCGCCGCCGTCATCCACGTCGTCCAGCCGCGTTTCGAGCCGCCGGCAACGACGAAGGTATCCACGGTGATTTCTCTGCCTTCATTTCCCCCGAGAAACAGCGTAACCGCGTCCATCGCGCGAACCACAGCCTTGACCATCGGCAGCCGCGCCGGCCAGGTTTCATCGCCGGTTTTCAGATATTTATCCCACGTATACGCAATCAAGTCGTCCTCGACGCGGCCTTTTTCCTTATATTCCTCGCTGAATTCGTCCGCAAATTTTAATGGTTGATTGGGAATCATGGAAAGCGCCGTCACTACCGAATTGGTCGTGAGCGCAATTTGCGCCAGCGTTTCATCGTATTTATTCGGCGTTTTTCCTCCGTTTTTTCCCCCGCCGATCAGCAACAAACCGGTCGAGGTATTCACCGTATCCGGTTTATAAATGGTCACCCAATGCTGCCAGAGCGGTCGATCCACTTCCTCCTGGCTTCGCCAGGATTGCGAAATCATATCCAGCACAAAAATAGTGAATTGCTCCCCTTTCATCGTGTTGACCAGTTTGTAACTGAAATGGGGATCCGGCGTGGCGACATACCGATCCAGGGCGGTCCTCTCCATGCCCGGAAGCGAAGTCTCTCCCCAGGAGACGCAGGCTCCCACTCCAAAAACGAATGAAACAATCAAAACTGTTATTTTTTTCATATAAACCCTCCTAAAATTTTTGTAATGATGAAGGATAAATGAGCGATGCATGTTCATTGACGAGGTCAAGCCCGGCATGAAGGGCTATGGCCTCACTGTTTTTTCCGGTACAAAGATTGAAAAGTTCGATGTCGAAATTGTGAGCGTCGTCTATGACATTACTCCCAAGAGCGACCTCATACTGGCACGAGTGTCCGGCGGACCGCTCGCCATCTCCGGCGTGATCGCCGGCATGAGCGGCAGTCCCATCTACATCGACGGCCGCATCATCGGCGCCCTGGCCTACTCCTGGCCCTTCTCAAAGGA
>QZKN01000017.1 GCA_003598175.1 Candidatus Omnitrophota bacterium
CTTTCCTCCGGTACGTCCCTATCGGACCTTCCGGATTCTCGACCTGAAGTGGCTCACTTTTATAGCGATGTTTGGCTCAATTTTTCACTGATGTTTCCATCTCCGGGGGAAAACGATAATTTGATAATTTCCATTATGGGAACAGATGAGGTTTCCAGTTTGCCTGGTTCCTGTTATACTCACATACATATATAGATATCTATTCTTCTAAAATTATATATTCTTAAGAGGTGGAAATGAAATTTCGTGGAATTTTTCCGGCCATGTTGACTCCGTTTACGCAGGATGGTCTGCAATTGCGGTTGGATTTGATTGCGCCGTTGGGCGATTATCTTCTGGAAAGCGGCGCGCATGGATTATTTATTTGTGGGACGACCAGCGAAGGGCCGTTGTTGACGGCGGACGAGAAAATCGCCGTAATGAAAACCACGGCCAAAGCGATCAACGGGCGCTGTCCGATCATTGGGCACATCGGCTGCGGGGAATTTCCGGAAACGTTGAAGTTGGCGCGGCAGGCGCGGGATCTGGGAGTGGATGCGTTGAGCATATTGCAACCGTGGTTTTTTTATTACGACGATGAGGCGCAGTATGCATATCTGTCGAAAATCGCGGAAGCGGCGGGCGATTTTCCCCTATTTTTATACAATCTTCCTTTTTTTACCCACAATCCCTTGAACCCGGCAACCGTGGAGAGGCTTTTGAAGAATCATGATAACATCTGCGGAATCAAGGAGAGCGGAGATTTCAACGGATTGCAGCAATGGACGCCGTTTCGTAGCGAGCGTTTTCGCGTGGTGTGCGGAACCGATCCGGACGTTTATGATTATTTTACGAAGTTGGATGGAGTCATGGTAGTTTCATCCATTTCCAACGTTCTTACACGCGTGTTTCGCCGGTTGTTCGACGCGGTGGGGAGCGGCGACCTGAAAACCGCGCAGGCGCAACAGGAGCAAATCAATCGATTGATCAAATTAATCCTGGGGCCGAATTTGATGGTCAAATTGAAGGAAATTTTGCGGTTTCGCGGCGTCGATGCAGGGTACGTGAGACCGCCGTTGCGTTCATTGACCACACAAGAACTCGACGAATTGAAGAACGGCGCGAAGGAGATTCACGTATTGGATTAAAGCTCGCGTAAAACGGCGCGGCAGGGGGAGCCGTCGCTGCCTGCGATTTTCAGCGGCAATACGATCAGTTCATACCAGCCCGGCGAGATCGCGCGGAGGTCGAGGCCTTCGACGAGAATCACGCCGTTTCCGCATAATTCGTGATGAACCGGGTAGTTGGAAGTATGAAACTGTTCGATCGAGAAATAATCGACGCCGATCAGGCGGATTCCCGCGCGAACCATTGCTTTGGCGGCGTCCAATCCAACAGAAACATACTCTTCATGAAAAATCGAATCGGCGATGATTGCGGAGTTGGGGGTTTTAAACAGAATCCGTTCCACATTCGTCAGATCGGGTAGATTGGCCTGGCCAATCGATTTTGTTGCAGACACTTCATGCACCAGCGCTTTTCCGATCAACGTTTGCAGAGGAATCGCATCCAGTTTCGCGCCGTTCTCGATAAAGTGATACGGCGCATCGAGGTGAGTGCAGAAATGGGAACTCATGCGCAAACAAGAGACATTGCAGGAGTCGCCGTTTTTGATCGCGCTGATGGATTCGCAGGAAAAGGGGGGGGCGCCCGGCCAGGCCGGTTGGTCGGATTTGAGGGATAGAGAAATGTCGTGTATCGCTTTGTCCAATTATAAACTCAATTCCCCGCGAAAATATTGAACCGCGGCTTTCAACTGCGGGTCGAGATCGAAGAGCCGTTCGAGCCGGGGCACATGGTTGTAATCTTTTTCTTTGTATTTATCGTTATATTCCTCTTCCGTGACCGAGGAAACTTCCATGTGCGGTTCGATCCCTTTTTCATGAATGCATACGCCGGAAGGCGTGTAATACTTCGCGACAGTCAGGCGAAGCCCCGCGCCGCCCGCCAGGCCGAAGACTTCCTGCACGGAACCTTTACCGAAACTTTTCTTGCCGATAACGACGGCGCGCCCGTTGTCCTTAAGCGCGCCGGTGACGACTTCCGAAGCGCTGGCGGACCATTCGTTCATCAGGATGATCATCGGAATTTCGGCGAATCCGTCCGCGCCGGTGACTTCATCGATAAAATCGGTGCGGGGAGATTTGCGCCCTTCCGTATACGTGATCAATTTCCCTTTCTCAAGGAAAATATCGGCCACATGTACGGCCTGATCGAGATAACCGCCGGGATCGGAGCGAAGATCGAAAATCAGTTTTTTCATTCCTTCCATTTTCAGATACCGCATGGCATCAAGCACGTCATTCGCGGCATTTTCATAAAAACTATAGAGACGGATGCGTCCGATCTCGTCGTCGAGTTTTTCCTTGAAAATCTGGACGTCGGGATTGATGGGAGCGCGTTTCAGTCGTACCTCGAGCGGTTCGGGGGAATTGGTTTTTTTAATGGTCAGTTTTACTTCCGTATCTTTCTCGCCCTTGATTTTATCAATGGCTTTTTGCAATTTGTCGCTGACCGTTCCCTGCCAGGTTTTAAACATATCCCCTTCGACGCCGATGATGATGTCGCCGGAGCGGATGCCGCTGCGTTCGGCGGGGGTATCGGGAAGCGGTGAGATGACCAGGACGCCCTCGTCGCCCAGTGTATCCCATTCCACGCTGATTCCGACGCCGTAAAATTGGCGGCTTTCGTCGGGTTTGCCGGAGAGAACACGCTGCAATTCCTCGTTGAGTTTGGGGGGAAGATATTGGCTGTAGGGATCATCCAACGCGCCGACCATGCCGTTCATGGCCTGGTTCCATAAATCCCTCACGGTCGGCGTCGCATCGTCCGTTTGCTTGCGGGCAGTGAGGGTGATGACGCTTTCGATGCGATCGACGTAAAAACCTTGAATGGCTTTCGATTCGGATGGGACAGAACTGCCTGCGGCGATCAATTCGCCGGTGGCGGGGAGGATTTCCACCAAGCTGTCCCACGCTTTTTCATAAAGGGCGGCAACATCGCGTTCTTTTTCATAGCGTTGCGCAATAAGTTCCGTGACGTGGCGAAAGTTTTTCCGACCAATCGAATAATCATAAGAGGAATTGGCCCAGGAAAGGAGAACCAGAATCGCAATGATAAAAAAATTCGTTATCACAAAAACCGAACGTTTCATAATCCATAACTCCTCGGACTACCAAGGGCAGAAACGGCGCGGCCCTTGCAAGCCGGTTGCATTTTCATATAAACCCACATGACCAAAAGGTCACAACGAAGGATGAAACATTGTGGTGCGGACCTCCGGTCTGCACGTGCAGGCTGGAAACCCGCACCACAATTTTTTCATATAAACCCACATGACCAATTGGTCATAACAAAATGATCGTATAACACCGCCGTCTCGGCGGCATTTTTATTAAAGCCGGTAGGATGCCGGCGTTACTTTCATTGAATCAGTCCAAATTGCGAACAATTTCGGTCCTTTCTATTTTAAACACGCATTCCTGATATTGGAAGTTGTTTCTTTCATTTCAGCCGGTCGCGCTCTGGACAAACCTTGATTCCCGGTCAGAAATTCGGGACAGTGAAGGAAACGAAATGGTTCCATTGCGCTATCGCGCCAACATCAACTAATTCCATGCATTAATGGACACAAGGATGAGCAAAAAACACAAAAAAAAGACTCCCCCCCTGCCGTTGCCCGAGGCGCCTGTTGCAACGCCTCGAAAGCGGCGGCTCTATGAAATACTCCAATCGAGTCGGATGTTTACCTTTAGTGCGGCGGTTTTGGTTTCGGCCGCCGTTTTATTTCTTCATCGGTTGTCTTTTCAACCGCAGGAATTTTTATGGGATATTTATTACACGCGCATCGCCATCAATCCGTATATGGGCGAGGGGACGCCGTGGGGATACCGTCTGCTTACCTCATTGTTGGTGTATTGGTTGCCATTTTCAATTCCGGTGGGTTTTCAGATCATCAATTATACCGCTCTTTTATTTTCCGGCGTGGTTCTGGTTTATATTTGCCGAAAAATGGGTCTGAACGGTTATCTTCCTTTCATTGCCGTAATCCCGTTTCTGTTATCCGCCGGCGTGCATTGGCAAATAAACGCCATTTGGTTCAACGATGCGGTCAGTTATCTTCTATTATCGCTGTCGATTTTGGCTTATATGAATAACCGGGACGATGGGGTGGCCCTTTTTTCAACGATCGGAGTAATGAACCGTTCGAGCGCTCTATTTTTTTTGCCCGCATGGTATTTGGGGCGTTTTGGATGGAGAATCAATCGGCGCTCGCTCAAAAAGTTGATTTTGGTGTGGGGATCGCCGATCTTATTCTTTTTCTTATTACGGAATTTTTGGATCACATTAACCACGTATGTGTATAAAAATTCCTTAACCGGCGTATTCCAATCCCAGGGATTTTTTGAATTTTATCTGCATGATTTTTTCTATTTTAATCCTACCTTATCCGATTTACTGTCGCGAATGTTTTCCTTATCATTGGCAAATGTCTTTTTCGGGCCACTTTTACCTCTGTTTATTTTGTACAATTTTTCTTCTTCGACCTATCGTCATTTCTCCGCGTTGGGTTTGATGACGTGGCTGCAATTCACTGTGGCGACCGATGTGGGACGGTTGGAAACCTATGCATTTCCGGCGGTCATTCCACTTGCCCTTCTCTTTTTTCAACAACAGACAAAGCGGTTGGGCGGCGCGCGGATTCATGATTTGTTGTTGGGCGGCGTTTTGTATGTGTTCCCGCAATCATTTGCGGCCGGACTTATCCTGCTAGCGATTCTGTTCCTCATTCGCGTTGTGCTATTTTATTTCACCATTTCCGGAAACGGTTCTTCATTGAATTTCGAAAACTCACAAGAGGAACACAGCGGCTCCCATGTTTTTTCATCGCGATGGAAATGGGTGCACATATGCGACGCCATCTATCCTGCTTGTTTGATTGGACTCATCGTTATTTGGTTTCTGTTTTTTTGCCTGCAAACCTATTCCTGTCGACTGACTCCGCTTCTCAGCTTTCCACCTCATCTAACCTCGGACGGTTGTCCGCAATGGCCGCTGGCTATCATTGATTCAGAGGGGAAACTCCTATCATTCTATCGCGTTTCAACCGAAGAAACGGAACCATCCATGCACATTAATATAGGGTATCCGAAGGTAGAATACGATAAAGTAGGAATCCCGATATTGCGAGAAAACCGTCAAATCGACAACTTACTGTTGACGATTTGGGGAACAAATGAAGCGGGAAACGAGATCAATGTCAGCATTGGCGCTCTTGAAGCCCGTACAATCAATAAATTCCGGCTTGGTTCCATGGCAACCTATCTGCAGGAGAATCATGGATTTATGCAAAGCATGATGATTCCTTGTGAACCTAATGATAATATGATTTTCATCGGTCATAATAATCAATGGCGTGGCCAAGTACAATTTATCCTGTTCGATGCATCAAAATTAATCGCCCAGAATAAATTTGCCGGAGCGTATTTGAATTATACAAAATAAGGGATTTGGAAAGTGGATTCAGGGAGAGTGTGGGAATTTTTTAAAACAAATCATATGAGCATAATAGGTAGGTTTGGTGCGGATATCTTGGGTTTGAGTAAATTCATCCTCCAGAAATCGGCGCACAGGTTCGAGATGAGGGTCGCGGTCGATAAATATCTGCCGGTAATATTTTTCGTACATCAGGCAGAAATCCATCGGCAGCGTTTTCCACAGTTCGACGGTTTGTTTCATCTCATCCGCCGTCAAATATTTTCTTCCCGCCGTGTTCATGAATGGGGGAATCCGTTCCTGCCGGCCATCGCGAACGGACGGCGGTATTTCCTTGTCCGTCCAGATATAAAAGGCCGAATTCACAAAACAGAGCAGGTAATCCGTCGAGCAATTGCGCCGGATGAATGCGGCCAGGGCGCGTTCGTCTTCCATCGTGATATTGGGGTAGGCCCAATTGGCGCGCGGCCAAAAGGGCGCCGTGCACAACAAGACGAAACCAATGCCCGCGCTTATCGGCAGGCGCAATGCCTCTATCTTTTTTTGCAGGATTGTAAGCGCCCAGGAAAGGAAAACGCCCGACAACAAATAGGCGGGCGGCATGAGCGCCAGTATGTAATGCTGCCAGACATGGCTCAATGCGAGCATATTCGCCCATATCTCAACAAACAGCCATAAAATGATGAAAAGACCGATAGACCATCGCCGAAAAAATACAGACAGCAGGCCGAGAACGACGAACCACCATGACAGCGGATTGAAAAACATGACGGCGCGAAACTCGCTCCAGCGATCGGCGAGGGTGTAATGGAAAAATCCGGACATCGCCATGTTTCCATAAAGGACATTATATAAAAACGGTTGCAGTGCGCCCATCAGCAGCATCCAGAGACCGAACACCGCCAATAATGGGAAAAATCCGACGCCAAAATACAGCATCACACGCTTTAATTGATTTCTTTGCGAGAAAATCGGTATGAGCAACGCGGCGATCGGCAACACGAATATTCCTGTTTGTTTATTCAGCAGGCAGAGCGAGGCGAAAAAGCCGGACAGGATCAGCATTCGACGGCGGTTATTCCTCAATCCAAGCGCCAGGAGGCTGAGCGTCCATAACGCCAATGTGGGGGCAAGGGTGGAAACGTGAAGATATTTGGCCCAAATCGCGGCATAAGGATCAAAAGCCAGAAAAGCCGCGGCGAAAAGGCCGGCGTAGTCGTCGATGAGTTCACGTCCCAATATCCAAAGCGCGAAAATGGAGGAAACGCTGAGGAGGGTCATGAAAATGCGCACCGGAATGATGGGAATATCGGAAATGAGGAAAAATGGAAAACCGAGAATGGTAACCAACGGCGGTTTATTGAGATGCACGTCGAGATAGGGCCACAGTCCCCGCGCCAGTTCTCTTCCCTGCATCAGATAATCGCCCTCGTCGACGTTAGTTCCGAAACCGATGGTGCAGAAGCGCAGGATGCAACCGATTATCAATAGTAAAAGAATTGGAAAGAATTGATAACGTTCCCGCAAAACGATTTTATTGGAGTGATCGGTGGATACGTTTGATGCTTCCATTACGATGCCCTTTTATGAAACCGCTTTTTTAAGAGTATCTTGCGGCGGCTCCCAATCGAGAATGGTTTGGGGAATGTTTGAATTATAGATTTCGTCGTAGAGATGGCAAGCGACTTCATGATTGCCGATGCATAGACGCCGCGGCTCAATTGTTTTGCAGATTTCGAAACAATAATTACAGCGGGGGTGGAAATGGCAGCCGGCGGGCGGATCGATGGGATTGGGAACGTCGCCTTCCAGCAACAGGCGCTTTTTTCTCCGCTTCGGGTCGGGAATGGGGATGGCTTCAAGCAGCGCGCGGGTATAGGGATGTTTCGGTTTTTCAAAGATCGCGCCGGTTTCGGCCAATTCGACGATGCGACCCAAATACATGATCGCCACGCGGTCGCTGATGTGGCGCACGACGGAGAGATCGTGAGCGATGAAGAGGTAACTCAGACCGAAGCGTTCCTTCAAATCCATCAACAGATTGATGATTTGCGCTTGAATCGACACATCGAGAGCGGAAACCGGCTCGTCGGCGATGATCAATTCCGGCTGCACGGTCAATGCGCGCGCGACGCCGATGCGTTGCCGCTGGCCGCCGGAGAATTCGTATGGATACCGATGCAAATGGTCTTCGCTGAGACCGACGGATTCCAATAATTCGATGCATTTCCTGCGGCGTTCTTCGCGCGAGGCGGCCAGGCGAAAAATCTCGAGCGGTTCGGAGAGGATGCGTTCCACCGTCATGCGGGGATTGAGGGAGGAATAGGGATCCTGGAAGATGATTTGCATCTTCCGGCGATAGGGGCGCATTTCTTTTTGCGAAAGAGTCAACAAATTCGGTGAATCTTGAAAGAATACCTCGCCGCCGGTAGCTTGCAGCAGGCGCAGAATCAAGCGGCCGGTGGTGGTTTTGCCGCAGCCGCTTTCACCGGCAAGGCCGAGGGTTTCGCCGCGATGAAGAACGAACGAAACGCCGTCCACCGCTTTGACGAAGTTGACGATTTTTCCAAAAACTCCTTTGCGGAGAGGAAAATGTTTGACGAGGTTGTTGACGGTTAAAATACGTTTTGCTTCCACGCGACGCGATCCGTTTTTCTTTTTCCCCTATATGTACACGTTTCCGCGATGGAATGTAAGTCGCCTTGTGCGGGGGTATCAAAATCGACGTGAGTTTTCCATTTCAACATAAAAAAACCAAAAAATGATGTTGACAACCGGAATTTTCCCTGTATAATTTAGAAAGTTGATAATAATTGTAAACAATATCCATCAACTATCCGGTTTAAGAGAAACCTAACTATCAGAAAATGAAGGGAGAGTCAAAATGCGTAAACTTGGATTCGGATTGATTGTCGTTTTGGTTGCAGGTGTAGTCGTATTCGGAATCACGTCAGGTGTGAAGGCGACCACGGATGATACCAGCGCCGTTAGCAAGAGCGGTTGTCCTTTTGCGGCGGTGGAAAAAGCCGCGCTCGCGGATGAACAGAGCAAAGGCTGTTGCGCGGTCGAGGCGTCGGCGAAGCAAACCGCCCTGGCGACCGATGACTGCAGCAAGAAAAACTGCTGTGACAGCGAATGCAACGAAGGCTGTTGCGACAGCACAGCTTGTGATAAGGGAGCCGCGGAAAGCAGCCAAAAAACAGTTCTGGCGGAACAGAATTGCACTCGGATGTAATACAATGTTTCAAAAAAGGGCGGGCAACAATTTGCCTGCCCTTTTTCCATTCCTCTCACTGTGATGGTAATTGTTCCTTTGCCAGAACAACTTCATCAGCCAAATTCGATTCGACTATTTCCATTTTCAATTCACCAAAAATTTCACAATTCGTGATGCATAACCATCGCTCTTTTCATTTTTAATTGTAGATGTTTTTAAAATAAGCGTATGCGCGCCCATCTCCAAATCTGCGTCAAGCATATATGCCCATGGAATGTGAAGCTGGCCGCTCCACTGCGTGTATTGATCAAGCGGTTTAAACTCCTGATTGTCGATGCGATATTCCAACATGCCGACATCAGGTCCCGCCAGCGTATAAATCCCCACCGCCGTTCCGGAAAATGGCAACCGCAGCGTTGCGCCCGGCTCCAGCGCTTCTAAAATGGGAATCTGTTTAAATCGCTGCCGATTATGTCCGTTTTGGCTGTCCCATGCAGGAATGTATTTCCAATCCTTTTCTAAAACAGCCTCATTCAACTCGACAAATCGACCTCGTGAGTAGTTTTTCTCGTCTATCGACTCGTCAGGAAGAGGATAAGCCGCACATTCGGGCGAATCCAAAACGGGATTTTCCCAACACGCATCAAAGAGACGGTTGATCGAGCGCGCATATATTCTGCCGCCGAATGGGGAGGGATGCAAATTTTTAAAATCGTTTTCCCAATCGAATTCCCTTGCATTCATCCGCTCCGCCACCTCGCGAGCCAGGTTGACGGAGGGGATTGCGTACTGTTCGGCGACTTTTTCGTGGCAAGCGATTTCCAGCGGAACCTTGCCTTGATTGTATTGCTCCGTTTTTCCTTCGTCGGCAAAATGGAGCATGACGATGTTAATTTCAGGATTGGTTGTTCGCGCCTGGCGGATCACGCCTTCCATGCCGCGAATCATTTCCGTTTTGCTCCGTCCATTTCCGCGATCGTTCACGGCGAATTCGACGAACAGCAAGTCGACGCGGCCGCGGCTGAACACGTCGGATTGCAGGCGAAACGGCGCCAGCGCCGTATCGGTCGATGCAATCCCCGCATTGATGAAATCAAATTGCGTTTGCGGAAAACGGTCCTGCAACATATCACAAACCATTGTACGCCAACCGGGATTCTCCGTGATCGAACCGCCGAGAAACGCCACCCGCCCCGCTTTTTCCTTTTCAAATCGAATGCGCGCATTCGCAAGCCCGCCGCGTTGCTGGAAACGCGATACACAAGGCGACATGGCGTAAGTCATAATAAAATCGACGATGGGAGTCGGATCTTGTAAACTATGCGGATGATGCCCCACACCTTTTTTCATCAAGACGTTGATCTTGCCGCCTAATTTTCGATATCGCTCTTCCACAATAAGCGTATTTTCCTCCACCGGCACGACTTCATCCGCGTCGCCGCAAACGTGAAGAAGGGGAATCACCTCCTGCGCCGGCGGTTCGAGATTATCGATGGGATTGCGCGCATACGCCAGCGCCTGTTCTTCCGTCAATTCATACGCAGCCAGGCATTTCTGCCAGGATGGGGGATCGCCTTTACTCCTGCCTTTGCCGCCCGGCCAGCTTTTAAAATCACAAACCGGCGCATCCGCGTAGATACACGCGACTTTTCCCGGATTTGCGGCGGCCCAATTGTAAATGATCAAGCCGCATCTGCTCATCCCTTCCAACGCCGCCTTTTTTGCAAAGGCATGTTCGGTTGTCAGATATTGATAAAACGCATTCCAATGCGCGACCGCTTTGGGGCTGCCGAATAAGTCGGCGACATCCATATACACCAAATGAAATCCCTTCGCCAGCAGCGCCAAATCGGTCTGCGGTTCGTGACCGAAAAACCGCGCCCGCCAAATCCACGGTTTGCCCCGCGCCACGGTTTGAGGAACCACCACAATGCAATCCCGCCCGTCGATTTGGAAATCATACCGTTCATACCCATTCCATTCCGTTATCGTTCCGGGGAAATCGCTTTCCCGGGAAGCTTCTGCTTCCGCATTCACCGTGCAAATTCCGCAGAGAGTCGCGGACAAAAATCCAACCAAACATTTCATCATTATGATTCGTTGCATATTCAACCTCATTTCCAATCCTACATACTTGTTGTCATAACCATTTTATCAGTTGCTTCTATTGCCAACGTGTTTCATTTATTTTATAGTGGAGCGCACAAAATATGATAAAGCGAGGCCGAATGTTTTTCCATAGCGCTTCTTCCACTCTTTTTCTATTCTATTTAATGTGGGTTGACGTTTGCGTCGCCGCAATCGTGAATCCGACGCAAAATAATATCATGAACAACCAACCCCCCGCATTCTTTCTGTCAGACACTCTCGCCGGATATTCGCGTATCGGCGCGATTGAAACCTATCAGCCGCACAACCTGTACGAATACATGAACGGCGGGGCGGAACTTTATCTCGCCTATGCATTCGAGGACATGGCGGTGGGATATTACGCGCTTGATCCTCACAAAAAGTCCGATTCGATCTACGCGGGAACGGAAGGGGATGTTCTCGTCGAAATTTTTCGGATGAAAAACGCGGAAGACGCGTACGGCGTATATTCCGACGACGCCACCGGTGAACATCCCGATATCGGCCAGGACGCCTGCTACGCCAGCGGTTTTCTCCGTTTTTGGAAGGGGCGTTACTTCGTTAAAGTCTTGATTCTTATCGATCACAATGAACCACGAGATTCTATTCTCGCCATCGGCAAAGCCATTGCAGATTCGATACTCACAACCGGTTCTCGACCCGAACTGCTCCGTTTTTTGCCGAAAAAACTAAACGAGACTTTTCCACTCATTCGCGATCGCGTTACCTATTTCCACACGGAAAATTCTCTGAACAAGATTTATTACGTTGCGGATGGCAATCCATTTCTGTTGAATGCAAAAACAGAGGCGGTTTTCGCAGAATACCAGGCGCAACCGAAGCCGATTAAAGTACTGATCATTCGCTACGATGATACCCGGCTTGCGCAGAACGCACGTGATACTTTCGAGAAGGCCTATTTCAGTGAATCGGCAGCGAATCCGAGGGAAGATTCGACCTCATTTCGAATGGAAACGTTGGAAGACGGTTATGCGGCAGCCATAACCAGGCAGGAGAATCTGCTCATCGGCTGTTTTGATGCGGAGTCGACAGCGATGCAATCGATAATGAAACAATTTTGGGATCATATTCATCAACAAAAAAATTAAGGCGGGGAAAAATCATGAAACACAAACAACCGGTTACACGTCGAGAATTTATTCGCGGCAGCGCCTGCGGCGGATTGGGCGTCGCGCTCGGCATGGCCGCCCGGCAAACCGGCGCAGCAGCGGAAAACCAATCTACAAGCAGCGGCAAATCCCTTGTCGTCGTGATTCGCGATGAAGCGGTGATGGATGAACAGCATCATCCGCGCAAGGAAGCCGTAAAGGAACTGATGCAAAATGGTTTGCTCTCGCTGACCGGCCAAAAAAGCATGGGCGACGCCTGGAAAATGTTCGTCTCGCCGGCAAATTCCGTGGCGATCAAAGGCAACGTCATGATGACGCCGACGCATCCCGAGCTTACGTCGGCGATCATGCAAGGGATTCACGACCTCGGCGTCGCCGCGGACAAAATCCGCATTTGGGATCGCAACCAGGGCGGAATCGGTCCGGAAAAAGCCGATCACCGGATGTGGGATTGGCAACCCGGCTTTGGCGAAGATCACGTCAGCCTGGCAGTGGCGGAAGCGGATGTATTGCTTAACGTTCCCGGTCTGAAAAGCCATTGGCTTTCCGGCATCGGCGCGGCCCTCAAAAACTGGTGCGGCGCGGTCAACGGCATCAACGTGCGCGATCAGGACGCGAGTTTTTCCATTCACGGCGACAGCTGCGCAGATATGGGAATCCTGAACGCCATTCCCGCCATTCGTGAGAAGACGCGGCTGGTGATCGTGGATGCGTTGCGTCCGCTGTGCAGCGGCGGTCCGCAGGTCGATCCCCGCTATTTGTGGGACTATAACGGACTGGTTTTGGGAACCGATCCGGTCGCGGTGGACATGGTATGCCTGAAAATCCTGCAAGGCAAACGTGACCAACTCCGCCCCGGCGGCTGGCCGCTCAGCCCCCCGCCGAAACACGTCGCCGTCGCCGCCGAAAAATATCATCTCGGCGTGCATGATTTGAATCGGATCGAAATCAGGAAAATCGGGTGGGAGCAGGACTGTTTTCTATAAAACGATAAGATTAGATGGTTATAAAATAATCAACAAAGAAGTGTACGGGCAGTTTTCATCCGAAATGGATGGATCATAAAAACGTAACCAATTTTCCATATCCGAACCAACCATTCGGGGAATCGTCCATGTGACGGGGGGAGAAAACGATGCAATACGATATCACCTCCAAACTGATCGCGGAGAACGGCAAGGAAGCCATTCTCCGATTTTTTCTGAAGCGGCGTCCACAATCCTGCGAGTTGATCGAGAAACTCCCGCAGGAGCAACCAACTCTGAAAAAGGGGGATTATATTGTTAAACTCACCAATCCGGACGGGAGCGAAGAGATTCACGTATGGGAATTCAAAACCGCGTGGAGAAAGGCAGAAATCAGAAATTTAATGCAGCATACTCTGTGGTTGCAACAGAAATATCAAATTCCCGTGATCCCCTATATGTTTTTGTTTCTTCCCAGTTCGTCGGCCACTCCGGTCTATGAAGACGAGCGGTTTTGTTTTCGGTTTGAGTTGATCAAACTTTGGGAGTTGGATGGAGAGAATTTACTTCAATCGGAAGACTATGTTCTCTATCCCTTTATTCCACTTTTGGCGAAGGGTGAAGAACTGACTCTAAAAGCCGAACAAAAGTTGTATAATAGTACCTTGAAACAGGAAGATAAATCCGATTATTTAATGGCGTTAGCGATATTTGCCGGATTGAAGGATGAAAATCTCTGCGCAACGTTAATCCGGAGGAGGCGAGATATCATGATCGAGTCATATGCGTACCGATTGATCAAAGAAGAAGGTTTTGCGGAAGGGAAACTCGAAGGCAAACTCGAAGGCAAACTCGAAGGCAAACTCGAAGGCAAACTCGAAGGCAAACTCGAAGGCAAACTCGAAGGCAAACTCGAAGGCAAAGTCGAAGGAGAAATTAAAGGAAAAATCGAAGGATTACGAGATGGGATTCTTTTGGCTCTTGATCTTCAATATGGGGAAGAAGCTCGCACTCTATCTCGATCCATTCAAGTAATCGATTCGTTGGAAACCTTAACCCATATCTATCAGACCTTGCGGGAAAAGCGTAGTCTGGAAGCCATTGAACGGATAGTGTAATGGAATTTAAATATCACGACGCATCCAATTCAGACGGTATTGATGGGCGTTTGAGATCAGAATAATGATGGATTTCACTTGGCGGCAAACCCATCCTATCCGTCTGCCATCATTTACACCAACAGGCAAAAGAATAAACCATTATCAGAAATTCGTAACCACCCCGAAAACAAAAACTACTTGTTTCCTCCAGTTGTAGCTGAAAACATTACAAAAACAAGATAAATCCATCCATCCGATCACGAAAACCACCCGAACAATGCGAAAATAGGCTGATTTCTCTCGGTATTTCCAGAGTTTTTCGCATCAATAATAATTGGTACTGTTGTTGCTTATTGCAGAGAAAAACTCAAAGTTGCAAGCGTTTCCGTTATGAACCGTTTCGGATCCACATACAATTCTCTCAAGGAAAGAGAAACATTCTGCCGCTTTCTGGGCGAAAGCGAAGAATGGTTGATGGAGCGCATCCTGGCCTATGCGGTGAAATACGACTATACAAAGTACACATCAACACTCAAAGAAGCCTGGCGGATGTCCATCCAGGGATTGTCGAATCCCCTGATCCACGCCATTCGGGAAACTGAGGAAATACCCGAGTTGGGAGCGGATTTAAATTATCAAAACGATCCCATCGCCGCCTTCGGTATCGAAGAGGCTCGCAAACACCGCGCCCGTGGAATCGAAATCGATATGTTTTTGGGATTGTTTAAATATTATAAACAATCGTATCTTGATTTAGTCGAAACGGCGGATTGCAAGGAAGAAATTCGGCAGTATTTATCCCATTTCACGCGGCATTTTTTCGACCGGATTGAAATCGGTTTTGTTGCCGAATGGGTAAAACAATCGAAGGAACAGGAGACGGATGATCTCAAATCGCAAAATCGCCATTTGGCCAATGAGAAAAACAGGAATTGAAAGAAGCGCTGGCTCAACTGAACGTTTTGCAGGGAATTCTGCCGATCTGCATGCACTGCTAGAAAATCCGCGACGATCAAGGCTATTGGAATCAATTGGAATCCTACATCAGCAGCCATTCGCACGCTGATTTTTCCCACAGCCTGTGTCCGGAATGCGCAAAAACTTATTACCCGGATTTATTCCATGAAGGCAACCCTTTTGAGCAGAAGCCGTTGAAATAGGATAAAAGAAAGAATCGCCCGTCAGACGTCGTTCACCGATCCTTTATGGTTTCTCGGAGCCACCGGCAAAGGATTACGCGCCGCGATACCTGCTTCCCTACTCTACATACAAGAAATCAACTGCCATTGAAAATCTGTTCGACTTCGTCCCGATCCAGATCCATAATGTATTGAATTCCACTCACATCCGCCGCTGCATGAGTCAACGCCGCCAAATCATGGCGCGAAATATGCTTCATGGAAAACTTGCGGCAGCCCGCCATGATCTGGCGCAATCCCTGCGCCAGGCGTTCATAGTAGGTGTAAAGACCCAATGCGCCGGTGGGGATTTCCTCGAATTTTTCCGTCCCCAGTTTGCGCCGCAGCTCGTCGGCCGTGACGAATATTTCATCTTTTGTGTTTCCGAACCGTTCAATATAGACGGGGATTTGATTATCCTGCATGGTGCGGCCAATCGTTTTGCCAACCATCGCCGCCGCAATCGGAGCGCGCGCCATACCGACCAGTTTCACGAAAGGCGCGCCCATCGCCAAACCCTTGAATATTTGATCTTCGAAGGTAAATCCGCCGGCGACTGCGATCGCCGGTACGTGTTCCCCTTTATCGGCAAGACGCTTCACATATTGGTACAACAGGGAGTGCAGTTCGACAGGAGGAACTCCCCACTCGTTCATCATGCGCCACGGACTCATTCCCGTGCCGCCGCCCGCTCCGTCGACGGTCAGAAGATCGATCTTGTAGCGCGAGGAGAACACGACTGCTCTAGCCAAATCGGCGGGCCGATACGCGCCGGTTTTCAGGAACACATACTTCGCTCCGGCCTGACGCAATTCCTTCACTCGTTGCGCAAAAGAATCTTCACTCACCATGCCCACGCGCGAATGCCGTTCGAATTCCTTAAACGCGCCATGCTCGAAGGCTCGAATCACGTTGGGATCGGTCGGATTGGGAAGAACCACATACCCGCGTTCATACAACAGCTGCGCTTTTTTTAAATCTTTGATTTTCACTTCCCCGCCAATGTTTTTCGCGCCTTGCCCCCACTTCAGCTCCACACATTCCACCCCCAGTTTCTCAATGGCGTATTCCTGCGCGCCCAAACGCGTGTCCTCAATGTTCGCCTGGACGATGATCGCGCCGTAGCCGTCGCATTGATGATCGCGGTAGAGTTTTACCCGGCGTTTCAAATCGACTGTATCGACCACCCGGCCGTTCTTGATCACGGCTTCCACATCCATCCCCACGACGTTTTCACCGATAGTCAAGCCGGTCCCCGCCAAAGCCGAGCCGATCGCCAGCCCTTCCCAATTGTTCTTGGCGACGTCGGTGGAGCCGATGCCGGGGATGATCCACGGGTATCGAAACTTGATTCCGCCGTCGTGTCCCAAAACCGTTTCCAGATTGACCGCCGGAAATATGGCCTGGTCGCTGTCTTCCGCGATCCCGAAAGCGCCCACGGCGGTTCCCATGATATTGAAATGGGAATAATCCACCGGATAGGTTTTCGCACCGGCGGTGGTAATGACTCCGAACGGCTGCGGATAAATCACTTCATGTCCGCGATAGGCAGATTTCCCGATCTCACACATACCGATGCAGCCGTCCACGCAGGTGACGCACATTCCCGAAGACGGTACGATCGATTCTTCCGTGCGATTCTTCGTCAAGGTGGCGGCGGAAGCGTTTATTTTGGAAAACGTGGTAACCATTCGCGTTATACTCCTATTTTCATTTCTGTTTTTGTAATTTCACAAGCAACACAAGGAGACATGTAACACAGCATGTCATCGTAGGGATCTTTCTCGATGCAGGGAGGAGACAGGTTGGCGCATCCTCCGCAAATCGCTTTCTCCGGTTCGGTGTAGGTGCAGCGGAGTTGGCAGGCGGGGCAGACATACATACACCCTCCGCACAATCGGCATACATCCGATTGGACATCGAAAGGAGTACCAATGCTTCGTTTCTCTCCCCGTCCGCGAAAACCGATGGCTTTCGCCATCATCTGTTCCTCGCACATCCGCACGCAACGACCGCATAAAATACAATCCTCGTATTCCTGCTTGAATCGTTGCCGGCGGATTCCATGCGCCGAAGCCAGGTCCTGAATGATTTTCGATTGGGGACAGGAAGCGAGTAAAAGTTCCAAAATCATCCGGCGCGTGCGGAGAACCCGTGTGGACGCCGTGCGTACTTTCAGCCCCGCTTCCGCCGGATAGGTGCAGGAGGATACCAGTTTCGCCTTCGGGCCTTCGCCGATTTCCACCACACATAACCGACAGGCGCCATAAGGCGACAATCCCTCCATATGGCACAAAGTCGGAATGGGAAATCCCAGAAACTCGGCGGCTTCCAGGATCGTTGCTCCTTTCTCCACCGAAACCAACACTCCGTTGATCGTAAGTTCTATCATCGTAATAACTGCCGTTCTCGCGGCAGGATTTCTCCTTTTGGTTTATACTTCAGCTGCGTATACGGTTGATTCACTCAACGCACACAAAAATTCCAAAATGGTTGGAATCTTCCCCCCATCCCTCTCCGTCAACGGGGAGAGAGCGTTTATCCCCCCGTTGACGGGGGAATTATAGGGGGGCGTAAGGTGAGTGATCCATCCATCATGCAACTTTGATCGCATCGTATTGGCAGACGCTCTTACAGACTCCACACTTGACGCACCGGTCGCTGTCGATCACGTGGCGTTCTTTTTTCTCTCCGGAAATAGCGTTTTCCGGACAAATTCGAAGACAAGCCCCGCATCCGTTGCAATTGTCCTCGATCGAATAAGTAATGAGTTCCTTGCATACTCCTGCCCGGCAGCGATGATCCACAATGTGTTCCACAAATTCGTCGCGAAAATATCGCAAGGTGGAAAGCACCGGATTGGGCGCGGTCTGTCCCAGGCCGCACATGGTGGAATCCTTCACCACCCACGCCAGTTCTTCCAGAAGGTCCAGCTGCTCGAGGGTTCCTTCCCCCCGGGAAATGGCATCCAGAATTTCATACATCCGCTGCGTGCCCTTACGGCACGTGAAACACTTGCCGCAGGATTCTTCTTTCAGGAATCCCATGAAGTATTTGGCGACATCGACCATGCAGGTGTTCTCATCCATCACGATCATGCCGCCCGATCCCATGATCGAACCGGCCTCGGCCAAGCTGTCATAGTCGATCGGCAAGTCAAATAGAACGGCAGGAATGCATCCGCCCGACGGCCCGCCGGTCTGAACGGCTTTTATGGGAGTTTTGCCGCTCGGTCCACCGCCGATATCGTAAATAATATCCCGGATGGCGATGCCCATGGGCACTTCCACCAGGCCGGTATTTCGGATTTTCCCCACCAGGCTGAAGATTTTCGTTCCGGAATTATTCTTCGTTCCCACTTGAGCGAATGTGTCCGCCCCCTCGCCGATAATAATCGGAATATTGGCCCAGGTTTCGACATTGTTGATGGCCGTGGGCTTGCCCTCGATCCCTTTTTGAATCGGGAACGGCGGCCGTTGACGCGGTTCTCCCATTTTCCCTTCAATGGATCGTATCAACGCGGTTTCTTCCCCACAAACAAACGCTCCCGCGCCGCGGACCAGCTCGATATGGAAAGAAAAATCACAGCCGAGGATATTCTCGCCCAAAAATCCCATTTCCCGCGCCTGCCGCAATGCGATATGCAGATGCTTGATCGCCAGGGGATACTCATTACGGACATAAATCACCCCCTCCGTGGCCCCGGTTCCGAACGCGCCGATAATCATCCCTTCGATGATGCTGTGCGGATTGCCTTCCAGCACGCTGCGGTCCATATACGCGCCGGGATCGCCTTCATCGGCATTGCAGACCAAAAATTTGCCCGCGCCGTTTTTCTGGTTTGCCAGCAGTTCCCATTTCAAACCGGTCGGAAAACCCGCGCCGCCGCGGCCGCGCAGGCCGGATTTTTTGATCTCCTCCACCACCCAACGCGAATCGTTCCTTTCCATAACGCCGGCCAGGGGCGCATAGCCTCCATTTTCGAGATAACTTTCCAGGCTGGTCGGATCAATCTTTTCGCAGCGGGCTATGATGTTACGCAATTGCTTTGAGAAAAAAGGCAAATCCTTCTGCCGTGGCGCCGGCAATCCCGTATTCGGATCTCGATAGAGCAAATCGGTGAGCAATTCTCCCGCTGCGACGGCTTCGACGATCATTCCGATGGTTTTGGGAGTCACTTTGGGATAAAACGTTCCCTCCGGCTCAATCAGCACGGACGGCTCCATTTCACAGAATCCATGACAACCGGTAATGCGCAATCGCACTTTGCCGGAAAGTCCGCTGCTGAGTATCCTGTTTTCCGCCAATCCGATCAGTTCGTTGACGCCGCCGGCCTGCGCACAGGTTCCGGCGGGAATCACGACCGTAGGAATAGAAGGAGTATTTTTGGTAAGAAACTGGCTTCGGTAAATCTTAAAACTCTCGATCGATTTCAGTTGTATCATACCATTCCTGATCCCTTGTCGGATGATGTCTCTACGCTACCGATTCTTCGACCGGCGAAAGTCCAAGCCGGGCTTTCCGGATGATCGATTTCACTTTGGCGGGATCTACTTTGGAAAAGTAATGTCCATCCACCGCGACAATCGGCCCCAACGCACATGCGCCCAGGCAGTTCACCGTTTCCAGAGAAAATGCCATGTCGGATGTGGTTTCCCCCACGCGAATTCCGAGTTGGCGCTCGAACTCTTCGACCACCATCGGCGCTCCGCGAACGTGGCAGGCCGTTCCCAGACAAACGGAAATCAGGCTCTTTCCTCGCGGCTGCAAACTGAACGAACGATAGAACGTCGCGACGCCGTAGATATCCACCAGCGAGCGGCCAGTCGCTTCCGCCACGGTCCGCAAAGCCGTTTCGGGAAGGTACCCGTATTCCGCCTGAATATCCTCGAGCACGGCGATGAGAGCGCCTCGGGTTTGGTTGTGCTCCTCCACGATTCTCTGAATCACATGCACATCCACGGCGTCATTCGGACAAGAGGGTAAATTCATGAGTTGGGTGGTCGATTGTGTCATTTAGCGATACTCCTCACAATGCCAAATACCACCTTCGGTGGTTGACATCATACAAGTGGATTGATGTTCGCAATTGGAACAGAGACCGAGATGTCCATTGGTATGGTTTGCCGCCGGAACTTGATTGCCATTCCCCGCCGCTTCGGAAACGGGGATAAACGGATCGAATTGTTCACAAAAAAATACCGGTTGGTTACGGGTTTTGCGGTACATGCAAGAGGATTTGTTATTGCAGGTCGTGCACAGGTCGCGATATTCCGCCAACATGTCTTCCCCTTTATCCATTCTCCGCAACCGTTATCGTGTACGCCGGATACCGGTACTCAAAAAATAACAAGACAGACAATCTCCAACAAACATCCGTTATCGGAAATAAGCAATCGATATTCCAATCTTGATCGCGGCGCGGTGAAAAGCGGATTCTCATTAAAAAACCAGGAAAAATTGAGAAAAAAGGAAAGTGAAAACAGATTAGCGGAATGAAAATAATTGATAGTACATTATGATATGGTGGGGAGATTTGAACCGGTGGGGTAAAAATACCCACTAATAAACTGTTCGGGAAATCATGGAATTATCTGTCTTTTTCAGATTTTTACGCAGGTTTTGCGGCTTGAAGTTTCTTTCAATGTTTGCACAATCGATATGCAAATAGCTGCGTAGGATGGGTCATGTCGTTTGACCCATCGTTATGCTATTCACAGCGGCGGTAACTCATGTTTTACTGTTATGCCTGTGGATCAAACGATTCTCATGAGGAATTTGTAGATGAAATCTTTCAGATTGAGAGAATCCCGATTTTGATGGAGCGTATTCCCGCGCTCGTGTGCGACCGATGCGAGGAAGCCGTCTTCAGCCGGGGAACCACGGAGAAAGTCCGCCGAATGGCGCATGGAGAAAAGGTACTTGTTCGATCCGTTTCGATGGAAGTGTTTCAGTTTGTTTCGTGAAGAATTTTATATATCTTCGCGACATAGCGGCGTGGGATGGATCATGCCATTTGAACCGCCGCTTTGCACCATTCCTTGATGGATCGAAAAAACGCGCCCCATCCTGATTACAATAGCAATAGTCAAATATTTCTAGAAAGTGAACAAATTTCTGGGTGGAATGGGAAATCGTTCGTTTTGCGGCTTAGAGTTTCTTTCATGGTTATTCCGCTTCCGTCTATTCCATCCGCGGTGGTTCTTCAACCCAAACCATCAGGTGAGAATAGTCGCTATTCTTGACGCTCTCGTAAAATTTGCGGTCAGCGGTGACTAACGGTTTTCCCAGTTGAATGGCAACCATAAAGTAAAGACAATCATAGAATGGATGCTGAAGGTCATTCGCAATTTTATACGTTCGGCGAATGAGAGTCTGAGTGGAAATAAACTCAATCCAACGGGATGTGAGAAGATGGTTGAGAATTCGTTCTCCTTCCATGAAATGGAGATGGTTATTCCTGATTTTTTTACATAAAACGTTTGCACACTCGACTTGCAAATAGTCAGGGGCAATTAAACGAATGGATGGATGTACGTATTTTTCCGCTTCTTCCGTGAAGATTTCAGGTAAGTACCATTTTACAACCACACTGGCATCGATTACAAAAACCGTGGTCATTATCGATCCCGTTCTTCTCGAATGAGATCCGCGCTGTCGGATTGTTGGCGGGGCATGGAAGCGCGGATTTCACGCACTTCCCGGATAAAGGAATCATAATCTGCCGATTGGAGAACGTGATGTAATATCGATTTTGCCTCTTCATCGATAGAAATTCCGTTTGCCGCGGCACGCAGCTGAATCAGCTCGATCATTTGGGGATCAGGATTTTTGATAACAAGATTACTCATGAATCAATCTCTCCATTATGGCAAATGCTATTTTATTATAGGATAAACCTTTCAGGGAGAAAAACAACCAACCTTTAATCATACCAACGGATGAAGAATAAGTGAATATAGGTATGAACCGGCCAAATGTCGGAGTGGAATCGGAAATCGTTCGCAGGTGCCAAGAGTACCGTTGTTCGTACCCTTGCCGGAAACCTGCGGGATTTCTGCAAGGGTGGAAAACGATGCCACTCCTGCCGCCACCATAGGGCATCAAACTTGATCGGAATGAGAGAGACATTTGCCATATTTGTAAATGAAATCTTTCAGATGGAGGGAATCCCGATTTTGGTGGAGCGTATTCCCTCGCTCGTGTGCAACCGATGCGGATAAACGGTTCCCGTTCGATCCGTTTCGATGGAAGTGTTTCAGTTTGTTTCGTGAAGAATTTTTTATATCTTCGCGGCGCAGCGGCGTGGGATGGATCATGCCATTTGAACCGCCGCTTTGCACTCTTCCTATTCTGAGAAGCGGGGATGTCAATCAAACCAATACGTCAAATTTTACAATTTTCAAGCAGCGGAGAAATGGATTTTGTGCGGCAGTTGATCAAGTCCACCGTTGGCTTCGGCCACGTTTTTTAACGCAAGGATCAACAAATCCACATCCCCCTCTGCAAGGACCGAGTTGAGATAAGCAGCAGCTTCGCCCGGATCACGCAACGCTTCGAGCAAATGAGGTTGGTAGGGTTCAGACGTCGGGAATTTCATGAATTCTTTTCCTATAATCCTTCCAGTATTCTTTGGCTTTTTTGATATCGCGGTCTTGTGATCCTTTGACGCCGCCACACAAGAGAATAACAAGATCGTGACCATCTTCACCAAAGTATACACGAAAACCAGGGCCAAAGTGAATACGCAATTCAAAAATACCTTTTCTCAGTGAGTGACAATCACCCATATTTCCCAACCGAAGACGATCGATGCGAGCCCGAATCACCGCGCGGCTTTTGGATTCCTTTAACGAGTTAAGCCAATCCAGGAACGGTCTGGAACCGTCGCTGGTTATGTATACCCGAATATTACGTGGAATGGATTCCATTTTGCATATGACTCATGGTAATACCACAAATATGGCTCATCCGGTAAATGAGTACTTATGAACTATGATCGTGTCAGTTTTTTTACTTGAGGAGCCTGATCATGATCCACGACTCGGGGATAAGTAAACCCCAACGGGGTGTAATAAGATAGCCAGTGGGCAACGCCCCTGGAGTCAAATGTTCAATCGATTCCAGTCCTGAAAGGACGAAAGAACGGGAATCGCAACTGGCTTTCTTACG
>QZKN01000157.1 GCA_003598175.1 Candidatus Omnitrophota bacterium
TCTCCCGCAGCTGCCAGCTGTTCGCCGTGCGCAACCTTATCGTGTCATCCTCAGTCCGTTCCCCGCTCGCATCCAGCAGATACGTCTCCACCGGCCGCAAACGATGAACCGTTTTTCCGTCCTTTTTGAAAACCAACGATTGATTCAGGTCGAGAGTATCGGCATAGGGATCGATTGCCTCGCCGTTGCGCCTGAGTTCGCTGGTCAACAGGACGGCGTCGATGTCGAAACGGGCGGTGAGATACTCGTCCGCGTTCCATTCGCCTTTTTGCAGGACATCCCTGACATCCTGCAAAAATTCGTTACGCAGAATGACGTCCACTTTCAAAATATCGTGGATATACCGCACCTCCAAATCGACGTCGGCGAACACGTCCCGCCAGCGGATGCGGTCGCCGTTGACTTCAAAGCGGCTGAAGTCGGGTTTCCCCAGATCCACCGCCCGAAACGCCGAGCCGCGTCCGTATCCAAGACCGGCAAAGCGATAGGAAAATACATCGCCCTCGTGCCGCGCCTGAAAACGCCCGTCCCGGCTGACGAACAGATGCCAGATTCCTGTCGTCACCTGATAATCCCAATTCGGATCATCCGAAACCTGAAAAGTAGTATCGGTCAAGCGCAACACATTGCCCTCATCCCGATAATATTTCGGATAACTGAGAAACGTCATCGTCCCCGGTCCGGTCTTCTCCGCATATTCCGACGCCGGTTGCGGATACGATTCGATGATCTGCGCCGTTGCGCTATTGACAAGAAATGTTACAAACATCCCCAGCGCCAACAGCCGCCGGAGCGCTTTTCTTTCGTTGAATTGATACGAATGATTCATCGTACACCTCCGTATATGTTTTTCGTAACTCGTTGAGTTATAAGCTTTTGAGGAAATTCATTTCAAGTAATTTCTCAAACGCAAACGGAGGCGCGCGGGGGATTCTGCTGCAGAAAATTTTCCCTTGACAGAATCCCCCCACAAGTGCTCTAATAGAGATTGAAAAAGGTCTGTGCATTAGTTACACCTTTTTCATCGGGGCGCGCATAAATTAGCTTGCCGGCTTGGTGCGCGTCCTATTTTTATTTATACGAATTCGCCGCAGTTATCGGGGTGCGGATTCGTTTTGTGTTTCTTCCCTTCACTTCCTTTGTCATTTCCGAAAAAACGTTTGACGATTGACAGGATCAGTACTCGTATTCTATACCACATTTCCTCTGATTGTCAATAGAATTTTTTAAAAAATTCACGGCATAGAAATCTTTTGTTCCCCCACATAAGCGAGTATCATGATTTCAAACGACTTAACTCTGGAATACGGTCAGTCCGTACAAATCATTATTCCATGCCGCCGGTTCAAATACGGATTCGACTATGTCGTTTTATTGAATTATGTGTATCATTTTCGGGAATCAGGATACCAACTTTTTATCGAAAGTCGTGTACGATGAAATCATCGAAACAGAAATCAAACCGTATCGAATCCCCAGGCGAAAAAAAAACTCCACAACGGATGATCTTCGCCAACGAAGCCGGTCATCAAATCGCGGCGATTGCGGAACAGGACCGGCTCACGGATTTTTGGATTCAGGAAGAACAACGCGTGGATCGCGGCGCCTCCGGCAACATCTATCGAGGAATCGTGGTCAAGGTGATTCCTGCCCTGAACGCCGCATTCGTGGACATCGGCCTGGATCGGCACGGTTTTCTCAGCTACAACGAACTCGCTCCGAAAAAACATCAACAAAAAAAGCACAAAAGTCGTGGAGGCCCACAAAAACAAGGCATCGAGCAGCGTCTGAAAGCGGGAGACACGATTCTGGTTCAAATCGAAAAGGAAGCCATCGGCGGAAAAGGTCCTTCCTTGACCGGAAGAGTGTCGCTACCGGGCCGTTTTTTGGTGTATATGCCTTACACCAATGCAATTCGCATGTCGAAAATGCTCGATGAAACCGAAAAAAAACATTTCCACGATTTGATAAAAAATGAAATCAAAATCGAGGGCGGCGTCATTCTGCGCACGGCGTCGAAGGGGCGAAGCAAAAAAGATATCCAGCACGATCTGGGATTTCTTACCCGCACCTGGAAACGTATCGAAAGCGATTTTGAAACCGCCGAAGGCTCCAAACTGCTTCACCGCGAATTTGAAGTGTTCGAGCGGGCATTGCGCGACAATTTTTCGCCGAACATCAGCGAAATCATCGTCGATCATCCCCGCTTGAAATATCGGATCGCCCAATTTCTCAAAGTCATCTCTCCCCGCAGCAATCCCGACCAGCTGATCAAATTCCATACCGATAAAACGAAGTCGGTTTGGAGCGCCTACAATTTGGTGCGGGATTTCGATCGCTTCTTCAGCAATCGCATTACGCTGGATTGCGGCGGATCGATCATCATCGAAGAAATGGAAACGCTGACCGCCATCGACGTGAACTCCGGAAAAAATGTCGCGGGAAAAACGCAGGAAGAAACGATTCTGGAAACCAATCTGGAAGCCGCGCAGGAAATTCCACGGCAACTGCGTTTGCGGCAGATCGGCGGCATCATCATCATCGATTTTATCGACATGCGCTTGAAACGAAATCAGGAAAAAGTCTTTAAAATTTTGGAACGCGAATTGAAGAAAGATCGAACGCCGTCGGATATCCAACAATTCACCGATTTGGGATTGATTCAGATCACGCGCCAGCGAGTGGGACAAAGCCTGACGAAGCGCTTAACCTTTACCTGTCCGCATTGCAACGGCAGTGGACGGAGGCCGTCAATCGCTTTAGTATAATTTTTGACTTCTTTCGCACGAAAACATCGATAACCATCGGAACCCAACAAAGGATGCCAATGCAACGCCGCCGTCTCGGCGGCATGTCCGATAAAACCGGTAGGATGCCGACGCTACCTATTCCTCGAAACCGGAATATCCGGTTTCGTCGGTTGGAAGCATGATTTGCCGAAACTCTTCATCATGAAATGTAAACGTGTCTTTTTTTTTCTTGCGGTCTCACTTTTTCTACTCCTTTTCGGTCGTGTTCGCATCGCTCCGCCGGATTTGGCCTTTTATTATTCCTTTGCGCATTCTCTCGTTTACGATCTGGATTTTTGTTTCGCCAACCAATTTTCTCATTTCCCCTTTGCCTATCACGAAACGTATTTGACGCCGCAAGGGTACCCCGCGAATGATTGGCCCATGGGAACGGGGATTTGTTGGACGCCGTTCCTGCTATTTGCCCGCCTCGCGCTTTTCGTTGGAACATTCATGGGAATGGCCATTGAGTCAAACGGGTATGGTTGGTTCGAAATGTGGATCGTCACGCTGGGCTCGAGCATCGTATTCGGCGCCGGCGCGCTTTATCTTTCCTATCGATATTGTATCATGGAAGGCCTATCGAAATCCTCCGCGCGATGGGCAACGGCGTTGATCGGCGTCGGCAGTTCCTTTACCTATCACCTCTACGTCAACTCCGCCGATTCCCATCCTCCTTCCGCTTTTTTTACGATCCTTTTCCTGATTCTCTGGCAGACACAACGAAAAAATCCGACAACGAAGAACGCGTTCCTCATCGGATTCACGCTGGGCATGGCCGCCTTGATCCGTCCGCATAATTTGATTTTGATTTCGATCCCACTCATCGAGTTCCTCACAACGCGAATTCGCTCCGACTCGCAATCGGGGAAACGACTAATCACCTTGGGCGCAATGGCGGCAGGCGCGATTATCACCTTTTTCCCTCAACTCTTGGTATGGAAGGAATTATATGGGGCCTGGTTCGCCGCGCCTCGATCCGAAGAAGTCGTGTGGCATCATCCGGAATTATACAATATGCTTTTTTCGGATTTCCACGGTATGATTTCCTGGTCGCCTCTTTTCGGATTGGGCATGTTGGGACTTTTCATCCAAAAACGCTATTGGCATTTCACCGTACCGATTCTCCTGCAAATTTATGTGTATGCCTGCAACGTCGCCTGGTGGGCCGGCGGTTCATTCGGCAATCGCAGAATGCTCGGCTGCACGCCGTTTTTTATTTTGGGATTAGCCGTTCTTTTGGATGCGGTCCCGAAAATGTGGTTGAAATGCCTGGCCGGTGTTGCCGGCATTTGGACGCTGTCGCTGTTAATCGCGGAGGTGGGAGGCCATATTCAGCTCGATCACTATCAACCCTGGGCGGAAATGTTGACCGCCGTCCACGCCGGTTTTCTCCCCGGCGTTTTCGCGCATTTCACAAAACCGGAATGGCTCGATCACGGAATGGCTAGCATGGCCGGTTATATTCTGACCCTTGTTTTTCTCACACTCTTATTCCTCGTAATACGTTTTTTTCGTTCGAAAAACCATCTCTTTTTCATATCAGCGTTGTCGCTTGGCATCGTCATATTCAATGTATTCTCCATCCTGGCGATATATCGCACATCAGCGGCGCTGGAAACCTCGGATGTGTCCCAGTATCTTCCTTATGACCGGTTCACGTGGGTGATCTATTACGAACACGGCTATTATTTGTACAAAAATGATCGAATCGAGGATGCCCTGGAACAATTTTTAGCTGCCGCGGTCATCGAGCCGCGCCACTCGCAACCGTGGATGTACGCCTCATTCTTTTATGAATTGCATGGATGGAATCATTTGGCTTATTATTTTTCCTATTACGCCATGATCAACGGCCAGCGAACTCCCGAATTCTTTGAACTGTTCGATCGCGCTCTTACCCATATGATCCTCTTGAACGATCATCGAATTCATTTGTATTACAACGAACGTGGAGTTGTCCGCGCATTGGGAGGCAATCCAAACGCCGCCGAAGATGATTTTCGCATGTCGTTGCACATGAAACCGGACTACGATCCGGCGTCGGAGAATCTCCAAGTACTCGATACGATTCGTAAAGGACAGAAAGCGCGTTTTCAGTGGGAATAAACCATGGCCTGCGATCCAATTAAACTATTTGTTTCCGTCGGAGAAGAATCCGCCGATCTGCACACGTCCCGGCTTTGCCGCGCATTGCGAACGTTCATTCCGAACATGGAACTGTTCGGTTTCGGCGGCCCCAAAATGAAGGCGGAAGGAGTGGAAATCATCTATCCTTTGCCGGAATTGGCGCTGATCGGCTTTGTCGAAGTAATCAAGAAACTTCTGACCGTATACAAAGTCGAAAAACTGGCAATGCAAATCTGGAAAGAACGCAAACCGGATGCAATTCTTCTCGTCGATTTCCCCGGTCTTCATTTGCGCCTGGCAAAATACGCGCACGAATCAGGAATTCCGGTTATTTATTATATCGCGCCGCAAGCCTGGGCCTGGCGTGAAAAACGGGTTCACATGATGAGGAAGGTCATTGATCGGCTACTCGTGATTTTTCCCTTTGAGGAACCATTTTTCCGATCACGAGGGATTGAGACGCGCTATGTCGGCCATCCTCTGGCAGAACGGATTCCGGCGGATAACACGCCAACCGAACCATTGCATATGATTCCCTCTTCTCCGCGGATCGGTCTGCTGCCCGGCAGCCGATCCAACGAATTGCGCCATCTCATGCCCATCATGATCAAAGCCGCTTCGATTTTACGCGATAAAATACCCCACGCTCATTTTGTCTTGCCGCTTGCGCAAACGATAACAGAAAGCATGCTTTCCGCTTTCTCTCTGCCGAACTGGATCGAAGTATGCCGCGATCCGACCTACGAGCAAAGAAAAAAACTGACATTCGCATGGACGTGTTCGGGAACGGCGACGGTGGAAAATGCGTTGCTGGGATTGCCGATGGCGGTGGTGTTTCGCACCGGACGTATCAATATGTTTTTGGGGCGGCGATTGGTTCGCATTCCTTATATCGGCATGGTCAACCTGATTGCTCAAAAGGGAATTTGTCCGGAATTTATTCAAGAACAATGCCAACCCGAAACATTGGCTCAGTACGCGGAAGAACTGCTATCATCTCCATCACGATACATGGAAATGAAAAGGGATCTCGCCGCCGTGCGGGAAAAAATGGGAGAAGGGGCAGCTTCCGCGCAAGCGGCAAAAGAAATTATGCATTTTTTAGAAATTCAAAAGGGATTCCACTTCACAGAATCGCATTAATCACTTGCAGCGGGTGCGATTTTTTCCTCCTTATCATAATCCATCAAACCATATAAATCGATCAATAAATAATAGAGAAAGGAAAGAAGAAAAGCAATCGCGCCAATCACCGCTACGATGAGAGAACGACGCGGGAAGACTTTTTTCTTGCTGGGGGTAGCCGGGTGGACCAGATATAAATCCTGACGTTCCGTGGTTACTGTCGTCGAGGCCCATCGTTCCTGCTTATCGATACCGCTGAAAATTTCCAATCCTCGATCCAAATCCGCCTTCAGCAGCATTTCCTCCATGTCCATTTCGAAAATTTTATGTTGATATTCTTTGCTTTCCGAAACCAGCGTTTGAATCCGTTCATCCAAATATATGCTTCGTTCCTTCCGAGCGACTAAATCCACCTTGAGTTTCTTATACTCTCTCTGCAACTCGAGATAACCGGGGTTGACGGATTCCGCCGTGAACGTTAATCCCTCCATACTTTTTATATCAAAATCCGGATGGGTTTTTCGATAGGTTTCCAGCATGACATTGTCTTCAAAAATGAATCGTTGGGTGGGAATAATCAAATCGAAAGCGGTTGTCGCCGGGAAAATGTCTTCAAACGCAATGACTTGATTTTCCAATTCCACAATCGAGGACTTTAATGTTTCCAATTCCTGTCTCAGCGTCGCAATCGTGGCGTTATACGTGTTGAGTTCGTTAATGACCAGAGGTTTTAAATTCTTTTTCATTGTAATCAAATATTGGTCACTTAATGTCTTGACCGTGGAGCTGACACTCTCCACTTCCACAGACAGTTGAAAATTGCTGGCCTTTTTTTCATTTTCCATAATTTGCTGATTATATTCGATGGCTTTCGTGGCCAGCTCATTGACTAAATTCGCCGCTGTTGTTGCATTTTCCAATTCCACATAGATCTTCATGAGACTCGTCTCCATAATGATATCCACCCCGAGTCGGGCGCCGAGTTCCTCGGGATAATCAAATTTGTAAGGAGACTTATCCAGTTCATATTTTTCCATCAGATATTGCAAAACGGAGTTATGAAGCAATAAGGGAGGATACGAAAAGATCGGATGCGCAGGATATGCCATGATCCGTTCTCCCAGTTTGGATTTATTCATGACCAAAATGGCGGTGGCGCCGTAGCGGTTATGAATAAACAAGGTACAAATCGCTCCTACAATCATCACGACGAACGTGAAGAGAAAAATACGCTTTCCCCTTTCCCACATGACATTAAAAATCGCAGATAGATTGATTTCCTTTACCACTGCCATAGAACTTATCCTTTTTTGTCTTTTTTCCCTCCGGCTCTCCGGCACGGTTGAAGATGAAAGAGATGGAGATTATAAACAATACACAACTGCGTAGATGGAATAAACCCCGATCATTCAAGAGAAAACACTTTTTTTCATCGCCAATCAGAAATCCGGCGACGTGGAGGATTTTATTTCCGAAAATGGAAGTTCTTCGCTCGCTTGATAAAAAAGGTTCTCTTCATAAATGTGAAGATTGTATTTTACTTTGAGGTTCTCTTTAAATTCATCGAGTTTGTCTTTCAGATATTTTTTGGGGAGTGTACTTTGAATCAGATCGGAATCATACGTATGAACGGAAGCCGGAACCTGTTCTTTCACCAAAAAGAAGGCAAAGCCATCCTCGAAAGGAACCAGACCGGATAATTCTCCGATTTTCACTTTTGCCAGTTCTTCAAAGAATTCCTTCGAGTATTTTTCCTTGAACATTTCATGATCGTAAATGATGACATAACCGTAATTGTATTGCGCATCCGGCGTATCCGAGTATTTAATGGCGCATTCCTGGATGACTTTGCGTTTTTCCGGGAACGTTTGGAGAGAATCGATTTTTTCCTTCACTTCCCGGCGTAATCGTTCCGCCAATGCCTTCGCTTCATCCATTGACCGATTGTCATTGCTTTTGATGACAACCTGATTAATTTCCCATCGGGCGGGGGGGGAAAAAAGTTGGATATTTTTATCATAGTAATCCTTCATGACTTCTTCCGTCATCCCCGCTTGAATTTTTTCAACTTGATCTTCAATGCACTTCGGCCCCAGTTTGACCGTGGATAGTGTGCGAATCAAATCCTCTTCCGTTTGCCCGGCTTGTTGAAGACGGTCATTATACTCTTCTTCAGTGTTGAAATTCTCTCGAAATTCGCGCAGATATCGTTCCTGTTCCACCGGACTGATCGCCAAATTACGATTTTGGGCTTCCTGCAAAAGGAGATAATTTTCCGTCAGCGTATCCAGAGCACTGCGACGCTCTTTTTCGATCATTTTTTTCACCAACGAAGGGTCCTTGTTGACCTGCATCATTTGATGAATTCGCATGGCGATAATCTGATCAATTTGCGAGAGGTAGACTTTTCCGCCCGTCCATTCGGCGACAAGCAAATCCGACGCAGAAGCCGGAGACGAGTTTTTTTCCAATTTGGCGGAAGACTGGGCATTTGTTTTCTGTTGCGTGAGAGAATCGGATCCGCCGCAGGAAAGAAACAACGCAATCAGGAAAAGATGAATAGAAAAAGGACAATATTTCACGAATACAATCTCCAAAAAACAACGTGCATGGAACGATTTTAACAATTTTAAAAATTCCGCTTAATTCTGCAAGCGGGCGCCGGGACCGGAATGAATCGTGGTTTGAAAAAGTTGATCAAAATCGGGCATTTCTCTGTCCGGATGAAATTTTTCCCAATATTTTTTATAGAGTTCCCTCTGCTTTTCGGGATTGATTTCCGGCATCTGGTAGGTATTCCCATTTTCTTGAAATTTTTGGCCGTACCGTTCCATATATTCTTTATAGCCTTGTTGTTTCATTTGCAGCGTGGCCGGTTGCGGATTTTGCATCCCCGCCGGCGGTTGATAGCCTTTGCTGTATTCCTTGAATTTATCGCCCCAACGAATCATATAGTAATCATACGCTTTCGATTGTTCTTCCGGCGTGAGCGCGCGAGGATTTTTTTTAATGTCTTCGAAAAATTTCGGCTCTTCGGCGAGACGGAGAGTAAACGTTGCTTCTCCCAGTTTGAGCAAAACGCTCTCCGCGGACAACCGAACCACTTCCACTCCGTTTTCCAACGTTTTTCCTTCATACACTTTCATCAAGGTATTCTGACGCGTATCCTTGATCTGGCCGAGTTTGGTCGAACCGACTTGCGAATACATTTCATAAACCCAATCGTTGATATGAGCAAGCAAGGCATATTTTTGAATTTCGATGGGATCTCCCGTTTCCGGTTTTTGCGCTTGTGTCGGTGCAGGTTCCGGAACGTGTGTAATGTCCTCGGGAGTTTGCAATGGAAGGGATTCGATTGCTTCCGGGAAAAATTCCAAAATATGATTTGCAGCCGGATCGGATTGCATCACCGGTTGTGGTTGACGCTCAAGATCAATCGGGACAACGGCGATTTGCACATTCGACGGAGTCGGAGCATGAACGACAACAAAAACAATTGCAATCACGAGGATGACGCAGAACAACAATATGAAAACAGAGCGCATTATTTTATCCTTTCACGTAGGGTTCATTCACAAATTTTTATTATAAACAAAAGCTGTGAATACACTGTAGCTCGACAGATTTCAGCGCACAAAGGAACGAATAGCGCGCCTCCCATCGGCATTAGTTTATCACCGGTTCCGATCACATAACAGCCCATAAGACCATGCAACTCATTCACGCTGCAAAAGAACCGCCATGACCGGTTGAATGCAAATGTAACGCCGCCGTCTCGGCGGCATTTTCGGCAAAACCGGCGTTACATCTTTGCATATCCCCACATAACCAAAAAGAGTTTCAATCTATAATAACAACGGATGCAATCAAAAAGTAACGACGCTTTCCCAATCGAAAGCGTCGTTTTTTCTTTTCCTGTAACAATTATCGAGGAAATGATTTTGCAGGGCGGGATGAGTGAAATGAATCCCACCCTTCGGTTTCGAGAGGCGGTGGATTGCAATCCGTGCAATCCACCGCTACAGACTATTAGAAATTCGATGGAAGAATAAATGAATCTTCGTAGCGATAATCGAACGACAGAATCGGAGGAGTCAACGTGAGAGGATCCTGTCCTCCTTGAATCGGCGGAATTTGAATGAATCCATAATGGCGTCCGTCTCTTGCGATCACGAAATACGCCCGCCCCGCCACGGCGGTCGCGCTGAATCCCGGATCGTTCGATCCGCCTCCGGCGCCGGCGTTCGCGGGATCATACGGATTCAAACGCACGATGGCGCGATTGAGACGTTGCACATATTGCTGCGGATTGATGGCATAAATATCAGTATTCTGCGGCAGCATCATAATACCGCCGGCGGGGCTGTTCACCTGCAAACTATCTCCGCTGAATCCGAAATCGACATCCCCCGCGCCGGGACAAAGCATGGGAGCGGGTCCGCGTGCATCGAAATTGAATCCGAAGGGCGTATCCGCTTCTTGTCCGTCCAGCGAGGTGATGCATTCCTCCAATTGCTGGCCTCCGCCAATCTGTGATAACTGGGTGTTTTCCGAAATGACCTGCCGTAATTTCATCCCGGTCAACCGGGTCGTTCCGTCGGCATTCCGTCTGAAACGAAGATCCAACGTATCGAACGCCATTCCGGCAATAAATTGACCGGTATACAACGTGAATTCGAACGCAGGAGGAGCGGTTTCATAAGCCAAATAGCTTTCCTGAAATACTGCCAGTATGTTATAAGGCGTGATAGGATCATTTTCATTCACGTTCAGGAAAAAGCTTTTCGTCGGATCGATACCGGCGTATCGAGGCGTATACCATCCAAGCCTCCGATTCGCTGTTTGTTGTGTCAGGTAACGAATATCTTCAAATTCGACGTCCTGACTGTTGACCAATTCATCGATTTTACGACCAAAATCTCGAATTTCATATAAATTCACCGACCAGCCGCGTCCATCAGAAACTTCACGAATCCGTAAGGTTTGATCAAATGGAATTCTCTGTTGAAAAAGCATCTGTCCGAACGTCTCGCCATACAACGAACTGGTATCCACGTCCGGGATAATATAGCTAATCGTCGGCCAAAACACGCTCATATCCACCATGACCTGCGCATTCAGACTATCACCTTGCGAAGTGATGGTAAATGAATTCGCATTCAACGTGGATTCCGCGAAGGTTTCGACTTCATAGAAAGTAAAGAAGGACATGAGCGATTTTCGCAATCCCTGCGCATTCGCGCCGGAGCGATCCTTGTAATCCGCGCTCACGTATGCCATAACCTGATCGATGTTCTCATTTTGAATACCGGCCAGAATATTGCGGACGGTTTCGACAATTGATTGAAGATTGATCGAGGTAGTCTGCACGTCCACGACGGTATCATCATCAAGCGCGGTGCTATCCGCAAAAACCAGACCGTCCGTGGGCATCAATGGTTGGGTTCTCGCCAGCAGATGAATTCTTCCGCTTCCTTCCACCAGCATCACCATGCTCGTATCGCCGGGGAACAGTTTCACCAGACGAATCGAACCGGGGGTAATGGGATCGGTCGGCCGCAGAGAACGAATATAAGAGGCAATCGAATCATTCGACCCGACCACCGTCAGATTTCCATCCGCATCGGTTATAACAATGTGCGTCACCGTCGCTCCACTGGTGATCAAACTCATATCCCGGTAAATATCACCGGCTACGAGTCCCGTCCAACCGCTGACTGAGTCGCCGCCGGCGGTCGAAAGAATCCCGTTGCCGGACAGGAAGTACATATTGTCGCCGTTCGGCGTTAGTTTCATATCCCGGTACAAATCCAGCCCAATTCCGATGGGATGCAGATGTGTAAGCGCCTCGCCCAGGAACAGCATGTCGCCATCTCCGTCAAGGATGTATATAGCGCCGCGTGAGAAATCAACCTCGACGTCCCGCGCATGATCAATCGTTATATCCGCATCGGCTGGAGCGGTGATGATCTCGCTGCTGGCGGAGTTGTAAAAGGCTCTTTTCTCGTTCGGGAATATCAATTCGCCATTGGGCTGTAAATAGGTTCGGAACACGCCGACATCATCCACTCCCAACACTTTCCCGTCGATCTGCAAAACAATCGCTCCGGACAACGTGGGGGTTAGCGCCATATCGATGACATCGTTTGTTCGCGATACTTCTCCCAAAGCGGGGGCGTCTCCCAAATTAAAGATGCGTCCATCCTTCGTCAACTTATAATAATCAAGCGGATTCGGTAAATCTCCGGTTACCACCACTCCGCCGCCGGCTCCGCCGCCTCCGGTCGTCGGATCGGTAACGCTTGCGACCGTGCTGATCGGACCCGCCGAATAGGTATACACGGGCGGATTGATTCCGTCATCGATTTTCGCATAAACGTAATAACTCTTCGTTGGATCGAAGTTGGGGATATCCGTCAGCAGGTTGATCGTAAATGTGGTATCAAAACCTTCCCGCAAAATCGCGCCGGGGATAAACGAGCCATTGAAATCGAGATTGTCATTATCCGTAAACAACTGGATTTGGGCCACATTATCAGGGTCCGTGGCAGTAAATGAAATATCGAATTCGAAATCGGACGAGGCCAAATTCAAACCGGCGCCGGGAGAGATAAATTGGATCGACGGAGGAACATTCCGGCTTTGAATCACGATTTCACCCGTCGTGATCTGATTTTTGCTCACGTTACGAAATGCTTCCTGACCGGCCGAAAAGTTGGTTTCAATATAAGAATGATAACCGACGCCGCCTTCCGGAGCGACAAGAGCCGTGGATTCTCCCGTCCCCGTATCCACGCTCAAAAGCGTCGCATTCCGCTGTCCCGAGCGTACCCGAACGCGAAACGTTTCGCCGATTCTCGCTTGCGGCGCGGCGCGCAACACGACGAAATAATCGTTCCCCGCCAACGGCCCGAAATTCTCGTCCGGAATTTGAATCTGATATTGATAATTGGTTTGGTATTGAGGCGTATTCAGAAAATCATCGAATCCGAAGGCTTCATAGGGATCGGTAAACGTGACTTCCTGCGGATCGGGTATATCCGGATATTCCGGATCCGTCGGCTCCTCGGCTTCGGCGGCGGCGGCTTCGGCATCCGCGACCGCTTCATTGAATTGCGCGATCGTATCACGAGCGCTGTCATACGCCTGCTGCAAACTGTCAACCAAATTGGATACATAATCGGCAATCGCGTTGTCATCGGCGGCGATTTGGATGAAAAATCCGAATTGTGTGTACAACGGAGGATCCCACATGTTATCCCCCTGCGGATTTTGCCCGTCCGCGACATCCGTCAGATTGACGACCATCGGGACATTCCCGACGCGAACGAACCCGTAGAACGGATTCGGGATACGAAACGCGCGCG
Organism: Candidatus Omnitrophota bacterium; assembly: GCA_003598175.1. Taxonomy (GTDB): domain Bacteria; phylum Hinthialibacterota; class Hinthialibacteria; order Hinthialibacterales; family Hinthialibacteraceae; genus SURF-12. The sequence continues at coordinate 13,412 of QZKN01000157.1, forward strand.
CCATGGTCAACGCAAATGTCCGCGGCGGAAAACCATCCGGATCCGGAACCACCGGAACGTCATCGCCAAATGTGATCATCCATATCACATCGCCGGAGCTTGGATCTTCAATAAACAAATCATCCGGATAGTAGGGGAAATTTTGAAAATCCCCGCCGCCCCGCATGGCCAATACAAAATCAACCAGTCCTGTAAACGGATCGACGCCTGAAAACATTCCTTGGTTATATTCCGGCGATCCGAAAGGCGGACCAGCCGTTGAATCGAATGGCCGACTGAATGATGACGGATAAATCCGATTGCGTGGAATCAAGTAATTGTTGATATTCAAAGCCCGCAAGTCCAAATCAGCAAACCAACTGCCTTCGTTGAAATCCAAAGGCAGCACTTGACCATCAACAAGCGTCACCGCATTGTCTGTTGGTTGGATTGCATCGATGTAATCGGTAAATTTCGCTTGATCATTCGGTGTATAGACATAAGTGGCGTCTTCAAACGCATTGGAACTGCCGCGATTGTCGCGGTCAAAGGGAAGATATCTATCCATCGCGTCGAAAAAACCATTGATTCCCTGAGGCGAACCGTCGCCGAGATCTTCGTCGATCAATCCATCGCCGTCGTCATCCATCAGATTATAATACTCTTCATCCACCAACCCGTCGCCGTCATCGTCGAAGCCATCGCCCCGCGGCGTATCGTCATCCACATAAATGGCGACCGAATGGCTCGAAACAATCCGTTGCAAGGGCAGGTTCACCCCCAATGTAATCGGAATCACGCCAAGCATGGACGGCTGGAAACCCAGCGAATTTGTTCCAGGCAAAAATTCAATCTGCAGATCACCTAATACCGAATTTTCGGTAAAAAATGTGTCAAATGTATCCACTTCGATACGATCACTGTTTATCGTTAACGTCGCGTTTTGCCCCATATCCACGGCGTCGATGCCGATCACCGCTTTCGGAGGCGATTCCTGCGAACGATCCAAAAGTATATTGTTATTGGAAGCCAGAAGCCCCTCGCCCGGCTGCGTCAAATCCTGGAATTGGAACCGGGGACGGGGACGGCCGATCATCGCATAAGTCGTTCCCGTATTTTTCCTTGCCACGCCGATACTCGAGACGCTCGGAAGAGAAGAAACATTTTCCGTCAACCCTTGCGTGAAGGAATTCACATTTGTGCCGACAACGACATCTTGTGGTTTGACGAACGGAATGAAGGAATCCAGGTTGCGCAAATTATCACTGGTTCGTATTCCCAGATAGATTTCCGATCCGGCATCGGAGCCGGTTCGCGATGTGGGCACGCGGAGATTGCCCAGCGCATTATCGCGCGCAACCGGCATCACAAAAGTGAATCCTTGCACCAGCGGAAATCCGAACAATTCTTCGGCGTTGGTGCGACCGTTATCCTCGGTTTTTTCAAACAGATAGCGGATCTGGCCTTCCGTCAAGCCGAGATAAGGCCTTAAAACATTGATCATCAAATCAAAAAATAAACAATCCGGATCCATATAGCATTCCAGAGAGCCGAGCGGCGGCCGGGAATCAGACGGATCCGGCATATCGATCACGCCCAGGAGCGCCGATCCCAGATTGTCGTCGCCGAACAGAAACGGACCGATTCCCTTTCCGGATATGCTTCCCCCGCCGGAACCGCCGATCACGCCGGGAATCAATCGAGTCAGGATAGAGCGGAGAGGCGAGGTCGCCGAATTCACTTCATCGGGGCTGATGGCGAACGGGATGATCTGAAATCGATTGGCATCCAGCTTGATGATCTGATCCACGCCTCTATCGTATTTACCTTTCGTTCCGCCCAATTCGCGGTACAGAAAAGCGCCGCCCGCCGCATCCGCAACAAAGTTTTGTAGAATATCATGCGTCACGAGACGCGGACTCAATTCGTCTTTATTCGGATCCCTCGGTCCGAAGGAAACGTAACTGGTAAAATGCGCGGGATTTTCGCCGACCGAATCCGTTCCCAAAATAAACGTCTCTCTGGGGATGCCGTAATTGTTAAGCGGCATCGTCATCGGGTACGTAATATCCACCGATTCGCGCCCCAGCGTAATGGTGCGCGTTTCCGTCAATAACTGGCCGGTTTCCGCATCGACCGGAAAATTATAAAACCAGGGACTATAAAAGAAGGAAGGATACATATTCAATTGTTCCAGGATGCCTCCCCCAAAAGCGGCAATCATTCCTGAAGCGGTCGCCCCGGAATAATCCGGTCGCGTCAATACCGCCAATAATTTGGCAACCGCCCCCAGATTCAGGCCGATCCAGTTGACGCGTATTTCTCGTAAAAAATATTGTTGATCCTCGCGTCCTATCACATCGAATCCCAAAATCGTCGTCGGTTCGGAAGAGGCGTCGATGCGGTTGGTAAGGTCCACATCGCTGATCATGCTGACGATGGTGACGATATCTCCCTGAAAAACGGCTGGATTGACGAACAGCTCATTGACGGAAAGCGTGACGCCGGGACTGGGAGACGGAAAAACCTCGTTCGCGAACTCCCGACTGGGAAAACGATTTTCAAAAAGTGTATCATCGATCAACGCGCCCTGCACATCACGGATTTTTATGCCATTGGCGGGGATACTGACCTCAAACGTGTCGCCATGCCGAAGATTGAGGCTCGTCTGGGCGACAATATAAAAATCGGCGGATTGATCCATCAACGTGTTTAAGCGCGTCGTGCCCGATTTGGGTTTGAACGTAACCATGAAATGACGGGGATTGGCTGGATCCACTTCGACGATGGGTGGAGCCGTCAAATCAATCGGCGTATCGCTGTTCTGATCGCCAACCGTGTAGTTGAATCCGTCTTTCGATCCCGAGGTTTCCTTAAATAATGCCAAACCGCTGGTCAGCGCCGAGGCTGTCAGAGGAAGAAAATCTTCGGAAATATTCAATCCGCTGATTGGATTTCCATTTTGATCGATGGTCCGATCCTCGAACTGGACCTTGATTTCCACGATTTCCTGGAATCGAATCGTTGGCACTACACGGATATTTCCTCGTTGGATAAAAGGATATGTGGCCAGGGGAATACTCAGCAGTTCGATCCGTTTGGATAATGGAGATACGCCCGTCGGCACATATGCCTGCTGAGCGCTTACCGGTCGATCGAAATCGCCCCAAACGGTAAGAACACCAACCAAAGCCAGGAATAAAACTCGCCATTTTATTTGTCGTAAGCGTTTCATGCTGCTCCTCTTTGAGAAACCTCTTCTCGTTGTCAAGGGTAAACTCTATAGATATATTATTATCAATACGGTTTCCCGATGTTCGCGGCGCCCGTACGATAAAACAACATTGTAATGCAGATATTCACCGAATACATCCCTCGGCGGGATTTTTCTGCTTACGGAATCCCGGTTTTTACCCGAAATGTGTATGCGAATTATGCCGTCGGGAAAATGAGTTCAGAAAAAACCTGCACTCCTGCTTCCACCAATTTTCATTCAAACACAAGAAGGCTACCTGTAACTATATAATGCCACAAACAAGAATGTCAAGTTGAAGAAAATTAGGGTAAAATGCATCAATTCCGATTTAATACCGTTCCCCAATCGAATTCAAACGAACCAAGGGTCGCTGAACGTGTATCTCATTCTCAAAAGTATGGTGTGCGGATGCAAAATCATGCGAAACAATCCGGCCAGGATGCAACCGATTTCCATTCGGCAGCCATCTCCTCCGCGAAAGCGGAAAATCCAAAAATCCCTCCCGTATGGATCAACAGAATCCGGCTATTTGGGGGAATTCGACCGGCTTGAATTTCCCGGTATATTCCATAAAACGCTTTCCCGGTATATACCGGATCCAAAAAAATCGCTTCCTGCTGAGCCACGTGCCGAATGAACCGCAGCTGTTCGGAATTGGTTTTGGCATATCCTCCCGCAATGTATCCATCAATCAATCGAATGGATTCGGTATTGATTGTTTCTTGAATTTCAAAACGGGCGCACGTTTCTCGTACATCCCGTTCAATTTTAGAGGAAAATGATTCCACTGTCCCACAAACCAAAATCCCTAAAACAGAAGCGGCCGGTCGAAAAAGCAGATTCCCCAGAAATAATCCTGCATAGGTCCCTCCGGACCCCACCGCGCAGGCAAGAGTATCCGGAAACCAGTTTTCCTCGGCGCATTGATCCCGAATTTCCCGCGCCGCCTCGACATAACCAACCAGACCGATCGGGTTGGAGCCGCCCGTTGGAATCATATAGGGTTTTCTGCCTTGTGCAATCAACTCCTGTTCCGTTTGTTGGAGAATGCCGTCGATATTCGCGGAGTATTCTTCCCGTGAAATGTATTGAACTTCCGCCCCTACGAGTAAATCCAATTGAAGATTGCCGCTAGCCAAAGCCGGCGGGTCGCCGGCCAGAATCAAGAGACAATGCAAGCCCAAACGGCGCGCGGCGATAGCGGCAGCCCGCGCATGATTCGAAGTCACGGCGCCGCAGGTGACAATCATATCACACCCGCGATGCCGGGCATCACACAACAGGTATTCCAATTTTCGAATTTTGTTGCCCGTCAGCTCCGCGCCGGTCAAATCATCCCGTTTCACGCGGAGCTCCACACCCCACTCCGTACTCAAACGATCCAACCGCTGGATCGGGGTTGGAATTCGGGCCAGTTGGATTTTATCGGGAAAAACGAATTTCACTTTCCTGCCGGGGACTTATCTTTTTTGGAATCATCTTTGCCCGCATCGGGCTTGACGCCCGGTTTGGATTCCGGGCCGGTTTTACGGTGATTGATCGGTTGCACGTCGGATTTGCCGACAAAAACCACGCCCTCTTCGATTTTCAATTTCGAGGCGGTGATATCTCCCCGCAATTCGGCGGAACTACGCAGTTCCACCAAATCGGAGGCCATAATATTTCCGGTTATTTTCCCCTCGATAATAATGCTCCCAACCGCAATTTCCGCTCTTACTTCGCCGGTTTTTCCGATAATCAAATTTCCTTCGGACGCGATGTCTCCGTTGAATTTCCCTTCGATTTTCAATCCCTCCTTAAATCGAAGAGTTCCCTCGAATTCCGTATCCTTGCCCAGCGTAGTGTAGGGTTGTTCATCTCGGCGTTGTACGACGGACGATCCTGGCGCGCTTTGGGAAGAAGAAGGTTGACCAGATCGTTCATTTCTCAAAATATCCACGGTTTTTCATCCTCCACGATCACCCAAAAATTAACGGCCCCGTGAGACGTTGGGGGCAGGTTTCAAACCAGCCCCTGCTTCAACGATATTGCAGGGAGCCAAACGATGCATTCAACATACCAATCAAAAGCCCCCCTGTCAATCATAGCAACCATAAAAAAACCCAGACCTTGCTTTTTATTGAATTGATGATTACAATGAATCCATAATAAGAGCGTGTAAAATCTCTTTTTTTTAATGGTCAACTTTGATAAACGATCAGAGTTGAGGACGATGTGGCTGAAGCGGCGCCGGCGAGGCGCCGTTTTCATTTCGGAGATTGGATTCGCAATAATCCCCTTTCAACCACTTCCACTTCGATACTCATGAGAATCACCTCCGCATCCATTCTGATGATTCATCTTGCTTCATAAGACGCATCTTCCCTTTTAAAAACCGCTATAAGTGAAGAGAGAAGAGGAGGATAGGGGTGATTTTGGTTGTCAAATGTAGCCACGTAAAAAGTGGAAATATTTCTTGCTCCGAATGGACTTTGAATAAAGAAACTCTCAAACATCATCATACCCTTCTTTTGCATCTTGAATCCGATTCATCCTATACTTTTTTCGTCAAGGATATACTTGCAGAAACCGGAAATATTGTTACTCTGTATTGTCCGCCAATACTCTCTGTGAATTATATTTTTGAAAATATTCCATTGAACTTCTGACTCCGATTCTCGATGCCAATCTTATCCAAATCACCGATCGAAAAACATCCATCAATCTTTCCAATTATCATCATACCGTATGCTTGGCATATCACGTTCTGACTCCCGTTGAATTTATTGTAGAAAACAACTGCGAAACAGAGCTTGTAGCAATTTCTCTGCAACCCGGCTCCGATTTCAAAGGGCATGTAAAACATGTTTGGGAAGGATTGCCGGTTGATTTTCGCTATTTCGAACAAAGATTTCATGCACCGGATCGCAAATCGGATGTGGTATATCTTCTTCCCGAATTCCGGCATGAGTTTCACCGATTATAATTGGATGAAAACGGAACGAGAACTTGAATTCAGTCACTTCATGTGGGGTTTCTTGCAAAGCGTGTCTGACGATGTCACAATTGATGGAGGATCGATCCGGTTCCTGCGAAACTTATGGGTGTCGGGAGATTGGATCGCCGCCGTCGAACCGGAACGCTTCGATCAACTCTTATACTCAGGAACTCCTTACCATGAACTACAAATTAATTGCCGCTTTCACACTCTCACTTCTATCCCTCTGTAACATCGGTAGCGCGCAGAAGCTAATAACTGACATCCCCTACGTCGAGAACGGCCACGAACGGCAGGTTCTCGATATTTACACGCTCGAAAGCGCCGTCGATGGGCGCTTGCCGGTCCTATTTTGGGTTCACGGCGGCGGATGGCAGGCCGGCGACAAAAGTGATGTCGCGTTGAAGCCCAAAGTGTTGACTGAGCGTGGTTTTGTCTTCGTATCAACGAACTATCGTCTCTTACCCGATGTGGAGATGGGTGTGCTGATCCGCGACGTTGCCAAATCATTGGGCTGGGTGCACAGGAACATCGCCGAATACGGCGGCGATCCGACGCGCATATTTGTCGGCGGACACTCCGCCGGCGCGCAACTCGCGGCGTTGATCTGCATCGACGACCGTTACTTGAAGGAGGAAGGCGTCACTTTCGATGTCCTCAAGGGGTGTGTGCCGGTGGATGGCGACACGTATGATATTCCCAAGATCATCATGACGGCGGAGTTCCGGCAGACTCTCTATGGCGGGAAGATGTTCACGCTTGGTCATCGGCAGAAATTTGGGAACGATCCGGAAAAACACGTCGATTTCTCCGCGGTGACGCACGTCGCGAAGAACAAAGGCATCCCGCCGTTCCTCCTCCTGTACTTTTCCGGCCATCCCGACACCCGAGCGCAGGCGCAGCGTTTGGAAGCCGTGCTGAAGGAAGCGGATATACCGGCCAGGGCGTACGGCAAACAGGACACCAACCACAGCCGCCTGAATAATGATCTTGGCAATCCCGACGATCCGGCGACGCAGGAATTCTTCAAGTTTCTCGATGCACTGATCGACAGGAAATAGAAAGCCGTGAAGCAGCGTGGCGTGGCGGCCACAATGCGTTGGTCATACGCCGTCAGGTGATGGGTAATGCAAAATGGAATTATATAGAAGCAGTGATTAGCGGAAGTGGCGTCAAACCTGTTTCCCCAACATCAATTATGGTGGAATGACTCCATGCATATCACCGCAAATCCTGATTTCAGAATCGCATTTTTTAGTTACGTCCGCAACGGTTGGCTCAGGCTTCTTCGACCACTTTGAATCCCATCAATCGGGAGAGGTGGTACACGTTATCCATGTGATCCCCGTAGAACACCACTCGATGCAGGAGCGTCATGGCATCCTCGGTCTCCAGGACGCTGCTCCAGTTGGCGGCCATCTTCGCCGCATCGCGCACTTCGGTGACGATCTGGGTCCGGCAAGCGTGCACTGATTTTTCCGGAACCTCGATGATCTTGCCGGTCGAAGCGAGTATGGTATCCAGGTTGACGAATTTGGTGCGCGTAATGGTTTCCCCGACGCGATATTGAATTTCAGGGACGCAGCCGCTTCCGCCGACTTCGGAATGTCCACGCAACAGGTAAGGCGCTTCCTTGCCGTCCGGTCCGTCCATTTTCAACGGCGCCGTACAATGGGCCGTCCAGAGCGCGTTGCGGGAGGTGTCAAAGGTGGCGTTGCCCTGGAATCCGGGGCGATCGATTGCGTATTGGAACAGAAGCATGGTCAACAACGAGTCCATATCGCCTTCGCAAGCGGCAGGGATGCCGTTATCGCGCAGGCGGGTGAATCCCAGGCAGGGAAATCCTTTTTGCAACCATCCCATACAAGTTCCCACGGCTAATCCCTGGGCTTTTTCCCGTTCCATGAGGCGCTGCAACGCGATGCTGACGCGGGCGGCCTTGCTGATGTCCTCTTCCGTCGGTTCGATGATTTCCTTGGCGTTCTTTGTCCAGCTGTCAATTTCGGCCTGCACTTCCGCATCGTTTGCGGCGGAAAGCATATCGGTGAAAGCCCTCTCTTCCACCGCCACCACCTCGGCCCCCAAGCGCTTCTTGATTTCCTCGGGCGATTGGGCGGGCGCAGTGCCCCGGGCGGGTGGAAAGAGGAGGATACGGGTTTGCCGCATCATGGGAATCACTCTCAGCAGGCGGACGGCTCGTTCCAGTTCGTAAAGGTCGCTGCTGGCAAGCAACGTGACGCGATGTCCCTGGCGATGCCAACGGGGAGCGTACATCCAATCGTGACCGCTGGCAGGGAGAGAAAAGACCGCCAGGGGATGCGCCCCGTCCAGAATCGGTTTTACCACACCGGTTAAAGCAAAATTGCGTACATTGATCGCCAAAACCGGCGCGGCGGAGCCTGCTTTAGCCAGCAATTCGGCTGTTTGCTGCGCATTGGTCGAGTGGCCGATGATGAGTTCCACGTTTCCCAGTTTCTTTTCGATGTTGGCCAGCTGGGATTTCATGGTCTCCACCAGATTGTTGCCGACTCCCCAATCGCGATCTTCCGGCGCCGGTGTGCCAGTGAAAACAACGCCAATTCGCATTTTCCCCTCAAATTGAGCGGGGACAGTCTGCGAAGCCCACGTGTGCGTCCAGGATGCGCTGGCGAGCATCATTCCCGTCGTTAATCCCGTTCCCATAAATTCTCTTCGCGTACAATGTTCACACATACTGATAACCTCCAAGCTGTATATTAAATGCAAAATCGACTGTGAATTCTCAAGTGATATTGCATTGGCGCTACGATAATTCCCTGTATCTCAACACGGGACCGTAAAGAAATCACCATCGGTCCCTGAATGAGGTGTAACCCATTGTCAAGACAAATTCTGGATACAGTATATGATTCTGCCGATACTTTTCAACGGACTCACTGCTGACAATGAAGGGATTTAAAATGAATTGATTGCGATTTACTCCGCTGCTATTCGATTTATTGTTCTTGTGCGGCGAATGGCGGCGAATTTTTCATAGGATTTAAGTCTAACGAAATCAAGGACTGGGGAGCAGGGACTCGAACCCTGAGCCTTCTGATCCAGAGTCAGGAAAAAAGCCGGTATTGAAGACGTTCGACTGCACGATCTACGGCGCACTTTCGGCTCTTGGTTGGCAACACAAGGAACACCGCTATATCACATTGAAAAATTACTGAACCATAAAGATTCGAAAACGACAGAAGTGTACGCGCATTTGAGCAAAGACCCATTACGGGAAGCGATTGATAAGGTCGGCGAGAAAATAATACAAGAAGCAAACAGGCAGATGAAAGATTAAAGCGTCGATTATAAATAATACCTCAAAACGCAAGTTTCTGCGACAGATTTCCCGTCATAAGAAGAATTTCGCGAAATCGCCGATTTTCGTGTCTGCGAAAAGGGACGAAATCGGCTCCGGAACCGTGTTTTTCTCAAAAAAATACTCCATTCAAATTGGCGTATCGATGAATACATTGCAGTCAAATCATCTCGTTGAGGGCAAGAGAGGGCAAGATCAGGCTTTTTGCCGGGTCGTTTGCCGGGCGGCTTTGGCGTTTGCGGCGGAATTGTGCTTATGTTCCAACAGCGCCGATGTTCGGTTCGGCAATATTAAAGGATTCCATTGCGGATTCATCATAG